>JBJEVN010000018.1:0-27111 GCA_051884385.1 Akkermansia sp.
AACCGCGGACAAATTGATTAAGAGTCAACTGCTCTACCAACTGAGCTACGGAGGCTTTTCTGTCTGTCGGCACACAAACCTGCTGACAGACTGATACCCCCGCGCGGGCTCGAACCGCGGACAAATTGATTAAGAGTCAACTGCTCTACCAACTGAGCTACGGAGGCACTTGGTCTGTCAGCACGCTTCACGAACTCCCTTTCAGGAGACTCATCTCTCCGTGGGGAGAGAGCCGCTGGTCAGATTTGAACTGACGACCCACGCATTACGAATGCGTTGCTCTACCACTGAGCTACAGCGGCGGAAGTGTGCGGGCGGATTAAAGCACATTCGCCCGCCCCATGCAAGCAAAATTCACAGTTTGCGCCCATTTTTTTCATTTTGCGGTGCAGACGCTCCCGTCTTGCTCGGGGGAGGGTCAGGGGAGGCGGTTGATGCTGCGGCGTGCGACCTCGAAGGCGCGGATGGTGCTGGCCGGGTTGGCCAGCCCCTTGCCGGCAATATCAAAGGCGGTGCCGTGGTCGGGGCTGACGCGCAGCCTCGGCAAGCCGATGGTGGCGTTGACACCGCTGTTGAAGTCCAACAGTTTGAGGGGAATGAGCGCTTGGTCGTGGTAGGGGGCGAGCACGGCATCGTAGCGCCCGGCAGCGGCTTCGCGGTAGACGACATCGGGTACGCAGGGGCCGTGGATGCTCGCCCAGGGCAGAGCCGCGCGCAGCTGCTTGACGGCGGGCGCTATGATGCGGCTCTCCTCGTCGCCGAAAGCGCCGTTCTCGCCGTTGTGGGGGTTAAGCCCCGCGACGGCCAGCCGGGGGTGCGCGGTGCCCGTGCGACGTTTGAACTCCGCCAGCAAACAACCCACGCGCACGAGTTCTCGGATGCTGAGCCGTTGCGGCACTTCGGACAGGGCAACATGGGTCGTGGTGAGCGCGACAGTCAGGTGCTCCCCCTCCAAACACATGGCGAAGTTGCGCACGCCGAGCCGATCGGCAAAGAACTCCGTTTGCCCCGGGTAGGAGAAGCCGAGGCGGTGCAGGGCTTCCTTGCAGACGGGTGCGGTGACAACGGCGTCAATGCTCCCCTCGCGCAGGGCTGCGGCGGCGAGTTCGAGGTGTTCGAGGGCAGCGCGTGCCGTGGCCTCGGTCGGCTGCCCCGGCACAGCGGCGATGCGGCGGCCGATGAGACGATACTCCGCATTGGCCGGGAGTTGCTGCAGCGCGGCGACAATGATTTCGGGCCCGATGCCGGCTTGGTCGCCGAGGGTGTAGCCGATGATGGGGCGCTGCGTGCTCATGGCTCGACCTCCTCGGCGGTGTCATCGTCGCGCAGTTGCGGGTTGTTGACTTGCGGGGCTTCGACCGCGCGCTTGGGCGGCACCGCCACGGGGGGGCGGTAGGAGCGCTGGGTGTTGATGTAGATGGCGTTGGTGTCGCGCGGCTCGAAGCGGGCTTCCTGATTGACGGAGGCGTGGTAGATCACGGTGCCGATCAGCGCGAGTATCACCGGAACAAGCAGCAGGCTCCCCAAGCAGGTTTTCATGCCCCCATTCTACCTGTGGCGCGGCGGGATGGCAAGCCGCATGTCGCAGGCTCTTGACTTTCTCCCGCCCTTTGGGTACGCTGGGGAGCATGATGCTGCGTTCCTTGTGTCTTGCCGTTCGGGCTTTGTCTTGCGCATGCCTGTTGGGCGCTTGCCTGATGCCTGCTGACCCACGCCCTGAGGCTGAGCCCTGCCTGATGCTGCCGGAGGCGGGGCTGCGGAGCGATGCGCTGGCCGTGCAGCTCTTTGCCGATTTGGCGCAGCGCGAGTCCGGCAATGTGGTGTTCTCCCCGGCATCGCTGGAGAAGGTGCTGCGCCTGCTGCAGCGCGGTGCGCAGGGCGAGACGCGCGCGTCTTTCGACGCACTGCCCATGGGGCGCGAGGGGGTGTGCTCGGCCATGCAGGTGCGCTCGGCCGATGCGCTGTTCGCGGATGAGAGCTTTGAGCTGAGGCTGAGCGCCGGGCAGGTGATGCGTGTGTCCTTTGCCGAGCGTCCCGAGGAGGCGGTGAACATCATCAATAGCTGGTGCCGCGAGCAGACAGAGGGGCGTATCCCCACGATGCTTTCTCGGGCGGATGTGTCGGCGGATACGGTGCTGGTGGCCGCGAATGCCGTCTACCTGCGCGAGCAATGGCTCCACCCCTTTGAGCCCGAGGAGACGCGGCAGGGTGTGCCCTTTGCGTTGCCCGGCGGCGGGACGGCCGAGGTGGACATGATGAGCCGCACCGATGTGTTTCGCTATGCCGAGGGGGCGGATTGGCAGGCGGTGGCTTTGTTTTACCGCCGGGATGGTCGCGAGGGCGAGCCGGGTTGCTTCATCGGCATTCTGCCCAAGGGGGAGGCGCGCCCCTTCGCGCGGGTGATGACTGCGGCGCAATTCTCGGCGATTCGAGCGGCGCTGGCGGTTGCACCTCCGCAGCGTGTTCAGGTGGATTTGCCCAAAATGAATGTGCAGACCCCGACCTTTTCGCTGAAGAGTTCGCTCTGTGCGGCGGGCTTGCAGGCAGCGTTTGAGCCGGAGGCGGACTTTTCGGCGCTCGGGCATTCGCCTCGGGGGCGGCTGAGCTTGTCGAACGTGATGCAGCGTTGCATGGTAGAGCTGTCGGAGAAGGAGACGGTGGCGGCGGCGGTGACGATGGCGCCTATGCCGTGCTGCGCCCTCCTGCCGGAGCCGCTGCCGCGCCTACGCTTCGATCGCCCGTTTATCTGGGCCATCGGCGATTTGACGACGGAGGCGCCGCCGTACTTCCTCGGTTTGTTTGAGCGCCCGGAGTGAGCTTTTCCCTTGACTCCGGGGGCGGAGAGGAAGATACTACGCCTATGAGCGCAATTCCTTGGGTCGTCATGGCGGCGGCGTCGACTGCCGTTGATTGTCTGAACCCGCTTCCGGCGCCGGGCGAGCCGGGATACACCCCTGCGCCGCGTCATCACTTCCGCGTGCTGTTCGAGAACGATTCGGCGGCGGATACCGAC
This sequence comes from Akkermansia sp., assembly GCA_051884385.1. Taxonomy (GTDB): domain Bacteria; phylum Verrucomicrobiota; class Verrucomicrobiia; order Verrucomicrobiales; family Akkermansiaceae; genus Akkermansia. The sequence continues at coordinate 3,014 of JBJEVN010000018.1, forward strand.
GAGAGCTACTCCCACGGCACACGCTTGGATTATGCGCAGGATTGGGATGAGCACAACAGCTGGGGGCTCAGCCTGACGCAAAATATCTACACCCCCACCACGCACACGCAGGCCTGTGTGCCGGGCGAACACCCTTATGCGGGTTATCTGGCGCTGGGGGCGGCCTACCTGCGCCGCGGCGATTGGGTGGGCTGCTCGACGGAGTTGCAGCTGGGGACGACGGGCAACCCGTCCTTTGCGCGCTACTCGCAGGATGCTGTGCACCGCGCCTGCGGGATGGAGCGTTGGGAGGGCTGGTCGTATCAGGTGCCGGCAGAGGCAACGGTGCAGCTTTCCTCGCGGCAGGATTATCGTCTGGCTTTCACGGAGTGCCGTAGCGGCTTGTGGCAAAGCGATGCGCGCCTTTTCACCCGCGAGAATGTGGGTACGGTGGATCTGTCCGGCGGCGTGGGGCTCGTGTTGCGCTGGGGGCACAATTTGCCGGAGAGTATGGCGCTCAACGGCAATCACGCGGCGGATTTCGGCCGGGGGCTGCTCCGTGTCTCGGACTACCGACCGGAGGAAATGTCCTATTTCCTCGTGGGTTCGGTGTACGGCGCCTATGTGGCGCGCGATATCACGATTGACGGCGGTGTTTTCCGCAGTTTCCCTCACAAGACTTGCAGCCGCAAACCTTGGCAGGTCGAGGGGCAGCTGGGGCTGGGCGTGGTGCGCCGGGGGGTGGATTATTTTGCGGGGATGGTGTGCCACTCGCGCAGCTACCGTGGCGAGGATAAGAATCACCTGTACGGCAGCTTTGCCATAACCCTTCATTGGTGATGACGCGCTGGTTGATACGCGGGGCGGCGGGGCTGCTCTGCCTCTTTTTTGCCGTGAGCGGGGTGCTGATTGCCGCGCAGTTCGGCGCGGAGGCTTGGGGGTATGCGCGTGTGGGCGGTGTGATGTTTTGGGCTGCTTTTGCCATGGGCTGCACGGCGACGGTGGGGCTGATCTTTACGCTGGTGTTCGGCTACCTGAGCACGCGGCTTTTCGCGCGCTCGCACTGGGGCGCCGCTGCGGTGCTTGCCCTGGCGCTGGTGGTGGTCGCTTGGGGGTGGAATCGGCTGGGCTCCTGTGATTTGCCGCTGGTGTTGCCCATCGATGGTTGCACCGAGGTGCATGAGATGGTGGGTAGCGAGGTGGGCGAGCTGATTCCTTTGGGATTCTCTTTCGTGGCTGATGCCGCCGAGGGGCAGGGAATTCGCGCGCGGGTGCTGAGCTCCTACCGCGGGCGAACGGAGCAGCGTGTGCTGCACTTGCAGCCCGGTGAGCCGCAGCGCAGCCGGGGATGGTTGCTCTGCTTCCGCCGCGTCGCGCTGTACAACGGGGTGCCGCATGCCGAGCTGCGCGTCATCCGCGAGCCGGGGCATTACCTCCTGCTCGGGGGGGCGCTGGGCGCCCTCGGCTGTCTGGCAGCACTGCTCCTCGGCGCGGGGAAGCGGGAGCGCTGACGCGCCGCTGCTCAGCCCTGCGCCTCCGCAGGCGCTGCGAGCGCTGCCCACTCGGCCGGCACTCGCCGCGGGCGACCCTGGGGCATTTGCACGAGGGCGAGCCGCTGGTGTACGGAGACAAGCAGCTTGTCATCGGCGGCGCGGCGCACCTCCACCCGCACCCAAAGTGAGGAGCCCTGCGCTCGTTCCACAATACCCTGCACGCGGCAGATGTCGGAGAGAACGGCGGGCGCGTAGTAGTCGACCTCGGTGCGGACGAGCACGGCGTGCAAGCCGCGCTTGGCCATCTCTGTGTAGTCAATGCCGAGGTGGGCGCACATCTTGGAGCGGCATTCCTCGACCCAGCGCAGGTAGGCCAGATTATGCACAACGCCGCCGCAGTCGGTGTCGTAGTACATCACCTGATAATCGAGAGAGTATTGGGGAATCATGGCTTGGCTTAATCAGCGGCACCCCTGCCCCGCAAGGGAACAGGGGTGCTGCGGTCGGATGCAATCGAGGTGGGCTTACTTGCGGATGAACTCCTCGATGGAGGAGGTCACCTCCTTGAGGTCGTCGATGGTCAGCTCGCCCATGTGGGCGATGCGGAAGGTTTTGTCCTTCAGATCGCCGTAGCCGTTGCCCGCCGTCATGTTGCGCGTGGCGAGGAAAGCGTTGAGCGCCTTGAAGTCCAGCAGTTCACCCGTCGCCTTGATGTGGCTGTCGATGACGGTGAGAGTCTTGGAGAGGTAGTTGCGGTTGGGGTAAACGCGGAAGTACTCGTCCGCCCAGGCACGCGTCCACTTGGCCATCTCCTCGTGGCGGGCAAAGCGGGCTTCGATGCCCTCTTCGTTCACGATGTGCTTGAGCTGCTTGTCCATCGCGAACATGATGGTCAGGCAGGGGGTGGAGGTGTACTGGTAGTTCTTCTTGTCGATGAAGTCCCAAATGGTGCGCAGGTCAAAGTACAGACCGCGGTGCTCCACCTGCGCCGTGCGCTCGTAGGCCTTTTGGCTCATGGCGGCAATGGCCATGCCGGGGGGCAGCGCCAGCGCCTTCTGCGTGGAGGTGATGAGTACATCGATGCCCAGCTTGTCCGTCTCGATTTTGGAGCCGGCGGCGGAGGACACGGCATCCACGCACCAGACGACATCGGGGTATTTCTTCATGACCTCGGCAATCTCCTCCACGGGGTTCTGCACGCCTGAGCTTGTCTCGTTGTGCGTGACGGTGATGAGGTCGTACTTGCCGGTGGCAAGGGCGGCATCCACCATCTCGGGGGTGGTGGGCTGGCCCATCTCGCTGGCAAACTTGTCGGCGGGGATGCCGTTGGCCTTGGCCATCTTGAACCACTTGTCGCCGAAAGCACCGATGGAGAACACCGCAGCGCGTTTGGCTGTGCAGGAGCGGATGGCACCCTCCATGAAGCCTGAGCCCGAGGAGGTGGAAAGCAGGATGCGGTTGTTGGTGAAGAGAATTTTCTGCAGATTGTCCGAGATGCTCTTCTGCAACTCCGATGCTGCCTTGGAGCGGTGGGAAATCATCGGGTGGCTGAGCTCGGCAAGAACGTCCTCCGACACAATGGTCGGACCGGGGATAAACAGTTTAATAGCCATGGTGGTGAAACGTGGTTTCTGCGCCCGCCACTTTAGCATGGGTGTGGGGGCTCTGCGAGCAAAAAATGCAGCTGTGACAAAGTTGTGCCGACGCAGCGAACGGGTCGGTTCCGGTAAAGCCGGGGGGAGCACAACATCCCTGGGTCTGTTTCCTGTTCATCAGTGTTATGAGGATGTCGGGCACACGTGTCCCAAAGATTTCCGGACGTGGTAGAAGAATAGCCCGGAATAAGGGAAAAGAGCGTTGGACACATGGACACGCCTCATTACCCCGTTGTGTTGTCATCTGGCAGATTGCCAGTCGCTGCGCGACATCCATAAGGGAATGCAAGCCATCCGAGGGGGGGCTTAACCATCTCGGCATTCGTCGTGTACCATCCCGCAATGCCTTGAGCCGTCAACATGCCAAACGCAATGCCCGGGTCTTTCGCGACACCTCCATCCACCTGCACCATCAGCTCTCTATACAAGGCCGGGCGGAATATTGAAAGCTTTTTTAAGACGTTCAAGCAAAACCTGCGCATCAACATCTTTATCGTCACGAACACGAATGCGGTAATGTGCCGGATTTGGCACAGCGATGATAGAAATCGCGCTGTTGCAATACATGAAGAACAAGGCTCAATATGATTGGCATATTTCCCATGGAGTGTCCTTCCTCCGCATCCATCTCATGAGCTATATCAATTTGTGGGAATGGCTACACCAGCAGGTGAATAATGAGCATTCTCCGCCGATACAAGCATATGTCGGTCTTGACTTGCGGGGGGGGCGTTTGGTAGCATGACGCCATGATTGCTTTTCTGCGCGGCGTGGTGGCGGAGGCTTTGCCGCAGTGTCTCGTGTTGGATGTGAACGGCGTGGGCTATGAGGTGCAGGTGCCGCTGTCGACCTTCGATGCGCTCAACCCGCATCTCGGGCAGACCCTGACGCTCAAAACGCATGTGCATGTGCGCGAGAACGGGCAGACTCTCTATGGTTTTGCTACGGATGCCGAGCGCGATATTTTCCGATTGCTCATCGAGCGAGTGTCGGGCATTGGCCCGGCGACGGCGGTCGCCATCCTCAGCAGCCTGAATGTGCATGCTTTCAAGTCCGCCGTGGTGAGCGGCGATGTGCAGGCGGTGGCACGCGCCAAGGGTGTGGGCAAACGCACGGCGGAGCGCATTATTCTGGAGCTGAAGGACAAGATCGGCGTGGCGTCGACCTGGGAGGCGCAGCAGGCAGGGACGACGAGCGAGGCGGCGGGCGATGCGGAGCTGGCGCTGGTGGCGCTGGGCTTTAAGCAGGGCGAGGCCAAGAAGGCGATTGCGGCGCTGGTGCGCGAGAACCCGGCGGCGACGACGGACGAGCTGATTCGCGGGGCGCTGCGCCGCATGGGCTGAGCAGGAGGAGATGCCGATGACGGGGGAACGGGAGTTCGAGGAGCTGCTGCGCTCGGTGTCGCGCAGTTTTTATTTGACGATGCGCTACCTACCGCCGGCGATGCGCCCGGCGATTTCGGTGGCTTATCTGCTGGCGCGGGTGAGCGACAACGTGGCGGATGTGAGCAGCGCCCCCCCGGAGCAGCGACGCACCGTGCTGCGGCTCATGCGGTCGGCGCTGTCGGGGCAGGCGGATGCCGAGGCTCTGGAGGAGCTGTTCATGCGCTTGCAAGCGCCCGCTCTGGCGGGCTCGCCCACGGAGCAGGTGCTGCTGCGGCTCTATGGTGATTGGCTGCTGCGGCTGGAGCAGCTGCCGCCGGAGCAGGGGACGCTCGTGCGCCGCGTGTTGGTCACGATTATCGGCGCACAGCTGGAGGATTTGGCGCCGGCGGTGGATTTGAGCACGGAGGAGGCGAACCTGCGCTACTGCGATGGGGTGGCGGGCTGTGTGGGTGTCTTTTGGACGGAGCTGGGCTTTGCGGCCCTGGGCGGGGGCTTTGCGCCCCCCGATCAGCGCGCGCTGATGGCCGAGGCGGGACTGCGCTACGGGCGCGGCTTGCAGCTGGTGAATATTCTGCGCGATGAGGAGGAGGACGCCGCGCGCGGGCGCCGCTACTTCGCCGCTGCGGAGCGGGAGCGCTGGTGCGCGCGCGCGGAGCGCTACCTGCGCGACGGGGTGGATTACGCGCGGCGTTTGCGTTCGTTCCGCCTGCGCTTTGCCACGCTGCTGCCCGCGCTCTTGGGGCTGGGTACGCTGCGCCTGCTGCGCGCACGCCGGGGCACGGAGCGGGTGAAACTGCCGCGCCGCGCGGTGTATGCGGCGATGCTGGCGGCGGCATGGCGCTCGCTGTGAGCAGCAAAGGAGCCTGAGTTCGCAGCGGGAACGCAGGTCGGGGGAGGAGGATTGCGTGCCGTGCTCAGCGCCGGCTGTCGCAGAGGCGCTGCAGCTTCTTCTTGAGGGTGATGCGCGCCGCGCTGGAAACGCGGTCGACAAAGAGGTGCCCGTCGAGGTGGTCACACTCGTGTTGCAGACAGCGCGCCAGCAGCCCGCCGCAATCCAGCTCCAGCACGCTGCCGTCGAGCTGCGGCAGCGTGGCGCGCACGCGATCGGGGCGGATGACGTTGGCGCGCACGTTGTGTACGCTCAGACAGCCCTCGGTGAAGAGCTCGTTTTTGCCGTAGGGCTCTATCTCGGGATTGATGAAGATGAGCGGCATGATGCTGCGCACGGGGCGCTCCTCGCCGTTGACGGTGCAGAGCTCCTCGCCGTCCTCGGCGGCGTCCTCGTCATCGGGCGGGCAGACGTTGATGACCACCATGCGGATGCTGCGCCCGATCTGCGGCGCCGCCAGCCCGATGCCGTGCGCCGCGTACATGGTCTCGAGCATGTCCTGCGCCAGCGTCTCCAGCCCCGTTGTATCCGTCACGGGGGCGCAGACCTCGCGCAGAACGCGGTCACCATATTGGTTGATGGGGAGAAGCATGGGCGTCAATCAGGCAGGGGTTTCGGTGCTGGCCTCGGGAGTCGCCGGCGCTTCGGCGGGGGGCATTGCCTCGGCGGGAGCTTCAACAGGTGCTTCCTCGGTGGGAGTAGCTGTGGGAGCTTGCTTCACGGCGGAGCCTTTGCCGCCCCTCTTCTGCTTGGCAGGTGTTTTTTTATCCTTGCTCTGCAGGGCGGGTTGCGGGGCGCTCTCGCCCTTGGGGAACCAGACGGCGTTGTCGCCGGTGACGACGATGTAGCCCTGCTCCAGCAGCCAAATCATGTCGGCCACGTAGGGGGCATAGGCCTCGGCGGCGGCGGCTTTGCCGGCCTCGTCTGTTCCGGCGGGCACGCCCGAGAGGGCGGCGAACATCAGGTCGCAGGTCTTGCCGCTGTTCTCGCGGCTCCAGTTGATGATGGACATCATGCGGTCGGCCAGCACCGTGCCCTCGGGGATGGCGCGCACGCGGCTGGGCCCCGTGTAGTACTTGCCGTGCCACTTGAAGATGGGCAGGTGGAAGCGCGCCATGCCGTGGCAGAGGTTGGGGATAAGCATCTGCGGGAACCTGCGCGTGCGATCGGAGAGGATGGAGAGGTGCGCCGCCAAGCCGGGGCTCAGGCGGGTGCGCTCGGTCGCTCCGTTGATGAACACCTTGTCTGTCGTTTCGTAGCAGTCGTCGAAGTGTACGGCGGCGAAATCGGCCTCCACGGCGCGCCAGTCGTTCAGCACGAGTTCGGCAGCCCCCTCGCGGGTGGGCTTCCACACGGTTTTGTGCGAGACGCTCTTCAGCCACGCCGCCACGGTCTCTTCGTCCTTGTTGAGACGCACGTTGTTTTTGAAGACATCCAGCGGCATGCGGCTGTACTTGCTGCGGTAGAGGTTCATGAGCGCGACCTGATAGCCGTGCCAGTTGACAGGACCGATGAGCTCTCCGCCCAGCGCGCAAACGGCCACCGCCGTGAACTGCCCCTTGGGGGCTTCGGTTTCCACTTCCTCGGTGCTGTAAAGCTCGGTCAGCCACGGAGCCTTGGGAAGGTAGGCCAGTGCTTCCTCGCGCGTGAGCCAGCAGGCGCCGTCGCCCTTGCGGGAATGAATCAGGGGGGCTCCCTCCTCCATCTTCATGAACACCAAATCATAGCGATTCTTGGCAGCCATGACGACCCTGGCGAGCTCGATGAGGGGCAGCGTGCGCTTCTGCTTCTGAATTTCGGCGGCAAAGACTTCGAGAATGACGTTGGCGGGGCGGAGCTCGACCCGGTAGCCCGCGGCGGGCTCGGGAAGCGCGCGTTGCGGACGGCGCTCGGGTGCTTCGCTCCGGCGGTTGCGCGGCGCGTGGCTGCGTTCGCCGCGCTGATCGCGACCGATGCTGCGACGCTCACCCTCTTGGCGGCGGGGGTGGCGCTCTCCCCGCTCGTTGCTGCGCTGATCGCGTGCCTCACGGGGCAGGCGGGTGTAGTCGACCGCAGGGACGGAACCGGAGCGCGCCCACGAGGGCCCGAATTGAAAATCAGTCAACTCAGAAAGGTTGAGAGGGGAAGCATCATCCTTCATAGGTCTTGCAGCGTGATAACCGGGAGCAGAATACCCCGAAAACAGCGTCATGGCAAGCATCTTTTGCGTTCCGAAGCCCAATCCGGGGCATTTTCGCCCGCCCGCCGAGAGCGTGCGGATGAGCCGCCGACTTATTCTTCGCTGTACTCCACCCCCAGCAGACAAATATCATCGTCCTGCCGCGTGGTGCCTGTGAAGTTATGCATGCAGGCGAGCGAGATGTCGAGCATTTCGCGGATGTTGCGGGGGCTGCGTTCGTGCAGGAAGTCCATGATGCGCGGGGTGCCCAGCTCGTCGTGCTGCGCGTTGCGCGCTTCGGTGAGCCCGTCGGTATAGAGCATGAGCTTCATGCCGGGCTCCAGTTTCAGCTCGCTCTCGCGGAACATGGCTCCCTCCAGCAGACCGAGAGCGGGAGAACGCGGGATGGCGGGTAGCAGGGGGCTCCCATCGGCTGTCAGCACGATGGGAGCGGGGTGCCCCGCGCCGGAGAGTGTCAGGCGACGCTTGTCGAGGTCGAGGTAGACATAGCAGGCCGAGGCGAACATGGTGATGTTGGCCTGACTGAAGATGCGGAAGAGTTGCCGATTGAGCGAGGAGAGCAGCAGGGCAGGGGTGTCCGCCAGGTTGGACACCTGCTCCATCAGCCCGCGCAACATGGAGGCGATGAGGGCGGCTCGCACGCCGTGCCCCATGACATCGCAAATAATCATGCCCAGCCCCGCAGCGCCGATGGGGAACACCTCGAAGCAGTCGCCCGCCACACCGGTGGAGGGGAGGTAGACATGGTGGAAGTGTGCGCGCCGCGTGCTGCCGTCGCGGTGGTGCCATTCGCGGTCGGGGATGCTGAGGGGTTGCAGCGCCTGCTGAATCTCGCGCGCGAGGCTGATTTCTTTCTCCAGTGCGCGGTTGCGCTCGTCGAGCTGGGCGGCGATGCGCTGGTAACGCGCCCGTGCTTCCACCAGTTCGGTCACATCGGAGGAAATGCCGACAATGCCCTTGACGCTGCCGTCGGCAGCGTACCAGGGGAACTTGGAGACGCGCGACCAGGTGTCGCGCCCTCCTTTCCATGTCTCGTGGTGGATGCGGTTGGTGACGGGCTGTCCGCTGCGCATGATTTCCTGCTCCTCGCGGCGCGAGACGGCACACATTTCAGGGGAGAAGAAGTCATCGTCGCCACGACCGATGAGGTCGGAGGGGGTGGGGACGCGCATCTTGCGCGTGGTGGCCTCGTTGGCGATGACAAAGCGCGATTCGCGGTTCTTGTAGTAGATGTTGTCGGGCAGGCAGTTGATGAGGGTGCGGAAGAGGTCGCGGTCTTCCATGGCGTGCAGATCGGCCATTTTGCGGCGGGTGATGTCGACCCACATGCCCACGAGGCGCTTGGGCTTTTGCTCGGTATCGCGCTCGACCAACCCGTTGATGCGCGTCCACTTCCACCCGCGCGAGCGTAGATTGAGCAGGCGCACCTCCACGCGCAGCGGGCTGCTGCGCGGGCGTTCCAGGTAGTGCTGCACCGTGGTGACGAAGAAGTGCAAATCTTCGGGGTGGATGCAGCGATCGGGTTCGGTGAAGATGTTGGGCGCCCATTCGGTGATGGGGAGCCCCATTGTGCGCATACACTGCTCGGTGTAGAAGATTTCACCGCTGTCGATGTCCCAGCAGTAGACTCCCTCCTCCGCTGCGCGCAGCGCCTTGCGCACCATTTCCCATTGGAAAACGGCGGGCACACGGCACTGGCGCGAGAAAGGGGCTGGCGCTTCGTCCATCGGCTCCTATTTCTACACTTTTTTCGAGCTCTTTCAAGCAAAAACAGGGGCGGCTTCGGTCTTTTTTCTGTCGGGGTGAAAAACTGTTTGCCGAGGAGGGGCGTACTCGCCTCTAATATCCATGGACAGCCCCCGAACAGGCCGCTATGATGCCTGCATGACCGAGCGGGGCAATCCCGCCCCGACGGTCTGCCTAATTACCCAATTATCATCATCATGAGACCACATTTACCCATGCCGCTGCGCCGCGCGCTGCTGGCTGCTGTTGTGACCGTCGCTGCTTCGGCCTATACCGCCTTTGCCGTTCCCGTGGAGCAGGCAACGGTGACTGTCACCAATACCACCGATGCCAATAGTTACACCGGGGTTGAGACCGCCACCCTGAGCGGTGTGACGGCGACACCCGCCGAATTGCTCGGTTCGCTGACCGGTACCGGCGCGACGGGCACTACGCTCACCGCCACGGGCTCGGTGATCACGGGCTCCGATACCATCGACGGTTCGGTTACGGCTCTGCAGAGCGTGACGCTGGGCGATGTGACCGGGGCGACACCTGCCGAGCAGATCTACCATGGCAATGTGCTGACCAATGCGGGGGGAACCATCCTGGTGACCCATGCCGGCACCTTCCTGGTGACAGGGAATCTGGGTGCGGCCGGGACGGGTGCCGCGACGATGACGGTCGAGGCGGCTGCCGAGCTGACCGTTGACGGGCAGATTCAACTCGACGGCGGCACGCTGAGCATCAGCGGCACGGGCACGAGCGTGACGGTTGACGCGGACGGCTCGGAGACGAGCGCACTGAGCAGCGGCACGCTGGGGCTTTCCGTGGGTGCCGGCAGCTCGCTGGCGGGCGGATCCGTTGCGCTCGATGCGGCTGCCGTGACCATCAACGGCACGGTCACGACCGCGAGCTTTGCCAACAACGGCAATGCCACCACGGTGGGCGGCACCGATTCGGCGCTGACCACGACCACCGGCGACCTGGTGCTGACCGGCGATAACAGCATCAACGACGGCGCCGCGCTGACGGCGCAGCAGGGCAGCATTCGCATCAGCTCCTCCGGTGCGACGGCCGACAACACCTTCGGGGATGCCTCGTTGAGCGCTGCACAGGGCACCATACAAATCAGCGGCGACAATTCCTTCGAGGCCGATACCCAAACGAGCGTTGCCGCGCAGTCGACGACCATCAGCGGCACGAACAGCGTGACGGGCAAGCTGGTGGCGACCGCAGGCAATTTGGAATTGACGGGCACTAACACGATTTCCGCTGCCGTGGTGGCCGATCAGGGCACCCTGACGCTGAGCGGGAGCAACATCCTCATCGGCGCCACGCTGCAAGCGGCCGAGGAGTCCATCGTCCTGAGCACGGACAACAGCCTTGACCCCGGCGCCTACACCCTCATCAGCAACAGCACGGTGAACTCGGGCAAGTCGGTGACGATTGCGGGGCTGACCGGCAAGCTGGCTACCGTCACCGGTGATTCGACCATCAGCTCGGGCGGAACGAGCGACGTGGTGCTGGGCTCGGGCGCGACGGTGGCGGCCGGCATGGTGCTGGACAATGTGCAGGTGGAGAATCTGACGGGAGCTACGGATATCCAGGCCACGGGCGGGGACATCGTGCTGCAGCATGAGGTGAAGCTGACCAACGCTGTGCTGAGTACCGTGGCGGCTCCCGGTGGCACACAGCCGGTCATCATGTTCGACACGGACAGCGAGCTGGATTTGTATGAGGGCGGGCTGCTGAACGCGCCCATCGCCTCGCAGGACACGCAGAGCGTCATCAACGTGTTGTCGGGCGGTATGCTGAGCCTGAGCGAGGACGCCACCGCCTATCAGGGCACGATTGTGGCCATGGATGGTGCCGGCGCTGAAGTGCAGCTCAACGGCACGGGGCTGCACGCGAACGCCGTGACGGTGCTCAAGGATTCTAACTTCACCACTACGGCGGCTTCCTATGCCGAGGGACCTGTGCAAATCGGCTCGATTGATACCACCGAGGATGAGGGTAATCGTGCGGCGAACGCCGTGCTCAATCGCTTCCTCATCGACGGCTCTTACACGCGCGACGATAACACGCGCGCGGGCTACCGCAACATCGGCAGCATCCTGAGTTTTGACCACGCAGTGGCCGGAACGGTGACGCAGGGCAACAGTCTGGCGCTCTCGCCGCACACGCTGCTGTGGGAGGATGTGGCCATCGGTGCCGATGGCAGCGTGACGGCGGATGTGCTCCATCTTTCAGGCACGCTCGATGCCGACGGCGCTCGCGTGTTTGTCACCTTCAATCCCGATGTCGTGCAGCGTGCGGCGGAGGCTCTGCCGAACGAGTCGCTGCTGGTCGACGGCACGACCACGCCGATTGTCAACGGTACGGTGGTGAGCGGCTTCAACCCCGATGCACTGTATGATGTAGCGATGGCGGAGAATGGTACCTACCAGCGCTTGCTCACCAATCACAACGTGTATGTGGCCACGGTTCCGGGGCAGGGAGCCTCGCTCGTGTTCAGCGATAACTACCGCATCGCGGGGCAGACGTCCAATCAGCGCGCGGTTTCGTCGGTGCTGCAATCTCTGGCGGGCGAGGTGAGCCACACGGAGGGTACGCTGGCGGCTTCGACTAATCAGCTGGATCGCTTGTTGGATGCCTTTGACTACACCCGCAGCAGTGGCGCTGCCGCCGCCGGCCTGCAAAGTGCGTCGGGCGTGAGCAACACCATCGCCCAGCATGCCGTGCTCGATGCCACCAGCCACCACTTGGATACCCTGCGTTCGCGCATCAGCGCCCCCACGCCCTGCACGATGGGTAAGGGCGGTTGGGAGATGCCCGTGCGCCGCAACGATGTGTGGATGGTTTACACGGGCGGTTACGACAGCATCAGCAGCCAGAGCGCCATGGGTAAGTACTCCCGCACATGGAACGGGCTGTTGCTGGGGATGGATCGCCAGCTTTGCTGCCATGCGACCCTCGGGCTGGCCTTCGGCTATGAGAACGGCATTGCCCGCGCTCCGGAGACGAAGTTCGACACGGATACCTACTTCATCGACCTCTACAGCGCCGTGCGTACGGGCTCGTATGACCACAAGCTGTCGGTCGGTGTCGGTATCTTCGATTTCGACACGCGGCGCGGTATCACGGTCAGCGCTCCGGGGCATGATTTCGCCGCGACCGCGCAGGGTAGCATGACGGCACACTCCATCAACGTGGGCTACGAGCTGAGCCGGGATTTCGTCCTTGAATCTCAGAACGCCGTGGCCACGCCCTTCTTCGATGTTAACTACGCCTACATCGACATCAACAACCTGCGCGAACACGGTGCGGGCGAGGCGAGCCTCAACACGCAGTACGACAACCTCAATCTCGTGCAGCTCGGTCTCGGTGCGCGCTACACCATGCAGTTCCGCGCTTTGCCGCAGCGCGAGCGCGGCACGCTGACGGCCTCGGCCTCAGCGGTGTTCGAGCTCAGCGACCGCAGCCCCGATGCGGTCAACCGTTTCGCGGGTGCCGAGGGGCTTCCGTTCAGCGTTGAATCCTCGAAGCGCGACTGCTTCTACGGTCAGTTCGGGCTGAATGCCACCATCCCCCTCTCTGAGCAGCTGGATTTGGTGGCGGGTGGCTATGGTCGCGTCGGAGCCAAGCGCGGCAGTGTCACCGGCAACGTCGGTCTGCACTACGAGTTCTGATACCGCCGAGTCCGCGGCTCAACTGCCCACCCCCGCCGCCCTCATTCGGACGGCGGGGGTTTTTGGTGCCCCGGAGAGCTGCAAGAGAGGGCGCCGCTTTGCCCTCGCCGGTACGCACAAAACCCCCATGCGCGGGGGGCGCAGGGGGGTGAGGTAGGGAAACAGTGTGCGTTTAGCTTTCGGAGTCGCCGAAGGAGATGCCGATTTCTTTGGCCGATTCGACGATTTGGCTCTTGCTGTCCACCAGATGCAGGGTGCGCACGGCTTCCTCGATGGGCATGGATACCATGTCGATACCGCTCAGAGCCACGGTTTCACCGAATTTGCCCTCCTCGATGAGGTCGATGGCCTTGGCACCGCAGCGCACACCGAGAACACGGTCGAAGGGAATGGGCGCACCGCCGCGCTGGGTGTGGCCCAGCACGCAATAACGGGTTTCGATGCCGGTGATGGTCTCCAGCTTGGTGGAGAGGAAGTTGGCGATGCCGCCGAGGCGTACCTCGCCCTTGGTTTCCTCATCCAGCGTGAGCAGTTTGCCGGAAATCTTGGCGCCCTCGCTGACGACAACGAGGATTTCTCGCTGACCGAGCGCCTTGAGTAGCTCGACTTTGCGCACCACATCTTCGAGGGTGAACTCGATTTCCGGCAGCAGAATGACATCTGCGCCGCCGGCCATGCCGCCGTAGAGGGCAATCCAGCCTGCGTGGCGCCCCATGACCTCCACCACCATCATGCGCTGGTGCGAGTAGGCCGTGGTGCGCAGGCGGTCGAGGTTTTGGGAAACGATGGACACGGCGGTCCAGAATCCGAAGGTGTAGTCGGTGGCGCCCAAGTCATTGTCGATGGTCTTGGGAACGCCCACGATGGGCAGGCCGATTTGGCGCAGTTCGAGCCCGATGGTTTGCGAGCCGTCGCCGCCCACGACGATGAGCGCCTCCAGTTGCAGGCGTTCGACGGTAGCTTTGCTGCGGTCGAGTACCTCTTGTGCAATCTGCATGCGACCGCCGACGCCGCTCTTGACGGTGAAGTTGCCCTTGTTGACCGTGCCGAGAATGGTGCCGCCCTCGGAGCGGATGTTGTGGCAGTTTTCGGGGGTGAGGATGCGCCAGCGCTCGTTTTCGGGAGTCGAAAGCAGCCCCTCGAAGCCATCGTAAAAGCCGTAGACAATCCAGCCGCGGGCGGAGGCGGCGCAGACGGCGCCTTCAATCACCGCATTCAATCCGGGACAATCGCCGCCGGCGTTCAAAATACCGATGTTCATGGGAGGAAGAGTTGTTAGTTAGGGAGAATGATGAATTTGGTTTTATCTTGGTAGTCGTTGGTGGGCAGCCATTGCTCCCAAACATCCCAGCCGTCGCGCAGGAAGTGGGCGGCGGTGGTGTAGCGTGTTTTGGAGTTGGGCATGCCGAGCATGACCACGAGCAGGCGCTGACCATAGGTGGCTTGCTTGCCGGTTGCGGGGTTGATGCGTTTGACGGAGACACGGCGTGCCGTGGCCATGAGGCAGGCTCCGGCGCTGCGCGATTGCCCCGCCTTGAGCCCGTCGACCATTTCCGAGAGGGCGAGCAGGCGGTTATTGTTGCGCACAAGCTGCGTGCGGCTCCCGGTGGCGCTGTTGATGGTGACGGTGGTTCCCGGCCGGTTGGTGATGGCCAACAGGTCGGGGTTGCCGATGGCATACATGCCGAGTAGGGCGAGGTCGCGCGCCGTGGATTGCGAGACGACCGCACCGCTGGTCCCCTTGAAGTAGGTGGAGCTCATCAGCAGACGCGCCGCGAGGCGGTTCATCTGGTTGACGAAAGCTGCGGCCGGATCATGGGGATTCAGGTAGGCGCCGCAGGCATAGGCGAGGGTCATGGCGCTGGCGCTGTCGTCCCACATGAGGGTGGAGTACAGCGCGTCGCGAATGGTCATGGTCTCCCCCGGCTTCAGCTTGAGCAGGTTGGTCTTAGGCCACTGCGCAGCGGCTGCCGGCACGGGAATCTGCCGATCCAGCTCCACACCGGCAGACTTAATCCAATCCATGGCTACGCAGGCGGTAGCGAGGTTGGTCAGCATGCCGATGGGGCGTTTCTCCGTTGCGTTCTGCGCGTAGAGAATGCGCCCGCTGTTGGTTTCCACGCAGACATAGCTCGGCGTTGTTTCCTCGGGGAGAACTCCCTCCGTTGAGGAGCAGGAACTGCCGAGCAGGGCAGCCAACAGCCCGAAGCAGGCACCGACGATGGTCAGGGGGGACTTCATGCGCTCTTGGTTTTACAGGCCTTCTTGCTGCACTTCTTGGCGGCTTTGGCGGCGGTTTCCATCGCGCGCTCGCTCATAAGTTGGTCGGGGGCGCGATCGCCGAAGATGATGCCGAGGTCGCGCGCCGTGCGCACCAGCTGGCTGTCGGGGTGGACGAGACGCAGCGAGCGCACGGCCTCTTCGATGGAGACGGTGTTGACGTTCGGTCCGTTGAGGACGAGGGTCTTGCCGTATTCACGGCGCTCGATGAGCTTGACGGCCTCCACCCCGAAGCGCAGGGCGGTGATTCGGTCGAAGGCGCAGGGGGAGCCGCCGCGCTGGGTGTGCCCCAGCACGCAGTAGCGCGTTTCAATGCCGGTGAGTTCTTGCAGCATGCGCGAGAGCCGATTGCCGATGCCGCCGAGGCGTTCTTCGCCCTTGTCTTTGTTGCGGATGGTGATGAGTTCGCCGTTGAGCCGAGCGCCTTCGCAGACCACGACGATGATTTCGCGCTGTCCCGTGGCCTTGCGAGCTTTGATGCACTCGACTACGTTTTGCAGGTCGAAGGGGATTTCGGGGATGAGCACGACATCCGCTGCGGTGGAGATGCCGCTGTGCAGGGCAATCCAGCCGGACTGGTCGCCCATGACCTCGACCACCATCATACGCTGGTGGGAGTTGGCCGTGGTGCGGATGCGGTCGATGGATTCCGTGACGGTGGTGACGGCACTTTGGAAACCGAAGGTGTAGTCGGAGGCTTCGCAGAGGTCGTTGTTAATCGTCTTGGGGATGGAGATGACGGGCAAGCCCTCATCGGCCAGCAGGCTGGCCGTGCGGGCCGAGCCGGATCCACCCACCACGGCGAGGGCTTCCAGCCCCAGAGCCGTGATGGTTTTCTTGGCTTTGGCCAGCATGTCCGTGTCGATGGAGGCGCGCCCGAGTTTGTTGATGTGGATCTTGAAATTACCCGTGCTGGTGGTGCCGAGGATGGTGCCGCCGTAGGAGCGGATTTGGTGCGTCTTGTCGGGCGTGAGCGTTTCGTAGCGACGCCCGCCGGCGACGGGGAGCAGCCCTTCAAAGCCGTCGTGGAAGCCGATGACACGCCAGCCGCGGCGATAGGCCGCAGAGACGTAGCCCTCGATGACCGCATTGATGCCCGGGCAATCGCCGCCGGAGTTGAGAATGCCGATAATCATGGATTCGGAGTGGTTAGGTGGAAATCAGGAGTGTTGTGTTTTGGGTGCGGGAATGGCGCCGAGGAAGTGGGCGCAGAACCAGAGGGCGCGGGGGTGGTGGAAGAAGGATTTCCACATGGTGCCCTTCAGCCCGTTGGCAGGGCTGCCGTCGCGCTCCAGATAGCCGTACCAGTCCCCGTGTTCCTTGTCGTGGAAATGGGCGAAGGACCAGTCGCGGATGCGCTCGTGCCACTCGGCGTAGTGCTCATCCCCCGTCATGACGTAGGCGAGGCAGGTGCCGATGAGCGCTTCGTCGTGCGGCCACCAGAACTTCATGTTGTGCCAGTATTCCTGCACGGGCTTGCCGTAGATGTCGGTGTAGTAGAGCAGGCCGCCGTACTTCTTGTCCCAGCCGCGCTCGAGCGACCAGTCGATCATCTTGCGGGCGGTGGCGATGAGCTCGCTCTGGTCGCCGCCTCGCTCGCGAGCCTCGGCCAGGATGAACCATGCGCCCTCGATGGCGTGCCCGGGATTCTGCGTGCGCTCGTCGAAGTGGTCGATGATGCTGCCGTCCGGGGCGACATTCTCGGCCACGGCGCGCAGTTCATCGTGGATGAAGAGGGTTTGCAGGTCGCGGATGCAGCGGTCGATCCACGCGGTCAGGCTGCCGTCGGGGTCGCCCAAATAGCGGCGGATTTCCTGGCAGGTGACAATCATAATCATGCGGCAGCCGAGATTTTCGCTCGGCCGCTTGCCCGTGGTCTTGGGCTGCATCTTGCCGGGGGTGAAGAAGATGTCGGTGTAGACATCGAGCCAGTGGCGGGCGCGCTCGGCGCTGTGCGGGTCGCCGGTGGCGCCGTAGTGGGCAGCCCAGGCGATGGCGGCAAAGCATTCGCTGTAGGCGTAGCGGCGCTTGCGGATGGGAGTGCCGTCGGCCGTGACGTGGAAGTACATGCGGCCGTCGCTCGGGTCAACGCATTTTTCCTCCAGAAACTTGAGGGCGCTTTCGGCGGCTTCTTTCCAGTAGGGGCGCTGCTCGATGCTGTTGTAGCAGGTGAGCAGCATCCACGCCATGCGCCCCTGTGCCCAGACGTTCTTGTCGCTGTCCACCAGCGTGCCGTCGGCATCGAAGCAGTGGTAGAAACCACCGTGTTCGCGGTCGATGGCGCGCGGGAACCAGAAGGGCTCTACATCATTGAGCAGCTGCTCTTTGTAGAATTGCCCCAGTGCTTGGGTGTCCATGGTGCAGGGGGGATTATTTGTTGATGGCCCAGTCGAAGAACCCGATGGCGCTCAGCTCATCGCGCAGCTGCTTGGCGGTGGCGGCATCGGGGGTGCCCATGGGGAGGCGCGCGGGGCCGAGGTCGACGCCCCACCAGCCCATGATTTGCTTGCAGCAGCCCATGTAGCCGTGCGAGGCGATGATGTTGATCATGCTCACCGAGAGCTTTTGCAGGTGGCGCGCCGTGGCGATGTCGCCCGCGTTGAACGCGGCGATGAGGTCTTGGTAGAGCTTGGGCGCATAGTTGAACGAGGAGCCCACGCCGCCCTTGGCACCCGTGGCCAGAGCGCCGAGGAACCACTCATCCACCCCCCAGGGGATGTCCCACTTGCCGTCGTCCTTGGTGAGGGCGTCCATGTAGAGCGCGAGGTCGGGGTTGGTGAACTTGATCCCGCAGAAGTTGGGGATGCGGGCGGCCATGGCGTCAATAATCTTGCAGGGGTTGAACGCCACATGCGTCAGCACGGGGATGTCGTAGAAGTAGTAGGGAAGCTCCGGGGCGCCGGAGGCTTCGAAAGCGGCACAGTCGGCCAGCGCCTCCACGCTGCCGGGTTTGAAGTAGCAGGGGCTGTTGCTGGCGGTGCCGGCGGCGCCGCACTGCGCGGCGTAAGCGGCGAGCTCGCGACCGTCGTACACGCTGTTGCCGCCGGTGTGCACCACGAATTCGATGCCGTGCTTGCGGGCGGCTTCGCCCCAGGCAGCCATGTTTTCCTTGCGCTCGGTGAGCTGCATGTGCGCCGATTCGCCCGTAGAACCGGTGATGAATACCTTGCTGATGCCCTGAGAGGCCAGGAACGCTGCCTGTGCCTCAACAGCGTTGGGGTTGCAGGTGCCGTCGGCATTCATGGGTGTGTGCGTGGCAGCAACCAATCCGTGGAGTTTGAGAGTCGTTTGCATGGGATGAGACAGTAAAGGGTGAACAATGTGGTCGACTTTTGTCCGAGTCTCTTTCTAACGCAAACCTTTGTTGTTATCAAGAAAAAAGGCGCACAGTGGCGTTATTTTTGCTTTCGCGGCGTTGCCTCGCGGCGAAAACGGATGATGAACTCATCCTCCGGGCGCCCCTTGGCGCGGTTCTTGGAGCGCAGAAGCTCGCGCGCCGATTCCGGTAATCTGTCCATGATGCGGGGTGCGAGCAGAAAAACATCGTCATCCTCAAATTGCAGCTCGGCCGTGATGCGTTCGCGGCGGTAGAGCAGCTCGACCTCGTAGGGGCTGTGCTCAGCCTGCAGCCAGCGGTAGCGCAGTTTGCCCCGGTGTTTGCCCTGCCAGCGGGCTTCCTCTTCAGCGATGGTGACGAGAAACACCCGTTCGCTGTCGCGCCACTCGCCCAGCACCAGTTTCTTGGGGTCGCGCAGCCAGCGCGGCAGGAGAAAGGCGGCGGCAGCTGCGAGTAGCAGGAGGCCGAGCAGAAGGACGGAGCGACGGCGGTTCATGCTTGTTCGGCGCTGCGGAAGCGGGTGAGGACATCCGCCAGAAAGCCCTCGGCCACGAGCATCTGCGCTTCGTGTTGGGGAATGCCGCGCGAGAGCAGGTAGTGGAGCTGCTCGCTGTCCATGGGGGCGCTGGCGCTGCCGTGCGAGCAGCGCACGCGGTCGGCCAGAATCTCCAACCCCGGCAGCGAATGCACGGTGGCGCGTTCGCTGAGCAGCATGTTGCGGTTGGCCTGGTAGGCATCGGTGGCGTGTGCTCCGGGAGCCACGTAGATGTTGCCGGCAAAGACGGCGGTCGCTTTGTCGTCGATGACGTTTTTGTAGAGCAGATCGCTGGCGGCGCCGCCGTTGGTGTGGATTTGGCGCGTGTGCTGGTCGAGCACCTGCTCGCCGCTCAGACGGTTGGCGGAGTAAAGCCCCACGTCGGACGGGCTCCCCGACGGGGCGCTGAGCAGCTCGGCCAGGGTTTCCTCACGCGCCCAGCGGTGTCCGCTGTGGGTGCTGAGGTGGCGCACGCGGGCGTTGATGGCTGTGATGTTGGTGATGTTCAGGGTGCGTGAGCTGCCGCTGCCCTCTTCCCGCAGCTCGACGGAGAGCTCGGCTCCCTCGCAGGCGTGGATGCAGCGGGCGCAGAAGGTGCAGCCGTTGCCGCGGGTGATGTGGCGCTCGATAATGTGAGCCTTGGTGCCGGGGGCGGCCATGATGAGGGTGCTCGGCAGGAACAGACCCTCGGTTTCGTAGGTGATGACGATGGGCTCATCGTAGCAACCGTCCAGCAGCAGGGAAACACCCTGCCCGAAGTGCGCGTGGTGACGCGCCAGCAGGTAGTCGCTGCCGATGCTGCGCATGAGCAGCTCGCTGTCGGCCTCCTCGGGGCTCGGAGCCGCGGCGCATCCGCTCGGAGCATGCAGGCGGATGTTGCCGACAGGGGAGCCGCTCTCCAGAAGCGCGGCCAGCTCAGCAGCGTAACGGTGGGGTTTGCCGAAGCGCCAGTCCTCGCAGAGTCGGTCGGGCAGGGCTGCCGCCGCGAATCGGGCGCGCGCCTCGGCGGTTTCGAGGGCGAGGCGGAGATTGTTGTCGTCGGGGAAATCCATAATCATGCCGGGGGAATTAGCCGATGGAATCTTCCATTTCCAGGTCGATGAGGCGGCGCAGCTCCACAGAGTATTCCATGGGGAACTCGTTGACCAGGTCGTTGATAAAGCCGTTGACGGCCAGGCTCATGGCCTGTGCCCGGGTTAGCCCGCGTTGCTGCATGTAGAAGAGCATTTCCTCGTCGACCTGCGAGACGGAGGCTTCGTGCTGCACGGCAGAGGCCTTGCCGTTGACGGTGATGGCGGGGTAGGTGTCGGTGCGGCTGGCGGCGTTGATGAGCAGGGCATCGCACTCGGTGTTGTTTTTGCAGCCCTGCATGCCCTTGAGGACGCTCACTTCTCCCCGATAGCTCGCCCGCCCCTGACCGATGGAGATGGACTTGGCCACGATGTTGCTCGTGGTGTCGGGTGCGGCGTGAATCATGCGCGCGCCGGTGTCCTGGTCCTGCCCGTCGTGCGCCAGCGAGATGCTGACCACCTCGCCGCGAGCGCGGCGCCCCTGCAGCACGACGGCCGGGTATTTCATGGTGAGGGCGGAGCCTAGGTTGCAGTCAATCCAGCGGATTTCAGCATCCTCCATCGCCAGCCCGCGCTGAATGACGAGATTGTAGACATTGGTCGCCCAGTTCTGCACGGTGACATATTGGATTTTGGCGCCCTTGAGCGCCACGAGCTCCACGACACCGCTGTGCAGGGTGGCGCTGTCGTACTTCGGGGCGGTGCAGCCCTCCATGTACATGAGTTCTGCGCCCTCGTCGGCGATGATGAGGGTGCGCTCGAACTGCCCCATGGCCTCAGAGTTGATGCGGAAGTAGGCTTGCAGCGGCTGGCGCAGCTTGACGCCCTTGGGCACATAGATGAAGGAGCCGCCGGAAAAGGCCGCGTGGTTGAGCGCGGAGAATTTGTTGTCGCCCACGGGGATGACCTTGCCGAACCAGGGGCGGAAGACGGCCTCGTGGTCGCGCAGACCTTCGGTGGAGTTCACGAAGATGACGCCCTGCTTGGAGAGCTCGCTGCGCATGTTGTTGTAGGCGGTTTCAGAGTCGTACTGGGCATCCACCCCGGCCAAAAAGGCCCGCTCTTGCTCGGGAACGCCCAAACGCTCGAAGGTGCGCTTGACATCCTCGGGCACCTCGTCCCAGCTTTTGCGCGGCGCGGTGCCGTGCGCCAGGTAGTAGCGAATTTTCTCGAAATCGACTCCGCGGATGCCCTCGGGTGCCCAGTGGGTGGGCATGGGCATCTCGCGGAAACGGCGCAGGGCATCCTTGCGGAACTGCCGCAGCCAGTCGGGCTCGCCCTTGGCATCGCAGATGTAGTCGATGGTCGCCTCCGTCAGCCCGTAGCCCGCGTCGTAGCGGTGCTGCTCGGGCATGGCAAAGGCGCCGCGGGTATCCATGCGGAACGGGGTCTCGTCCATCGTGGTCAGTCCTCCTCCCCGTTCTTGACAAAGTCGAAGCCGTGCTCCTCGATATAGTCGACCAGCTCCGCTCCGGCGGTGCGGACGATGCGCCCTTGGTAGAGCACATGCACCACATCGGGGCGGATATAGTCCAGCAGCCGCTTGTAGTGCGTGATGACGAGGAAGCTGCGGAAGGGCGCGCGCATGGCGTTCACGCCGTCGGAGACAATGCGCAGGGCATCGACATCCAGCCCGCTGTCCGTTTCATCCAAGATGGCGTAAGAGGGTTGCAGCATCATCATTTGCAGAATGTCGTTGCGCTTCTTCTCGCCGCCGGAGAAGCCTTCGTTGACGGCTCGGGCGGTGAATTTGGGATCCATGCCCAGTTTTTTCATGTTGCCGCGCAGCTGCTTGTAGAAAGAGACCGTGTCGAGCTCCTCGCCCTTGGGCAGGCGCGCCTGCAAAGCCGCCCGCATGAAATTGGCGTTGCTCACCCCCGGCACTTCCACGGGGTACTGGAAGGCCAGAAAAAGCCCCGCGCGGCTGCGCTCATCGACGCTGAGCGAGAAGAGATCCTGCCCGTCCAGTTCGGCACTGCCGCCGGTCACCTCGTAGTCGGGGTGACCACAGAGCACTTTGGAGAGGGTGGATTTGCCCGAGCCATTGGGGCCCATGACGGCGTGTACCTCCCCCTTGGGGATTTCCAGATTGATACCGTTGAGAATGGTCGCGCCGTCTCGGACGCGAGCGTGTAAGTCTCGGATAATCAGGCTCATTTCTTTTCCGTTTCGTGACTCGTGGTCGGGAGACTGCCGCGCAGACAGATGGTCATCCCCGTGATGGTCGCCCCCTCGGGCAACTCGAAAACATCTTGTAGGCTCCGCCCGGGTTTGAGGTGGACGTCGTAGACGCAGTTGCTGTTGACATCCGTAAAATGGGCATGGGGAAAGAGGTTCGGGCAGTAGCGCGAGGTGCCGTTGTGGAGATGCAGCTTGTTGATGATGCCTGCGGCGCTCATCGTCTCCAGGCAATTGTAGACCGTGGCGAGCGAGAGCCCGCTGATTCGCGCGGAAGCTCGCTCAAAAATCTGCGCGGCCGTGGGGTGGTCATCGGATTCGAGAATCGCCTCCAACACGGCGCGTCGCTGGCGGGTCATGCGTACCCCCGCACGGCGCACCATGCGGGACGCCGTGTTTTGAGTCGCTGATGCCTGCTCTTCGCTCATACCCTCTTGCAGGAGTATGGATTCTTCTGCCACCTTAGGCAAGCCTAAAAGAGGTCATGCGCAATCGAATGCACACGTGCCGCAAAGATTTTTTTAAGGAAGCGCTGAATAAAAGCGCAGCGAAACACTTTGTTGCGTCCCTACAGTATCCCTTATGAAATGAGCATCGAGAAAAAGTCTTATTTATAAGCTTTAACTCGCCTGCAAAGGGCATTTTTTCAGGTCTTTGGAGTCATGAGGGCATAGTTGCCCTACAATCGGTGTAAGATCTCGGTTAGCTCGAACGCACATCAACAAGTTTGCGCACGCAAACAACAGGTTGAATCTGCTCATGTTTTTCGCAATACCCTTGTACGCGACTTTACAATATCCGAAATAGCGTTTGTCGATGAGGAAGGGATGTTCCACTTTGCTACGTACGGAAGATTTAATTCGCTCGATACTTCTATCCCAATTCTCTCCCTTATAGCAATCATTAATCTTTAAGCTAGAAGGGCGTTTGTTAATGCGAAACTTTATTTTTGAAAAACTTTCATTTGACTTGATAGCATCCTGCTCAGGTGCGCCCAAGTAATAGGAGTCCCCGTAAACAACTTCATCATCTTTGCGAATTCATTCGCTTATTTGCTGCGAGTCATGCACATGAGCAGCAGCCCCGGTAATGGTATGTACAAAGCCTGTTCCTGCGTCCACACCTGCGTGAACTTTCATACCAAAATACCACTGATTCCCTTTTTTAACCTGATGCATTTCGGCATCTCGCTCACCTTTTGCGTTCTTTGTAGAACTAGGAGTATGAATAATAGTGGCATCAACTATTGAGCCCCCCGTGCATCAGCAATCCTGCCTTATCAAGTCGCTCCTTAAGATCGGAAAAAATTTTCTCTCCTATCTGATGTTTCTCGAGTAGATGTCGAAATTTGAGCAGCGTCGTAGCGTCTGGAACTTGCTCTTGATAAAAGTCTAGCCTCATGAATGATTTCATGGCGTAACTATCGTATATGGCATCTTCCACGCCGACATCAGATAAGTTAAACCATATCTGCAGCAAATACATACGCAGCATCGTTTCTATTCCGCGAACAGGTCTCCCTCTTTTTCCTGACGGGTAATGCGGACGAATTATTTCAATCCAAGCCTCCCATGGAATAATAGCATCCATGCTCTTCAAAAACTCCTCCCGACGAGTTGTCTTTTTGTGACCTGAATGTTCTTCATCAGTTAATGTCAGCTGCTTCATATTTCACCCTTGCTTCTTAACAACAAGGATAAG
>JBJEVN010000019.1:0-24402 GCA_051884385.1 Akkermansia sp.
TCGTTGAATGTGGCCACAGATGAACTTTTTTCGCAAACCACAAAAATTGGTGTTGCCCCATAAGCTTCTGTTGAGATACGCAAGTATAGGCGGTCTTTACACCGCTGTCCGAAATTCCGAGAGTATTCTCCGGACAAAGAGGAATAAGGGGAAGAGTTACCTCTGTGCGCCGCGGGGCGGTTGCAGCACGGCGCGCAGCTCGGGACTCATGAGCCCTTGCTCTTCCAGCCTCTGCATGTGTTCACCGAGGTGTTCGCTAAGCTGCATGAACTCGGGAGCCAGGTGCTGCACTGCCAAAAAATCCTGCACGGTGGGCTCGGGCAGAGCCTGCTGTCGTTGCCGAAGAGCTTGCGCCTGCTCCGCCAGTTGGCGCAGAATCGGTAATTCTGTGCGGATGCTGTCGGCATCGCGGCAGCGGGCGAGGGAGGCCTCTGTAGCGTGGAGGAGCTCGATGAGAGCCTGCGCCGTTTCCGTGTGGCTGTCGGCAGCGGTCAGAGGGGCGGCGGCGAGCACGCAGAGAACCCCGGTAAGGGCGGTGGGGGGGCAGGTATTCACGAGTGGGAGTGGTGACGGCGGGTGAGCTTCAGAAAGGTACCGCAACCCGGGCAGAAGAAGGGGCGCATGAACACAATGCGCAGGGCGGTGGAGAAGGTGGGTCCCAACAGAAAATATCGAGCCGTGTTGGCGTGGCGATGATAACCTCGAAAACGGAACAACTGTACATGGCAGACACAGCATTCCTGATAGCGCCCGAACAGACAGTAGGGGGCAAGCAATATCGGGAGCCACAGCAGGAGGAACAGGAGATTGTCCACTTCCTCCGGCGGAGTCATCAGTGAAATGCCGATGAGATAGAGCGCGAGAAATCCCGTCGGAAGAAGGAGTAGTACACTGAGGGAAGCAAGCCAAATCCTGATGGGGTGTGCGTATCGGATGGCTCGGGTGAGCACCGACGATTTGACACGCGGTGCTTGCTGCACCGCCGCCTCGAATCGGCGCGCTTTTATCGGGGACGGAAGCGATGCTGCAGGAGACGCTGCAGGAGGGGGAGCTTCCGTATGCACGGCGCGCTGGGCTGCTGCAATCAGCGCCGCCAGTTGTTCCTGCGTCAGCCCCGGGGAGAGCTCGGGGAAGAAATCCCGCGCCTGTTCGATGTCCCGATGCAGGGTCCGGACATCGCTGCGGGCAAGTTGTGCATCGCTACCGATGCCGCAAAGTGCCAAATCAGCGCGCTGCGCTTTCGGAAGCGTATCGAGAAATGCTGTGGACATGGGAAACAGGGGGGTGTTATGCCAGGGCTGCCAGCATGGACTCCAGCTGAGCCTTTTTGCTTTGCCAATCAGCCAGACGGGCGCGCTCCTGTTCCACAACGGCGACCGGCGCATGATCCACAAACTTGGCGTTGCCGAGCTTGGCCTGACTCTTGGCAATTTCCTTGTCGATTTTCTCCAGTTGCTTGCCGATGCGGTTGCGCTCGGCCTCCACATCCACCAGCCCCTCCAGCGGCAGGAAGAGCTCGCCGAAGGGAGTCAGCGCCGTGGGTGTGCCCTTGGGCGCTTGATAGTCAGCATCAGCCACGGCTTCCTTGGCTCCTGCCAGCAGGGCGAGACGTGCGGCGGCATCGGCATCGAAGGGCAGCGCGGGCTTGAGGATGAAGCGCACATTCTTGTTGGTAGCCAAGTTGTATTCGGCTTTGAGATTGCGGGCGCGGTTGGCTGTTTCGTACAGTGCGGCGCTCAGGACGCGCGCCTGAGAAATGCGTGTCTCGTCCACTCCGCCCAGTAGGGCATCGGCAGCGGGCAGGGGGCTGGTCATCAGAGGTTGTCCGCCGTTGCGCGCGGCAAAGCCGAGGCTCTGCCACAGCTCCTCGCAAATGTGGGGCATGATGGGCGCGAGCAGGGCGAGATAGTGGCGCAGCACCGTGTCCATCGTCAGCAGGGTGGCGTTGCGCAGGGCGGGGTCGCCCCCCTCGCGCAGGTCGTTCTTGACGGCTTCGAGGAAGAGCGAGCAGTACTCATTCCAGAAGAAGGAGTAGAGCACCTGCGTGTAGGTGTTGAACTCGTACTTGCCCAGCGCCTCGGCCACGCTGTGGTGCAGTTGGCGGAGCTTGTCGAGGATGTCGAGGTGGACGGGGGCGAAGCGCGGTGCGGGGTCGCTGCCGGCTTCGCCCTGCATCATGCGGAAGCGCGCGGCATTGTAGAGCTTGTTGGCGAAGTTTTTGCCTTCTTCGATTTGCTTCTCGTCGAACTTGACATCCGTGCCCGTGGGGGCGATGCGCATGAGCCCGAAGCGCAGACCATCGGCGCCGTAGCGCGCGATGAGGTCGAGGGGGTCGGGGCTGTTGCCCAGGCTCTTGCTCATCTTGCGCCCCCTGAGGTCGCGCACGATGGAGGTGAAGAACACGTTGCCGAAAGGCTTGCCGCCCGCAAAGCGGTAGCCCGCCATAATCATGCGCGCCACCCAGAAGAAGATGATGTCCGGCCCCGTCACCAAATCGCTCGTGGGGTAGAACTTGGACAGACACTCCGCATCCATCGTGGAGAAAGGCCAGATCCAGCTGCTGAACCAGGTGTCGAGCGCGTCCTCGTCCTGCACCCAGTTCTCGGGGTCGGCAGGCGGGGTGACCCCCACATAGATGTCGCCCGCGAGCTCATCGGCCTCGGTCAGGGTGGTGGCCGCCTGCAGCGCCTCGGCCTTGTCCTTGCGGTACCAGACGGGGATGCGGTGCCCCCACCACAGCTGGCGCGAGATGCACCAGTCCTGGATACCCTCCAGCCAGTGGGCGTAGGTCTTGGCCCAGCGGGCGGGGCGGAACACGATGTCGCCCTTGGCCACGGCCTCCGCCGCCTCCTGCACGCAGGGGTATTTGAGGAACCACTGCATGCTCAGACGCGGCTCGATGGGCACATCGGAGCGCTGGCTGATACCCACGTTGTTGTCGTAGTCCTCCACCTTCTCCAGCAGCCCGGCGGCCTCGATGAGCTCGATGGATTTGTCGCGCGCCACAAAGCGGTCGAGCCCGTGCAGTTCGGGGCAGCCGGGGCAGTTGATATGGCCGTCGGGCGTGAGAATGTCGATGATTTCCAGCCCGTTCTTCATGCCGACCTCAAAGTCCGTGCGGTCGTGGGCGGGGGTGATTTTGAGCGCGCCCGTGCCGAAGCCGATTTCCACGTGCTCATCGGCAATGACGGGGATTTCGGCGGTGCAGAGGGGGCGCAGCACCTTCTTGCCCACCAGGTGGCCGTAGCGCGGATCCTTGGGGTTGACGGCCACCGCCACGTCGGCCATGATGGTCTCGGGGCGGGTGGTGGAGACGAGCAGCTGCCCGCTGCCGTCGGCCAGCTTGTAGCGGATGGTGTAGAGCTTGCTGTGCGTGGGGGTCATGATGACCTCCTCGTCCGAGAGCGCCGTCAGCAGCACGGGATCCCAGTTGACCATGCGGCGACCTCGGTAAATGAGCCCCTCCTTGAAGAGCTCGGTGAAGACGCGCGCCACTTCGGGGGCGTAAACCTCATCCATGGTGAAGCGCTCGCGCTCCCAGTCGCAGGAGCAGCCCAGCTTTTTGAGCTGTTTGATGATGATGCCGCCGTGTTTGTTCTTCCACTGCCACACCATGTCCACGAAAGCCTCGCGACCCACGTCGAAGCGCGTGCGCGGCGGATTTTCCTTGGCCAGTTCCTTCTCCACGCGAGCCTGCGTGGCGATGCCGGCGTGGTCGGTGCCGGGCAGCCACAGCACCTCCTTGCCCTCCTGGCGGGCGCGGCGTGCCAGGATGTCCTGAATCGTGTTGTTGAGTACATGCCCCATGTGCAGCACACCCGTCACATTGGGCGGGGGAATGACGATGCTGTACGCGGGCTTGTCCGAGTGGGGGTCGGCGTGGAAGCAGCCCTCGCGGAGCCAACGCTCCTGCCACTTCTCTTCAACAACAGTCGGTTCGTAGGCCTTGGGCAATTCTGTCATGACGCGCGCGAGTATAGAGGAGCCTCCCTGTTTTGGCAAGCCTCTTTTGTGCCTGTATTCAGGGTTGATAGTCGATGCGGACGGGGATTTCTTCTGCGGGGAGTCCGGCGGCGTTGAGCATGTCCATGATGTCGATGAAGCGAGCCATTGGTGCTCCTCCCGCCGCTGCTACCTGAATGCGCGCCTGCGGGTTGGCGGCGCGCAGCTCGCGCAGGGCAGCGGGCAGTTCTTCGTTCGTCAGGCGCTGCCCCGCCAGCGCCAGCTCGCCGTCGGTGCCCAGCTCCAGCAGCACGGCGTTGCGGTCGCCCTGTTCGCCGGCGAGGCTGTGGGTCTGCGGTAGCTCCAGCTGCAGCACCTGCGTTTGGCGCTTGAACTCGGTATGAACGATGAAGAAGATGAGCAGAATGGTGAGAATGTCCAACATCGGGACGATGTTGATGGCGCTCACCGTGCTCTTGCGGGTGTAGAGTTTCATGGCTGTTCAGAGGCTGTGGCGGCGGGCGAGCAGGTCGGTGAAGAGTTCGTTGATGCGCGTGGCGCGCTGCTCGAGCCGCCGTTCGAAGCAGATGCCCGCGATGATGCCCGGCAGGGCGATGGCCAGCCCGAAGATGGTGGTGTAGAGGGCTTTGGAGATGCCCATGGAGATGGTGTCCTGCGCGTCGGGACTGCCGAACACGCCGAAGATGTCCACCAGCCCCCAGGCGGTGCCGAGGATGCCGAGCATGGGGGAAATGTTGGTGATGATGGCAATGAGGGAGAGCCCGTCGCGCTGGTCGTTGACGATGGTGCGGAGTTTGGCCTCGATCATGGATTCCAGCGCGGGGTTGTCTTTTTCGCGCAGCAGGAGAAGCACGGCTTGCGAGAGCGGTTCGTGCGGGTGGTTGAGAGCCAGCGGGCGCACGGTGTTGCCCGCCGCCGCTGCCATGAGGCGGTGCAGCCTCAGGGGGCGCACGAAGATGCCGTGGTAAAAGATGGCGGCCAGCAGCAGCACGGAGCAGGCCAGCAGGGGATAGCCGAAGGGTTGGCAAGCGTCGAAGAATCGGGTGAGGGTGGTGTACATGGTTAGTCGAAATGGAAGGTGAAGATGAGTTCCAGCAGCTCGCCGACGATGTCGGCCTGCACCTCGCTCGGCATGGGGGGCAGGGCGGCGCGGCGGATGGCGGCGAAGGTGAAGGATTGCTGGCTGATGCCCGCGCCCCGTC
The DNA here is from genome assembly GCA_051884385.1 of Akkermansia sp. Classification (GTDB taxonomy): domain Bacteria; phylum Verrucomicrobiota; class Verrucomicrobiia; order Verrucomicrobiales; family Akkermansiaceae; genus Akkermansia. The sequence continues at coordinate 5,166 of JBJEVN010000019.1, forward strand.
GGCTGAGCAGCTTCATGTTGGCGAGCCGCCCGCGGCGGTCGATGCGCAGGCTGATGGTGAGACTGCCGGGGATGATGTCGCCCCGGTGGTCATCGCAGGCGGCGTACCACATGTGTGCGATGCGGCGGTAGACCTCGGCCTCGTACTGCCCGCGCGGGGTGGCGTCCACGTTGAGGGCGGCGCCCTTGCCGAGGATGAAGCGCCCGCTGCTGCGGGTGCGGCGCTCCGCCGTGCGGAAGCCGGGGGCCTGCACTTGCGCCGAGAGGGCGGGGTCGTACAGGCACGCGTGGCGGGCGCGGCGTGCGGCTTGCTCGGGCGGCGGCAGCTCGGTAGGTTCGGGGGGAGCCTCCTCCCCCGGGCGGTCGCGTAGCAGCAGATCGCCGTTGAGTTCCTCGGGCAGGGGACGCAGGGTCAGCGTGCCCTCGGGGGGAGGGGTGCTGTGTTGTTCGGCTGTCTCGCGTGTCTCCTCTGCCGACTCCTCCTCCGTCTCCTCGGGCATGTCGGCGGGCTGCTCCGGCGGGGAGGGGGGCTGCTGTGGCCGGGTTTCCTGCTTGCCTTCGTGCGCGAGTTCGCCGTCTTGGCGTTCTTGGTCAAAGGTGACGATTTCCTCGTCCTCGCGGCGCTCGTGCCCCTCGAGGGCGGGGGTATCGGCCTCGCGGTTGCGGTCGCGGGCGGTGGGATCAGCGGCGGCGCGGCTGTCGCGCGCGCCCACATAGTCCGCCTGCTCAGGGCGCTGCGGGGGCAGGTCGGGGGATGTTTTGGCAAAGGGGCGTTCCGCGCTCTTGGCGGGCGGGGGCGCGTCCTGCGGTGCTTTCGGCGGCGTCGGGGCGCGCCGCAGTTGCAGGTGGCGGCTGAGCTTCGGGGCGGCGGGGAGCCGCCCGCCCGGCTCGGGCCGCCGCAGCAGAAGAAGCACGAGCAGAGCGTGAGCGAGCAGCGAGAGCAGCAGGCACAGCAGCAGCGCGCGGAAACCGGGGTGGCCTGTGCGCCGTGCGTGCCTGTTCATAGCTGCTGAGTATCGCCGCCGCACCTTACGGTTCGGGCTTGTCGGGCTGTTCGGCGTAGATGACGGCCGGATTGAGGCGGGGGATGACATCGGCGCTGCGAATGCGGCGCCCGGTGGCGCGGGCGTGCTCCAGCACCATGGCTAGCCGCTCCATCTGCCCCTTGATGTCGTAGACCTGCATCAGCACCTCGGTGCCGTCATCCAGCGTCAGGATGATCTTCCATTCCTTGGGGCGGAAAATCTCGCGGATGGCGGGGATTTCGCGCAGGGTGTAGTTGTTGGCGGCGGCGATGAGCTCCACAATCGGGCGGCGGGCGCTCTCGGTGACGACGGCTCCCTCGCGGAACTCGGCGACATCGCCGGGTTGCAGATACCACACGGGCACACCCATGAAGTCGCGGTGGTACGCCTCTACCACGGGGAAGAGAACACCCTTGGGATCCATGAAGAGGCGGTGGCGCGTCCCGGTATCGGTGGCGCTTTCCGGTTCCGCGTAGGCGATGGGCACGCGCTCTTCCAGCTCGATGCTCAGGGTGTCGGGCAGGTCGGCGCGGATGTGCGCGTATTCAATGCAGGGGTTGCTCTCCAGCAGCTGCTCCATTTCGCCCACGCGGATGGAGGCCAGATTGACGGAGCCCTTGAGCCCCAGCAGTTCGAGCGCCTGCTGCTTGCTGATGAGCCCCCGGCGCGATTCGTAGGCCACCTTGTCGAGGCTCATGCTGTAGGCCTTGTCCAGCGCATAGTCAGTCCCCCACCACAGAAGCGCGGCGAGCGGCAGCAGCGCCAGCAGCCAAAGCGCCCAGCGCCGCGCTCGCTGAAAGCCGCGCCGCAGCGCCAGCCTGCTGAAGAAGCGGTTGCGCAGCGTCAGAGCGCCCTCCAGCAGCTTGATGGTGCCGCGCTGTTCGGAGCGGAATCTGTTGCGAGCCTTGCCCATGGTTTATCCGCGCGGCTGCCGCAGAGAGAGTTCCGCGATGCGGGTGCAGAGTTCGCCGAAGGAGATGCCGACGGCCTTGGCCGCTTTCGGGAAGAGCGAGGCGCCGGTCATGCCGGGAATGGTGTTGATTTCCAGCACATAGGGCTTGTGATCATCGGTGAGCAGCACATCGACGCGCCCGTAGACCTCTACCCCGGCGGCGCGGTAGGCGGCCAGCGCCGCTTCCTGCACGGCGCGGGTGTCCTCGGGGCTGATGTCGGCGGGGCAGATGTAGTCCGAACCCACGGCGCCCGTCATGCCCGGGTATTTGTTCTTGTAGTCGTAAAAGCCCTCGCGCGGACAGATGTGGATGACGGGCAGCGCCTCGCCGTTGAAGATGGCGACGGTGAGCTCCTTGCCGCAGATGTATTCTTCCACCAGCAGCTCCTTGCCGAAGCGGCTTGCCTCCTCCACGGCAGCGGGCAGCTCGGCCGGGTCATGCACAATCTGCACGCCGACGGAGGAGCCTTCGCAGGGGGGCTTGATGACGCAGGGGACGGGGATGCTCGGTGTGCCGTGCGCGGGGATGGTTTCGCTGACGGGGGTGGGCACACCTGCGGCGACAAAGGCTTGCTTGGTCAGCACCTTGTCGAAGCAGATGCGGCTGGTGCGGGAGCCCGCCCCGGTGTAGGGAATGCCCAGCTCCTCGAGGTAGCTCTGCAGCCCGCCGTCCTCGCCGTAGGTGCCGTGGATGATGTTGAAGCAGAGCTCCGTCCCCTCGGGAATGGCGGGGCGTTCGCTGTCGACGATGACGGGGGTCACCTGTGTGTAGCCCTCCTCCTGCAGAGCCGCCAGCACGGCCCTGCCCGAGACGAGAGAGACCTCGCGCTCGGAGCCGGGACCGCCCATGAGCAGGGCAATGTGTGTATCTTTGGTCAGTTGTTGCGCAGACATGGTATGAGAAAAACGGTGAATCAGAAGCGGGTTTCGCGGTCGCCGACGACCTGAACCTCGGTTTTGAGGTCAATGCCGCGCTCGTTGCGAACCCGGGCACGGATGAGGTCGATGAGCTCGGTGACATCGGTCGCCTTGGCGCCGCCCGTATTGACGATGAAGTTGGCATGCACGGGCGAGACCATCGCTCCGCCGATGCGCGTGCCCTTGAGCCCGAGCTCGTCGATGAGTTTGCCGGCGGGGATTTCCTCGGGGTTGACGAAGGTGCAGCCGGCGCTGGGTTCCTGCGGCTGGGTGGCCTTGCGCTTGGCTCGACTGGCCTCCATGCGCGCCTCGATGTCGGCGGTGCTGCCGGGGCTGCCGACAAAGGTGGCCTCCGTCACCATGGTGTTGACGAATTCGGGAATGCTGCGGTAGCGGGCGCCCTGCATGCTGTCCTTTTCAAACTCGACGATCTCGCCGTCTTCGTTCACGGCGGTGGCACGGCAGAAGACGCTCCACATATCGCTGCCCATGCAGCCGGCATTCATGCGCAGGCTGCCGCCCACGCAGCCGGGGATGCCGTCCATCCACTCAAAGCCCGCCAGACTGTTTTGTGCAGCAAAGGCGGCCAACTTCTTGAGCTTGACCCCCGCGCCCGCCGTGATTTTGTTGCCCTTGAGCTCCAGCTTGTCGAACTCGCCGCCGGTGGGGTGGATGACGGCGCCGCGGATGCCGCCGTTGCGCACGATGAGGTTGCTGCCGCGTCCGACCACTTGGACGGGGATGTTGCGATCCTTGAAGAAGTTGATGACGGCCTCCATGTCGCGCACGGTGGGGGGCTCGATCCAGTACTGCGCCTCGCCGCCTACGCCGATGGTCGTGTGCTTGCTCATGGGTTCGTACAGGCGGGCGGGCACTTCGCCGCATTCCTGCCGCATCTCGGCCAGCAGGCGCAGGTCGGCGGCAATTTTCGTGCCGGCCTCATGCACATTGCCTGCACCCAGGGTCAGGAAGAGGTCGCCGGGGCGCAGGATGTTGCCGACCGTGTGGTGCGCGAGCGAGAGGTCGGGCAGGAATTGGGCATCGACGGGGCCGCGCTCATGCACGGCATCGACGATGGTCTGCCCGCTGATGCCGGGGATGGGCAGCTCGCTGGCAGGGTACACATCGGCCACAAAGAGCTTGTCGACATTTTGCAGCACGCGTCCGAAATCGTCGCGGAGCAGCCGGGTGCGCGTGTAGCGGTGCGGTTGGAAGAGGACGATGAGCCGCCCGGGCTTGAGGCTCTGCGCCGTTTGCAGCGTGGCGGCAATCTCGGTGGGGTGGTGGCCGTAGTCGTCGACGACGCGGTAGTCGCGCGAGAGGTATTTGGTCTCGAAGCGGCGGCGCGCCCCGGCAAAGGAGGCGAGCCCGCGGGCGATGCTGGCAAAGTCGCAGCCCATCTCCAGCGCGGCGGCGGTGGCGGCCAGCGAGTTGAGCACATTGTGCCGCCCCGGGATGCCGAGCTCCACGCGCCCGAGCGGCGTGCCGCCGCGGTTGATGGTGTAGAGGGTGCGCCCGCGCTTGACGGTGACATCGGTGGCGGTGTAGTCGGCGTCCTGCCAGCCGTAGGAGATGCTGTTGGGGTATTTGCCGCAGACCGAGACGGCACCGGGGTCGGCTTTGCAGTAGAAGATGGTGCCGCGGGTTTGGCGGCAGAGGGTGTCGAACACGCTCTTGATGTGGTCGAGGTCGCGGTAGAAATCCAGGTGCTCGGCTTCGATGTTGAGGATGATGCTGTGCTCGGGGATGTAGTTGACAAGGGTGCCGTCGCTCTCATCGCCCTCGGCAATGAGGTATTCGCTGTCGGCGTTCCAGTGGGCGTTGCTGCCCAGCACGGGGATTTCGGCACCGACATAGTGGCAGGGGCGCAGGCGCCCCTCACGCAGCAGGTGCGTGGTGAGGGAGGAGGTGGTGGTCTTGCCGTGCGTTCCCGCCACGACCACCCCCTTCTTGCCGTTGAGGATGGCGGCCAGGCATTCCGCTCGGCGGATGCAGCGGCAGCCGCTCTCGCGCGCGGCGCGCAGAGCCACGTTGTCCTCGCGGATGGCGCTGCTGTAGACGACGATTTCGGCATCGCGCACGGCATCGGGGTTGTGCGGGCAGGAGAAGCGCAGCCCTGCCTGTTGCAGGCGTTCGGTTTCCTCGCTGGTAACTCGGTCGCAACCGCTGACCAAGTGCCCCATTTCCAACAACATGCGAGCCAGCCCACTCATGCCGGCACCGGCCACCCCAATCAGATGAATGCGGACGGGATGCTCCCGATCCAGCAAACGTTTGCGCAACTGTTCGATCATAGTTCTGCGCGTCATTATACAGCAAAGCCCCGCGCAGGCAAGGCGAATGTTGCTGACGAATGGGGGGGAATCACGAGGCGGATAAAAAAGCACGGCGCCGCGGTATGTTTTCGCTTGACGCCGCACAGACCCGTGCCTAAACTCGATAGTATATGCGTGCACGAACATTCTTTTGGATTGTCCTCACCCTCGCAGCCGCCGGCGGTATCTACACAGCCGTCGAACGTCCCGAGCTCGTTGATGAGCTGAAATCTCTGGTGACCAAGCACAAGAAGAAGCCTGTGCTGAAAAAGACGCTTTCGGAAACTGTCAATGCCGCGCTCAGCGCGGGCAATTACGCGCAGGCGCAACAGTTGCTTGTGGATAGTGTTCGCAAGAGCAAGCTGACGGCGCCGCAGGCGCCCGCGACCTTGGCAGTGACCATGCCGCTGGAGTTCCTCCGTTGCACCGGCACCGATGTGCTCACCGAATTTGCAACCACTCCCGAGCGTCGGGAGTTCCTGATGCAGTTCCTCAATGATTCCCGGTGGCTTGAGCTTTATTTGGGCGCCGGTCTGGTGCCCTATCAGACAGATCGTGGCATCAAGGTGCTCTACGACATTTGGAAAGAAGAGGAGGGCGATGTCGGCAACAAGGCGCTGGCCGTGGCGCTGGCCTCTGTGTGGGGCGGTGGCGAAACGCAGCCCGACCCGGCCATCGCCAGGCTTGACCCCGTCCACCACAATCCGCTGCGCCGCTACAAGTTCTTCCGCGCGCAGGAAAAGGCCGGCAATCTGCACCCCAACTACAAGAACCTGCGCCCCTGGGAACTGCGTTTTGTCGTGGGCAATGTGGCTCAGGACTGGGATGACGGCTCTTTCGAATGGTGCGCCAAGAACATCAACCTGCCTTGGGATCGTTACCAGAGTTCCTGCTGGGCGGCGGTCTACACCGACCCCTCGTACTACGGTGATAGTGTGCAATCCGGTGAGTACCAGTGGCCCTTCCTCACCGAGAGCCGCGCCGAGCTCACTCACAAGAATGGTGGTGTTTGCGGTTCTATGTCGCACCTGGGTGCCTGGGCAGCTATGGCACACGGCATCCCGGCCTACACTTGCGGCCAGCCGGGACACTGCGCCTATGCCGTGCGCCCCGAGCGCGGCAAGTGGATCGGCGGCTTCGGCGGACCGGACGGTGGCATGCACACGAACATCTTCGGCAATCAGGCGCCCACCTCCTATCTGCTGATGGAGACGGTGTTCAAGGACGACAAGACCATCGACAAGGCCTACCGCCAGAGTTTTGCCGCTCGTGCCCTGGAAGCTGCGGGTGACAAAAAGGCGGCGCGGAAGATGTGGAACAAGGCGCTCAGGACGAGCCCGCTGCATCCGTTCTTCCGCAGTGAGTTGCACCGCCTCATGAAGGAAGAGGGGCTCAGCCCCGAGGCCTGCGTCAAGTATCTGACCAAGGTTATCCCCCTCTATCAGGGGAATGGTTTTGCCGCCGTGGATATGGCTCAGGACTTGCAGGAGCAGATTGATGCCATGACCGATGCGCAGCGCGCGTCCATCTACACGCTCATGCACGAGATGATTTCCGAAACGCCGGCTAGTTGGGCCGTCAAGTGCTCCGATTTGGTGGACAGGCAGAACAAGACCCTGAAAACGCCGGAGGCGCGCGCGGACTACCTCGCCTCGCTGTTGGGTATTCACATGAACCATGGCGACGGTACCACCTTCGGCCAGATTATCGAGTGGGCAGTGGCCAACTACATTGAGAAGGGCGATATTAACACCTTCTCGCAGGCCTTCACCAAGGCCTCGGCTCAGGCGGGCGATGCCCATCCTGCTGCTGCCGATGACCAGGCGGCGCAGGAGCGCAACAAGAAGCTGGCTGCGGCCTACGGCAAGGCCATTTTCGCTGCCGAGAAGGCGCACTCTATTCCGGGCTTCCAAGCGCTGACCCAGGCGGCTCAAGCGTTGGCGGGTGAATGCCCGAGCGAGGCGACCCTCACGCAACCGGCCAACATTCCGGGGCGCCCTTGCAGCGACAAGGGCATCATCATGCTGTCCTCCACCTCGCAATGGGATGTGCCGGCCTTCCACCGCAATATCATGACCCTTAAAGGCGGTAAGTCGCACACGAACAAGGAGAACGCCCCCTCGTTCACCATCGAGCTGCCTAAGGCGCACCGCCTCACCGGCTGCGTGATTCGCAAGTCGAACGGGATTGAGGAGCGCATGAAGAAAGCCATTGTCTACACCAGCGCCGACGGGGCCACTTGGATGAAGGCGGCTGAAATCGACAACATGCCCAAGGTCTGGGAGGTGCCCTTCAACGACACCACCTCGGGCAAGTGGGTCAAGGTGGTCTTCGACAATGGTTCGACACCCAACTTCGCCTACCTCTCGCACTTCGTCGTCTTTGTCAAATAACTTATATTGTTGCATTTTTCCATGAAAACCATTCTTCTGACAGGAGCTCTGCTGCTGGGCGGTGTTGCCTGCGGCGCCACTCCCCTGAATCTTCCCGAGTTTGCCGCGGCCAAGGAACAGGCCAAGGAGCAGAACAAGCCCGTTGTCGTCCTCTGGCACTGGACGCGCGACATCGGCAAAGACGGTGAGACCACCGCCAAGGCTTGGAGCAAAATTGCCCAAGCCGGGTTGCCCGCCCTCATCGCCCAATACGATGAGAGCGTGCTCACCGCCGAGGATGAGCGTAAAACCGGCATGCCCATTGCACAGTACAATCTTCCTGCGGCGCTGATTGTAGCAGCGGATGGCACTTTTGTCGCGAGCCTGGATCGCGACACGACGATGCATGCTGACAAGGCGATTGCCGCCATTAAGGCAACGCTGCCCAAGGTAGGGGCGTTCATGCAGCTCGTGCAGCAAGCTCGCCAAGCCAAGGGGGTCGATGCGGCACGCGCCGCCGGGCAGGCGCTTGAGCAACTGCGCCTGCAGGATGCCATGCAACACCCTGAACTGCGTAATATCATCAACCGGCAGGATCCGCAGGACGAGAGCGGCTACCGCGCGCTCTACGGTCTGGATCACCTCGGCATGTATGCGGAGCTCAAGAAGATTCTCCAAGGCGGCCCCGACGGCAAGCGCAGCGGTGCCGACCGCGATTTCGACGCAGCTGATGCCTACGTTGACAAGGCGCTGGCTCACAAGAAACTCAAGGGGGAGCGCCGCCAGCAGTGGCTTTGCGCCAAGGCCTACATCCTGCGCGAGCGCATCAACGCTCAACCGGGGGACTACGAGAGCAAGGACTACAAACCGCTGGTGAAACTCTACGAGCAGATTGTTTCCATTGCGCCCAAGAGCGAGTATGCTGTCGGCGCTAAGAAGCTCGCCGAGTACTGGGACAAGGATGTGTTTTTTACCCTGAAGGAGGGTTTTTACGACCAGCGGTTCCAGTGCAAGCACAACAAGGAGTGGCATGTCGACATCAGCAAGGACATGAGCGGCGCCAAGCCCGGCACCTACAGCTTTAGTCTTGTGCCGCGTCAGGACAATGCCATGATTTCCCGCAATTTCCGCCTCATGGTCAATGGTAAGCAGGTCGATGCCGCCGCCACGGCACTCCAAGACAACACCAAGACGGTGGAGTTTAACCTCAAGTCCGCCGTGCCGAGCAAGGCCAAGGTGGAGGTGTGGATGACCACCCGCTGTCTCGACGGCTGGATGGGACCCTCCGGTAACTTCGTTATTCGGAAGAAGTGAATGGGGCTTTTGCTCCGAGACGCAGAACTCCGCCCGGCCCGCAGGGGCTCGGCGGAGTTTTTTGCACGCTCTGTGACTCAGCCCATCAGGGCGGAGCGATTGACAAAGAACACCGCTCCGAGAATGCAGAGGAAAGCCCAGAGGTAGTCCCACTTCCAGCTTTCTCCGACCCAAAGCACCATAAAGGGCACAAAGATGCACAGGGTAATCACCTCCTGCATCATCTTCAGCTGAGCCAGATTCAGCCCCGCCTCGCGCCCCAGATGATTGGCGGGCACCATGAAGCAGTACTCAAAAAACGCCACACCCCAGCTCAGCAGTACCAGCTTCCACCACGCACCACCGACCGCCTCGCCGGGACGGCGCAGAAAACCGTACCAGGCAAAGGTCATGAAGGCATTGCTGATGCACAACAACAAAACAGTCAGGGCTAAGCGCAGCATGCGGTCATCATACCCGAGTCGCGGGCGCTTGTCAATGATGCGCCCGAAGAGCTGAACGACACGCGGAGTCCTGCCGAGCGTGCGGAAAAGGCTTGCCAAAAAAACTGAGCGGGTGTATGGTCGCCGCGTTCTATTTACCTGCGATGCTCGGATTACTTGTTTTTCTGTTCTGTGCGGTTTTGTTGGTGTTGGGCTATGTGTTTTATGGTCGCCTGGCCGAGCGGGTCTACGGCGCGAATCCCTCGCTGGTGATGCCCTGCAAGTCCCGAGCCGATGGTGTGGACTTCGTGCCCATGCCGATGTGGAAGATTTTCCTCATTCAGTTGCTCAACATAGCGGGGCTGGGACCCGTGGTCGGGGCGGTGTCGGGCTGTCTGTTCGGGCCGGCGGCTTTGCTGTGGATTGTGTTCGGCTGCGTTTTGGCCGGTGCGGTGCATGATTTCCTTTCGGCGATGATGAGTGCCGATGCCGGCGGAGCCAATTTGCCCGAACTGGTGGGGGAGAGTCTGGGCAGGGGCGCGCGCTTCTGCATGCGTTTGGTCTGCATCCTGCTCCTGCTCATGGTGGGCGTTGTGTTTACCAAACTGCCCGCCGGCATGCTCAGCCCCCTCACGCCGGGACTGGGGGAGAACGCATGGTTCGCCATCATTCTAGGTTACTACTTCTTGGCGACCATTTTGCCCATCAACACCATCATCGGGCGCATCTACCCGCTCTTTGGTGCGCTCTTCCTCTTCATGGCCTTGAGCTTGGCCATTCGACTGCCGCTGAGCGATTACCCCGTGCTGCCTGATTTGGACTTCTTCACCAACCGGCACCCCGCCGGGCAGCCCCTGTGGCCGGCGCTCTTTGTCACCATCGCCTGCGGAGCGATTTCCGGCTTCCACGCCACGCAGAGCCCCATGATGGTGCGCTGCCTGCCCGAGCAGCGCCGCATGCGCGGCGTGTTCTATGGCGCGATGATTGTGGAGGGGCTGGTGGCGTTGGTGTGGGCCGCGGTGGGACTCTCGCTGCGCGAGGTCTTGGTGACGAATGCGTCGGGTGTGCAGGTGCCCTTCTGCAGCCTCAGCCCGGCAGCGGCGGTCGACCAGGCCTGCACCCTGTTGCTGGGGAGCCGTGCGGCGCTCTTCGCCGTGCTCGGGGTGGTCGTGCTGGCCGTCTCCAGCGGCGATACCGCCATGCGCTGCTGCCGCCTGCTGCTGTCGGACGCCGTGCGCCTCCGCCAGCGCAATATCCGCCGCCGCCTCGCGCTGGCATTGCCCATTTTTGCCGCCGTGCTCATCGTCTCGCAAATCGACTTCTCCGTCCTGTGGCGCTACTTCGGCTGGGCAAACCAAACGCTGGCCTGCATCACCCTGTGGAGCATCACGGTCAATCTGCGCTGCCGAGGACGCAACTGTCTGCTGTCGCTGTTGCCCGCGCTCTTCATGACGGTGATGTGCTGCTGCTACCTCCTTTGCTCGCCCGACTGCGGTATCGGTCTGAGTCAGGGGGTGTCCACGCTGTGCGGCGTTGCGCTCGCCGCCCTCTGCTTGCTGCTTTTTGCCCGGGGGCGGCGCATAGTTAAATAATTATAATTATTATGCACCATTTATTGCTTGCCTTGGGGCGCCGGGGTAGGTACTATGTGGGGCATGAAGCGCTCAATCCTCTGCGCGGTAGCGCTTAGCGCGCTGCTGCTCTCTTGCGAACAGAAAGAGCAGGTCGCGGCAAGCGAACCCTCGCCGGTCAAAGTGTTCCCGCTCATGCAGCAGAACGTCACCGATTACGGTGAGTGGTTCGGCTTTCTGCGCGGGGTGCAGAATACGAACATTCAGCCCCATGTGACGGGCTTCCTGATGTCGCAGGAGTACAAGGACGGCATGCCGGTCAAGGAGGGCGATGTGCTCTTCCGTATCGACGATGCCTTGTTCCGCGCCGCCGTGGAACAGGCGGAAGCCAACCAAGCCGCCGCCGAGGCTGCCTTGGCCGGCTCGCAGGCTCAGTGCGAGAAAGCTGCGCTCGACCTTGCCCGCTACGAAAAACTCGTCAAGACGGCCGCCGTCTCCGAGAAAGAGGTGGACGACATGCGCCAAACGCACAAAGCCGCTCTTGCGCAGGTGGAGAAAGACAAATCGGCCTTGGAGCAGGCAGCCGCAGCGCTGGCAAAAGCGCGCATCGACCTCGACTACACCGTGGTGCGCGCCCCCTACAGCGGCATCGTGGGGGCAGCCAAGGCCTCGGTCGGCGATTTGGTCAGCCCCACCACGCAGCTGACCACCATCACGGCGGTTGATCCCATTCGCGTGGACTTTTCCATCAACGGTGACAACCTGTTGCGCAACATCCGCAAATACGGCAAGGATGATGCGCGCGGGGTGGAGCAAATTCGCTTGGAATTGGTGTTGGAGGACGGCAGCACCTACCCTTTGCCGGGCAATGTCATTGCGGCGGAGAGCAAGCTGTCCTCCAGCGGTATGCTCGATATCGAGGGCAGCGTTCCCAATCCCGAGAACGTGTTGCGCGACGGCATGACCGTGCGCGTGCGCATCGCGATGGATGAGCACGAAGCGCTGCTCGTGCCCCAAAGCGCCGTGCGCACGGTGCTGCGCAACGATTTCATCATCATCCTCGACCGCAACAATGCCCCGCACACGATTCCCGTGAAGACAGGCAAGACCTACAGCGTGCCCGTGAGCGAGGCGAACGGCTACAGCTCGGTGCAGAAGATGGTCGCCGTGGGTGATTACAACGTGCCGCTGCGCGATCTCTTCCGCAAGTACGGCTACGAGAGCGCGACGGAGGTGCCCGTGGTGTCCGACAGCGACACCGCCGTGAAAGCTGCCAATATCTCCGCCGCCAACAGCCGACTGGCCGAGGGCGAGAAGCCCGAGGTGATGGCGCCGACGCCTTTCAGCTTCAAGCCCGAGCTCGACCCGGGGATGAAAGCCGCGCTGGCGGAGAAAAAAGTCAACCCCCATGCCAAGGCAACGCTGCCGCCTTTCCCTGTCAAGGTTTTCCCGCTCTTGCAGCAGGATGTCGAAGCGCCGCACGAGTGGTTCGGCTCGCTGCGCGGCGTGGAGGAGACGGATATTCGCCCCAAGGTGACGGGCTTCCTGCTGACGCGCCCCTTCCGCGAGGGCAGTCTGGTGAAGAAGGGCGATGTGCTCTACACCATCGACCCGGCGCCCTTCAAGGCGCAGCGCGATGAAGCCCAGGCCAATGCCGACGCCGCACGGGCGGCTCTGCGCAAGGCCGAAGCCACGCTCGACATGGCTCGCCGCGACTACGAACGTTACACGGCGCTGTCCAAGACAACCCCGGGGGCCGTCGCTGACAAGACGGTGACGGATGCGGGTACGGCAGTGCGCACGGCAGAGGCGGCGCTGCTGAGCGCCAAGGCGGGCATCGCCCAGGCCGAGGCCGCGCTGCATCAGGCGGAAATTAACCTGAATTATACCACGATTACCGCTCCCTTTGACGGGCGCGTGGGCATCAGCAAGGTATCGGTCGGCGATCTGGTGAGTCCCTCCGACCCGCAGCCGCTGGTGACGCTCTCCTCGGTGGATCCCATGCGCGTGGACTTCAACGTGAGCGGCTTGGGCGCGCTCGCCGGCATCGAGCGCTTCTCCGCCCATCTGGCGGGGAACGACAATGACCCGGAGCATGTGCCGACTTTCTCCTTGATTTTGGACGACGACTCTGTCTTTTCGGAAACCGGTCGCGTGATCGCCGCCGACAACTCGCTGAGCAAGAGCACGGGTACGCTGAAGGTCATCGGCTCGGTGCCCAATCCCGGCGCGCTCCTGCGCAGCGGCATGACGGTGCGCGTGCGCGCCGGGCTGGATGCGCTCAAGGGTGCCTTCCTCGTCCCCCTGCGCGCACCGATGTCGGCGCAGGGGCGCGACCTGCTCGTGCTCCTGCAGGAGAACAACGCGCCTTTCCTGCTGCCCATCACGCGCGGTGCTCAAATCAACGTTGCCACCAAGGCCGAGGACGGCAGCGAGGTGGTGCAACCCATGCAGGTGGTCGATGTGGATCGCTCCACCGTCACCGCCATGATACTGGCCAAGAGCGGTGCGCCGAACCTGGAAAGCCTCGTCTTTAAGGGGGCGGAGGTCGGCAGCTGGCAAGAGCTGCTCAGCAAGCAGGGAGGTTCCGCCGATGCGCCCGATGCGCGCAAGCAGGTGCTCCGCGCCGCCGGCGCCAAGGATGAGCTCGACCTCATCGCCAAAGGGCAGGGTTTTTCGTCTGTCATGGAAATGGCACTCAAGAACAGCGGCTTTGAAGATTTGAGCAAGGTGCGCGTCGTGGTCGAGGGCTCCATCATGGCCGCGCAGACCTACCAGGCTAACATGGCCGCCGGGGCACCCGTCAATGTGATGACACCCACCCCCTTCCGCTACACGCCGCCGCAGACGGTCACCCCCTCGATTACGGCGCAGCCCAAGGCTGAAGCCCAACCCGACGCAGCAGAATAACCCCTCCTCCCCACACACAACGATGTCTCCGTTTTTCATCAAGCACCCGATTATCGCGGCGGTCATTGCCATCGTGACGACGCTGCTCGGCGTCATCAGCATGGTGTCGCTGCCCATTTCGCAGTACCCCGACATCACGCCCATCACCATCCAGATGAGCGCGACCTACCCCGGCGCCAACGCACAGGAGGTGGCCGATGCCGTGGCCACCCCCATCGAGCTGCAACTCTCCGGCATTGCGGGCATGGACTACATGAGCTCCACCTCCAGCAACAACGGTTCGTGCAGCATCAACGTCGTCTTTGAGCCCGGCGGCGATGCCAACGTCGACCAGCAGCTCACCTACATGCGCTACGCACAAGCCACCTCGCAGCTGCCCTCGCAGGTGTCGCAGATGGGCATCACCATCAAACAGACGAGCGGCCTGCCCCTCATTCTCTACTCCATCGACTCGCCCGAGGGCTTCTTCAACCCCATCGACACGGCGGGCTATGCCTACCTCAACCTCGTCGATCCCCTCAAGCGCGTGAAAGGCGTGGGCGATGTGCAGGTGTTCGGCGGGCGTTACTCCGTGCGCGTCTGGCTCGACACGGAGAAGATGGCGCAGCGCGGCCTTTCCGTGGCCGAGGTCAGCAGCGCCGTCAGCAAGCAGAACACCATCAACCCCGGCGGCTCTGTGGGTGCCGAGCCCATGCCCGACGGGCAGGAGTTCACCTACACCATCCGCAACAAGGGGCGCATGAGCTCCATCGAGGAGTTCAAGAGCATCATCGTGCGCCAGGACGGCACGCAGGCTGTGCGCCTGGGCGACATTGCCACCATCGAGCTCGGCTCGCAGAGCTACTCGCTGGCCGGGCGCGTCAACGGGCATCCCGGCACGGTGCTCGCCGTGTACCAGGGCGCCAACTCCAACGCCATTGAGACCTCCAACCGCGTGCAGGCCCTGCTGAAAGAAAAGGAAAAGGCCTACCCCGAGGGTATGCGCGGTGCCATCTATTTGGACACGACTACCACCGTGCGCGACTCCATCGGCGAAATCATCCACACCCTCTTCGAGGCTCTGGTGCTGGTAGCCATCGTGGTCTTCCTGTTCCTGCAGGGCTGGCGCGCCACCCTCATCCCCCTGATTGCGGTGCCCGTCTCGCTGGTGACGACCTTCTGCTTCTTCCCCATCCTCGGTTTCTCGCTCAACACCATCTGCCTGCTGGGCATGGTACTGGCCATCGGTCTGGTGGTGGATGATGCCATCGTGGTGGTCGAGGCCGTGGAGGCGCACATGGAGAACGGCATGAATCCGCGCGAGGCCACTTTCGCCGCCATGAAGGAGGTGAGCGGCCCCGTGGTCGCCATCGCCCTGGTGCTTGCCGCCGTGTTCCTGCCCTCGGTGTTGATTCCCGGTATCTCGGGCACGCTCTTCCAGCAGTTCGCCGTGACTATCGCCGTGTCCATGCTCATCTCGGCCTTCAACGCGCTGACGCTCTCGCCCGCGCTCTCGGCGCTGCTGTTGAAGAACAAGAGTGAGCACCGCTCGATACTCACCCCCTTCTACAATCTCTTCAACCGCTGCTATGACTGGGTGGCCGACAAGTTTGCCGCCGTCTGCGGCGTCCTTTGCCGCCGTCTGTGGATCAGCCTGCCGCTGCTGGCGCTGCTCAGCCTGGCCATCATCCCCGTTGCCAAGCGGGTGCCGGGCGGCTTCCTGCCAGCGGAGGACCAGGGCTTCCTCATCGCCGGGCTCATCATGAAACCCGGCGTTTCCCTCCAGCGCTTGACCGAGCAAACACCCATCATCGAAAAAATCGTGTTGGAGGACCCTGCGGTGGAGCGCCTGGTGAGCATCATCGGCATGAACCTCGTCATCAACGTGCAGACGACCAATGCCAACACCTACTTCCTCTCGCTGAAACCCTTTGCTGAGCGCCCCGTCAACGAAAAGGGCAAACACCCCACGGCCGATGAGGTGCTCAAACGCCTCAATGCCAAGCTCATGATGAGCGGGGTCGACGGTGTGACCTTCATGGTGTCGCCGCCCGCCATTCCCGGCGTGGGCACCGGCAACGACACCAGCTTCGTGCTGGAGGACTACGAAGGGCAGGGCGTGCAGGCGCTCTACGCCCAGATGCAGAAGCTGGAGGCGGCGCTGAACAAGGAGCCCGCCATCGCCAAGGCCAGCGACATGATGCTCCCGGCCGTGCCGCAGAAGAGCATCACCATTGACCGCGAAAAATGCCTGGCTCAGGGGGTGGACTACGCCACCGCCAACGCTCTGTTGCAGTGCTTCAACGGGTCGAGTTTCGTGAACTACTACACGCAGTTCGGTCAGCAATGGCAGGTCTATTTGCAGGCCTCCGGCGGCAACCGCGCCAACACCGACCAAATCGCCAACTTCCATGTGAGCAATGCCAAGGGCGAGTCCGTGCCCATGAGCACGCTTGTGACCATCAAGGACATCGCCGACACCGAGTTCGTGTTGCACAACAACAACTACAATTCGGGCAAAATTAACGTAGCGGCGGCGGAGGGATACTCTACCGAGGAGGTGATGGCCGCCATCGAGCGCGTCTTTGCCGAGACGGTGGACACCACCAAGTTCGGCATGGAATATGTGGATATGAGCTTCCAGCAGAAGAAAGTGGCGGACGGCCTGGGGCTGGGCTCCATCTTCTGCCTCTCCGGCATCTTCGCCTTCCTCATCATGGCGGCGTTGTACGAGAAATGGTCACTGCCCTTTGCCATCTTCCTCTCCGTTCCCGTGGCGGTGCTCGGCGCCTTCCTCGGGCTGGGGCTCTTCGGTCTGCAGCTGGATCTGTACGCGCAAATCGGCATGATTATGCTCGTGGGGCTCGCCGCCAAGAACGCCATTCTCATTGTGGAGTTCGCCGTGCTGCAGATGGAGCGCGGCAAGGGGCTTATCGAGGCAGCGGTGATTGCCGCGCGCCTGCGTCTGCGCCCCATTCTCATGACTTCCTTTGCGTTCATTCTGGGCTGCGTGCCCCTGATGACGGCGGAGGGCAGCGGCGCGCTCGCCCGCAACGCCATCGGCGTGGTCGTGGTGGTGGGCATGAGCATGGCCTCGCTCATCGGCGTGTTCTTCGTGCCGCCCTCCTTCGTGTTCATCATGAAGCTCTTCCGCTCGAAGATCACCGCCGCCCACGGCAAGGAGGACCCCGACGAGGTGTCCGCCTACGCCAAACTGGGTGAATAAAGAGGAAAAACCCCTTTTTTGAATCGTTCCCCGCCTGCGCTTTCCCTGCGCCGGCGGGGATTTTGCCCTTCCGTCAGGATGGGAGGAAAACGACAGCATGAGCAATGCTTATACTGCGGTCGTTCTGCACCCCTTGCCCCTTTCGACCGCTGCAGTTCGTGGTGAAGAAGGAGGCTTGGAGCGCTCCTTGCTTGCAGACCTTTTGCGCATTGACCGTCGTGTTACCGCTGCCGTGGGGTGGAGCCATCTATAATGAATTCTTGCTTAAAGGGAGTCAGTTGGTTTTTTTTGCGGTGCGTGGGTGCTGTTTCGGAACGGCTGTACCAGGGGGGTATGGAGAAGGATTCTTCTGGTATCCCTGTCCCGCGCTGCTCTGCAATCGCCCCGGGGAATTGCCGATGCGTTGAGCGCGGGCTGACCCTTTGCAAAAAATGCCCCCCGGCTCCTGGCTGAGCCGGGGGGCATGCTCGGAGAATGAGAGCTGCTTACAGATCCACCGCGAAAGCGAGCTTGGCACCGATGGCGGAGGCAATGGTGCGAACCTCCTCTTCGCTGACGCTCTTGTTGGTCTTGACGATGGCCAGCGCATCGCCGCTGGCGGCATCGCCGGGGGCGGTGATGTTGTCGATGTTGATGCCGGCGCGCGCCAGAACTTGGCCGATGATGGCGATGACGCCGGGAACATCCTTGTAGCGCAGCACCAGCGTGTGCCCGGGCAGGGTGGCGTACAAATGGTCAAACTCGGCCAGGCGTGCCAGCACGGGCTCGCCGTCGATGAGCGTGCCGCGCACACCCGAGACCTTTTGCTCGCCGTTCTCCTCCAAGAAGAGGTCGATGGTGAGCGCATCGGCGTAGGGCTTGTCGTCCATGGGCTCACGCGCTTTAAACTCCACCCCGTGCTCGCGCAGCGAGGCGTCGGCCGCAGCGGGCATGAGCCCGCGCTCTGCGCCGGGGATGGCTCCTTGCAGAATCCACGGCGTGAACCACTTGCGGTAGCTGCGCAGGTTGTTGTAGAAGGTGGCCTCGATCTTGCGGATGGGTTTCTGCCCACCGGCCAGGCTGGCGATGCGGGCGAGCATCTCGGCCATGTGCAGGTTGGCGGGGTTGAGGTCGCTCGGCTTTTCAGCGTTGATGCAGGCACGGGTGTCGCCACTGGCAAAGTAGTCCAGCATCTCCTGAGCCGCCTGCAGGGCAGCCTTGCGGTTGGCCTCCTTGGTGTTGGCGCCCAGGTGGGGCAGCATCACCGCCGCCACATCGGCGCTGGGCTGCTGCGCCGCCGTGTCCTTGGGGTGGACATCCGTGCAGTAGACAAGATTCTTACCGGCGGCCTTGGCGGCGCGCAGGGCGTCCTCATCCACCACGCCGTAGCGCGCGCAGTTGATGAGCATGGCGCCGTCCTTCATCAGGCCGATGAGCCGGGCATCAATCATGTTCTTGGTGGTGGGACCGCCGGGCACGTGGACGGAGATGATGTCCGCCGTGGCGAAAATTTCCTCCAGCTCGGTGGGGGTGGCGCCGATGTTGAGCGCGCGCTGCTTGGAGAGGAAGTGGTCGTAGCCCAGCACTTTGCAGTCGAAGCCCTGCAAGCGCTTGACGAGCATGCGCCCGATGTTGCCCAGCCCGAGGATACCGACGGTTTTGCCCGTCAGCTCGCGACCCATGTACTTTTTCTTGTTCCACTCGCCTGCGCGGGTGGTGGTATCCCCGGGGATGAGGTGTCGATAGGCGGCCAGCACCATGGCGATGACCTCCTCGGCCACGGCGTTGGAGTTGGCTCCCGGCGTGTTCATGACATCGATGCCCTTGCTGCGGGCGTACACATAGTCGATATTGTCGTAGCCGGCACCCGCGCGGATGACGCACTTGAGCTTGGGCAGGGCATCGATGACGGCGGCGGGTACCTTCTCCGAGCGCACGATGAGCCCGGCAGCATCGGGGTGGGCGGCCACTTGTGCCTCGATGGGTTCGCTGTCGTTTTGAACCACATCGTAGCCGGCGGCGCTCAGGGCAGCGGCGGCGGCCTTGTCGAGTTTGGTGGGAATCAGGATTTTCATAACGGGGTGGGAGGGGTTAGCGTTCGAGCACCCACCCAAATCCTCACCGAGCAGCATTACCGCAACTTCTGCCGCTTGCTGGTGCACACGGATGTGCCCCTCTCCCTGCGCACGGGCGACCGCATCGACGACACCGGGCTCGTGCTCGAAGGGGGCGAGAGCGACAGCGGCCCGCGCCTC
>JBJEVN010000020.1:0-90886 GCA_051884385.1 Akkermansia sp.
TCTGGCAAAACTATGGCGCAGCACATCGGGTACCCACTGCCGGAAACCCGCCGCACGCCGCAGGCGCTGCCAGCGCATCTGCCAATTGCGCGGAATCCGACGGGGACAACCCCGCAGTAACGACACCCCGCGCAACGGCACCACGCGTCCGCCCCCGGTCTTGCTGCATGTCGAGCGCACAATCACGACGCGTGCGCGCCAGTCAATATCGGTATCCGGGTTGAGCCGCCGCACCTCGGCAGGACGGATGCCGCAGCAAGCCATCAAATGCAAAGAGAGCTGCATATCGGCATGTTCAGGTTTCGCAGCCGCGCGACGCAAGCGCCCCATCTCCCCCAAAGTGAGGGGGCATATGTGTCGCTCTGCCACGCGCGGACACTCCACCGCCGAAACCGGGTTGTCCGCACACCATCCGCAGCGCCGACCATAGGCAAATACACTGTGGAGAATGGCTCGTCCTTTGCGGAAACTGTGCATGCTGCCGGGAAAAGCCTGTTGAAGCAGCTCCCGACACTCAGCCGTGCTCATCGAGCGCAGCGGGCGCTGCGCCACCCCCTCCACACGCAGCATGCGCCGCACATAGTTACGCAAATCGCGACGCGTCACCGCGCGGCGATCCGCCCGCGCCTCCACGCTCGCCCACGCCGCCTCAGCAAAAGAGACCGTACTCATCTCGCACGTCACCGCAACCGTCCCCAGCCGCAACACCCGACGCAGCAAGCGCAGCAGCTCCTCCCGCCCCAGTCCCTGCGCCCATTCGCCCAATTCCTCATGCATCTCCAAGACAATCCGCGCCGCATCCTCGCTTCTGAGAGGCAGATGTTCCAATAATTTTTCCGTCACTGTTTGATTTTTCATGATTCAGCTTTTTTTATGCTGTAGGTCAAGCATATTCTATATTTATCTGATAATTAAGCTATAGTATTATATTCGTTTTCAAAAAATGATAGGCTAAAAAGGCTCGCCATTCCTATCCTTTCTCCTGCAAAATGACGAAACGCTGATGCTACAGCATAAAAAATGCTGTACTTTGGGCATGTTCGCCGCGCCCGACCACCGACAAGCCTACATGAACGTTCATTCGGCCGGCGTATGGGGGGGGGAGAGGAAAAGTGAAATGTCCGAGGTAGTGCAAGAGACGGAGGAGCCGGATGAACGCTCGCTGGTGGAACGGCTGATAGCCGATGACGAATCGGCATGGTGCCATGTGATTAACTCCACACTCAGACCCTACATTCTGAGTCTGCAAATGAAGCAGGGTGCATCATCGGCACTGAGGCGCGTGCATCCCGATGCTGTCCTGTCGGGGGTGTATTGGCGTTTGGCCCGGGGAAATGCCTCTGCCCTGCGGCATTTTCGCTTTGATTGCCGACTGAGCACGTTCCTGTACTATTGGGTGAGAGATGCCTGGCAAGCCGAACAACGGTCAGCGGGAGCCCCTGTTGCGGAGTTCCCTCTCCCGATGCTGCCGGATACCGCTCCTGCGAGCGACAATACTTTTCAGGGGGTGCTTTTGCGAGAGCAGATGTCCGAAACAGAAAGCTGCCTGCAGCTCCTATACACTGATCATCCCCTCCATTTTTGCGTGCTTGCCAGCCGCATCATGTGGCACAAAAGCAGCAAGGACACCGCGCGGCTGATGCAGCGCTCTGTCGATTGGGTTGACCAAATGCTGCACCGTGCTCAGAAATACATGCGCGCCTATCGCGCGCAAGGTGCCGCCAATCGAATCTTCCCCAAAAGGAGCGCAGGACGCTCGCCGCTCTTCCCCCCCACAACCTCCAAAATACATATGAATCAGAAAATTCAATGGAAAAATGGTCATGCCGAAGCAAAGGTTCGCACATGCATGCTCATGATTACGCACGCCTGCAATCTGAACTGCACCTACTGTTACGAAGCATTCAAATCCCGGCGCTTCATGTCTGCCGAACTGGCTAAGGAAGCCATCTTGAAGGAAGCCGAAGTCGTGAGAAATGATACAAGCTACCTCGGATTAGAAATTGACCTGATGGGCGGCGAGCCGATGACCAACTTCCCGCTCATTCAGGAATTGGTGGAGTGGGCAGAGAGCGGTCCCATCACCGTCCCGTTCCTCTTCTTCATTTGTTCCAACGGGACTCTCTTCACCGAGGAAAGAAAACGATGGTTTGAGGCACACCGAGATGTGGTAATCGTCGGCATTTCTTACGATGGCACGCCGGAAATGCAGAGCAAAAATCGCATGACAGATGCTTATACCGTAGATCAGGAATGGTTCCACAAGACATGGCCTTTCCAGTCGATGCACATGACGATTTCCAAAGAGACGCTGCCACATTTGGCTGCGGGCATCTTGGAGCTTCAGCGCAAGGGCTACCCCCTGGATGCCGCTCTGGCTCAGGGTGTCGATTGGAATGAGCAGGATGCCACCATCTACGAAGAACAACTCCAAATGCTCGCCGATACCTATTTACGCGAACCCGAGCTGCCGCCCATCCGATTGTTTGCTCACGCCCAACGAATCTTGCCGAGCTCCGATATTCGAGTCCGCAAACAGGAGCGGTGGTGCGGCAGCGGCGGTGCCATGATTACCTACGATGTGGACGGCAAAACATACGGCTGCCACATGTTTTCTCCCATCGTGCTGGGCGACAAGGCGGCCGAACTCCGCACCCTTGCCAACCAATGCAGCGATCATTGCGAAGATGACTTTTGTCGCGAGTGCGTGCTGAAGCTCGTGTGCCCCACCTGCGCCGGGTTCAATTATCGTTATCGCGGTGATGTGAGTCGGCGTGACCACCGCTGGTGCCCCATGATTTTGGCGCAGGCCAGGGTTGTAACCGCATTCCAGATCAGAGCCTTGGCTCGCCTGTCCGATGCGCCGGATGCCTACGAAACCGAACTTGCAGACACGGCACTGAAGGCTTATGCAGTTTTGCAACAGCTTTCCTGCCCCCACGCGCCCTATACCTCCGCAGCCGACATGTAAGATCCCCCGGCTCCCCTGAATCGCGCTCGCATCCCCCGCCCGAATCGCAAGCTAGTTCCGGAATCATTCCGTGGCTGTTCGCTCGACGGTCTGTCAGATGTGCGCATACCCAGCCTCTAACCTTTGAAAATGAGTTTTACGTTCGGTCGGTTCCGCGCGGCTCATTTTGAATAACATCCATCAAAGCAATGAATATTACTCAACAAGAGATCGAGAAGCTCCGTCAGCTGGTTGCTTCCGGTATCGAGAAGAATGGTGCAATCAGCGAAACACGCTTATCCTCAACCAATTGCTCAGGTTGTTCAGGCTACTGCACCGGTAGCTGCAACAACTTCTGCACCTACAGCTGCTCAACGTATTGCGACGGCAATTCCGGTACGTGCTGGAAATCCTGGAAGGGCCGCTGATGCCTCACGGGGGAGAGAGCGGAAGGCTCTCTCCCCCTTTCTTGCGGCTATACCGCTTCACCACTCCTTGCCCGATGCTGCCTCATGACTCGGAACGTTGACCTTAACGTCCTAGCCGATGAAAAGTCGACCTTGCTTGTTGATCTCGTTATCACGCATGCCTGCAACCTGAATTGTCGCTACTGTTATGAAACCCACAAATCTCCGCGCAGGATGGAGGCGGAGACGGCGAAGAAGATCCTTCGGGAGCTTTTTGCCCGGGTGGCGGGAGAGGCTCAGTATTCGCGGCTGGAAATTTCGTTTTTCGGCGGTGAGCCACTGCTGCATTTTGACCTGATTCGGGAGATCAGCGAGTGGCTGTGGTCGCAAGCGTGGCCGCTGGATTACGGAATATGTATCACCACGAACGGCACCCTGCTCGACAGCCGCATACGCTCGTGGTTGCTGGAGAACAAGCACCGCATTGATGTCAGCCTGAGTCTGGACGGCTTGGGGGTCGTTCAGCGGCTCAACCGAACGACACTTCCGGTTGATGCGGATTTCTTTGCCCGCAATTGGCCGCACCGGGGGATCACCATGGTGTTGTTCAAACATACCATTCACCTGTTTGCGGACACGGCGCGGGAAATGATCGCAGCCGGGTTCAACATCAATGTGGCCATCGGCGGCGGTTTTCGGTGGAGCAAGGAGCAGGCCATCGTGTATGAAGAACAGCTGCAGCAGCTCATGCCCCTTTTTACCCACGATATTCGAGCAGCAAGACGCAGCGGCATTTTCATCAACCCCGAGCATTTCTACGAGCCGGTTGCAGACGACATCCCCCTGTGTGCGGAGCATAACACAAAAAAATGCAGTTTCGATACAGATGGTCGCCCCTACCGCTGCCATATGCTGATGCCTCTGGTGGTCGGCGCGCAATGTAGCGAGGACTTACGGCATCTGTTCAGCGAGCGCTGCACCATGAAGGTCGATTCCCGCTGCCGCGCCTGTCCGCTGCTGAGCGAATGCAGAATCTGCCCGGCCATGAATATGAAGCTCACCGGCAGCGTGGACACCAACGCCTCCTGCGACACCAATTGTATCATGCTGAAGGTGCAGGCTCGCCAAAGCGCCCTCCTACATCTTCAGTTTTATGCCGAACTGACACGCCAAGGCCTGGTGTTCTCTGATACGGAGCGAATGACCATCGAGAAATCGCTGCGCCTGTTGGATGATATTCCGCCGGCAGCGGATTTATAACAGATACCTTTCTCTCAGCACCGTGAAGCGGCTTTTTCGTTATTATTACTCGTATTCTGAGGCGAAGGTACTAATCATTCTGATCTTGATGATTCAATATGGCGTTTCCGTGGCGGCACCCTTTGTCTTCGGCGCGCTGATCGGGGGGCTGAGCCGAGGAGAAGGCTACAGCACCATGGTGATAACCGAGGTGCTGCTTCTCTTCGGATTGAATGCGGCGGATATACTTGCTTCTCGCCTGTATTGCTGCCGTTTGGAGAAGGAAACGGCACGAATGGCGCTGCGGCTGAAGATGCAGGCTTTGAACGTATACCACCGCATGGATGAGGAAACGCGCAGCAGCCGCAGTCCGGCAGAATGGGAGCACCGCATTGCGGCAGATTCCATGGCGATTGCTGCCAGCGCCTGCCCGTTGTTTTCCTCGTTGATCGGAGCCATCATCGTCTTTCTGCTCACTTTGGGCGTGGTGATGGCAGATAAGCCGGTTTTTATTCTGCCTGCGCTCGCCTGCTTCGGCATGTTTCTCATCTTATTGAGATTGCGCCGGGCGCGCCTCCATGAGTTGAATCAGCAGTGCCGCCTCCAATCATACCGGGAATACACGACTCTTTTGGATATTCTCTCCTTAAAATCCGTGATGCGCGTTTTTCGTGCGGTTCCGTTCCTGTCGCGGCGCTATCAGGACGATGCTGCCGCCTACTGCCGAAGCCATATCGACTCGGCCTGTTACACAGCGGCGTATACCTCCGAAATCAGGTTGCTGATTTGGCTGACGGATTCTGTTGTCCTCGTTCTCTCGCTCTACCTGTTTTTCACAGGTGTCATCAATCTGGACAGTCTGATTGCCTACGGACTTTTGTTGAGCCGCCTCACCCAGCAGCTCGGTCAGATGCTGTTCAGCATTCCGCAATTCAGCCGGGGCGATGAATGTGCGGCGGCTATGGATGAATACCGGCGGTACGAGTGCTGCAACAAGGCAGAAGCGAGGGTCGCAGAGGAAACGCCCGCCCTGAAACCGAATGAGCTGCTCAGGTTTGTCGACGCCGGGTTTTCCTACCGGGGGCAGCAGAGAGCGATTGTCCGAGGGCTGAATGCCTCTGTATGTGCCGGAGAATACATCTCCGTTATGGGAAGAAACGGGGAGGGAAAAAGCACGCTTGTGAAGCTTTTGCTCGGGGAGCTGGTGCCGACGCAGGGCGCTGTATTGAGCCAGGTCAAACGCCCCGGCTATGTCCCCCAGAACATTGCTGTCTTCCGTGGCTCGCTGCGGGATAATCTGACGCTCTGCAATCATACGATCAGCGAGAGTGCCTTGGAGAAGGTCATTCGAACAACACATTTGACAGCTTTGGCAGAGCGTATCGGGCTTGATAATGAAATCGCCCAAGAGCAGTTATCCGGTGGCGAGTTGCAGCGCATCGGCATCGCGCGAGCACTCATTGTTGAGCCGGATTTGCTCGTGGTTGATGAAATTACCAATCATTTGGATATTGTCAATAAGGAATTGATTTTCTCCATGCTCAAGGACTTGCAGCGAAGCTGTACGATTATTGCCATCTCGCACGATGCCGAGGCTTTTGAGGATTCGGATCGCTGTCTTCTGCTCCAGGGCGGAACGCTGACGCCTCTTGAGGGCGGATCGGGAGAGGAGAAACGCCTACAACTTCACCATCTTTTGATTCATGAAACCAATTCCTGATTCCGTATGCCATATCATACTGAGCGGCAGCACCAGCGGAGCGATGGTTTACAAGCTGTTAGACGAGCTGAAGCAAGAGCAATATCGGCAAAAAAATACCCTGCGACTCTTCATCGACTCGAATGGGGGACTCATTTCCTCGGCTCTGACCATCTCTCGCTTCCTGATGAGCGCCTTCCACCGGATCGAGACCTATGCCATCGGTTCGGTAGACAGTGCTGCTGTATGTCTGTTCCTGAGCGGCTCGCAGCGCGTGGCAACACATTCATCGCGTTTTTTCCTGCACCCGCCCGAAATCGAAATCAAGGGAGCTATGACAGCCGCGAAACTCCGCACCGTGCTGCAGGGGCTGCAGGTTGAATCTGCCTGCATGAGCAAGTATTACTCGGAACGAACCGCCTTGCCGCTGAAATTTTGGCAGCGTCTCCTGCAACGCGAGTCCTATTTGGATGCCGAAGCCGCCCTCAGCAAACACCTTGTGACCGATATCCGAGAAACGATGCCGGATTTTCCCCCGCAGGGCGTGGTGATTACGGCCTGAGTGAATCCAATTTGATGCATCGGCTGTCAGTTTGTATTCCCAACCGACTCTAACCACAATCGGTGGGGTTGAAGCGCATGCTCCCTTTCTTTTTCCGCACACTCGACAAAACAAGCTCATTTTATGTCCATCATCTACACTGACAACAAGATCGGTTCCATCAGCAGGGATCAATTGACGCTGTTTCCGGGAAACATAAAGATTCCCCGTGCGAACATAGGTCGCGTGATTTACAGATATAACGGGTTGTATGCATCTGTCATTGCGCTCATCTTCGGGTTCTTGCTGATGTACTGCTTTCTCGCCGGGGTAGAAATGTTCGAGCACGCCCATCTGGCTCACATGCGGTTGAGCGAATTGGGGGTTCATGACTCTATCGTAGATCATTATTTGCTTTCGTGTGCTGCATGGGAAAATTTCCAAGTATGTTTTTTTCTTCCTCTGCTGTGTTCGTTCATCGTAAGCCTGACGCTCTGCGTGGGCAAACCCGCCACATTGTTCATTGTCGATAAGAACAACAAGTGTATTTTCTCGGCGGATTACAGTCTCTTTCGACTGCCGAACCTGAAAGCCTTTATCTCTGCTTATGCAGCCAAATAAAGGATAAGGCTACTCAAATTCACTCTGTTCATCAAAATCTCATCATGAAGACAAAACTCCTCTTCTGCACCGCAGCAATGTTCACCATATTGGTAGGCTCCGCCAATGCCCAAAATGGCTACCCCGCCGGAGCTCCGAATGCGGTACTGTTGCCGATTCCCCCCAACGCAAAAGCTCCGGCGCTGAGACATTATTACGCACTCACAGCCGGAAATACCAAGCCATCTCCGCAGGACTACCAAAATCTCCTTCTGGAATACCAACATCTCGTCAGTAAGATTCAGCGGGTTAAGCTATTGACTTTGATGGCTCTTCAGTCGGGTGACTTTTGTGCTCATTCGCAATATGTGATGCTCGAAGTAGAGCTCGCAACATTGCAAGCGGCGTATGAATGGGTTCTGAGACAGCGCCAAACGGAGCAGATCATTTCCGAGTAGGTAAGGTAACAGCACCCGGCTCATTCCATCAGATACAATGAAAACGCTCCTTGCCTCGCTGAGCGCGTTATTCGTTTTGCTCCTTGTGTCCTGCCAGTACGAAATCCTTGCCTCCACAGGCACTCCGGCACTGCAGCGCTCTTCCGTGGACCGCACCATGGAAGCATACCGAGCTCATCCGCCCCGGACCGAAAACGAGATGATCAACCTCCTTCAACATAAACCGCAGGGTGTCTACCGAAAAGGGAAATTTAAATACTCTTATTGGGGATGGTATGAAATCAATCCGGCTAATCAGTATTTCAGTGCCCTTGCCGCTTGTATCTCGGAGAACGGAAAAATACAGCGTTCGGCCATCAAGCGACCGACCATTTGGGGAACTGAACAGGTTTACGGAGATGCTTCTATCTTCGATTTCGAGCAACATCCGGAAATGAAGAGGGCTTCGCTGCCATTCTTTCGCAAGCAATGCGAGTGCGAGGCTGCCCAACAAAAGCGCAAGCTCTATATGTCTCCGAGCGGCATGAGTTCTTACCTGTTGGGAACCAACGAAACATTCCTCGGTTGGGATGGCGAAAATCCCCGCGTTGCCAAACAAACGGCTCAGCCTTCGTCTGCTAAACAAAACGCCGCCGTGAATGCACAGGTCGGAGAGGCCGTTCTGAATTCCCTGGTGACGGCTCTTGCCACCAAGAATGCAGTCGTCGTTCCGGAGGCGCCGACAGACCCTGCAATCATTGAGCGGAACCGCAGAAAGAATCAAGAACTGATTGATTATTGGAAACGCAAGGAGCAGGAAGCCAAGGAGAGATATGAGTATTGGCACGATGTGCATTATAGCAAAGGCGGTTTCAGCACATGGTAACGGAAAGCAATTGATGGATGCCTTTTTCGACTATGAGCAACACAATACGGTTCTCTGATCATACCCTCATTCTGAGCAGAAAGCCCCCATCACCGCCACAACACCCGGCACTTCTTCTGTGAGCCCCGTGCGTCCGCCTCCGGAATGATGCGGCGGTAACGCATGATGCAGTGAGATGGGGGGGCGCCCCCGCTGCCCGGGGACGGGCAGCGGGGGCGTCCTTTCGGAAAAGTTAAGCATGCACGAGGGGCACAACTGCCCGCAAATCAATATCAAGGAGTATTTCTGCTTGGATGCTGCCACATCTTGTGCTAGCGTGGGGGGCATGAGATGCATTCAATGCGGATTTATGGATGACAAGGTGATTGATTCGCGCATGTCGAAGGATGGCACCTGCATCCGCCGCAGGCGCGAATGCCTGCGCTGCAATTACCGCTACACGACCTATGAGCAGATTGAGCGCACGGAGTTGCGCGTGCTCAAGCGCGACAACATGCACGAGGCGCTCAACCGCGAAAAAATCCTCAGCGGCATGATCAAGGCCTGCGAAAAACGTCCCGTGAGCATGGAGAGGCTCGACATGGCGGTAGATGAGATTATCTCCGATCTGCACCGCGACCACCAGCGCGAGGTGCCCTCCTACGTCATCGGGATGAAGGTCATTGAAAAATTGCAGAGCATCGACCCCGTGGCCTACATCCGCTATGTGTCGGTCTATCGGCAATTCCGCTCGGTAGAGGAGTTTATCGAGTTGGTGCGCCGCATGGAGGTCAAGGCGGCGCAGGACCCGCTGCAACGCAAACTGAACCTCTGATGACGACCATGTTCTGCGCTCTGCCTCAACACCCGCCCCTGCAAGTCGGCGCGTGTCTCATTTCGGATTACGACCGCTCTTGGTTGGAGAGCGTGCTGCACGAGGCGGCGGCAGCGGCCGGCGTGCGGCTGCCGTTCTGCGCCGAAATCGCTCAGGGAGTCATGCTCTATCTGGAGCGTGAGTGCCCGCTGGGCAGTGTGCCGCTGTCCTACCTCTTCGCGCGCCTGCGCGAGGTGTTGGCGCAGATGGGGCTCCCGCGCGTGGCGCAGCATCTGCGCGTGCAAACACCTCCTGTAGACATCGACTTGCCGCAGCTGGCCGGGGAGGCGCCGCTGCCGCTCTTCTTCTACAGCGATTTGGACCAGCGGCTGGAGCAATTGCAGCGCCTGGGGCTCTCGACCTACCGCTTCTCGGGGAGAGAGCAGTGCAGCCGTCTGCTGGGCGCGCGCCGCCGCGCCTGCCCGACCCAGCGACGCGCGCTGGCGGAGCTCGATGCCTTTATCGCCGCGCGCGCTCCCCGCGGCGCGGCGATGGCGTCCTAAGCCGCCCGCAGGAGGGCAACGCCTGCGCGACGGTGGTCGGGGCTTGTGCCGAGAGGGTGGAGCGTGCTACACCCTCGGCATGCAAGAAGTCCCCCATGTACTGGGTTTTACGGCGGGCGAGCTGTCGCCGTGGCTGGCATGCCGCTTTGATTTGCAAGCCTACCAGCGCGGGGCGGCGCGCATCTGCAATCTGATGGTCATGCCCTACGGCGGCGTGCGCCGCCGCCGCGGCACGTTGCCGGTGGAGCAACTCGACGGTCTCGCGGGCGAAAACGTGCGGCTCTTTGCCTTTTCCTTTGCCCGCGGCGACTCCCTCATGCTGGTCTTTGTCCCCGGGCAAATGTGGGTTTACCGCGAGGGGCAGCGCCTGCATCGCGACGGCAGCCCCTACGCGCTGGAAACCCCGTGGGTCAGCGCCGAGCAGATTGCAGCGCTGCGCCTGACGCAAATCAACGACACGGTCTACGCCTGCTGCCCCACCCTTGCCCCCCGCATCCTCTCGCGTCTGGAAAACACCCGGTGGAGGATTCAGACCCCGAATCTGTATCCCTACCCGAGAGCCACCTATCAACAGCAGGATGTCGATCTGACCATTCACTACCATGCCGACTCCAACGAGGTCACGCTGGAACTCCCCGACGACAGCGAAATCATCTTCACGCCGGAGATGGCCAACAACGAATATGTGGTCGCCAACATCGATCTGCCAACCAAAACATATTTCCGCAATTGCAGCATCTCGACCGGCGCCATCGCCACCCCCGATCTGTCCACCACCTCGATTGCAGCCGGCAAAGTACTATATTACAAACCGAGCGATGACCCCTGGTACCATTTCTACACCTGCATCCGCACCTATCCCACCTCTGCCTATGTCAAAACCTCCGACCCGCGTTTCTACCCGATGCATTTCATGCCGGGCTACATGCTGATGGACTCACTCCGCCCCTGCGAGGTGCATCGAGACTGGGAGCTCCACACCAACGGAACATGGAACATGCAGTGGGAGCTATGGCGCAGCTACGATGATTCCGGCGTTGCCTCCGACCCGCGGCTTTGGAATTGGGAACGCGTCAAAATCTTCGAGCAGAGCGGCTACACCGAACGCAAAAATTGGGCGCTGAGCGGCTCGGAGGAGCGCCCCTGCCGCATGGCGCTCGTCTGGCGCAGCAGCGATGCCCTCTCGACCTTACCCTTCGTCTACTTCACCGCGATGAGCGGCACGCGCAGCTACAAGCTACTGATTACCGAGTTCATCGATGCGC
Source organism: Akkermansia sp. (assembly GCA_051884385.1). Lineage (GTDB taxonomy): Bacteria > Verrucomicrobiota > Verrucomicrobiia > Verrucomicrobiales > Akkermansiaceae > Akkermansia. The sequence goes on from JBJEVN010000020.1 coordinate 11,381, forward strand.
ACCATGTCAAGGCCGGCAACCTCAGTCGCTCTCTGTCTCTGTTGGGTAGCCATATCACCAAGGATTGGAGCTTCGGTGCCATTGGCACCTCCAACGGCTACCCCTCGTTCTCCGCCTTTTACCAAGGGCGTCTGTGGTTCGGCGGCATCCCGGGCTTGCCCACCACCCTGCTGGCCAGCACGGTCGATGATTTCGACGATTTTTATGTGGGCTCGGGAGATGCCGATGCCCTGCACCTAACACTCTCTTCAGACGACCAAAGCCGCATCACTTGGATGTGCGCCGCACGCCAACTGCTCATGGGAACCTCGGAAAGCGAGTGGGCGCTCAGCGCAACCGACGGCGGCGCCATCACAGCCTCTTCGGCCAGCTTTGTGCGCCAATCCTCCGTGGGCAGCGCCGGTCTGCCCGTCATCGCGGTGGAAAACTCTGTGCTCTTCATCCAGCGCGGCGGTAAACGATTGCGCGAAATTTCCTACAAGCTGGAGTCCGATGGCTATGCCGCAGCCGATCTCAGTCTGCTGGCCGAGCACCTCTTCAACGCCGGGGTTCGGGAGTGGTGCCTGCAACGCGGCACCAACTTCTACCTGTGGCTGCTGATGCAGGACGGAGGGGTGGCCGTACTGACCATGAATCTGGAACAACAGGTGACGGCCTGGCAGCGCATGGAATTTCCCGGTCGCAAGGTACTCCACATCGCCGCCATCCCCGACAACGACTCCGACGAGGACGAAGTTTGGTTCGTGATACAAAACACCACGAGCGGCACGCTGACGCTCGAACGCCTCTGCGCCGAGGGGCAGTGGGTCGATGCGCCGCGCGAGATGAGCCTAGGAGAGGATGCAACCCTCTGCGGCTTGGGGATTTGGGCGGGCTGCGAGGTGTCGGCACGCTGCGGGGAGCAGCAGCTCCGTGCCATCGTCTCGCCCGAGGGCACGCTCGCCCTGCCGGGGGCAGAGCCCGGCTCGCGCTGGCGGGTGGGGGGAGTCTACTACTCCGAGCTCGACACCCTGCCGCTGGAGAGCGCCGCGAGCTTCCACACGGTGCGTCAGCTGAGCCGCGTGCGGCTGCGCCTGCAGAACAGCGCGCTGCATTTCGACTACAAATCCGCCGCCTCGCCCACCTGGGAGAGCTACGATGTGAGCATGCTGTCAGAGGGCGCCAGCGAACCCTACACGGGCTCGGTGCGTCTGGCGCAGATGCCCGATGCCGACGTGGGCAAGGGGCTTTGCCTGCGCTATGGCGGCGATGCCGACTGGCAGTTGCTGGCGCTTTCCGTGGAGAACGACTATCACGGGCGCTGAGCGGTGCCCACCCTAGCCCAACAGCTGCCGAAACAGCAGCATGAAGAGCTGCCCGCAGAGCGGCACCAACGCCAGCAGAATCCACTTGGCATAGCGCGCGGGCAGTAGGCGCCGCCGCAGCTCGTCGCGCATCAGGCGCAACTCGCGGCGCACAGCATAGCGCTGCAGCGAGGTGCCGCGGCAGTTCCGGCACTCGTGGGCATGGCGCACAAGATCGTCCAGCTCCTCCTCCCAGCGATGCCCCTGTTCGGTACAGGCACGCGCCGTCAGCAGCAATTTCCACAGCGGCAGGCGCAGCAACTCGCGTCGGCGGCTGCGCAGGCGGCGCTCCTCCGCCCGATAAAACGCGCAGGGCTCCCAGAGCTCGGAGCTGCGCTGCCACGCCACCATCCGGCGCCGGAAACGGCGCATGCGATCCGTCAGCGTCTGGCGCACGTCGCGTCGGTCCTGCAGCGATACCAACCCACCCCCGAGAGCCTTTGCCTGCTCCCGCCATTGCACCAAGCGCTCTTGCCAAGACCCGGACATACGCAGGCGAAGCTTTCTCACACGACTCCGAAGCTCTTGTCCAAGCTGCGGATGGAGGTAGAGGAACGGGTGGGCGGGACAAACCCGAGGCAAAAACGTTTTTTTCCGGAAGCGCTCACGCGTGACATTGTAATGCCCCCGCCTGCCGCCGACAAGCTCATTCTGCCCGGCGCACCCAAAATTGCATGCCGCCGCACGCTCGCCGCTCAACGGAAATTCCTTGACATGCGATGAGTGAGTTGGTAAGAAGAGCATTGAGAATAACCCCATCTATCGGAAGCATGGATCAGCTCCCCATTCAATTTTTCTACATCAACATGGATCACAACGGTGATCGTCGCAGGCGGATGGAGCAGCAAGCGGAGCAGTACGGTATAAAGCTGCATCGCATCGCCGGCGTCAACGGCGCAGCACTGAGCGACGCCGAATTGACTGCCTATGACCGCCGCCGTCGGCAGAGCATGTATGCCGCCCCCATGAGCAAGGGTGAGCACGGCTGCATTCTCAGCCACCTGAAAGCCATGCAGGCTCTTTGGGATTCCGGGGCTGAGTACGGCGTCATTTTGGAGGACGATGCCGTTTGGGACGAACGGTTTTTACCGCGTCTCCGCTACCTGATTGAGCACACCGCAGGCTGGCAGTGCATCAAGCTCTACACCGAACCGTGTAAGCACTACCGGGTAACGAACAACCCGGCGGATGCTCCCGTGCAGCTCACCTTCCCCAAAAAGATGCCTTGGGGTGCCATCGGGTGGCTGTACCGCCGCAGTGCTCTCCCCGGCATTCAAGAGGGATTCAAGCGCTACTGGATGGGGTTTGATGTGCAGTTGGTGCATATTCTCTTCTCGCGCGGTATCACCGCCTGCGGGGTCACGCCCAATCTCGTTTCCACGAGCGACCCCTGCAACGAAAACTCCAGCATCGACGCCGTTGAGAGCCGCACCATCTCCTATCAGACCCGACCAACTCGTCTGCAATACCTGCGCCGCCGATTCAGCGTGTGGGGGATGGCTTGCGGGAAGTTGATGATGCGTCGTCGTTTGAAGCAAGGTCTTTCTTTCCACTGATATGCCGCGCATTGTCAAAATCCACTCCTGTTGGTATTCCGAGCGGGAAGGAAGGTTTCTGCCCGATTGTCTCGATTATCAGGGCTGCCGATTTATCACCGACCCGGAGCTGCGCGAATATGATTGGCTGGTGGTCTATGATGAAATGCACCGCAAATACCCCACGGAGCAGCTTGCCTGCGCGCCTTCTCATACCATTTTAGTCACACAGGAACCTCAGAGCATCAAAATCTACAATCCGACCTATACGACGCAATTTGAGTATGTGCTCACCACATGCGACCCTTTCCATTGCCCCCATCGCAACCATCGTTATGGGCGCGGATGCTATGTGTGGTTCAACGGGCATCGCATCAGCGAGCATCTCAAGGAGCCGGAATACCCCAAGACCAAGCTGATTTCCACGATTTGCTCCACCAAGCGCATGGGGCATACCGCACATGCCAAGCGGTATGAGCTGGTCGATTACCTCAGCACCCATATTCCCGATTTCGATTGGTTCGGGCTCGGCAGGAAGGAGATTGAACACAAATACGAAGCTTTGGACGCCTACCGCTATTCGGTCGCCATGGAGAACCACATCCAGCCGCACCACATGAGCGAAAAGTTGCCCGATTGTTGGCTGAGCCTCTGCCTGCCGTTCTACGCAGGAGATCCCACCGTGACCGAGGTATTCCCGGAGGGAAGCGTCATTCCCATTCCTCTCGACAACCCGCCCGAGGCGGCGGCCATCATCCGAAAGGCCATTGCAGACAACGAATACGAAAAGCGCCTGCCCGCCATCCGCGAGGCTCGGCGGCTCATCTTGCAGAAGTACAACCTCATGGCGCAGGTCGCCGAGCTCATCCGCGAGCACGAAACCCGCTACCGCTCCTGCCCCGAGCCCGACAGCGGCGTGCGCTGCATTGTCAACCGCAAGGTGCTGCGCCGCCGCCCGCTCAACGCTCTGCGCTGCCTGTACTACTGGGCACGGCAATATCTCTACGACCACTTTGTGGCCTCACAACCCTGATGTACCTCCGCACCTGTGCAAAGCAAGGACGCTTCCTTCATGCCACGGAAGCGTCCTTTTTCCTTAGAGAATAGGCACAGCGAGCGGCACAAAGACCTCTCGCCCCCCGGTGAGGGTGCATCACTTCCCCAAGGTACTGCGGATGGAGGTAGTGGAACGGGTGGGCAGGTTCGCGTGGGGGATGCGCTTGCTGATGACGTAGGCGATGCCCTTGGATTCGACAAAGGCGCGCTTGGAGTCCCCCGTGCCGTCCTCGTTCACGAAGAAAATATCGGGCTTCACCTCGTCCAGCAGCGGGGCAAAGTCGAGAATCTTGCCGGTGTCGGGGCCGATGTACACTTTCTTCACATAGCGGATGGCCTCCAGCATGTATTTGCGCTCCTGCTCGGTGTACATGGTCTTGCGATTCTTGAGGATCTGCACGGTGGCATCGGAACCGATGGAGACGTAGACATCGCCGTAGCTCGCCGCCTCTTCCAAAAAGGCGATATGACCGCTGTGCAGGACATCAAAACATCCCGAGACAAAGACTTTTTTAGGGGGAGTACTCACGCCTGCCATTGTAATGCTCCCGCCTGCCGCCGACAAGCTCATTCTGCCCGCCGGCGGCAAAAAAACGCATTCCCACCCGCGCCGGGGCGGGTGGGAATGCGGCAAAGAAGGCATCCTCCGAGGTCTCAGCCCAGCTTGGGCAGCGAGGCGGCAGCGACGGCCTGCCCGTGGCGCTTGGTCTTTTCGTCCGGCACGCAGAGCTTGATGGAGAGCTGCGGGAACTCGCCGGCAAGCACCTCGTTGGCCTTGTCGATGATGAGCTGCCCGCCGTCTCCCGTGGCCACACGACCGAGGAAGAGCAGGTTGCGCACGTTGTAGAACTCGGCGAAGTAGGCGATGCTGTAGCCGAACTCCACGCCGATGGTCTCGTAGATCTTGCGAGCGCGCTCATCACCCTCGGCCATGGCGGCCTGCACCTTCTTGAGCTGCTCGGGGAAGGGCATGGTGCCGAAGTCGAAGCCGGCGCGGGGCGCCAGGCGGGCAACGGCCTGCTGCGAGAAGTAAAGAGCGCCCACGCCCTTGTCCAGCGACCATTCGTCCACGCCGCCGTCCTCCTGGTAGTCCACGGGGACAAAGGCGAGCTCGTTGAGCCAGGGCATGATGTGCCCCTCGGGGTCGACATAGCCGGCCGCCAGCGAGGTACCCATGGCAATACCGAGCACGGCATCATCGTTCATGCCCATGGCACCGGCGAGGGCGGTCACCTCGCCGTCGTTGACCACCTCGAAGGGGACGTTCTTACCCTGGCGCTCGCTCCAGCGCGCTTGCAGGGTCTTGAACATGGGGCGGATGACGTTGACGAAGTCATCGGGCGCAATGCCGCGGAAGAGGGAGCCGACGCGGGGCTCGCTGTTGACATACACGCCGGCGGCGGAACCGCCGATGGCGTCCACCTGAGGCAGGTGCTTGGCGGCGCGCAGCAGCGAGTCGTCCACACCCTCCAACTGGTAGTTGGGATCTTTCTGGTGGTAGGGATCCCACACCACTTCTTCGGAGTACACCACCTCGCCGTTGACGACGGCGGCGCACTTGCGGTCGGAGCCGCCGAGGTCGAAGCCGATGCGGTAGCCGTCCAGATTGCGCCCGAGCGACACGGAGGTGCTGTTCTCGGCGGGCAGGTCGGCCAAAGCCACTTTCTTCACCTCGATGGGGCAGTCGTAAATCTTCTTGCCGATGAAGTCCCAGTCGAACTCGCGGGCACCGCCCTTGCAGTAGGTGGCGGCCAGCATGTCCGCGATGGCGTCATCGCCCGCGACCAGAAGGGTGCAGCCACCCTTCATCCAGAGCAGGAACTTGACGATGCGCTCGACATACAGGTTATTGAGCGCCACATTCTCCCCCTCATGGGGCAGCACCTTGCCGCTCCAGCGGAACACGGTTCCGTCCAGACGGGTCAGCGCGATATCGAGGCTGTGGGAGCCGGGGGTCGCCGCCACCTTCTCCGCATAAGCCTTGTTCCAAAGCACCGGGGCGATGAAGCCCGGGTCGAGCACAGGGGTGAATTTCGGGGTGATCTTCATGGTTGTACACCCCATCTATACCACAGGCTCGGGCGCCAAGGCAAGTGAAAAGCCCCCTCGCAGGGAGAGAAAAAGACGGAACAGGCAAAAAAGCACCCCGAACAACGGCCTTACTCGGCAGCCCCCTCGGCAAAAAGCTCGTAGGCAATGGCATCGGCAATCGTGACCTCGGCAAACTGCCCGACGGGCAGCGCGGGGTCGACGTGGATACAGGCATCGACATCGGGCGCATCCCAGGCGCTGCGTGCCAACCCGGGGGCATCTACCAACACGCGCAGGCGCTTCCCGATGAAGCGCTGCCCCTGCTCATCGGCCAGCCCGGCGAGAATCATGGAGAGCTCGTTGGCGCGGCGCTTCTTCGTAGCGTGGTGTACCTGGCCGGGCATCTTGGCGGCGAGGGTACCCTCCTCCTTGGAGTAGGGGAACACGCCCGCCCGCTCGAAGCGGAACGCGCGGATGAAGTCGCGCAGTTCGGCGTGATCCTCCTCGGTTTCGCCGGGCAGCCCGCTGATGAAGGTGGTGCGAATGCCGATGCCGGGCACGGCCGCACGCAGGTCGCGGATGAGGCGGCGGATGGTGTCGCCGTCGGTCATGCGGCGCTGCTCGGCCAGGATGTGGTCGGCGATGTGTTGCAGGGGGATGTCGACATACTTGACGACCTTGTCGCAGGCGGCGAAGGTGTCGATGAGCTCGCGGCTCCAGTGCGCGGGGTGGGTGTAGAGGACGCGAATCCAAAAATCGCCGGGTATGGCGTTGAGCTCGCGCAGCAGCCCGGCGAGGGATTCGCCCTTGGCGGAGTCCACGCCGCTGGTCTTGCCGGCGCGCTCGGTCCACTTGTCCATGCCGAAGTAGGTGGTGTCCTGCGCGATGAGGTTGAGCTCGCGCACGCCCTGCTCCACCCAGGCGCGCGCCTCGCGCACGACATTGGCCAGCGGACGGCTGCGGTGGCGACCGCGGATGCGGGGGATGGCGCAGTAGGCGCAGGCGTGGTTGCAGCCCTCGGCAATTTTGATGTAGGCGTAGTGCGGGGCGTTGAGGCGGTAGCGGGCTTCGCCGTAGTCCGCGAGGTAGGTGGAGACTTTGTTGCGGCAGATGCGCGGGGCGCTGCCGCTCAGGCAGGCGCGCGCCAGCTCGTCCACGCGGGCAACCTGATCCACGCCCATGAAGCAGTCGACCTCGGGCAGGCTGGCGGCCAGCTCGGCGGCGTAGCGCTGCGAGAGGCAGCCGGCGACGATGATTTTCTGCCCGGCGGGGGCGCCGCCCTCCTTGCGGGCGCGCGCGGCTTCCAGAATGGTGTCGATGGCCTCCTGCTTGGCTGGGTCGATGAAGGCGCAGGTGTTGATGATGAGCAGGTCGGCCTGCGCGGGCTCGGTGCGGGCAAAGTCGGCGGCGAGCAGCCGACCGACCATCAGTTCGGAGTCGACTTGGTTCTTGGCGCAGCCGAGGGAGATGAGGGCAAAGGAGGCGGGCATGTGCGCAGTCTAGCACAGGAGGGCGCGATTGGCAATGCTTTATGACCCGCTGCGAGCTTGCGTTGCGCTCCCGCGCGGGTGTATGATGCCCGCATGTCCGACCTGAATGAAAGCAAGAAGGTGATGTCCTACCTGATTGGGCAGAATCTCAGCCGTGTGTTGCCCCAAATGCTGCCGGGGCTGACGGCGGATGATGTGGTGGCCGAGATGCTCGGTCGCGGTCTGGTGGATGCCCTGCAGCAGCATGTGGATGAAAGCATTGTCAATGACAAAGCGGAAGAGCACCAACGCGCCTTTATGGCGATGCTGCAGGAGCGCGAGACGCAGCGCGGGCAGAAGAATCTGGAGCTCGGCCGCCTGTACATGGCTGAGAATGCCAAGCGTCCGGGGGTGACGACCACGGCCTCGGGGCTGCAATACGAGGTATTGGAGCCGGGCACGGGCGCGGCCTACGACCCGTCGGTGCATGGCGAGGCGCCCACGGCTGAGGTGATGTATCGCGGCACGCTGGTGGACGGCACGGTGTTCGACCAGAGCCGCCAGCCGGTCAAGTTCAACATTCGGCAGGTGATTCCGGGCTTTACGGAGGCGCTCAAGCTGATGCCCGTCGGCGCCAAATGGCGCGTGACGATTCCGGCGAATCTGGCCTACGGGGCGCACGGTCCCGGCAGCATCGGGCCGAACTCGACGCTGATTTTTGAGATGGAGTTGCTGGGACTCACGCGCTGAGCCCCCCTCCCCCGCTGCCGCCATGAAAAAGAAGGCTTGGCTCCTGCTGCGCTGTGCCGCGCTGCTGCTCTTGGGCTGCTACCTAATCATGCTGAGCATGCAGGCGCTTATTGCGCCGTTGCAAGCGCTACTGCTACTCTTCGGTCTGGGTGATGTGGCGTGGGCGCTGCTGCTGGCTCGCCCGCTGCTTCGCGGGGAACGATAAGCGGATGCCCCGCCGCCTGTGCGGGCTTCAGTTGCGCACGCCGCAGTGCGGGCAGCGGCACTCGGGGTCGTCCTCGCGTCGCAAGAAGCGGTAGCCGCAGATGCGGCAGGTGAGGTGTTCGCGCGCAAAGCGGCGACGGCGCAGTTTGGCGCTCAGCTGCACGGGGAAGATGATGCACAGCAGCATGAAGAGCCCGCAGTGCAGCAGCCCGAGCACAAATTCTCCGGGGGTAAAGGCGGGTAGGTTCACGGCTGCACCTCCTGTTCTTCCTCCTCCGCCGGCGGCAGCGCAAGCAGTTCTTCCGCGCGCAGAACGGCCGAATCGCGCACCGGCGGCTCGGGGGGCGGCAGTTCCTCCGGTCGGAGCTCACGCCGGAGCGGCAGGCTTTCCTCCTCGGCAAAATCGGGGTCGTGCGCCCAGGGTTGCAGCAGGGAAAGCGGGCATATCTGCCGCAGTTCCGAGCGTGTTTGCTCGTTGGTGAGGTAGGTGACGCGCCCCACGCCCAGGGGTCGCGGGGTGGTGGGGCTCTGCACGGGCACCCACCCCATGAGGGCAAAGACCAGGAGGAACGCGCCGATGACAAAGAGCGGCAGGCAGCCGTGCGCCGGGCGTTTGTAGCGCGAGTGGAAGGTCAGGTCTTTTTCCTTGTCCGGCATGGTGGGGCGATTAGTCCCAGGCGGGGACGGCGGCGTAGTTGCAGTTGAAGCCGCGCGCGAGCACGCGGTCGATGAGCTGTTGCACCACGCCGGAGGGGGCGGCCTTGTCCGCGACGAGCACGACGGTGGTTTGCCCGGGCTTGTCGGCCTGCCACTGCGCCATGCGCTCCTCGAAGCCGCGCAGCCCGCCGGGAATCAGCTCGGCGCCCTCGTAGAGGCGGCATTCATCGCCCGCCGCAACGGAGATGATGTGAGTGTTGCTGCGGTCGTAGGCGCCCATGACGAAGTGCGAGCCCTCGGGGCGCACCTGCACCCCGTAGCGCGGGGTCATGTGGCGCGGCAGCAGTACGCAGACGCAGAGAGCCAGCATCATGCTCACGGAGGCCACCACGATGATGGCTAAACCGCTGTTGTCATTGAGTCGGGAACGGATGCGACGCATGGCGGCGAAGGGGGGCGTTCGTTCAGGCGGGCTCGCTGTTCTCCTCCGGCTCGCGCGCAGCGCAGCAGCAGGCGCGGGGCTGCTTGGGCTCCGACGCGGCGGCGGCCTCGCGCAGATCGCAGATGATGTGGACGCACTCCAACCCGGCGCGCTCGACGTTGTTGACGATTTTGCGCGCGCGCGCCGAAAGGTAGGTGTAGAACAAATAGGTGGGAATAGCCAGCGCCACGCCCGTGGCGGAGAGCAGCAGCGCCTGCTGCACGGTGGCGGCCACGGCGGGCAGCGCGGCCGAGCCGTCGATGACACCGGGCTGCTCGTAGAAGCGCACGAGGGTCAGCAGGGTGCCCAAAATGCCCAGCAGGGGCATGGCCACGGCGCAGGCGACCAGCGTGCGGATGTTGCGCTCGATGCGGTAGACCTCGAGCTCGGCCGCCTCCATGGCGATTTCGCGCAGTTCGGCGCGCTCCAGCCGGTTGTGCGGCAGTACGGACTCGACCACGCGCGCCATGGGGCCGGGCAGGCGGCGCGCCTCGTGCAGCGCCTCGTCATAGGCGCCGGAGCGCAGCAGCGCGGAGAGCCCGCGCAGGAAATCGCCGCTGTTGATGTTGACGCGGTGGAAGTAGAACAGGCGCTCGGCCACCGCCGCCAGAGCCAGGGCGGCAAAGAAGATGATGAGCCAGAAAATCGGCCCCATGATGCTACTCATTTCGCTCATATGCCGTCAGCGGGGTGGTGGGTTCAGGCCTTGGGGCAGATGCTCTCGGCTCCGAAGTAGGGTACGAGGGCGGCGGGAATCTTCACCGAGCCATCGGGCTGCTGGCATTGCTCCAGCAGGGCGACGTAGAGACGCGGCAGCGCCGTGCCCGAGCCGTTGAGGGTGTAGGGCACGCGGATCTTACCCTCGGCATCTTTGTAGCGCAGCTTCATGCGGCGCGCCTGGTAGTCCGTGAAGCAGGAGCAGGAGGAGACCTCCAGGTACTTGCCCTGCCCCGGCGCCCAGACCTCAATGTCGTAGGTCTTGGCGGAGGAGAAGCCCACATCGCCCGTGCAGAGCTCGATGACGCGGTAGTGCAGCCCGAGCTTCTGCAAAATACTCTCGGCGTGCGAGGTGAGTTTCTCAAGTTCCTGCCAGCCGTCCTCGGGCTTGCAAATTTCTACCAGTTCCACCTTGTCAAACTGGTGGACGCGAATCATCCCCTTGTTCTCGCGCCCGGCGGAGCCGGCCTCGCGGCGGAAGCAGGGGGTGTAGGCTGTCATTTTGACGGGCAGCTCGCTCTCGCGCAGAATTTGCTCGCGGCAGAGGTTGGTGACGGGAACCTCGGCGGTGGGCACCATGAACATACTGTTGTCCTCCAACCCGTACATGTCTTCCTCGAACTTGGGCAGCTGCCCCGTGCCGTACATGCACTCGCGGCGCACCATGAAGGGCACGCCCACCTCCTGATAGCCGTTCTCGAGGGTCTGCGTGTCGAGCAGGAAGTTGATGAGCGCGCGCTCCAGGCGAGCGCCGAGCCCGCGGTAGACGATGAAGCCGCTGCCGGCGATGCGGGCGGCGTCCTCGAAGTTGAGCAGCCCCAGCCGCGTGCCGATGGCAACGTGATCCTGCGGGTGGTCGATGGCGGGCTTGCTGCCCCATTGGCGCAGCTCGGGGTTGGCGCTCTCATCTGCGCCGACGGGGGCACCGTCGTGCGGCATGTTGGGGATGGAGAGCAGCAGCTTTTCCTGCTCCTCGGCGGCGGCGCTCGCCACGGCGTCGAGCTCGCGGATGCGCTCGCCCACGGTGCTCATGCGCTTCTTGAGCTCTTCGGCTTCCTCGCGGCGGCCTTCCTTCATCATCTGGCCGATGAGCTTGGAGGAGCTGTTGCGCTCTTGGGAAAGGGCTTGTTTTTCGGTCTCGGCGTTGCGGCGCTTCACATCACACTCCAGCACCTGATCCACCAACTTCCAGTGCTCACCGCCGCGCAGGCGCACGCGCTCTTTGACGTATTCCGGCTTTTCGCGGACAACACGAATATCTAGCATAGCGAGGTTATTCTAGCGCATACGCAAACGGGTTCAAGCCCAAAATGTGCCCTGCCGTCCGCGATGGCAGAAAAGGGGGCGCCGCAACGCTGTAGCGCTCTCGGAACGGGCTGTTTTACGCGGCGGGGGCACTTTGGGCTTGCGTTCCCGCGCGGGTAGGACTATGCTGCGGGCATGAGTCGGATTTCAGAAGAGCAGTTGGAGAAGGTGCGCGCCTGGGCGGCGCAGGGGATTGATTTGAACGGTATCCAAAAAAATCTTGCGGCGGAGTGCGGGGTACACATGACCTATATGGATCTGCGTTTCCTGCTGCTGGATTACGGCATTGAGATTGCCACCGCGCCGGAGCCCGCCCCGGCTCCCGAACCGCCCGCCGAGGAGGTCTCCCCGGCGGAGGAGGCGCCCGCCACCGTGCAGGTCACGCTGGATGAGCTGCAGCTGCCGGGGGCGCTGGTGTCGGGCAAGGTGCTGTTCCCGAGCGGCACGCGCTGCTCGTGGATGATTGACCGCATGGGAGCGCTGAGCTGGCTCGAGAAGAACGGCGAGCCCACGCCGGAGGAGCTGCGCGCTTTCCAAACCGAGCTGATGCAGAAGTTGCAGGGCATCATGTAAACCCGCCACTTCATCGTTTGTTTTTACCCGCCTGCCCCGCACGCTCGTGTCGGCGGGGCATGTTTGTGTCTTGGCACCGCGCGGCGGGCTGTGGTAGAATGGGGGCATGCACGGGGAATCGTCGGAACGTTGGGTGGGGCTGGATGCGCTGCGCGGGGCGGATATGCTGCTGATCACGGGCTTGGATGTGCTGTGTTGGCACTTGGCGCGGCTGTTCCCGGAGAACGGGGTGCTACAGGGGCTGGGGCGGCAGATGGGGCATGTGACGTGGGAGGGTTTTTCGGTGTATGATGGGGTTTTCCCGCTGTTTGTGTTTCTCTCGGGGGTGTCGCTGTGCCTGTCGCTGCGGCGCAGCGGGGCATCGTGGGGGCGCTGGCGGCGCCTGCTGCGGCGGGCGCTGCTGCTGGTGATGCTGGGGTGGGCGGTGAACGGGGCGGTGACGCTACACCCGGCGAGTATGCGCTTTGCGTCGGTGCTGGGGCTCATCGGGCTGGCGGGTTGGGCGGCGGGCTCAGTGGTGATGGCGCTGCGCGGGAGGGCGCTGCCGGTGGCGGCGGTGGCGCTGCTGCTCTTGGCGGGGGTGGGGGCGGCGCAGGCTTGGGGCGGGGATCTGACGCCTGCGGGCTGTGTGAATGCACGGGTGGATGCCCTGCTCTGCCCCGGGAGGCTGCATCTGGGCTGTTTGGACCCGGAGGGGCCGCTCTGCATCGTGTCGGCCACGGGGCTGTGCCTGCTGGGTTGGCTGGCGGGGCATGGGCTGGCGGGGACGCCGCGTCCGACGGCACGCCGCTGCCTGCTGCTCGCGGCTGTCGGGGCGGCGGCGGCAGCGGCGGGGCTCTGCCTGCCCTGCATCAAGAATATCTGGACGCCCGGTTTTGTGCTGCTGACGGCGGGGGCGGGGGCGCTGCTACTGGCCGGCGCGGAACTGCTGTGCGAGGTGGCGGGGCTGCGGGCTTGGGCGCTGCCGCTGCGGGCGGTGGGCTGCAACGCGCTGCTGCTCTACCTGCTCACGCATGTGCTCGATGTGTACGGCTTGGCTGAGCGCCTGAGCTGCGGGCTGTGGGGGCTGCTGCTGCCGTCCGCGGCGCTGCCCGCAGCCTATGCCGCCACGGTGACGTCGGGGGTGGTGGCGCTGGCGCTCTTGCTATACCGCCGCGGCATCGTCATCCGCTTGTGAAGAGCACCGCCCCCGCGGCGCCGAAGCGCTGCGGGGGCGGCGTTGTCGCTGCGCGTGGGCTCAGCGAGCGACACTCAGGCTCTCGGCCTGCTCGCGGGTGAGCTCGATGCACTGCCAGGGCAGCCCGTAGCGGTTGAGCGCGTCCATGAAGGGGTCGGGGTCGTTCTGCTCCATGTTGTAGACGCCCGCGCCGCTCCAGGTGCCGGAGAGAATCATGCGCCCGCCGATGGCGGCGGGGACGCCGGTGGTGTAGGAGATGGCCTGCGAGCCGACCTCGGCAAAGCACTGCTCGTGGTCGCAGATGTTGTAGATGTAGACGGCTTTGTATTGCCCGTCTTTCTTGCCCTGGATGACGCAGCCGATGCAGGTGCGCCCGTGGGTGGTCTTGCCCAGCTCGCCGGGGTCGGGCAGCACGGCCTTGAGGAATTGCAGGGGAACAATCTCCACGCCCTTGTAGAGGACGGGGTCGATGCGAGTCATACCCACGTTCTTGAGCACGGTGAGGTGGTTGATGTAGTTGGGCGAGAAGCTCATCCAGAACTGCGCGCGACGGATGGTGGGGATGTGCTTGACGAGGGATTCCATCTCCTCGTGGTACATGCGGTAGATTTCGTAGGTGCCCACGCCCTCCGGGCAGGTGAAGGCCCGGTGCTTGCTCATGGCGGGGGTCTCTTGGAAAGCGCCCTGCTCCCAGTGGCGGCAAGGGGCGGAGACCTCGCGGATGTTGATTTCGGGGTTGAAGTTGGTGGCGAAGGCCTGCCCGTGGTCGCCGCCGTTGACGTCGATGATGTCGAGGTACGCAATCTCGTCAAAATGGTGCTTGAGCGCCCAGGCGGTGTAGACGTTGGTCACGCCGGGGTCGAAGCCGGAGCCCATCAGCGCGTAGAGCCCGGCGGCTTTGTAGCGCTCTTGGTAGGCCCACTGCCATTTGTACTCGAATTTGGCGACGTCGCGCGGCTCGTAGTTGGCGGTGTCCATGTAGTTCACCCCGGCTTCGAGGCAGGCGTCCATGAGGGGGAGGTCCTGGTAGGGCAGCGCTACGTTGAGCAGCAGGTCGGGCTTGAGCTCGCGCAGCAGCGCCACGGTGGCGGGCACATCATCGGCATCAATCGCGTGGGTGGTGATGCGCACGCCCTCGCGCGCCAGCACATCGGCCGCGATGGCATCGCACTTGCTCTTGGTGCGCGAGGCGAGATGAATCTCGTGGTACACGTCGCTCATCTGCGCGCACTTGTGGGCGACCACATGCCCCACACCACCGGCTCCGATAATGAGTACTTTGTTCATGGCGCGCCAAGAGTGCCGCAAAGCGCTCTTTTAGTCAAGGATAAAGCGCTTCGCGCCCCGAAATTCGGGATGGCATTATTGACACAAAATCGAAATCATGTTAGCATCAGCGAGCAGTCATCATACGACTAGACCCTTTTTTCATGAAAGCGACTCAACATCAATCTATTGATGCGCAAATAGGGGGGGTAATACAGAAACTAAAACTCTGAGTTCCGCCTCTCCGTTTCTCGCGCATATCGGCGGCTTGCGCGGGTTGGCAATCCTGCTGGTGGTGATGTTCCACCTCGATGCTCGGGTGTTTCCCTGCTGTTTTTACGGGGTAGATGTCTTTTTGGTCATCACGGGCTATCTGCTCTTTCGGAGCATGAGTCGCTTGGAGACGACCGGGCGCGACCGATACGCCTCGATGGGGCGCTTTTGCTACAGGAAGTTGCAGCGTATCATGCCGCCGGTGGCGGCGGTCATGCTGCTCACCATGCTGGTCGGCATTGTCCTGCTGGACGAACGGGTGCTGTCGGATGCCTGTCGCTTGGCACGCTACACCCTCTTCGGCGTGCCGAACATTCATCTCGCGAAGCGCGCGGCAGATTATTTCGCAGCCGGTGATCTCGAGACACCGTTCATGCCCATGTGGTACATCGGCGTCACGCTACAGGTGTACTTGCTGTTCCTCTTGGGCAAAATCATGTATGATCGCCTGCCGGGCTCTTGGCGACGCGGGGCATTGCTTCTGCTCGGGCTTGCGTCGCTGGCGCTGTGCTACAGCATGAATCTGCACGACGGGCTCGCGGCCCTCGGCCTGCCGACTTGGCATCAGGAGGCGGCTCCCTCCTACTTCGAGACGCTGCCGCGCCTGTGGGAGGTGCTGGCCGGGGGGCTCGTTTGCGTGTTGCCGGCCGTGTCCTCGCGTCGTGTTGCCTCCCTGCTGTGCGGTGCTGGCGTGGCGGCGATTCTACTGCCTGCTCTGCTGTTGCGCGAGCAATCGACAGCGCTCTTTCCCCTGATTGTGGGCGGCACGGTTGCCGTCATCCGCTACACGCCCGGCAGCCTGTTGGCTTCTCTGCTTGGGAACAAACTTCTTTTGGCCATCGGGGGGCTTTCGTTCTCGCTGTATCTGGTGCACATGCCTGTCTTTGAGTGCTACAGGAGCTGGCTGGGCGTGAGCCCTTCGACCGCAGATGCTGCCCTGATGCTTCTGCTCGCGGCGCTGCTGAGCATCCTGTGTTGGTTTGTCGTGGAAAAACGTCGTCTGTCTTACTGCATTTGGGTGCCGCTCTATCTGCTGACCTTGCTCGTCAGTATCGCTGGCAAGAAAACGGACGGCTTTGCCTGCCTCCGCCCGACCCCGGCGGGGGTGGAGCTTTTGTCGGCCTACCATGACTGGTCCACGGCCGATCCGCGTTTTTATCAGCAGGCTTTCGAGGCAGAGAGCATCTGCTACCACAACGGTGTGTTCGATCTGATGGAGCTCCCCATCGACAAGCACGCGTCCGACCGCCCGGTTCTTTGCCTGGGGGACGGAAACGCTGCGCCGACCTTCGTGCTACTCGGCGACAGCCATGCGCAGGCATCCTACGCCGGGTTGGATGCTTTTTGCAAGGAACACCATCGGGCCGGTGTGTATCTGACAACGATTTTCTCGCCCTTCCGCAACAGGATGGTGCCATCGTTCGGATTCCCCTACTATTGCAATCGGGAAAAAGTTGAAGCCATCGAACGCTGGCTCGCCGCTAACCCGCACATTCAGCAGGTGGTGGTGGCGACTTTCTGGGAACAGCGCATGCAGCGCAATCGGCACGACTGGAATGGCCAGCCCGCGGATATGTCAACAGAGGCGCAAACGGCCTGTCTGCGCGAATTCCTGCAGCACATGCAGGCGCTCGGCAAGCAAACGATTCTCCTTCTTCCCTATCCCCGCTTCGACAGGAATCCGCTGAAGCATGTGCGATGGCTCATCCGACGCGGCAAGGGACTTCACGAATTTTCCGAGGCGATCACGCAAACAAAGGAGGAGTACGAGCGGTATAACCGCACCTCCCTGCACATGCTGAGGCAAATGGAGGCCGAGGGTCTGTGCATGCTGGTTGATCCCTGCGACAATCGTCCCGACGCGACCCGATTCTGCGCCGTGGAGGATGGGGTTCTCCTGTTCAAGGACAGTGATCACCTGTCCGTCCGGGGCTCCGTCTCGTTCATGCGCAGCATGGCGCCGCAACTGCTCCGCCTCCTGCCGGAGGCGACACGTGCCCCCGAAGAGCCGAACAACTAAGACTGCGCTGCCGGGTGTCAGCGGAGCCTTGATTCCCCGTCTGTCGACGGGCGGGGGCGCTCGAGGCGCGGACGGCGGCGCTGCATCTCTTCGCGCATGCGGCGGATGCGCTTGCGGAGGCTTTCGAGGCGCCGGGCGTCGTAGCTCTGCAACAGCAGGTCGATTTCGGACGCGCGCAGGCTTTGGTCGGCCTCCTCGGCGGGGTGCAGGGAGACGAGCATGACGAGGCGCTCGCGCATCTCGGGCGAGAAGTCGGCGCGCGAGGTCAGCAGCGAGAGCGCGCCGAGGGTCAGGGCGTTCTCGCGCTCGGCCTGCTCGCCCTGCCCGGCGGCGCTCAGGGCGGCGGTGTAGGACTCGCGCACGCGCAGGTACTGCATGAGGGTGTCGGTGTCGCCGGGGTGGTCGGCGAGCCAGGCGCGGGCGTAGTCTCCGGCGCGGCGCAGCTGCTCGAGCTTGTCGGGCAACTGCTGGGGGGGCGTGCGGCTGATGAGCTGCAGGTAGGCGCGGCGGCAGGCGGCGTTATCGGGCTCTTGCTCCAGCAGCGCCTGCATGAGCGTCAGCGGGCTTTCGCCGCCGGGCGCCAGCCGGCGACGCAGGGATTCGAGCTCAGGCGGCAGCGCTTCCAGCAGCTCGATACGCGCCAGCGCCACCTGAGCATCGCCCGGGTAGGCGGTGCTCAGGCGCGCGGCGAGCTCGACGGCTTGGCGGCGCAGCTCCGCCGCCTGCTTGCTCAGCAGCATCGGGCGGCGCTTCCCCTCGGGGTGGCGATGCGCGGCGCGAGGGGGGCGCTTGACATGGGGAGAGCGGCGCAGCGAGGGTTCACCCCGGGGACGGGCAAAGACGCTGCACGCCATGCGGATGAGCGCCACGCCGGTGCACTTGTCGGCTCGGGCGCCATGGGTCTGCATGGCGTGTACACTCAGGGTCTCGGCCTCGCGGCGGGCGGCTTCTCCGCCCTGCTTGTGCAGCGCGGTCACTAAGCGACTGAGGATGGGGATCTGCTCGGGGCTGTCTTCCGGCACAAGCTCAAGCGCGCGGCGGGCGTAGGCTTCGGCGGTGGCGGCGTCGTCCGTTTGCAGGGCGATGTCGGCCAGCGTGCTGCAGGCGGAGGCCATTTGCCCGCTGCTGCTGCCGCCCAAGGTGAGGATTTCCTCGTAGTAGGGCATGAGGTCTTGCAGGAGCCGCACGTCGGCTTTGGTGGCCTGCATACCGTCGTTGCTCTGCGCCACCCGGCTTTCAAAAATGCGGCGCAGGGAGGCATCGGCAATCTGCGCGCTTTTCTCCGCGCGCAGGCGCTGCTCGTTCTCCCCGGCCAGCGAGCGCCGCACGCTCACATAGCCCACGCTGATGCTCACCAGCAGCAGGGCAAGGGCGGCGGCGGCCGTGTGGCTCCACACCGCGACGGCGGGACGGCGGCGCCACCACAGGGCATAGCGGCGCAGGCAGGAAGCGGGGCGCGCCAGCACGGGCAGACCGTCCAGATAACGCTGCAAGTCAGCCGCCATGGCGTCCATGTCGGCGTAGCGGTCGCGCGGCTCGTGGCTGACGGCTTTGTTGATGATGGCGCCCAGCTCGCCCTCGCCGCGCAGGGGTGGCAGCGGCTCGGAGCAGATGCGGTGGATGAGGGCTCCCGGTTCCGTAACCTGATAGGCGGGGGCGTGGGTGAGCAATTCGTAGAGGGTCAGACCCAGGCTGTATTGGTCGCCGGCAAAGCTGTTTTCGCCGCGGGAGAGGCGCTCGGGCGCCATGTAGCGCAGGGTGCCGTCGTGGCTTTGGGTGACGAGCGGGGCGGTCTCGCCGCTGTTGAGGACAGTGGCCAGCCCGAAGTCGCCCACATGCAGCACGCCCTCGTCGTCCAGCAGCAGATTGCCGGGTTTGACGTCGCGGTGCAGCACGCCCTGCGCATGGGCAAAGGCCAGCGCCTGCGCCGCCTGCATACCCACGCGAGCCAGTGCCTGCTCGTAGGGGATGCCCGGGTAAGCTTTGCGGATGCGCCCGGGGGTGACGCCGCAGCCGTGCACGAGGCTCATGACGTAGTAGCGGTACTCGCCCTCGTGCCCGGCGCCGTAGATTTCGACGATGTTGGTGTGGCGCAGGCGGGCGATGACGCGCGATTCGTTCTCGAAGGCCGCGCAGTGGTGCGCGTCGGCGTTCCAGGCGGGCGAGAGGATTTTGACGGCTACCTCGCGGTTGAGCGATTCCTGCACGGCGCGGAAGACGGCGCCCATGCCGCCGCAGCCGATGCGCTCGATGATGCGGTAGCCGCCAAGGGTTTCGGGGAAGGCGGTCATGTTGGCCACGCGGGGGGCGGTGGACTGCCCCAGCCCCTCGACTTCCACCAGCGCGGGCAGCAGCTCGCGCAGCTCGGCGGCGTCCTGCGGGTGGGCGGCGGCAAAGCTTTCCACGGTCGATGCCCTGCCCTGCCGCAGCTGCTCCAGGTACTCCTCAGTCAGGGCGGCAAGGCGCGCTTCGCTGTCGTCTCCGTCAGCCATGGCTTACAACCACGATTCGCGGAGCACGAGCTCCTGAAAACGCTTGAGGGCGCGCACATAGCGGATGCTAGCGGCCTTGGCTTCGATGCCGAGCACAGCGGCGCACTCGCTGTTGCTCAGGGCTTCAAAGTGGCGCAGTTCCAGAATTTCGCGGTCGCGCTCCGAGAGCTCGCCAAGCAGTCGCCGCGTCATGGCACGGCGTTCCAATTTTTCCAGATGGGTACGGGGGCTGGAGATGGTGTCGGCAAACTGTGCCCAGGCCTCCATGGTGTTATCTCCCCCGGTAGGGCTGCTCTCGCGTAGGGCGTCGCGCTTGCCTGCACCGAGGTGGTGCCGCTCGGCATCGGTGAGGGTTTGCAGCGCGATGCGGCGCAGCTTGGCGTAGAGCGGCACCTCGGGCTCCGCGCGCAGAAAGGCCGTGCGCCGCCCGCAGGCCAAGTAGGTCTCCTGCAGCAAATCCTCGGGGCTGAGCCGCCGCTGCAACACGGCAGGCATGCGCAACGCCAGCAGCCGCAGCAGGCGCTCGCGATGCTCCTGCCACACGCCGACCAGCCACAGATGCTCTTCGTTGGGCTGCTCCATGAATTGATTTCTCCCGCAAAAGAGAACGCAAGGTCGCGCGCACGATCTACAGTCTCAGTCCGTCACCGTCTCTTCGCGCAGGTCTCGGCTCATGAGCTCGCGCAGGGCGACGGAGGCTGCTTTGCCCTTGTAGATGATGTCGTACATAGCGTCCGTCAGCGGGGTGCGCACGCCCAGTTTGCGCGCCATCTGGTAGGTGGAGAGGGTGTTGGGGATGCCCTCCACCACCTGACCAATGCGCTGTTGGCACTCCATAGCCGGCACGCCCTTGGCGATGAGCCGCCCGGCGGTCAGGTTGCGGCTGTGCTCGGAATAGCAGGTGACGACCAAATCGCCCATGCCGGAGAGCCCCATGAAGGTTTCCATGCGCCCGCCGCGCGCCAGCCCCATGCGGGTCATCTCCGCCAGCGCTCGGGTGGCGAGGGCGGCGCGGGCGTTGTCGCCCAGCCCCAGCCCGGCGCAGATACCGCCCGCCAGCGCGTAAACGTTCTTGATGGCGCCGCCCATCTGCATGCCTACCACATCTGTCGTGGTGTAGATGCGCAGAAAGTCCGTGCTCAGCCGACGCTGCACGGCATTGGCGTACTCAATGTTCTCGAAACCGATGAGGGTGAGGCTCGGCAGCCCCAGCACGATGTCCTCCGCATGATTGGGACCGGAGAGGGCGCCCACAGGGCGCTCCACACAGGAGCAGAGGATTTCACTCATGAGCAGGTTGCTGTCTTTCTCAATGCCCTTGGAGCAGGTGATGACCAAGGCATCGGGCGCCAGACCCACAGTGGCCAGGTTCGTCGCCACACTGCGCATGACCACGCTGGGCACGACCACGAGCACCAGGTCGGCTCCGGCCACGGCGCCCCAATCGCTCGTGACGCAGACCTGCGGCGGCAGCTTGCGCGCGCCCGGCACGGGCGTCAGGCTCAGGCGGGACTCGCGGATAGCGGCGGCTTCTTTTTCCAAATAGGTCCAAAGGACGACCTCCCCGCCGCTGCAGGCGGCGGTGAGCGCCAGCGCGGTGCCCCAGGCGCCCGCGCCGATCACGGCAACTTTGTGAAAACGGTGTTCCATAATCAATTTTTCTTGCTGAAAGCTTTGGGTTCGGTGCCTTGGCAAAGGCGCAGCACATTGCTGCGGTGTTTGACAATCACGAGCAGGCAGAGAAGCGAAATCACGGCAATCACCGGCACATCAGCTGCCGACACGCAGCCATCTCCCGCAAACTCCCACAGCACGGCTGCGACCGCTGCCACCCCCGCCAGCATGCTGGAGAGCGAGACATAGCGCGTCAGCACCATGCATAGCACCCAGGTACCCAGCGCCACCCCGCCGACAAAGCCCGAGAGCGCGAGTAACACCCCCGCGCTGGTAGCGACCCCTTTCCCGCCGCGAAAATGCAGAAAACAGGTATAGGTGTGCCCCAGCACGGCCGCCCCCATCACCCCGAGCAGCCAGCCCATCTGCGCCGCATCCATCGCAGTGGCATCGCCGCCCAGGTGCTGTTTCATGAGCAGGACGGGGAGGAAGCCCTTGAGAAAATCGCAGAGGAACACGGGGATGCCCCAGCGCTTACCCAGCACGCGCACGGCATTGGTGGCGCCGATGTTGTGCGAGCCGTGCTCACGCAGGTCTATGCCGTTGAGTTTCCCGGCCAGGTAGCCGAAGGGAATGGCTCCGCAGAGGTAAGCCAAGAGAATCGAAAGGATATTTCCCGCCATGCGGGGCTATTATACGCGCCGCCCCCGGCGATTGCAACCGATTTTTAGAGCAGGCTTCATGCAAATGCACCAACACTGCGGCAAATGGTAAAACGCCCGCCCTGCGCGGGCGGCAGGGCGGGCGGAACAGGGAGGAGCAGGCACTCAGCGCTTCTCGGGGATGATGTCGAGCTCGCTGACGGTGGCGATGTCGCCGTCGCCGTAGGCCGAGAGTGCCACCAAGCGGATGTAGCGCGCGCGTGTCGGTTGGAAAAACATGATTTCCTGCCGCTCGGCGCTGTCAGCAAAGGAGCCGCGGGCAACAGCCTCGCCCCAGTTGCGACCGTCGTTGCTGACGTAGACTTCGTAGTCTTTCACGCGACCGTCCTCCGTGGGCGCGCCTTGGTAGACGATGCCCTTGAGTGCCAGATCCGCCCCCAGGTTGATGCGGATGTCGTGCGGGAAGCTCGCCACGGTGACGCCCGACATGGTGGTCCAGTAGGTGTCGGGATTGCCGTCAAGCACATTGACGGCGGGCCCCTCCTCGGGGTCTTCGGAGCTCACATAGTCGATGGCGAAGAAGGCATGCGACGGGTATTCGCCCACCACACGGTTGACAATGGGTTTCACCTCGGCCAGCGAGGCGTAGGACTCGCCGGGGGTCATGGGCTCCAGGAAGACCATCTTGAAGAAGCGGGCTTCGCAGAACTCAGGAAGCATGACCTTCTGCGTGTTGTCCTCGTCCGCCAGCTCGGCAATCACTTGGGGCTCCGCGCTCCAGGAGCGACCGTCGTCAGAGAGGTAGAGGGCGATTTTGCGCACGCGCGAGGAGGCACGCCCCTGCCTCGGGGTGAGCTCGAAGCCGCGCAGCTCGCTCCGGGTGCCCATGTCGATGACGACTTCGTGCGGGTAGGTCGCGGCCGGGGTGTGCCAGCGCGAGTGCCAGAAGGTGTCGCGGCGACCGTCGATGAGGCTCCAGGGCGATTCGCTCTTTCCGGCGCTGCTGCTGCAGGAGACGATGCGCATGATACGCTCGGGTTTCCATTCTTCCACATGCTGGTAGACATTGGCAGCGGGCAGACAGTCGGGGCTGGTCGCGGCGGCGCGCACGATGCCTTCCTCCCGCTGGAGGAAGGGCCCGGTGTAGCGCTGCTCGTCGCCGTTGGGCAGCGTGATGGTGATCTCGGCATCGGGGCTGGCGCAGGTGGCGTTCATGAAGCCGAGTCTGTCGCGCGAGAGGGTGACGGCTCCCGTGAGCGGCAGCACCTCGCGGGCGAGCGCCTCGGGCTGCTGGTTGATGCGCACCGGGCGCAGCGAGATGGTGAAGGTGGTGGGCTTGGAAAGCGGGATGTCGCGATCCATCGGACGGGGACCGCAGGCCGCACCTCCCAGCCCCAGCGTGACGGCATCGAGGCTCAGAATGGTGGCGTGCGCGGGCTCCAGTTCCTCCGGATGGGGGGCGGCGAAGAGCGCCTGCGCGGTGTGGGGCAGCGCGGAGAAGTTGAAGCTGCTGCCCTGCCCGGCGCAGACCACAAGCCCAACGCCCTGGTCATCGGTGACGGCAACCCAGCGGGTATCCATGCGGTTGCCCATTTCCATGGGGCGGGGGTAGCGCTCCACCATGTCGGCCACGTTGCGGTTCCAAATGCCCATGAAGGCTCCGGCCTTGCGGTCGGGGTAGTTTTCCCCGGGGCCGCGCCCGAACCAGCGCACGTGGTTGTAGCGTTCGGGCAGGCTGAGGGTGAAGCCCAGCTTGGGCAGCACCACTTTTTCCTCGCTGGGTTGGATGCCGGCCTGAACGCTCACATAGCCGTTGGACAGGATGGTGTAAATCATCTGCGTGGTGAACTTAAAGTCCCCTTCCTTGATGGGGCCCAGGTCGGTGACCTCGAATTTACCGTTGTCGTACTCGCGGCTGTCGAGGCTTTCCTTGCGGACGCCCTGGCTGATGATGTCGCAGGCAATGCGCACCACGCCGTCGCTCACACGGGTGACGATGATGGGCTGTGCCGTGTGGGTCATGTTGCGGAAGCCGTTGTTGAGCCACTGGTTCATCGCCCATTTGTCATTGGCCAACGGCGCGCGGAAGGCGTTGAGGAAGAGGGTCGGTTTGTCGCCGATGAGTTCCTTACCGTCCACGATGTAGTTGCGGAGACCGCCCGTGGCCTTGTCGATGGTCAGGCTGAAGCTCGGTCCGATGACGACCAAGCGACCGTTGAGGTTGCGCACCTCCAGCTTGCCGAAATTCTCCACACTGATGAGCCGAGCCTTGTGGTTGTAGCCCGTCAGTTCCCCGGGCAGCTCAAACTGCTCGGCCGCAATGCTGTAGCCTTTCTTGGCCCAGCCGGTGTCGCCGCGGAGCCGGAGGTTCAGGGTGAGGTAGTAGCTGCGGTCGTGCTGCAGCTCGCCGAGCTTCATGGGCGCGACGGGGAGCAGCACCTGCGTGCTGCGCAGGGGTTGCGCTTCGGCGGCAAAGGAACCGGAGGCAATAACCTTATTCCCCTCCTCGCTCAACTCCCAAGTGCCGTCGAACTCGTTGAGGTTGGTGAAGAGGTGCTTGTTGCGCAGGTCGATAATGAGGCTCTGCCCGTCCTCACTCAGTCCGCGGTACTCGAAGTTCACGTTCTGGTGCGCCCGGCGGATTTCGGCCATGAGGGGGGTGGGGGTGCGGTCGCTGTAGATGGCGCCCTTGATGCAGAAGATGCCGTCGTTGGGGTATTCGTTGTGGTCGCCGCCGTAGCTCTGGCGGGTGACAGTGCGCCCGTCGGGCAGGGTCACCTGCTGGTCGTAGCTCTGGTGAATCCACTCCCAGATGCCGCCGCCGATGATGGAGTCGCTGGAGTCGATGGCGTCCCAATAGTCCTTGAGATTGCCCATGGAGTTGCAGAGGATATGGGCATATTCCGACACATACCAGGGTTTCTGCAACTTGCGCCCCGACACCTCGCGCGCCCAGTTGACGCTCGGGTACTGGTTGGAGCAGAGATCCGCCAGGTCGTTGTTGCGCTCGTACTGCGTGGGGCGCGAGGTATCGCGGCTCTTGATCCAGTCGCGCACGGCGGCAAAGTTGGCACCGGGTCCGGCCTCGTTGCCGTAGGACCAGATGACCACGCAGGGGTGGTTTTTGCTCTGCTCGACCATGTTGCGGTTGCGCCAGACGTGCTGCGCGCGCCATTCCTCCGGGTGGGAGAGGGATTGCTCGCCGTAGTAGTAGCCGTGGGATTCGATGTTGGCCTCGTCGCAGACGTAGATGCCGTACTCATCGCAGAGCTCGTAGAAGAAGCCGGGCTGCGGATAGTGCGAGTTGCGAATGTGGTTGATGTTGTTCTGCTTCATCAGCAGCAGCTCTTGGCGCAGCTCCTCCTCCGTGACCGTGTGACCGTTGGCGTGCTGGCTCTCGTGGCGATTGACGCCCTTGAGCTTCACGGGCATGCCGTTGACAAGGAAGCGCCCGCCCTCCAGCTTTACCTCGCGGAAACCAATGCGGCGCGAGATGGTTTCGGTGATGCTCCCGTTGGCATCCTTGAGGGTCAGAATCAGGCGGTAGAGGTTCGGTTTCTCCGCGCTCCACAGAGCGGGGTTGCCCACATCCGCGCGCAGGGTGGTACTGCCGGTCTCCCCGGGCAGCAGCGAGCCCGGACTGCCGCTCATGAGCGCGACGGTCTTGCCGCTCGCATCGAGCAGCTCGCCCTCGACCCGGGTGGCGGCGGGGTTGTCACTGCGATTCTCCACATCGACCTCGATACTCAGCTTGCCCTGCGTGTAGTCGCTCCGTCCGTCGGTCGTTTTAGCGAAATCGGTGTGCACAAAGAAATCGCGCACAAAGGTGTGGGGCGTGGTGTACAGGTAGACATCGCGGAAAATACCCGAAAGGCGCCACATATCCTGACACTCCAGGTAGGAGCCGTCGCTGTAGCGATAGACCTCGGCAGCAATCACGTTGCGCCCGGGATGCAGGTACTTACTGATGTCAAACACGGCGGCCGTGCGGCTGTCTTTGGAGAAACCCACCTTCTCGCCGTTGATGAAGAGGTAGAAGAACGAATCAACCCCGTTGAAGCGCACGAACACGCGCTGCCCCTGCCAGGCGGCGGGAAGCTCGAACTCGCGGCGGTAGGAACCCACTGCGTTGGGCTCCGTCTGCGGGGTCGTGTACCTCTTTTCAGAGGCATTCTGCGGCTCGCTCATCACGAAGGGCCACTTGCGCACAAAGGTGTAGCGCTGGTTGCTGTAAATCGGCGTGCCGTAGCCGCGCATCTGCCAATTGCTCGGCACATCGATTTCCTTCCACCCGCTTACATCGTACTCCGGCTTGAAGAAGTCCGCCGGACGCTGATCGGGCGAGGGAGACCAGCAGAACTTCCAGTTACCATTGAGCGAGAGAACTTTCGAGGAATCCGAACGACGCCCTTTCAGCGCCTCGGTTCGATCAGCAAAGGGGACGAAAAATGCCCGGGCGTCCTCACGCCCCTGCGAAAGATTCTGCGGATTTTCCCAATCGGGATGGGGACTGTAGGCACCCGCCGGCGCGACGGAAACGGTCGTCAACGCCGCTGCCAACGCCAGCATCATCTCTTTGAGCGAGTTCATATGGGACTGATGCTATCAAAAAAATTACCTCGCTTCAAGCAAAAAGTCCTATATCTGTGTCGCAATTTATTTTTTTCACTTGCTTAACTAGTACGGCTGTGATAACGTACCCAACGCATGTTCCGCAACAGCAAAAATCACTTCATCACGCCCCTATCCATGCTCGATTTGGGGCTGGTTTTGACTTTTGCTTTGTATTCCCCCCATCTGACGAATCTTATTGCGCCATACTGCGGCTGGGACTGCGAGGCCACGCCGGATATTCTGCGCAGGAGTCCCTTTCTCTCCGGGATGGCGATTGCCTTTGTCCCGCTGGTGCTCCATGTTGTCGGCTTTTACCACTGTGCCGGGATGCAGCGCATCAGCACCGCTCTGCGCCAACTGGCACACTTCTGCGCCTACTACCTGTGCGCCGTGGCGTTTTACCAGACGATGCGCAGCCACTCCCTCCTCTTCAACCATGTGCTGTTGGTCAACATGGTGGGGATTCCCTGTGTGATTTTCCTGCGTTTTCTGCTGGTGCGCCTGCTCAAACTCTATATTCTGCGTCGCCCCGGGCATCTGCGCCAGGTGATTTTGACGGGAACGCGCGAGCAGGTGGAGAAAGGCTGGAACAAATTACCGGATTATTGGAGAAAACACATGAATGTCGTCGGGCGCTTTTACGCCGGGCATACCAACCTGAACGAGGTTCAGCGCACCATCCAGCAAAACGCCGTCTCTCATCTGTTCGTATTCGGGGGGCTGTCGGCCTACCTGCCCAACGAGCAGATCATCCACATGTGCGAGTTGCAGGGGATTGATATCTACCTGTGCCGCAGCGAGCACCATACCCTCGATGTCACCACGGAGGTCAACACCGTCGATGATGTGCGCATGATTGTGCTCAGTGCCGCCCCGCCCTACACATGGGGGCGTCTGATCAAGCAAGTCTGCGACCTTTTGCTGGCTCCTTTATTCATCCTCATCTCCCTGCCCTTGTGGCTTTTCGCCGCCGTCGGCATCAAACTCAGTGACCCGAAAGGCCCCATCTTTTACCGCCAACTCCGCTCAGGACTCCACGGCAAGCCCTTTTTCATGTGGAAGTTCCGTTCCATGTATAGCAATGCCGAGGAGCGCTTGGCCGAGGTCAAACAACGCTGCGGCAATGAGATGCAAGGTCCCTTGTTCAAGCTGACCAATGACCCGCGCATCTTCCCCTTCGGGCGTATTCTCCGCAGGTTGAGTATTGATGAACTTCCCCAGCTGCTCAATGTTCTGTGCGGCGACATGAGTCTGGTCGGTCCCCGCCCGATGGCCGTCTACGAAACCGCCCAAATCCCCGATATTGCCCACCGCCGCCGCATGAGCGTCAAACCGGGGCTGACCTGCTACTGGCAAATCGAGGATCGCAGCACCGCCAACGACAGCTACACCAAGATGATTGAGAAGGATTTGCGCTACATCGACAACTGGAGCCTTTGGGTTGATTTGCGCATCCTGTTGCGCACCATCCCTGCCGTGTTGATTGGTAAGAGAGCCAAATAATCCGCCCGTCTCATGTTCCACATTGTCCTTTACCAACCGGAGATTCCGCACAACACGGGAGCAGCCGGGCGCTTGGCCGTAGCGACCGGGTCGCGCCTGCACCTCATCCGCCCGCTGGGCTTCAGCCTGGAGGAAAAACACCTGCGCCGCTGCGGGCTCGACTACTGGCAGCATGTGGATTTGCACCTGTGGGACAGCATGGAGCAGTTGGAGGCTGCCGCCGCCCCGGACGCGCACTTTTGGTATCTCTCCACCAAGGCTACCCGCAGCATTTGGGCGCCCGAACTCCCGCTGCGCGATGGGGACTACCTCGTATTCGGTCCCGAAACCCGCGGTCTGCCCGAGGCATGGATAACCGCCCACCCCGACCACTCGCTGCGCATCCCCATGCCGGGGCAGCACGCCCGCTCCCTCAACCTGGCCACCTCCATCGCCATCGTGCTCTACGAAGGGCTGCGCCGCAGCCTCCCCTCCTCTGCTGCTCAATGAGAAACATTGTCTACTTTGACCTGGAAACCCGGCTCTCAGCCGCCCAGGTGGGCGGTTGGCACGAAACCGCCAAGATGGGCATGTCCGTCGGTGTGACCTACTCCACCAAGGATGCTGCCTACCACATCTACACCCAGGAGCAGGTTGAGGAGCTCATCGCCGAGCTGCGCGCCGCCGAGCTGGTCGTCGGCTACAACCACCTGGGCTTCGACTACGGCGTGCTACAAGCCTTCACGCTGTGGGACATGGCCAGCGGCACCGTCAACTGCGACATCTGCGCCGAGCTGAGCGCCAAGCTGGGGCATCGGCTCAAGCTTGATTCCGTGGCCAAGGTGACGCTGGGCGGCTGCTCCAAAACCGCCGAGGGCACCGATGCGCTGCGCTGGTGGGCCGAGTACGAACAAAGCCGCGACCCCGAAAAACTGCTGCTGATTGCCCGCTACTGTTGCTTCGATGTCAAGGTGACGATGGAGGTGTACAAATTCGGCGCCGCCAACGGCTACGTTCTCTACGAAAACAAGAAAGGCGAGGTCGAGAAAATCCCCGTTGACTGGGAACTCTGAGCTTGGACGCACTGGGGATTGTCGTGCGTGACGCTGATTAGGCTTCCCCCTCCCCCGAAAAAAGGTTATAAAGAGGGCGTGCCCATCTGTCCGCGATGCTCTGCCACCATTCACCCCGGCGCTGAAGACCAGTGCCCCGCCTGCGGCTACAGTCTTGCGCGCGCCAACGCCATCTTCGGGGAGGGCATGGTGGAGTTTACCCGCGTGGTCGATGCCGCCGGTGCCCTGACGCACCCGGAGCGGCTGGAGCTGCTTCGCGCCTTGGAGCACATGGAGCGCCTGATTCCCCCGGCGGCCCTCTGCATCTACATCACCGACGACGGGCGCGCCGCCGAGCTGCGCACCCATGCTCACTGGATTCTCAACCACGCGCGCATTCATCACCCCTCCTTCGGCAGGCGCGAGCTGCGCAAGGCCATCGAGGACGCTGAGCTGCGCGAGCGGCGCCCGGGTGAGCAACCGGCGGGCACATCGGAGCGCCCCCCTGCCCTCCCCGTGCGCCTATGGAACAGCCTGTGCAGTGCCATCCACGAGACCCTGCACCCGCCAGCAGCCCCCGTGCGGCAGGAGTGGATGCTCATCCTCGTGGTCGATGTGCAGCTAGAAATGGCCTGCTTCTCCTGGGGGTATATGCTCGATGCCTACATCAACCCCGACAGCATCAACAGCTGCATCATCAGCGCGCGTCTGCAATTCCGCGAACGCGCCATGGTGGCCGGGCTGCGCAAGGTCATGAATGCCGCCACGCGCCAGATCGCCCGCTCAGCACACAAGACTAACCGACGCCTGCTCCTGCGGAGCACGCGCGCCCTGCTGCCTGCGGCCCTGCTGGGCACCGCCCTGCTGGCTCCCGCCACCGCCGAGCCGGCAAGCGCCATCGACTCCCTGCGCAATGACGACACCGCCGAGGAGATTGCCGAGCCACCCGCCGAGCCTGCGCTCCCGACCGCCCCCGATGCTGCGACCGCAGTGAGCACCCCGAGCGAGCCGACCTCCTCCTCCGAGGCCAAGGATTCCCCCGACACCCCCGCTCCCTCGCAAGACAAAAGCATTCCCCGCTGGCAGCCCGAACACTACCGCCTGCTCATGGCCGGTGAACTCGACACCGGCTACACCGCGCTGCTGGCAGCTCCCCCGGCTGCCGACAAAGCCGCCGAAAAAGCGACCAAAGCAGTCAAAGGCGCCAAGCCGACCGACGCCACGACCGAGAGCGACACCCGGATTCTCGGACGCTACTGCGATGCCTACCTGCGCCCCGCGCCCGAAGCCACCCTCATTGACCCGCAGCACCTGCTGCACTCTCCCGAAGCCGAGGACATCACCCACCTGCTGCGGCACCTGAACGATCAGGCTCGCTATCGGCTCTGCACAGCACTTGTCAAAGGCAGTCAGGTCATCCCCGGCGAGCTCTCAGCCGCCACGCTGGTCGGCTCCGTGGCTCAGCAGAGCTGCGACTACGCCGTGCTGCTGCTCTACCCTCTGGGCAACACCGCCGCCATCGACATCGGCTACCGCGACATCAAGCTCGACGATGACACCCGCCACCAATGGCTGCAGCGCGTCCGCAGCGCCGCAGCCGAGTCCGGCGACGGTGTCGAGGGGCTAGCCGCAGCCCTGCGCACCATCAACGAGCTCATCACTCCTCTGTCGGCGGGCTTCACCCCCTTGGCCACCGATGAGAGCCGCCGCATCCCCCGTATCGACATCCGCTTCAAACCCAAACCCGAAGAAGACCCCTCGTGGAAAGACAAGCTGCGCAAATCTTTGGAAAACTCGTGGCTGTTCACCCCGCGGGGCCTCGCCATTTCGCTGGGCATCGGCGGACCTCTTGCGCTGCTCCTCGTCTACCTGTTCTTCATCCGCCGCCGCTCCGCCACCCTCTGCACCACCACGCCCGACACACGGCTCGCCTCGCCCTACGGCGCGGGAGTCAGCCGCTATGTCCGCTATCTCGAAGGGCGCGAGGCTGAGCGCGAGAAGCAGCTCTTCTGAGTCCGGAAGCATCCGGTGGAGGGAGCACACGAATACACCCGACAACGCCCCCGACGACATGCAGCCGCAAAAAGGACTTGCCCGGGGAGGACTGTTTGTGCTAGGCTGTGCGCCGTTCCCATGTCGAAAAGATACCTTCCTCTTGTCTCGTTCATTCCGGCGCTCCTCGCGGGGCTCCTTTCGCAGGCGGCAGGAGAGGAAGTGCGCGGCGTCAGCACCGGATTTGTGCAGCCGCTGGCTCCCTGCCGCAGTGCCATGCCTTCCAAGAAATGGCCGAAACTCGGTCGCGATCAGTGGGGCATGCCCTTTTACCACCCCGGGCAGATGCGGCGCGTCGTGCGCACCACCGCCTACACCCACAGCGAAAGCGACCATGTCCGCTACGGAGCCATGAGCGCGGCGGGGACACCCCTGCGCTACACCGACACGGTGCGCAGCGCCGCCGCTGACTGGTCCGTCTACCCGCTCGGGACGCGCTTCCGCATCAAAGGTCAGCCCTACACCTACGTTGTCGATGACTACGGCACCGCACTGACCGGCACCGGCACCATCGACATCTACCAGCCCAGCCGCAGCCTCATGCGCGCGTGGGGGCGGCGCATTGTGGAAATCGAGGTGCTGGAATGGGGCTCCTCGCTGCGCAGTCTGGAGACGCTCACCGCAAGGCAGCGCTACAAGCACTGCCAACAGATGTATGCCGCCCTGCAGGAACAGCAGCGGCACCGCTGAATGGACAGTTTCTTTCGGAAAACAGAATCATTTTTTTGCAAAGCTGCCGCATGCGGCAGCTTTTTTTCTTTGCCGCTATCGACACGGCAGCTCCAAGATGTAGATGCGCCGCGCGCCAAACGCACCCAAGGGTTGTGATACCGCCCCCGGGCAGCATGCACGCACGAGCCCGTCGGGGAACAAGATTCTTGTCGCGACACAACGCCCGAGCTATGCTATCGGGCGTATTCTGCCGTGATGCTGATGACCTTATCCCGTTTGGCACTGTGTGTATGTCTCCTCGTCTGCTCCGGATGGTTCTCCGGAGTGGCACTCGGCGCGGAAGCGCCGAGCGGGCTTCGGACGGACTTCTGCTCCCCCCTGCCTCCGGGCGGCGGCACTCCCCTGCTGAGCAAGGATCGCCGGGGTATGTCCTTCTACTCGCAGGAGCAGCGGCGGCGCTTTGTCCGCACCACGGCCTACACGCACAGCGAAAATGACCATCTGATTTACGGGCGCAAGAATGCCGTCAACGGGGATTTACAGTTCTCCGACCATCTGCGCAGCGCCGCCGCCGACTGGTCGGTCTACCCCGTCGGCACCAAGTTCCGCATCAAGGGACAGCCAGCCCTCTACATTGTCGATGATTACGGCGGCGCCTTGGTCGGTACGGGCACCATTGATTTGTACCATCCGACCCGCGCGCAGATGCGCGCTTGGGGATGCCGCGTGGTCGAAATCGAGGTGCTGGAGTGGGGCTCGCCGCAGCGCAGTCTGGATCTGCTGGCGGCTCGACGGCGTTCCCGCCACTGTCTGAGGATGTATGCAGCGCTGAAGACCAGGCTCAGGCACTGCAGGAAGCTGCCGGGGACAGCGCTCCCTCATGCTGCAACAGCAGCTCTTTGAGCTCCTGCCCCGCTGCATAGCCGCCCAAGGAGGCATCGCCGCGGATAACCCGATGACAGGGAATGAGCAGGACAATGGGATTGCGCGCCACCGCTGCCCCCACCGCTCGGGGGGAGCTGCCCACGCTAGCGGCCAGCTCCCCGTAGCTCAGCGTCCTGCCGCAGGGTATCTGCTGCAGCGCGCGCCACACGCGACAGCAGAAGGGCGTGCCAAGGGGACGCAACGGGAGCTCTCCGGCAGCGGGACGCTCACCGCATTCGTAGCGCTGCAACCAATGCGCCACCTCGGCAGCCAGCCCCTCGGGGTGTTGGGCAGGCACAGGCAGTTGGCCATACGGACGGGCGAAAAAACGCTGCCCCTCAAACCACAGCCCGAGAACTGAGGCGGCATCCGTCAGCAGCCACAGGGTTCGGGAGGCAAAGACAAGACGATTACTCCGCAACACAGGGGACATGATACGCAGGGAGACGCCCGCCGACAAGACTGTTCGGCAACAAGCAGCCCCGCCGACATGTTTCGGCCGGCGGGGCTGCCGCAAGGAACCGTGCAGGCGCACTTACTTCGCCAGCAGCTTTTCGAGCAGCTTTTGGCTGTTCTCCGCCAAGTCGGCGGGATTGTCGAGCAATCCCGCGCGCAGCAGCGCCGTGTCAATCAGCTGGGTGACCAGCAGCTGCGCGGTCTCGGCATCGCTCTGCTGCAGCTCGGCCAGCTTGAGCACGATGGGATGGCGCGGGTTGAAGGCAATCTCAGGATGCGTCTCAGGCACCTCCTGACCCATCGCACGCAGGTAGGCCTTCACCTCGGGCGAGAAGTCATGCTCGCCTTGCAGAGCCATCGCCGGGGCGGAGCTCACGCGATCGCTGATGCTCACCTTGCTGAAGCGCTCCTTGAACAGGCCACCCACCCAATCCGTCAGGGACTTGGCGGCAGATTCCTCCAGGCTCGGCTCGTCCGGAGCCTCGTTGTCCAGCGGCGGCAGGTCGAGATTCGCGCGGTCGACGGACTTGATATCCTTCTCGCCGAACTTCATCAAACTGTCGACCACAAAGGGATCGCCGCCCTCCGTGAAGAAGCACACCTCAAACCCGCGTGCCTTGAGCGCGTCAAGGTAGGGGCTGTCCTCCAGCTGAGTGCGCGAGGCGCCGTAGAGCACATAGATGTCCTTCTGGTTCTCCTTCATGCGGCCCACATAGTCCTCGAAGCTCGTCAGCTTACCCGACTCGGTGAAGGTCGACTCGAAGCGCAGCAGCTTGCCCAGAGCCTCCTTGTGCTCCCAGCTTGTCACCACCCCCTCCTTGATAAAGCGGCCGAATTGGCGCCAGAATTTCTCGTAGGTGTCGGCATCGCTCTTGGCGAGGTCAGCCAAGTGCTTCAGGAAGCGCTTGGTGATGATGCCCGAAATCTTGTGCAGAAGCGTATGGTCTTGGAGCATCTCGCGGCTGATATTCAGCGGCAAATCCTCGCTGTCCACCACCCCGGACAGGAAACGCAGCCACTCGGGCAGGAGCTTCTCCGGCTTGCTGTCAATCAGCACCTTGTGGCAATACAGCGATACCTCGGGCTCCGTGCGTCCAAAGCCCATCATCTCGGGGTTCTGCTCCGGCACAAAAAGCACGGCATTGAGCACGATGGGCGCCTCAGCGCTGAAGTGCATGTGCGTCAGCGGCTTGCCGTCCGTATGCGCGATGAACTGATAAAAGCCGGTGTATTCCTCTTCCGAGACCTCCTTTTTGCTCTTCATCCAAATGGCCTGCACCGTGTTGAGGTGCTCGCCGTTGAAGTCGATCGGAAAACCGACGAAATTGCTGTATTTGCCCAGCACATAGCGCAGGCGGTCGGGCTTGGCGAAGTCCGCCGCATCCTCCTTCAGGCGAATGAGGATGCGCGTGCCGCGCGGGGTATCGTCGGGAGCCGCCTCCAGCTCATAGCCCTCCTGCCCGTCGCTCACCCAGCGCACGGGAGCCGCCTCCGGCTGCCAGCTCCGCGTGGTCACCTCCACCTTGTCGGCGGCCATGAACACGCTGTAAAAGCCCACGCCGAACTGACCGATGAGATCCTTGGCATCGCCGCTCTCCTTGGCCGCCTCCAGAAATTTCTTGGTGCCGCTGTGGGCGATGGTTCCCAAATACTCTACCACTTCCTCGCGGGTCATGCCGATGCCGGCATCGGCAATCGTCAGCGTCTTGCCCTCCTCATCGGTCTCGATGCTGATGCGCAGCTCGCGCTCCGGTTGATACACGGACGATTCCGTCAGCTGCTTGAGGCGCAGCTTTTCCAAGGCATCGGAGGCATTGGAGACGAGCTCACGCACAAACACCTCGCGGTCGCTGTAGAACGCGTGGATGACGATGTCGAGCAGCTGGCGTACTTCTGTTTGAAACGGATGATTTTCCATAGTGCAATCTCCTTTGGTTGCCCGCCATTGTAGCCCCGACTGCCCCGCCGTCAAGTCGGCACTGTGGCATGGTGCCCCGCCGCCCGCCCCCATACGCTGAAAGGAGCCGCTCCCACAAACGGAAGCGACTCCTTTCAGCAATCAACTCAAAACTACATGAAAAAAACACAAACCCGACTCCGAATGGCAAACCACCATAACCTAACCGGGCTCATGGAAGTGAGACTCCCACACCAAACAATGCGTTCAAAAAAAAGCACATTTTTTTTGCGCTGCGATTATTGCGGGGAAGCATCGCCCTCTTCTTCGCGGAAACGGAGCTCCTTGCACCAACCGTCACGCGGAATCACTGTGTTGGGGAAAATCGCACAGGCCGCATCGCGATACGCGCGGGGATTCGGCATGGAAGGGCTGAAATGCGTAAGCCACAGCTCGCGCACGCCCCCCGCCTGCGCCGCCAACTGCGCAGCCTCGCGGAAGAGCATGTGGCGATTCTCGCGCGCCTTGGGCAGCATCTCATCCTCGCCGTACATCCCCTCGCAGATGAAGAGGTCGCTGTCCGCCGCCGCCACCGCGATGGAGGGCAGCGGGCGCGTGTCGGTGCAGTAGGTGAGCTTCAGCCCGCGGCGCGGCGCGCCCAGCACCATTTCCGGGCAGTAGGTCTTGCCCCCCTGCTCCACCGTCTCCCCGCGCTGCAGGCGGGACCACAGCGCCAGCGGCACTCCCTGCTCCCGCGCACGCGCCGCATCGAAACGCCCCGCGCGCGCCAGCGAGATGCTGTAGCCGTAGCAGGGAACTCCGTGCTGCACGCGAAACGCGCGGATGTCGCAATCGAGGAAATACATCAACTCCTCCTCCGTCTCCAGCTCGCTGACCCGAAGCTCGAAAGGCAGATTGGGGGCAATGGTGCATAGCGCCGTCACGGCGCGTTCCGTGCCCACGGGACCGATGACGGAGAGCGGCTCCGTCTTGCCCATGTTCCCCATCGAGAGCAGCAGCCCGGGCAAGCCCGAAATGTGGTCGGCGTGCAGATGCGTCAGCAGCAGCTTATCCACCGCCTTGAGACTCTGCCCCGCTTTCTGCGCAGCAATCTGCGTACCTTCGCCGCAATCAATCAACACCGCATGCCCCTTGTAACGCACCAGCAGAGAGGTGAGCCAACGATTCGCCAACGGCAGCGTACCGCCAGTTCCGAGCAGACAAAGATCCAACACGCCCGCAGTGTGGCACAAGCGGCAAGTCCTTGTCAAGTCCCCAGCGCGTACCCACCCAAAGCAACCGCATTGGGGACATGTCATGTCGTGAAAAGAGCGTTTTAAGGACGTCGAGAGCAAAGAATTCCTGCAAGACTGCCTTAAACTTCATAGGGGGCAGCTCCTTGTATCGTCTCAGGATGTTTCCGGCAAAACGGAGTGGTCTCGAAAAGATCTCCGCTGAGTTTCCTGCCCTCTTTTGACCGGCACCCCATGCCATTGGTTTTCAATCCCCCGTCGCATTGGATTTTGCGACTTGCTTCCCAAAATGAGCTTGTCGGCACACGCCGAATAAGGTAGATTAGGAGAATGCAAGAGCATGACTTTTCTCTCGAATGGAAGCGCCTGGCCGATTTGCCCGATGCGGAGGGTTTTGCAGGCATGTACGCCGGGGTCAGCAACGGGGCGCTGCTGGTATGCGGCGGTGCCAATTTCCCTGAAAAACCGCTGTGGGAGGGCGGCGCCAAGCGCTGGACCGACCGCGTGTTCATCATGGAACCGGGCGGCATCGGCTGGCAGGATGCGGCGCCGCTGCCCAAGCCGCTGGGTTACGGAGCATCGGCCTCGCTGCCGCGGGGGCTCATGCTGATCGGCGGCTGCAACGCAGGTGGTGCCGTAGCTGATTGCTGGCTGCTGCGTTACGAAGAGGGAGAGCTGAACTGCCGCGCTCTGGCGCCGCTGCCTGTCACGCTGACGGGGCATGCCGCCGTGGTCATGGGCGGCAAGGTCTATGTGCAGGGCGGCAGTTTGGCCGTCGGCGAGCAGGACGCGGAGAGTCGCATGTGGGTGTACGACCCCGAGGCGAACAGCTGGAGCGAGGGCGAGCCCCTGCCCGCGCGCGGACGCTTCCTGCACCAGATGGCCGTCATCGGCCACACCATCTATGTGTTGGGCGGCATCGGGCTGAAGCCCGGAGCCAACGGGCGCGCTGAGCGCGAGATGCTGACGGAGGCCTGGAGCTACAGCGCCTCGGGCGGCTGGCGGCGCCTGGCGCATCTGCCGCGCTTCTGCGGCGCCGCGCCCACCCCCGCCCCCGTACTTTCGGGACGCATCTTCCTCTTGGGCGGCGATGATGCCACGGTGCGCGGCTTCACCCCGGCCAATCACCCCGGTTTCCACAACGCGAGCCTGTGCTACAGCCCCGCCGCCGATGCGTGGAGCGAAGCCGGCGAGGTGGCGGCGGCGCGCGCGGTGCTGCCCTGCGCCTTGTGGAACGGTCTGGCCGTCATCGTCAACGGCGAACAACGCCCCGGCAAGCGCTCCCCGCAGGTTTGGGGGCTGCGCCTGCACTGAGTCTTTTCCTCTCCTTTTCGCACATGAACACCTTCTACCAAAAAATTCTTCCGCAGTTGGCGGTCGCCTGCGCCTTGATGACCGGGGTACAGGCGGCGCCCCCGGTGCTGGAGAGCCTCGACGAGGGGCAGTGCCCCCGCATCGCAGACAGCCTGGGACGCGCGGGCATGGCGGCCGTCGCCTTAAACGGTGCGCACGGCACGCCTCAGCTGCTGGTGCTGGGCGGAGCGAATTTCCCGCATGCCAAACGCAGCGCCACGGGATTTCTCCAAACCGGGGCAAAAGTATTCTACGACAGCGTGGAGGTGTTTAGTCCCGCGCTGGGAGCTTCGCTGCCGCTGGGCAAGCTGCCCTACCCCGTGGGCTATGCCGCCTACGCGCCGACGGAGCGCGGCATGCTGCTGGCGGGGGGCTGCAATGCCGACGGGCACCTGCGCGACACCCTGTTGCTCCGCTGTGCGTCGGGCGGTCTGACCATCACCCCGCAGGCTCCGCTGCCCATTCCTCTGGCCTACCCGGCTTTTGTCGAGCACGACGGCAAGCTCTACATCTTCGGCGGTCAGGAGAGCCCCGATGCCACCACGGCGCTCAGGCGTTGCTTCGTGTGGGAATCGGGCGCGTGGCGCGAGCTGGCTTCCATGCCGGGCGAGGGGCGCATGCTGGCGGCGGCGGGCGCTGTCGACGGGCGCATCTATGTCGTCGGCGGTTGCAGCCTGCATCCCGATGCAGCGGGCAAGGCCGAGCGCAGCTACCTCAACAGCG
Source organism: Akkermansia sp. (assembly GCA_051884385.1). Taxonomy (GTDB): domain Bacteria; phylum Verrucomicrobiota; class Verrucomicrobiia; order Verrucomicrobiales; family Akkermansiaceae; genus Akkermansia. The sequence goes on from JBJEVN010000020.1 coordinate 49,484, forward strand.
TGCTGGTCTATGACCCGAACGCCGACACATGGGAGGAAGCGCCGTCCATGCCGGAGACGCTGGTGGCTCCCGCCTCTCCCCTGCCCGTCTGGCGCGGACGCTTGCTCGTCATCGGCGGCGATCCCGGCAACTACTACCGTGCCAAGCTGGCCGGGCAGGAGCCGCCGCAGCACCCGGGGCAGAATCGGCGCGTCTACGCCTTTGCCCCTGCTGATGGTACCTGGACCTCCCTCGGCGACAACTGCGTGGGCATTGCCACCGCGCCCGCCGTGGGCGTGGGCAACACCGTCTACACCATCTCCGGCGAAACACGCCCCGCTGTGCGCACCCCCGTCATCGGCACGCTCCGCCTGAGCGAACCCTCTACTTCAACCACCATTCCCCCCACACGCTAACTTATGCTTACCTCCATCCTGACACCCCTCGGAGAGGCTTTTTGTTCCTGCCTCCACCTCATCGCCTCGCTGGCCGAGGCCACCCCCTGGGCCTCGATTGCCCTGCTGATTCTCGGCCTTGTCATCGGCCTGCGCCAAGGGCTGCGCAACAAGGCACCGAACGGCGATCCGCCCGCCGGAGGTCCCGGCAAGTGGGCGTGGATTGCCGTGGCCGTCCTTTGGGTCGTCGTCATGCTCAACTACTTTGACCGCCAGCTGCTCGCCGTGCTCAACACGAGCATCACGACCGGCGAAGGCGGCATTGCCATGACTCAGGCGCAGTTCGGCACCGTCACCTCCGCCTTCCTCGTCATCTACGCCGCGCTCAGCCCCGTGGGCGGCTACCTGGCCGACCGCTTCAGCCGCAGCTTCATCATTCTCTGCTCGCTGATTGTGTGGTCCTTCGTCACCTGGATGACAGGCAAGGCCGAGAGCTACGAGGAGCTGATTCTGTGGCGCGGCGCCATGGGCATCAGCGAGGCCTTCTACATCCCCGCTGCGCTGGCACTCATCTCGGACTACCACCGCGGCGGCACGCGCTCCATGGCCACAGGGCTGCACATGAGCGGCATCTACGCCGGGCAGATGCTCGCGGGCTGCGGCGCACTGATGGCGGGCGACCCCTGCCAGCTGGGCTGGCGGCTAACCTTTGAGACCTTCGGCTTTGTCGGCGTGCTCTACGCGCTGATTGTCATTCTCTTCCTGCGCAACCCGAAGGGTGCCGAGGCTCCCACGGCTGCCAAGGAGACCGCCGCCGCCCCGGCTGCGGGCGATTTCTCCTTCGGCGACATGCTGCGCAGCCTGTTTACGGGGCGCGCCATGGCCATGCTGCTGGTCATGTATGCCTGCGCGGGCTTTGCCAACTGGTTCCTCATGGGCTGGTACCCGCGCCTGCTGCAGGATATGTTCGGCATCTCCGAATCGCAGGCCGGCCCCACCGCCACCTTCTGGATCAACATTGCCAAGTACATTGCCGTGCTGGTGGCTGCCGTGGTGGCCGACCGCTGGTACCTGCGCAACCGCAATGCGCGCGCCTATGTGCCGGGTATCTGCTTCTGCGTGGCAGGACCCTGCGTCATTGTCGCCATGCTGCCCGCCCTCGGGTTCCCCATCGCGCTGGGACTCGCGCTGACGGTGGCGCTCGTCTCCATGCAGGGGGTGGCGCAGGGCTCGCTGGATGCCACGCTCATGCCCGTGCTGCGCTCGATGATTGACGAGCGCTTCTCCGCCACAGGCTACGGCCTGCTCAACCTCACCTCGGTGGCGGCGGGTGCGCTCATCAGCTGGGGCGGCGGTGCGCTCAAGGACATGAATGTCAACCTCGGCGTGCCGCTGAGCATCGCCGGGCTGCTCATGGTCGTCTGCGGTCTCTTCTTCTTCTTCCTGCCCAAGAAGAGCTGCTGAGCTCTCGATATTCCGCTTGTCGACAGCCGCAGGGGGGCTTCCTCCTGCGGCTGATTCTTCTTGGTGGAACCAATCCCCCCTTCAGCAACCGGAACAATAGTCCCCCTTTACGGCAGAGAAACTTAGCGGCCGATGCACCTCCGCACGCGCCACGTGTCGACGGTCGATTTCCTGCGGGCGCCACCTGAGCCCGGGGCTCGAGGATCAGCGGCGCGAGCGGCGCTGACGCTTGTTGCTGCCTTTCTTGCTCTCACTCGACTGCTCGGCCTTTTTCTCCGCCGCCGCGCGGTCGCGCTCCGCCGCCGAGGCCGCGCGCTGCATGGCCTGCTCTTCCTCGGGCGAGGGGCGGCGAATCACCACCTCGTCCGCCTTGGCCTGATTGGCGCGATCGCGCGCCTGCTGCTCAAAATACTCGGGATCCGCCATCCAGCGGAAGCGGTTGTGCGCCTCCTCTTCCTCCTGCTGAGCGCGGCGCAGCTGCTCCTCGACCTCGGCCTTTTCCTGCCGCAGATTCGCCGTCTCCAGCAGAGGGGTCAGCACCAGCAGGGACGCAATGAAAGCGACAAAGACCAACACAATCACCCCCGCCACCGAAATCACATGCCGCACCCCATCGGCGCGGCTGGCGCGGATGGCCTCCAATTCATCCAAGGAGGGGCGGGGATGACGGAACCAGGAACTCATCGCGGCAGCAGGTCAGGACTATCAGGCACCCACTTAACGCTCGGCAAAAGGCACAAAGCGCCCGCGGCGCGCCAGCACCAGCGTGTGCATGCGCAGCTGCTTGCCCTTGTCGGAGGCCGGCACGGGCGAGCTGCTCACGTCGAAGCCCGCCTTGCGCAGCGTACTCTCCAGCCGCTTGTCCGGCTTGGACAAGGTGATGGCCAGCAGGCTGCCGCCCTTGAGCGCGTTGAAGTAGGCCTGGGCATCGCCCAAGGAAAGCTCGCAGCGGGCGTGCACATGGCGCAGCAGGATGGCGTGCAGCGAGCCCGTGCGCTTGCGGCAAAGCTGCGCCGCCTCGGCGGGCTCGATGATCACGCGGGGGTCATCCAGCAGGGCGCCGTTGGGTGAAAACTCGCGGTTCCAGGCCACGATGGCCGCCAAGGGCTCCGCCACGATAAAGCGTGCTTTCTCGCGGCTGATGCACGCCATCGCCTTGGCCAGCCCGAAACCCAGCCCCAGCCCGGCCAGCATCACCTGCGGTTGCCCCGCTCGCGTGATGGGCGAGAGCGCCGTCTCGGCCATGCTCTGCTCGCTGCCGTAGGTGAAGGACGAGGCGCAGGGCAGACCATTGTGCTGAATGGTCAGCACGCCGTCGCGCTCCCACAACTCCCACAGGCTGCCGTCTGCGGCCTGGTACTCGCCGAGCTTGGTCAAAGGCTTCATGCGCGCATTATAGCAGCGCGAGCCACGGCGCGCAAGCGCGTAGTGCCGCAGCGCACACGCTTAGTCCGCCGAGCCCTCGGTCTTGTACTGACTCTTCGCCGCATCCAAGCGGGTATCGGCATCCTCGCGCAGCTTCTGCGCCTTTTTGAGGTTGCCTGCTTTTTCCCAACAGTCGGCCAGCTGCTTTTGGATTTGCAACTCCTTGTTCAGCTTGAAATAATCCCCGCCGCCGGAGCGCACCTTCTTCTCGTAGAGTTTCTCGACATCCTTGGCCATACTTGCCCAAGTGCGTTCATCGGCTTCGGCCTCCGTCAGGCAGCCCATGTACTGCCCCAACAACTCGCCGAAAATATCACCACGCCCGGTGTATTCCTTGAGCTGCTTCTTGTAAAGGGATGCCAGGCCGCGGAAATTCTTGGTCTCCGCCAGCAGCTTAGCCTCGCGAGCGATGGTGGACACCACCAAATCCGCTCGGGCATCGCCCACATTGCGCTTCATGCTGCGCATGCGGCGATCCATCTCGCTCTTGCGTGCGCCGACGGATTTGCCGTCCGACAGGTACTTATCCTCAATCATGCCCGCCAAATCCAACAGCTCGGCATTTTTGGAGGCCGCGCGCTGCAGCTCGTTGTCCATCTTGCGCCAGGTCTTAACCGAGACCGGATGCTTGTCCGCATCCGTCTCCAGCACCACCAGGCGGGTGACCCAGGAAGCCGTCAGCGTCGGGAACGCGCCCGTCAGGTAGCGCGCCACGCCCCGAGAGGAAGCCACGGCATCCGCCCGAGCCAGCACATAGGAGAAAATCATGGCGTCGCCCGCAGGCGCCAGCTTGTCGGCGCGCTCGGCGCGCGTCTGGTTCAGGTACACGCTCTCGTGCATGGAGCGCCCTGAGCACACGCCGGGGAAGCGCCCCGTCGTGTAGCCGTAGTTGTTAATGGGCACCCAGGTTTGGTCGTCCACCAGCAGCACCGTCCACGCATGACCGCCGCGGTCGCCATCGCCCACGGCATAAATCGAGGGAATGCCCATGCACTTGGAGGTCATGCCGCAGAAATAGGCCTGATCGCGGCACACGCCGCCCTCCTTGCGCAGCTCGGCAAAGGTGTAGGTCTTGTAGGGGCTCACGTTGTTGGCAGCGCGATCCATGCGGTAGCGGATGGAGCCGTAGGCCTCTCCCCAATTCTTGCGCTTGTACTTCAGGTTGTCATGCACCCATTGGAACTCGCTGCGGGGCAAGCGCACATCCACCACATTCAGCAGGCGCTCCACACTCATTTTCTGAATGTTGGTGAGCAGCTTGCGCCGCGTGTCCTGCTCGCGGAAGTAGGTGAACACCTCGGGCATGCTCAGCAGCGGCTCCTTGGGTTCGATCAGCATGCCCGGCGAGTTGGCCAGCTCGGGGCGCACCAACGCGCAGGCAATGGCCAAATTCAGGTAACGCGAGCGCTCGCGCGGAGGGCAGACCTTCCACAATTCGTAGAACACCTTGAGCGAATAACCCAAATTTTCGGGGCGCCCCTCCTGCAACATGAACCAGCGCAGCAACTCGTGCAAGGGGCGACTCTTGTCGCGCCGCAACCACTCGCAAAAGGCGCGCCCACTCTTCGCATCCTCCGGGCTCCCCGAAGCCAGCTCGGACAGGATAGTCTCATCCGCCGTGTCGGCAACAAGGCACCAATCCACCGCACTCACCAAGCTAGGGCTACTGCGGAAGCCCTGGTAGTTGAACTGATCGCCGTTGACCAGCTCGCGGGCTGCGGCGGCAATATGACCCTTGAATGCCGCGGCAAAGTCCTTAAAATCGTGTTCCTTCAGCACACGGTCCAACATCGCCTCGTAGGCCTCCGTGGCCGACTTGTCCAGCGACGCCGTACCCACCAGCACCATCGGCCCGGCATACGGACCCTTGACCACCTCAGGCGTCGGTTCCGGCTCAGGCGTCTCCTCCTCCTCAGTCTCCTCCTCCGGGGCGGGCTTCTGCTCCGCCGCCTCGCGCGCGGCACGTTCCTCCGCCTCGCGGCGCGCACGCTCCTCGGCCGCCAAGCGTTCGCGCTCGGCCTGCTCCTCCGCCTCGCGGCGAGCGCGCTCCTCGGCCGCTAAGCGCTCGCGCTCGGCCTGTTCGGCTGCTGCGCGCTCAGCCTCCTCGCGCGCGCGCCGCTCAGCAGCACGGCGCTTTGCCTCCGCCCGCTGGCGCGCCTGCTCGGCGGCGGCCTGCTGCTGCATGTCGTAGTAGTAATAGCCACCCCCGGCCAGCATTCCCAACACCACCATTACCACGACCATCCAAGCCGTGCGCGAGGGTGAGCGACGAACGGCTTTCCTTACTTTTTTGCCGGAGGGTGCTCTGCGTGCTTCAGACATACTCGTATTCTACACGGGTTCGTCCGTCGTGTAAAGCTCGCTTTTCCGCGCATGCGCTCAAAAAAACGCCGGTCGCGGGTGTCGCGATTTGAACTTGCGCCCCCTGCCCCAATCTGCTACCCTAGCGGGAGCGTCCAGATTCAAACCATGTCTCACGCCCTTCATCTGATACTTCCGCTGCTCGTCTCCGGGTTGGCCTGCGCTGCCGTGAGTGAACGCGAGTGCTTCGATTTCGGCTGGCAGTTCCGCTACTTCGGCTCGGGCAATCCCGCGCAAATCGGCTCCCCGGCCACCGCCGACAGTGCTCAAGGTGGGCACGAAGCCGCCTGTGCCGTCGATGGCAGGCTCGACACGCGCTGGTGCGCCGCCAGCTCCAAGGAGGGGCACTGGTTCAAGCTGGTGCCGGGGGTCGACCGCCCCGCCAAGGAGCTGCGCATCGACTGGGAGAGCGCTAACGACATGCGCGTGTACTGCGAATACGTCGCAGACGGCAAGACCGAGAGCACGGAATTCCGCGTCGGTGGGCAAAGCACCTCGCGTCTCCCCCTCGGCGGGCGCTGCATCCGCGAGCTGAAACTCACCCTCTACGGCACGGATCAGCGCCACTGGGCCGGCGCGCGCGAAATTACCCTCATCGACACGGAGGGCAAACCCATCATCCCGCGCCACGGTGCGGATGCCTACCGCCCGGCCAGCCCGGATTACAGTGCGCAGGAGGATGCCGAGCTGACCCGCACCCTCGGGCTCAGCGGATTCGCCGCGCGGGGTTTCCGCGAGGTGCAGCTGCCGCACGACTGGGCCATCGAAAGCCCTTTCTTAGCCGCAGAGCCCAATGAGACCGGCAAACTGCCGTGGAACGGCTGGGGATGGTACCGCAAGCAGTTCACGCTTCCCGCCGACTTCAACCCCGAAACTGAGCGCCGCTACCTCGACTTCGACGGCGTGATGTCCAACCCGAAAATCTACGTCAACGGCAAGTTGGCGGGAGAATGGGCCTACGGCTACAACTCATTCCGTGTGGACATCACGCCCTACCTGCAGCCGGGGAAGAATCTCGTTGCCGTTATGGCGAGCAATCTCCCCCTCTCAACGCGCTGGTACCCCGGCGCCGGCATCTACCGCCATGTCTGGATGGTGAAGAAACCCACAGCCCACATCGAGCAATGGGGCGTGCGCGTCACCACCCCCGACATTCGCGAGGACAGCGCCGACGTCTGCGTGGAAACCACGCTAGTGAACACGGGTAAAACGCCCATCGAACTGCAAGTGTGCAACAGCGTCGGGAGCGTACGCACCGAGCCCGTTCGCCTGCAACTGGCACCGGGCGAGCGCCGCAGCGTCACGCAAACGCTCACCCTGCCCTCGCCCGAGCTGTGGAGCACCGAACATCCCCACCTCTACACCCTCAACACGGAGATTCTCCGGGACGGACGGGTGCAGGACAGCCAAAGCACCCCCTTCGGCGTGCGCCGCATCGCATGGAAGGCCGACGGTTTCTACCTCAACGGCAAACGCGTGCCGCTCAAGGGCGTCTGCGAGCACCACGATCTCGGCGCGCTGGGTGCTGCTTTCCACAGCGATGCCTTTGAGCGCAAGATTCGCATTCTCAAGGAGATGGGCTGCAACTCCATCCGCACCGCCCACAATCCCCCCGCGCCCGAGCTGCTCGACCTGTGCGACAAGCACGGCATTCTCGTCATCGACGAGCTCTTCGACATCTGGAAGTTCCAGAAATACGACAAAATCAACGGCTACCATCTGTACTGGCCGCAGTGGTGGCAAAAGGATGTGCGTAACTTCGTGCTGCGTGATCGCAATCACCCCTGCATCATCGCCTGGAGCGGCGGCAACGAGGTACCCGAGCTGGAGTATTCCCAAGGTGTCGCCGTCTCGGCCGCCCTGCGCGAGGAGTTCCGCAAGTACGACACCACCCGCCCCTACACCGTCGGCGCCAACACCACTTCCCTCATCGACACCGGCTTTGTCAACACGGTTGATGTGGCGGGCTTCAACTACCGTCCCTTCTACTACAAGGAATTCCGCCAACGCTGCCCCGAGAAACCCGTCTACGGCTCCGAAACTGACTCCTGCGTCGCCACCCGCGATTGGTACCACTTCCCCTTCGGCTGGAAGGTGGGCAATGGTGCTGCCGAGCACCAGGTCAGCTCCTACGGCACCGCCGCGCCGCACTGGGGCAACTGCCCCGATGTCGAGTTTGCCGCGCAGGACGCCGCCCCCTTTGTGGCCGGCGAATATGTGTGGACAGGCTTCGACTACCTCGGCGAACCGACTCCCTACAACCAAGACCGCTCCAACGAGGCCAACTTCAAGGGCATGAGCGCGGCCGAGCGCGAAAAAGCGCTGGCCGAGCTGCGCGCCATGGGCAAATGCGCCCCCAGCCGCAGCTCCTACTTCGGCATCATCGATTTGGCAGGCTTCCCGAAGGACATCTATTATCTTTTCCAAAGCCGCTGGCGCCCCGAGCTGCCGCAGGCGCACATCCTGCCGCACTGGAACTGGCCGGGACGCGAGGGGCAAGTCACCCCGGTCATGGTCTATAGCTCCGGCGATGAGGCCGAGCTCTTCCTCAACGGTCGCAGCTTGGGTCTGCGCCGCCGCGGCGAGGGCGACACCTTCACCCAGCGCAAAATCACCCTGCCCAAGAATGCCTACCGCTTCGTGTGGGAGGATGTGCGCTACGAGCCCGGCACGCTCAAGGTCGTGGTGAAGAAGAACGGCAAGCCCTGGGTCGAGGCCACGCGCAGCACCGCCGGAGAATGCACCGAGCTCAAGGCCAAGGTCGAGAACGCCACCCTGAAGGGCGACGGCCACGCACTGGCCTTCATCGAGCTGACGGCCGTCGACCGCAACGGCAATCCTGTGCCGACCGAAAAGCGCCGCGTCCGCTTCCGCGCAAGCGGCCCCATCTGCCTCGCGGGCTTCTGCAACGGTGACCCGACGGATGCCACCGGGCTGCAGGAACCTCAGCAACAGCTCTTCAACGGCAAACTGCTCGCCATCGTGCGCAGCCTGCCCGGCAGCGAGGGAACAGGCACCCTGACCGTGGAAGCCGAAGGGCTCCACGCGCTCCGCATTCCCATCCGCATCACCCCCGCCACGGCTCACTGAGCAGCGCGCAGGCGGGCATCTCCTCTTCATACCATGTTCATGAGTTTCTTCAACAAAGCCAATGACGCCGCTTCCCGCAAGGGAATCGGCTACAGAACAGCCATCGCTCTGGCGGCCATCGCTCTGGCGGCTCTCAGCTTCATGGCGGTCTCCATCGCCGCCTCCGCCTCGGATGCCGCCTACCGCGTCGCCGCCCTCTGCATCGTCACGATTGCCCTGCTGGTGCTGGCGCACGCTTTCCGCATCCGCTTGTTGCTCTCGCTGCGCAGCGCCACCCTGCTGACCATCGCCGTGCTGCTGCAAATGGCCGCGCAACTCGGAGTCACGAGCTTCTGCGGCGTCATCCCCGGCTACAGTCTGCCGGCGCAGGCACTGCTGTGGATGCCCTACATGCTCGCCCCGGCCATCATGGGCATCATGATCGGGCGCCGCATCGGCATGCTGGCCGCCCTCCTGGGCACGGCCTGCGGCATCTGCCTGCTGCCCCCCATCATCCCGCTGCAGCTCCTGCCCGTCTACGCCGCCACCGGGCTGCTCACGGGCATTGTCGTTGCTCAATACGCAGGGCGCGTCCACACACGCGGGCAGATTCTGCAAACGGGCATGTTGGCCGCCCTCATCATCGTGGTGAGCGTCTATCTGCTCGTCATCCTGCAAAACCTGCCCCTCGGCGGGGAGCATGTCCTCGCCGGGTTGCGGCGGGGCTTCCACCTCGGCGGGTTTGCGGGTGAAGTCGGCGTGACGCTGGTTCTCAACTTCGTGTTGGCCTCCGTCATCGGCGGAGCCATGCCCGCCATCGAGAATCTGTTTAACATCTCCACCCCCATCACCTGGCTTGAGTGGGCCGACATGAACCACCCCCTGCTCAAACGCCTCAGCGTGGCCGCCCCCGGCACCTTCCACCACAGCATGGTGGTACAGCGGCTGGCCGAAGCCGCCGCCGAAGCCATCGGGGCAGATGTCACCCGAGCGGGGGTCTGCGCCCTCTACCACGACATCGGCAAAATCAAGAATGACCAGTACTTTGCCGAGAACATCCTCGACTACAACAACTCGCCCCACGCCGTTCTGACCCCCGAGCAGAGCGCCGGCATCATCATCGGCCATGTGCAGGAGGGCGTCCAACTGGCCACCGAGGCGGGGCTCAACCGCCGCATCATCGCCGTCATCCGCGAACACCACGGCGTCTCCACCGCCTACTTCTTCTACCGCAAGGCACTCGACCTGTACGAACAGGAGAAGAGTAAATTCGAGGAGGGACTCATCGACACCTGCCCCGAACCCGTTGACAAGGCACTCTACAGCTACAAAGGCCCCGTCCCGCAAACGCGGGAGAGCGGCATTGTCAGCATGGCGGACGCCGTGGAAAGCGCCACCCGCTCCCTCGCGCACCCCACCGAGGAGGACATCCGCTCCATGATTGAGGGCATCTTCAAAGGGCGCATCCTCGACGGGCACCTGCAGGACAGCGGCCTGACCCTCGGCGACATTGCGAAGATGAAAATCACCTTCTTCAACACCATCAAGGTAATGCACCACAACCGCATCGCCTACCCCAAACCCCACGACGACGCTACCGATACCCTCGCCGCGCAACGCCAAAGCGACAAAGCCAAGGCATGAGGCAGCAACTGCGCAGCATCAGCATGGTGCTTGCCTTCCTCATCGGCGGCATCTTCCACGAAAACCTGTCACCCCTCAGCGGCTGGTTGCCCTACGGCATCGCCGCCATGCTCAGCATCACCTTCATCGGCATCGACACCGCACGGCTCAAACCGCAGCGCATGCACCTGTGGGTACTACTGGGCATCCAGAGCATCGGGCTGGGCAGTTTTGCCCTAGCGCGGCTCTGCGGCAACCCCGTGCTGGCCGAGGCACTCTATTACTGCGGAGCCGCCCCCGTCGCCGCAGCCGCACCCATCATCATGGTACTGCTCAAGGGCGACCTCGAGTTCATCACCACCGGCATGTTGCTCAGCCACGGCACCTTTGCCCTGCTCACCCCGCTGGTGCTGCCGCTGGTGGTGCATGACGCCCAACTCAGCTACCTTGACTTTGCCCTCCTCGTGGCGCAGCAGCTTGCTACCGTCCTCGCCGCCCCGGCGCTGATTGCCCTCTGCCTGCGCCTGCTCTACCCGCCCTGCCGCCTGTGGGCTCCCAAGCTCAGCGATGTCTCCCTCGCCATCTGGGTGAGCAACCTCACCATCATCTCCGCCGGCGGCATTCACCGCATCGTGCAAATGAATTACTCCTTCATGCAGATGTGGCCCATGGCCGTCGGAGCGCTGCTTGTTTGCGCTGTCGGCTTTTTCGGCGGCTACTACCTCGGCTATCCCAAGCTCAAACGCGAATGCTCCCAGGCTCTCGGGCAAAAAAACACCGTACTCACCCTCTACATTGCCTCGCAGCCCTACGCCACCCCCCTCGCCTACCTCGGCCCGGTGTTCTACGTCTTCTACCACAACATCGCCAACGCCATCCAACTGGCGCTCGCCACCCGCGAAGCGCAGCAGCAACGCGCCACCCGCGACTGAAACGGCCGAACACTCAGGGCAGCTGCCACGCCGCACGCAGGCGAGCATATTCCGCACGCGGCAGCAGAATGTACACCGGGCGACGGCTCGCCTGCAAGCGGGCAATCAACGCCCGCAGCTGTCCCTCGTCCATCGCCGTACACCCCGCTGTCGGCAGCGCACCGCCCCGGCGCCAAATATGAAAGAAAATGGCAGCCCCGCCGCCCACGACGACCCCGCCCGGCACATCGGGGGTATTGTGGCACACCAGCATCTTGATACTGTGCGCATCATCCGTCTGCCGCATCTGCTCGTGCAGCTCCCACGGCGTCGACGCCGGGTGGTCAAGACGCACCCAGCGATTGTACAGCTTGGGCAGGCGCTCATCCGTCACCCACAAATCAGCAGGAGTCACCCGCACATAGGGAATGCGGGCATCGTGCTGCACCGGGGTGGCATTCGTCACCCAAATTCCGCCCAGCGCAAAGATACCGGCGGGGGAACGGCCATCGCCCTCGCGTTTCTGCACCGCCCCGCGGACAGGCGGGTGCAGACCGCGCCCCCACACCGACCCGTTCCGACCCAAACGACCGCGAAAAGGGCCAAGCACCCGCTGCCAGCCACCGCTGCGCGAACGCTCCACCACCGACAAGCTCACCTCGGAGCTGTTCCAACCGTCCGTGATACCAACAACAGCCTGTGTACAATTGCTCGGCATCTGCGCAGCAAGCGGCAACAGCATACCCGGCAGCAACAGCCACGACATACAACGAAAAAACAAACGCATAGCGCATGCTACAACATCGGCGCTGCGCACACAAGCCCGGGAGCTGTCAGCGCAACGGGCACCCACTCTCCCCGAGAAAAAACAAAAAAAATGACATCGAATACTTGAAAAATACAAATCACTGTGCTAGTATTTCAACATGCCTGCGTGAGACGTAACAGGGTGAGCTGTGCACCCGAATCTCCGTACGGACATCGACACCTCTTCTCCCACTCATGTTAAGTTCCGCCCTCAATCCCGATCGTGCCACCCTCAATTTCCTCAACGCCTATGCCGAAGAGGTGCGCAATGAGGGTGAAAGGCTGCAAAAAGACGGAGCCGTGACACAAATCTTCGGCAATCACCTCTACATTCAGGGACGGGTCGAAACCAAGAGCGGCACTTACCGCACCAGCTTACGCCTGCAGGGCAATCGTTGGTTCGGCTCCTGCACCGCCGAGGATGAACGCACCGCCGGCATTTGCCTCATCGCCACGATGATTGAGCGCATGTACCGCGGCGCCAACATGCCCGAGAGCCCCAACGAGCTCAACGAGATTCCGCTCTCCGACCTCATCGAGGAAAAGCTCGGGCGCGATTTGGACGACCGCGAAGCCGATTTCGTCACTAAGCTTGAAAAGCGCTACCGCCGCTTTGCCATCGAGCAAGAGCTGCACGACCACGATCTGGTACGCCTCAACCCCCGCTGGGAAATCACCGGCTACGATGCCCTCGAACTCTGGCCCACGCCGCCGCGCAACATTCTCGAGTTCTGGAACTACATTGCCTACGCTTTCATGAAGAAGCGCATCTCCTACCCCGACTTCATGAACGTGGTCACTGATCTGGAAAAGGTTCAGCGCCGCATCAGCCAATGGGAACGGGAGAAGGAAATCGGCACCTGGTACGACCGCATTCAAAGTGTCAATGAGCGCCCGCCGCAGCCACCGCGCCATGCGATGCACATGCGGCTCGTCTCCACCATCAACGAGGCGCATTTCGAGTACCGCTTTCTCGACAATGAAGACTGGATTCCCGTGCGCGAGCGCTCGCAGCTCGACATGCTGATGGATGAGTTCCTGCGCGGCGCCCTCAAATGCGACCCGCAGAGCGACATCCTGCTCAACGTCCTGAGCGACTACGCCGACCGCGAGGACACCGTCGTTCTCGACCTCGACAAGGAGGCGGCCTGCTGCGTGATGAACCGCCTCTTCCACCAGCCGGCACTCAAGGGCTACCTTGTCAACCTCGATGAATGCTACTTCAAGGTGGTTCGTGAGCCGCTCAAGTGGATTTGCATCGACGACCCCATCGTCCCCGACTGCTATGGTTTGCAACTCGTCACTGCCGCCGGGGTACTCGTCACCCACTCGGTGCGCCAGCTGCCGGGGCAGGTCGAGCTCTACCAATCCGACGAAACCGTCTTCCCCGGCCCGCCCCGCTGGCTGGAAAGCACGGAAGTGGAGCCGCGCTACTCCATCCCGAAAACCGTCATCGACAGCTTGGACGGCGTGGAGTTCCTGCGTAAAATCGGCGCCACCCTCCCCCCGAGCATGGAGGAACGCGTCATCGACATCGAACTGCGCCCCACCTTCAGCATGAGGATTGTGCGCGGACTCACCAGCGCCGACACCGAACATGTACTGCTCGAGGTCACCGCGCAGGATCCCCCCGGACGCCGCCACGAACGACTGGGCAAGGACGACTGGGAGCTTGTCAGCCAGCAGCCCGTCAAAGACAACACCTTGCTGCGCTTCATCCGCGACTACCTCTACCCCATTCCCGGGCTGTTGGAGGAGATGAACTTCACCTACGACACCCAGCAGGGCGCTTTCAAGAGCCGCATCACCAAGCAGTTCCCCGAGAAATTTGCCGAATGGGCCAAAGCCATTCCCGACAGCATCAACGTCGAGATGGACGAGGGGCTTAAGTCCCTGCTGGCCGACCCCGTGGCCGCAGCCATCCGCTTCGAGGTTGTCAATCAGGAAATCGACTGGTTCGACCTGCGCGTCGTCATCGATGTGGAGGGCGTCACCCTGACCAAGGAGCAAATCCGATCGCTGGTCTCAGCGCGCGGCGGCTATGTGCGCATGGACGACGGGCGCTGGATGCGCCTCGAAATCAAGCTTGACGATGCCCAGCGCGATGCCGTGACCAAGCTGGGGCTCGACCCCTTCGACCTCTCAGGCGAAACGCACCGCATGCACGCCCTGCAGCTGGCCGACCCGCGCGCCGCCGAGGTCTTCGACCCCAAGGCTTGGCAGCGCATCAAGGAGCGCACCGCCGAAATCCGCATCGATGTCAAGCCCGATGTACCCACGCAGCTGCAGGCCACGCTGCGTCCCTACCAGGTGGAGGGCTTCCACTTCCTCGCCTACCTGGCCGTCAACGGCTTCGGCGGAATTCTCGCAGACGACATGGGCTTGGGCAAGACCATCCAATCCATCACCTACATTCTGTGGCTGCGCGAGGAATACCTGCGCAACAACAAGAAAGGGCGCAAGAAAGTCGTCATCCCACCCGTCCTCATCGTCTGCCCCAAATCTGTTTTGGATGTTTGGGCCGGCGAAACGGAGAAGTTCGCCCCCGGCGTACGCGTCCTCGTCATCCGCAACAAGGAACAGGCCGTGGTCGACGATATTCTGGCCGACTACGACATGGTGGTCATCAACTACGCTCAGTTGCGCGTCTGCGGCGAGCAAATCAACGCCATCAAATGGCTCACCGTCATTCTCGATGAGGGTCAGCAGATCAAGAACCCGGATTCCAAAGCCGCCAAAGCCGCGCGCGAAATCTCCGCGTACAATCGACTCGTTCTCTCCGGCACCCCCATCGAGAACCGCCTGCTGGACATGTGGTCACTCATGGCCTTTGCCATGCCCGGCGTTCTGGGCAGCCGTGCCTACTTCAAGAAACGCTTCGACAAACGCAAGGATTCCCAAAGTCAGAATCGTTTGGCCGCACGCCTGAAACCTTTCCTGCTGCGCCGCACCAAGGCTCAGGTGGCCAAGGATTTGCCACCTCGTACCGAGGAAGAGGTATACGCCAAGATGGAGGGCATCCAGCACCAGCTCTACAAGGCCGAGCTGCGCCGCATTCAGAAGGCCTTGCTCGGAGTCGATTCCGATGAATCCGTCAAGAAGAATTCCTTTGCGATTCTGCAAGGACTCATGCGCCTGCGTCAAATCTGCTGCCACCCCGGTCTCGTCGATCCCAAATATCTCAAGGAGGACAGCGCCAAGCTCAACGCCCTCTTCTACCTGCTCGACCAGTTGCGCGAGGAAGGCCACAAGGTGCTGGTATTCTCGCAATTCGTCTCCATGCTGGAAATCATCAAGACCCGTTTGGAAGCCGAGAGCCGTCCCTACAATTACCTCACCGGGCAAACCAAGGATCGCAAGGCCGAAATCGAAAAGTTCCAGACGACCAAGGAACCCAGCGTGTTCCTACTCTCGCTCAAAGCGGGCGGGGCGGGTCTGAACCTCACCTCCGCCTCCTATGTCATCCTCTACGATCCCTGGTGGAACCCCGCTGTGGAGAGTCAGGCCATCGACCGAACCCACCGCATCGGTCAAAAAAACAAGGTGATTGCCTACCGTCTGCTCACCCGCGACTCAGTGGAAGAAAAGATTCGCGTTCTGCAACACCAGAAAAACCAGTTGGTAACCAATGTTCTGGGTGATGAAGGCTTTGCCTCCAGCCTCGATCTCAACGACCTGCAGTTCATCTTGGCTCACGGCGGCGACGACAACGACGACAGTCCCGTCCTCGAGGTCTAATCCCCGCCCCCGATTATTCCGAAAAGCCTGCTCCGTCCCGCCGCGGAGCAGGCTTTTTCGTCAGGGTCACCAAAACCTGTCAGCACAGGATATTTTTCCCGCTACAGCGCACTTTTTGAGTGACTTCGCATGGGGATTTTGCTAGCATGCTTTTGATATAGGTTATGAACGGCTCGATCACACGCACGGTTCTTCTCTCCCTTGCCGCCTCGGTTGCCCTCCTCCCCTCAACTCCTGCCCAAGAGGGAGCTGCTGACATGCCCGAGACCTCTCGCCGCGAGCTGGCTCTGCGCGATGCCATGCAGCAGCTGCAGGAAGCCCGCACCGCCTACAGCGAGCAGAAATACAGCGATGCCGTCGAGCACTATCGCAACGCTCTCGCCGTGCTGCCGCAGGCTCCGGCTACGCAAAAGCAGCAACAGTTCATCCGCGCGAGTCTCTCCGATGCGCTGATTGCCAAAGCCATGGACTATCGCAGCGTCGGACGACTTGACGAAGCCATCGAGTTCCTGAGCGAGGCCATCGAACTGGATCCGACCAACAAGCGCGCTCGGCAAGAACTGAGCCGCACGCAGGATCCCGTGCGGAACAACCCGGCTCTGACGCCACAGCATATCGGCAATGTCGAAAGCGTCAACCGCGAGCTCACCCTGGGTTACGGGCATCTGGATTTGGGGAAGTACGATGATGCCGTCGAGGCGTTCCGCCGGGCGCTGCAAATCGACCCCTACAACACCGCTGCACAACGCGGCATCGAAACGGCCACCAAGCGGAAACAAGCCTACTACAACGCCGCGCACGACAGCGCCCGCGCCGCCGCGCTGGCTCAGGTAGACGCCACTTGGGAGGAACAGGTGCCGAGCGATGAGACTCCAGTCGCTGCCGCTTCCGCCGAGACAGCGGGATCCCCCGCCGAGGACAGCGAGGAGGAGCAACGCATGGGCGAAGCACTGCGCACGATCACTCTCGCTCAAATCGTGTTCGATGATGTGCCCATCATGGATGTTGTCGATGCTCTGCAAGCGCAGATCAACAGCCACGAGAGCTCCGGCAGCATCCCCGCCTCGCGCCACATCAACCTCACCACCAACTTCGGCTCGCCCGACAGTGCCGGGTATACGGACATCATGGCGCGACGCGTCAATCTCAAACTCTCTGATGTGACGCTGAGTGATGTTCTGGACGCTCTCGCCAAACAGCTGGGCATCACCTACCACATCACCGCTACCGGAGTGCAACTCTCTTACTCCGGCAAGGACTTCGGCCCCATGGTGGAGCGCAGCTACACCGTCGCCCCCCACTTCTTCGATACCGAAACGGAAAGCGATGACGACGAGGACAGCGACTTCAGCTCCTCGACCATCCGCGTACGCCGAGTCAATCCTGTGCAGGCGCTCAAGGGGATGGGCATCTCCT
The DNA here is from genome assembly GCA_051884385.1 of Akkermansia sp. Taxonomy (GTDB): domain Bacteria; phylum Verrucomicrobiota; class Verrucomicrobiia; order Verrucomicrobiales; family Akkermansiaceae; genus Akkermansia. The sequence goes on from JBJEVN010000020.1 coordinate 66,672, forward strand.
TCCCCGAGGGCGCCACGGCGCGCTACGACGCTGCCTCGCGCACGCTCACCGTACGCAACACCCCCTACAATCAGGAGGAAATCGCCGAACTCACCCAAATTCCGATGGAGGATCGGAACCAAAGCGTTGTCCTCAACATCATTGCGATGGAGGTCGGCGAGAAAGACCTCGAGGAATTGGGCTTTGAGTGGCTGGTCAATCTCAACCTCGGTCCCGACTTTCTCTACGGCGGCGGCGGGGTGATCAAAACTGCCGCAGAAGCCGGCTGGGTCACCGCGCAAGGCGATCAATCGACTCAATACGCCGACACCCCCTCGGCATCCATGACGGAAGGGCTCCGCTCCGGCGCCATCTCTGCCGGAAGCCTTGAACGCCTGATCGAAAGCGGCAGCGCCATGGCCTATGCTCAAAACTCCATGAGTTCCGCCAAGGCGCCGGGCATCTTCAGCATGCGCGGCATCTGGAATGCGGGCGATGTCACCATGATCATGCGCGGGCTCTCTCAAAAGAAAGCCACGGATGTTCTCTTCAGTCCCCGCTTCGTCTTCACACCCGGAGCCGAGCAACAAGTCAGCTTTGCCAATGTGCGCGAGCTGTTCTACCCGGAGAGCTATTCGGAGCCGCAGGTGCCGCAAAACACCAGTGTCGACGGCTGCGTGGTTGCCCCGGCTCATCCCGAGGAATTCACCCGCTTCGGCATGACGGAGGAAGATGTGGTGGGTGGCATCGGTTCCATCGTGCAGGTACACAGTGCTCAGGCATCGCCGGACGGCAATGTCGTCACCGTTGCGCTGACCTTCACCATTAACGAGTTTGAAGGCTTTATCAACTGGGGCAGCCCCATCACAACAGCCATCACCACCCCGTCCGGCAATGTCGGTATTGAGGTAGTCAGACTGAGCGAAAACCGGATTCTCAAACCCCTCTTCAAGCGCCGCATGGAGAACACCAAGGTATCGGTCTCTCCCGGTTCGGTTTTGGTCTTAGGCGGTCTGCAGGAAGCCCAAAATGTGCGCTTCGAGGACAAGCTGCCTGTTTTGGGAGACCTGCCCTTGGTCGGGAGACTCTTCCGCTCGGAGGGCACCCAAACCTCGCGCAAGGCATTTCTGGTTTTCATCAAAATCGATCTCGTGGATCCGACCGGCAAGGATCCCCATACGGGTAAGCGTCCCGCAAATGAAATCGGATCACTCTAACTGAAAGCAAACGGATGGCTCCTCATCACCAACACCCCGAACCGGAGGAAAATGCGTCGTCGCAAGTACGGGGTATCATCAATCGCCTCAACGACGAAAAACCCTCGCACGAAAAATCCCGCGAACTGGTTGTCCGCCCGGACGGAACCAAGGTCTACCGCGTCACCAAAAAACGCCGTGTTCTCATCACCGAGCAAGAAAAGCGCCGCAGCGGGCGGATGGTGTTTCTGAAAATCCTCATGGGTCTTGCCCTCATCGTTCTTGTACTGCTGGGAATTCTCTCCTACCGCATGTCGACAATGAACGGCAAAAATTACATCCAAAGCCGCATCAGCGAGTTTCAGCAACACTGGGGTGCCGAAAGCATCACCATCACCGGAGCGGGGATCAACGGAACGTCTCTGAACCTCAGCACACTGGTAGCCGAATTTCCGGAGGACTCTCTCATCCGGCGCATCGAGCTGACCGATATCTCCGCCGAGTTGGACACCCTCTCCTTTTTCTCCGAGATCCTGCGGGGAAACGAGCTCAGCATTGCCCGTGCAAACGTTTATCTCAACCCCGATGCCCGGCACCTGCATCTTCCCCACGCATCCGGCAAGGCGCTTTGGTCTTTCCGCCGCATGAAGTGCGATGACCTCAATCTCAGCGTCGGCTCTCCCGAGAATGCGCCTGTGCATGTCAAAAATGCCCCGGCCTATTTGTACTACCCCCGCCCGGGCAACACCAACAACGCCTCCATCATCCTCAACGGGGGCACCCTGCACCTGCGGGGCATGCGCACCCTGTACATCGCAGAGGCCAAGCTGCTGCTGAGCGAGCAAGTCATCAGCGATTTTTATGTGAAAGGCAGCACCACGGTCAACACCAACCTCCCCGAGCAAGAGCGCGACAGAATGCTCATCAGGGGGCATTTGGACGAGGGCGCTGCGCTGGCAGGACCCTTCGAATTTGACTCGGATAACATGCCCATCTCGAGCTTTACCGACGGTCGTTTGGAGGGGATTTTCTCTGCAAAAACCGTTGCACAGGCTGTCAGCAACAATCGCTCGCAAGCGCGCATCCTCCTGCCGCTCGATGTGAACGAACCAGAGTTCACCGGTGAGTTCCGACTCAAGGATATCTGCCTGACCGGCTTTCCTGCCCAAAGCCGCCTGCTCGAACACATCAACTCCTCCAAGCGCAGTAACTACCAACCGGCTCGCATCACGCGCGGCTGGGTGAGGCTGCAGCGCGACGGCGGAACGCTTATTCTGGAAATCCCGGAGGAGGCTCTTGTTGAGCGCGACCTGATTTCCCTGCGCGGACACATAGAGCTGAATGAGCGCAACGAGCTGAGCGGCCAGATGGATTACGGCATGCCGACAATTCTGACCCACGCAGAATATGCCGACGGCAAATCCGATCCCATCTTCCGCGAAGATGCCGGGCTGGCTTGGCTCTGCACGACAATTTCCGGCACCACTCATCTCCCGCAAGACAATTCAGCAGAGCTCGAAGCCGCGGCCCAGGCGGCGCGGGGAGAGCGAGCCGAAAGGCTGTCGCTGGAGGATGTGGACCTCAACCAGATCTCCGAGGGGCTCCGTCGCCAGAAAGAACTCCTGCAGCAAATCGACAAGACAGAATCGATTTCCGATCCGAAACAAGAGGATCCCTTTGCCCCGCAGGAGGATCCTTTCAAACACCCCTTGGATTAAGCTCCCCATGGCCGATCGAGCAACAGAACTGCGCTCCAAGTGGTGGACCCGTCCGGTGGGGCACCTCGCTTGGCTCCTCATCACGCTGGTCTGCCTCACGCTGCGCAAAAAATTTGTTTCGCTTAGCCCCGATGAACGCCCCCCGGGCAGCTACCCCGTCATCGTGGCTCTGTGGCACAACAACACCTTCACCCCCTGCTACTTCTACCGCTACATCCTGCGCGGCAGCGTCACCATGAGCATGCTAACCAGCGCCAGCAAAGACGGCGCGGCGCTCTCCGTCGTCGCCGAGGACTACGGCATGCGCACCGTCCGCGGCTCCTCGCACCGTCGCGGCATTGCCGGCTTCATGGACATGAAGCGCGAAATTGACAACGGATGCAGCATGTGCATCACGCCCGACGGCCCCCGAGGCCCCATCTACCGCTGCCACAACGGCGTCATCAAAATCGCCTCCCTCAGCGGGTTACCCATCATCCCGCTCTGCTTCGATATCCCGCATTGCTGGCGCATCAGCAAGGCCTGGGATGGCTACATCATCCCCAAGCCCTTCTCGCGTGTCTGTCTCCGCTGGGGTGAGCCCATCCATGTCCCGCCCGATTTGAGCGATGAGCAAGTGCGCGCCTACGCCGAGCAGCTGGAGCGAGCTCTGGCGCACGGGCGCCCGGACTTCGCCCCCTTTTCCTCCTGACAACAACGCTCATTCATGGCACCGACACTCATCAACGGAAAAGAAGTAGCTGCCCAAGTCCGCGCGGATCTGGTGCAGGAAATCGCCCGTCTCAAACAGCTGGGACACACCCCCGGTCTCGCCGTCGTCCTCGTGGGGGATGACCCCGCCTCGCAGGTCTACGTTGGTTCCAAGGTCAAAGCCTGCGCCGAGCTGGGGCTCTACTCCCAAGAATGGCGCCTGCCTGCCGACACCACGCAGGAGAAGCTCGTGGAGCTCATCCGTCAGCTCAACGCCGACGAGCGCATCCACGGCATTCTGGTGCAAAGCCCCCCGCCACCGCATATCGACGAAGCCGCCGTCATCCTCAACATCGATCCCCGCAAGGATGTCGATGGCTTCCACCCCGCCAATGTCGCCAAGCTCGTGCTGGAAGACCCCACCGGCTTTGTGCCCTGCACCCCCTTGGGCTGCATGGAGCTGTTGCGCGCCGCCGGGGTGGAAACTGCGGGCAAGCAAGCCGTCGTGGTCGGTCGCAGCATGATTGTCGGCAAGCCGATGGCCAACCTGCTGGTCAGCAAGGCCGCCAACGCCACCGTCACCATCGCCCACTCCCGCACCAAGAATCTTGCGGAAGTCTGCCGCAGCGCCGACATCCTCGTCGCCGCCGTCGGCCGCCCCTGCATGCTCGGAGCCGACTGCATCAAGCCCGGAGCCGTTGTCATTGATGTGGGCATCAACCGCATCCCCGACAGCAGCCGCCCGCGCGGCTACCGCATCGTCGGCGATGTTGACTTCGACGCCGTGCAGGGGCTCTGCTCGGCTATCACCCCCGTGCCCGGCGGCGTAGGGCCCATGACTATCGCCATGCTCATGGCCAACACCGTCAAGGCCTGCCGACAAATCGTCGGCGCCTGAACTGCGGCACTCGTAAACCACCTGTTTGAATGCGATGGGGGAGGGGTCAACAGCCCCTCCCCTCCTGTTTTTGAAGCCGGCTCCCCGCATGGTTGCCATATCCTCATGGCCGCTATGCGACAGCCCATGCTGCTTCTGTGGGCACTGCTTCTCGGAACCCTCAGCAGCTGCGATACCCCCACCGAACGCGCCACCCTCACGCGCCACGGGCGCATCATCCCGCGCACCGACGCGCCCGTCCGCCCGCAGTGCCCCCGCGCCGCCACCCGCACCTCACGCCCCGCCGCCCAAGCGCTGCCACCCACCTGGCAGCAGGGCGACCTCAACGGCTTGCGGGGCGCCAAACTCGTGCGCATCTACCTGCACGAACAGCGCGGAGAACTGCTTGTAGACGGGCGCGCCGTCATGGGCTTCCCCGTCTGCACCGGCCGCAACAACAGCACCCCCGCAGGACGCTACCACATCCTCGAAAAGCAAGTGCGACACCGCTCCAACCTCTACCATGTGCCCATGCCCTACTTCATGCGGCTCACCTACGACGGCATCGGCATGCACATCGGCGATGTGTACAACCGCCCCGTCTCCCACGGCTGCGTGCGCCTGCCGGGCCCCGCCTGCCGCACCCTCTACCGCCTCGTCCCCATCGGCACCCCCGTCGACATCCTGCGCTCCTAAACCAAAGCAAGCGCCGTCCCCACGGGGCAACAGAGGCACATGCGGGACGACCTGTTCGTATCGCTGTTCATCAGTAAAAACGTTTTGCTCAAAGCACATCGGGCGAAAAGTCTCCCGGCTCAAAATCCGCTCGCAACTGCAGCAAGCCCTGCTGCGCATAGCAGCGGCGCAGCAGATCCGCGCAGTCGCCGCCCGCGCGCACACGCGCCTCGCCCAACCACGCGCAGGCCGTGCGCCGCAGCAATCCCGGCACAGCATCCGCCCGCTGCGCCAGAAACTGCCCCCAAGTCTCACTCCCCTCGTGATACAACAACAGATGATTCACCCGAAAGGCCTGCAAGGTGGCCGCACCAACCAGATGGCAGCGGCGATGCAGCGCCGGCGCCGACAAGGAGCAGTGAACATCCCAAAAATCGTCCCGGAGCTCCGCAAGGCGATGCTCCGCGAACTCCCACTGCGCCGCATCGGCCAGCTGCTCCCACAGCCCGGGCAGCACGGCGGAACAAGCCAGCGCCGCCACGCGGCGGTGCGGGTGGCTCATCGGGCGCACCGCCCCCATGCGCCACGGCAGGGGGCGAGCCGCATAGCACTCGCGGCAGCGCCACCAAGCATCCCACACGCGGCGATGGTACGCGCGCTCCTCCTCCGTGGCACGCTGCGGCAGCACCGGCACCAAGAACCCGGCCGCCCCCAGCAGCCGCGCCACCGCCTCATCCGCCCCCGCCGCGCGCAGATGCGCGAGCGGCACACGGCGCGCCAGCATCTGCATGGTCGCCGCATTTGCCCCATAGCCCAGCGTTTGCGCCCAAGCCTCGTACCAGACCTGTGCCTCGCCCACCACCGACACCCGGCTGCGGAAACGCTCGCGCTTGAGCGCCGCGCGGTGCGCCGCAGCCGCCTGCAACAAGGTCTCCAGCGACTCCCGAGGCAGATCAGCCAGCGCCCCCGGCACGCCCCGGGAAAGCCCGCCCTCCCGCCGACACGGCGGCGCGCCCACCTCCTGCAACAATTCCGCACGCAGCGGCATCACCGGCACCTCACGCTCCGCCGAGGTGCGCGTAAACCAGCCCGGCGGCGGCTCCTGCGCCACCACATGCAGCACCACATCATCAAAACGCGCATCGGTGCCGCAACCGCAGCGCTCCCAATCCTCAGCCTCGGCGTGAAACACCACCGAACCTACCACACGCTGCCCACCCACGAGCAACTCCGCATGCACCACATCGGGCTCCCCCGGAGCCCCCGGCAGGCCGAAATCCGGCACCTGCACCGCCCCGTGGTGCATCGTCTGCCCCTCGCTGCCCAAACGCCCCGCCAGCCACGCCTCGCACAGCACATCCGGCGACAAGGGACAAGCCCTCTCCTCTGCGGCGAAAGTACGTCGCGCCCGCGCCCGCAGGGCAGCATAGTACGCCTGCGCCTCCGCCCACGATGCCAAGGGATGACCGCCGCTGCTCACAGCGAATCGTTTTCCTCGCTCTGGCGCAGCAAATCCTCCTCCAGCGTCTCGCAAACGTAACCGAAAGTCTCGTCGTTCTTGTGATTCATCGAACGCAGCGTGTTGTGCGCCTCCAGCACATGCCGCGTGCGCTCCAATTCCGTCAACGCCGAAGTGCCGCTCTCCCCGGCCTCCGCCGACAGCGCCGCGCGACGTTTCGCCGCATCCTCCGCCCAGAAGGCATCGCTCGGGTCAATATCCATCAGCATGTCCAACCCCAGGCTCTCCATCGCTTCGCGCGTGCGCTGCGTGGGCGAGGCCACCTGCAGGCAACCGCCCTGCGCCAGACAGCGGCGCGCCAGCCCCGCCAGCGTCCCCATAAAGGTGGAATCCACCCCCGGGCACAGCTCCAAATCCACCACCACCGTCTTCCCCCCCTCGCTGAGATAGCGCTCGGCAATCGCCTTGAGGGCGGGGCTGTTGACAAAGCTCCCCCGGCTGTCGCAGCGCAGCCAAAGGCAATCGGAAAACGCGTGGTAGGACAAGGACGAATCGGACATGATGGTATACATCCTACCCCCGAAGCAGGCTCGACGCAAGCAAAAAGAAAGCCGTCCTCGGTGAAAAAGCCGCCACGCGACGCGGCGCGGCGAGCTTGACATCGCCCCGCCGCTTCGGTAGAATGCACGGCGCTATGGCAGGACTCATCATCGCGCCCAAAGCGCGTATCTTCCACGGTCACGACTGGGTATACGGCACCGAGGTGCGCACCGTCTTCGGCAACCCGAAGCCGGGCGATGTTGTGCTGCTCAAGGATCAGCGCGACCACTATCTGGGCTCGGCCATGTACAACCCGCAGTCGCAGATCATCGCGCGCCGCTTCTCCCGCCGCAAGCAGGATCTTGACCGCGACTTCTTCGCCCGCCGCATCGCGCAGGCCATCACCCTGCGCGAGCGCCTGCTGCCGGGGGAGGAGATGCGCCGCGTCGTCTGGAGCGAAAGCGACGGCCTGCCCGGGCTCATTGTCGACCAATACGCCGATGTCCTCGTCGTGCAGACCCTCACCATGGCCATGTACCTGCGCCTCGGGCTCATCCGCGACATCCTCTGCGACCTCTTCCGCCCCCGCAGCATCATCGTGCGCAACGATTCGCCCATGCTTGCTGCCGAGGGCATCGAACCCGCTACCTATGTGGCCGCCGGTGAGGAACCTGCCCCCTTTGTCGGCACCGCGCGCGGCATCCGCTTCTGCGTCGACCTCGCCACAGGGCAGAAAACGGGGCTCTACCTCGACCAGATGCAGAACTACGCCGATGTGGCCAAACTGGCCGCCGGGCGCCGCGTGCTCGACTGCTTCAGCAACCAGGGCGGCTTCGGGCTCGCCTGCGCGCTCGCGGGGGCGGCGCAAGTCACCTCCGTCGACATCTCCGAAGAGGCCATCGCCGCTGTGCGCCGCAATGCCGAGCTCAACGGCGTGAGCATCGAGGCCATCGCCGAGAACGCCTTTGACTTCCTCAAGCGCGAGTCCGACGCCGTGCGCAACGGCGCCGACCCCAAGTGGGATCTCATCATCCTCGACCCGCCCAGCTTCACCCGCAACAAGAAGAGCCTGGCCGGCGCCCTGCGCGGCTACAAGGAGATTCACCTGCGCGCCCTGCAAATGCTTCCCGTGGGCGGCATCCTCTCCACCTTCTGCTGCTCGCACCACGCGAGCGATGCGCTCTTCCGCGAAACCATCGCCAACGCCGCCGTGGACGGGCACTGCACCCTGCGCTTGTTGCGCCGCCACGGGCAGAGCCCCGACCACCCCGTGCTGCTCAACATTCCCGAGACCGAATACCTCAAGGGCTACACCTACGAGCTCGTGCCCGGGCGATAAAACGGCAGGCAAAATAATTGCCGTTTAGACTTGCAAAAAACGGCATTTATGCCTATGGTGCCGCGCATGATTCACCGCCTGCTGCTGTTGCTCTGTTGCCTCTGTCTGCCGCTCGCTGCGGCAGAGCCCGCCGCGACACCCCCGCCCCCGGCGCCCAACAGCGTGGTGAGTGTGCTCGGCTATGAGCACTTGGGGCGCGAGGGGCAGCCCGATGCCGCAGCGTTCCGCCGCCACATGCAGTACCTGCGGCGCTGCGGTGCCACCCCCATCTCGCCGCAGCGCTTCTTCGACTGGCTGGAGGGCAAGGCCGAGCTGCCGCAACACGCCGTGCTCGTCACCCTCGATGAGGCCGATGCCGCCGCCTACGACATCGCCCTCCCCATTCTTCGCGAGCTGGGCATTCCCTTCCTCATCTTTGCCGATGGCAGCAACCTCCGAGCAGACAGCCCGCTGCCCGTCGAGCGCCTGCGCGAGATGCAGGACTGCGGCGGCGCCATCGGCGCGCACTCCGCCACGCGCCCTGCAAACTACGCGTGGCAGTTTGCTGCGCTGTCGGGGGAGCAGGAGGTCATGCAGATAGCCGAGATGGCCGCCCCTGCCGAGCAGCTGCGACGCGCCTTCGGTCAATGTGTCGCCTACTCCTACCCGCGCGGCTACTGCGACAACGACATGCCCGCCGCCCTGCGCCGCTATGGCTACCGCGCCGCCTTCACCTGCACCTCCGGCAAGGTGCTGCGGCAGACCGACCCCTACCGCCTGCACCGCAACATGGTTCGGGATGACCTGAGCCTCGCCCGAGCTCTCAACTTCGGCAGCGAAGCCCGACTCGCCGACATCCTCAAGCAAATAAGCGAGCCCGCCGCCCCCGCACCCCTGCCGGCGCTGCCGGATGACGACAGCGCCGAGGAAATCGACGAGACCCCCGCGCCGGAGTCCCCCGCCGCCACCACGGCGGAAGCGCTGCCCACCGCGGGCAGAGCCCTCACCAAGCGGCAGCCCGACGGCGACTGGGTAACAGCTCGGTTCGATGCCCCCCTCGTGCCCCGCGAGCAGACGCGCGTGGCGGTGCTGGGCTACCACAACTTCAGCAACACCAAAAAGACCACCGAGATGCGCATGCGCACCGCCGAGTTCTGCACGCAGATGCAGTACATCCGCGAGGCGGGGCTCAGCCCCATCACGATGGAAGATTTTCTCGAATGGCTGCGCGGCGAGCGGCAGCTGCCCGAGCGCTGCGTGCTCATCACCATCGACGACGGTTGGAAGAGCGTCTACACCGATGCCTACCCCGTGCTGCGCGCCTACGGCTACCCTTTCACCCTCTTCCTCTACACGCGCTATATTCAGGTGCAGGGCGATTCGATGACCCGCGAGCAAATCCGCGAGATGGCCGCGGCGGGCGCCACCATCGGCAGCCACTCCAGCAACCACCTCTACCCCAAGAGCTGGAAGCGTCTCGGGCAGGACACGCCCGCCTACGCAGCGCAAATGCAGACCGAGCTGCTCGACTCCGGCACCAAGCTCAGGGACTTGTTCGGCAACTGCAGCACCTACTGCTACCCCGGCGGCTACAACACCCCGCCCATGGTCGAGTGCCTGCAACACTCGGACTACCGCGCCGCCTTCACCGTGCTGGAGGCCAAGGTTACTGTCGGGGAGAACCCCTACCTCGTGCACCGCTACATGGTCTTTGGCACCGATCCCAAAATCTTCCGCCGCGCCGTCAATTTCGACGGCGAGCCCGGCATCAAACCCACCGAGGCCGGCATTGCCGCCGCCGAAGCGGGCGCCCGCGCTTTCTTCCCGCAAGCATTCGAAGGGCTGCCGCAGCCCCCTGCCCCGCAGCCTTAACGCAGACTCAGGCGAATCGTGTTACCCTCCACGCGGCAGGCATCGCAGAGGCGGCGGGTCAGCACGCGGAACATCTCGCCCGTGTCGTCGTGCCGCGCCGTGGGGTCGGCGATGGGGGAACCGTAGGCAAAGACCAGCTCCACCTCCCCCGTGGCCTCCGCGCAGTTCACGGTGATGTCGATGCCCGCCTCGGTCGGCGGCAGCAGGTTGCTGTACATCTCGTCCATCAGCAGCGCCATGTTGTGCAGGCGGTGCGGCGGGATGAGGTGTGCCTCCGCAAAGGCCGTCAGCTGCGCGTTGAGGCTCTGAATATCCTGCACGGCGGGCGTGAGCCGGAAGCGGAAGGTGCTGACACGGCGGATGAACGCGCGCGTTTTCTCGCGCTGCGGCGCACCGAAAATGCGGCTGGGCGCCCCCTCCTCGTAAATCAGCCCCTCGTCCATGTAGAACACGCGCGAGGAGACATCGCGGGCAAACTTCATCTCGTGCGTCACCACCATCATGGTGAGCCCCTGCTCCGCCAAGCGGCGAATGACCGCCAACACCTCGCTCACCATGGTGGGATCCAGCGCGCTCGTGGGTTCGTCGAAGAGCACAATCTCCGGGCGCATGGCCAGTGTGCGCGCAATCGCCACGCGCTGCTTCTGCCCGCCGCTGAGCTGCTCGGGATAGGCGAGCGCCTTGTCGCGCAACCCCACCATCGCCAGCAGCTCCATCGCGCGGCGCCCGGCCTCCGCGCGCGTCTCGCGCAGCAGCTTGGTGGGCCCCAGCATGATGTTTTCGATGACCGTCAGGTGTGAAAAGAGGTTAAAACTCTGGAACACCATGCCCATGCGGCGGCGCAACGCCTGCACATCCGCCCCGGGTGCCAGAATATTCTGCCCGCCGATGAGAATTTCCCCGCCGTCGGGCTCCTCCAAGCGGTTGAGACAGCGCAGGAAGGTCGATTTCCCCGTGCCGCTCGGGCCGATGACGGAAATAACCTCGCCACGGCGAATCTCGGCGTTGACATCGCGCAACACGCAGAGCTCGCCGAAGCGTTTGCAGAGATGACGAACCGTAATCATGAGCGTGTATCGCTATTGCGGAGAAAATCGAGGCTGACGCGGCGACGCTGCGGGTCGATGCGCCGCTCCATGAGCCCGATGAGGGCGGCCATGAGGTTGGCGAGCGCCAGATAAATCAGCGCCGTCGTCAGCAGCGGGAAAAAGGCCTCGTAGGTGCGGCTGCGGATGAGGTCGCTCATCTTGGTGAGGTCCTGAATCGCAATGTAGCCCACCACGGAGGTGGACTTCAGGGTGGAAATCACATCGCCCTTGTAGACGGGCAGCGCGTGGCGTGTCGCCTGCGGCAAGATGATACAGAAGAAGATTTGCAGGCGGCTGAAGCCCATCGCCTGCGCCGCCTCCACCTGCCCCGGGTCGATGGCAGCCACGCCGGAGCGGAAGGTCTCGGCCGAGTAGGCGGCGAAGTTGAGCGCAAAGCCCAGGATGGCAATGGGCACGGGGTCAACGCTCAGCCCCTGAAAGACGATGTAGTACAAAATCATCAGCACCACGACGATGGGCGTGCCGCGCATGAGGGCGATGTAGAGCTGCGCAGGCAGACTCAGCGCGCGCAGGCTCGAGCGACGCAAGGCGCAGACCAGCATGGCCAGCAGGGTGCCGCTGAGGACGGAGCAGAGCGCGATAAGCAGCGTCACGCCCAGCCCTCGGAGAATCATCTGCCAGCGCTGTTCCTCGACAAAGGTGCTGCGGAAGCTCGCCGCCAGCCCGGCGAGCAGGCCGGGGCGGGCGGGCTCTGCGGCGGCATCGCGCACCAGTAACACGGTCCCGCCCTCGTACACCGGCTCGGAGAAGAGCACGCTCCGGCGCCGCTCCTCCGTCACGCTGATGCCGGAAAAGCCCAGCTGCGCCTTGTCCGTCACCACCGCCGGCAGAACGGAGGCAAACTCCATGGCATCGAAGCGCAGCCCGTAGCCCAGGCGGCGGCAGCACTCGGCGATGACATCCACATCGTAGCCCGCGTGCCGCCCCTCCTTCATTAGGCTGAAGGGGCGAAAGGCGGGGTCATCGGCGGCGACAACCACGCCGCGTCCCGAATCGCCCGGCAGCTCGGCGGGCGGCTGCTTGGCCGACTCATCCGCCCCGAACCAGCGCGCCTCGATGGTGGCCAGGGTGCCATCGGCCTTCAGAGCGCGGATGACTCCGGAAAACTCCTCGCATAGGGCGGCGTTCTCCTTGGAAAAGACGTAGGCATAGCGGTCGGGAGCCACCTTGCTCAGGATGCGGATACCGCCGTTGGTGCGGATGAGTTCGCGCGCCACGGGCTCATCGCAGAGGATGGCATCGCACTTGCCCATCTTGAGCGACTGCACGGCGTTGGGCATGTTGGTGTCGTAGTAGGGCTTTGCCCCCGGCACATACTGCGCGAGCAGCTGATCGAACACCGAGCCCGTCTGCGTGGAAACATAGTGCCCCCGCAGCTGCTCCGCCGAGCTGATGCGCGGCAGCGACTCGCGCCCGCAGCCGACCAGCAGCAGCAGCCCGCACAACAGCCATACATGCCACAGCGTCCGCATCTCAGCACTTCTTCCAACACGCCACCACCACAATCCACAGCAACAGCAGCAAAGCCGTTGCCGGCAACAGCCACACCTGATACGGCTCCGGCAGGCTCTGCACCCTGTCGAGCAGGGATGTATCCGCCAGCAAGAACGACACAAACAACGGACCCGCCCAAAAGACCAGCCACTTGCTCGTGCTCTCGCTGCGGCAGCAGGTCAGCATCAGCGCCAGCCCGAGCAGGCTCTCACAAGCCACCCATCCCATATCCTCATTGCACAGCCACGGATGAAAATAGAGCAACGCCGCCGCCGTCAGCACCGTCACGCCCAAATCCGGCAGCACCCCCGGGCGCTGCCAGCTCACCGGCACCCCGGGCAGCACCGCGCGCACCGGCACTCGCCGGCTGTACGGCAACAGCACATTGAGCAGGAGGAGTCCCCCGGCCAACAGAATGCGCCACCATGAAAGACAGCAAGATTCGTCAAGGCCGACAAACAGGATCAGCACCAAGAGCGGGGTCAACACGCGAGGCAAGAGCCAGAGATTTTCCGTGGGCAGCGCATAGGCGCGGCGCGCCACATTCAACAGCAGCACCATCAACAGCAACACCACACCGATGAAGGCAGGGCCGAGCTGCACCGTCCAGTTGTGCGCGAATCCTATCTCAACCAAAACCCCACCTTCCATCCTCGTACTCATCGAAGCCCCTATCCCGACAACCCCGATCACGATGGCCGCCCAGAGCACAGCGCCGCCCAGACTCAGGATCGCCATCCACCCCGGCACCGCGACCAACGACAGCAGCAAGACCCGGCTCAACGCCCGCCAAGCCGATGGCTCTTCCACCTGATGCACCACAAACACCGCGCACAACAGCAAGCCAATCAACAGGCATTGCAGGGTAGCAGACAACCATACCCCGCACACCGCTCGCCAAGAGGACAAGGGAGCCAAACGCGCCATCGATGTTGCCTCGCACGCCTCCCGGCAAGGCCAGCCCCCTGCCACCAGCGGAATGATGAACAACAAAAACCAACGGCACTCCCAGACCAAGTCGAGCATTTCGTCCCTTTCGGCACCGCACACCGCCACCAGCAGAAGACACATCAACACGATGTAGGCGGGCGCATGCAGACAGCGGCGCAGCGAATTGACCGTGCTCGCGGGTAAATAGTCGGAAAGGTAACGTTTCATGACTTGTGCGACATCAGCTTGATAAACCCTTGCTCCAGCACGGGCTTCTCCTCCGCGAAGCCGCAGAGGGGAAAGAGCGTGGCCAGGCGCTGCAATTCGGCAGCCAAAGCCTCATCCCCCACCCCGGCAAAAATCCCTTGCACCGTGTTGCCCGAGCGCCGCAGCTGCGCCCAGCTCTCCTGCTGCTCCAGGTGCAGCAGCAGTAACGCCGCATCGCCCGCCGTGCGGAGCCGCACCGGCGTCCCGCCCGACGGCGGCATCAAGTCCTCCGCGCGACCATGGTACACCAGTTTGCCGGCTTCCAGCAGCAGCAGATGGTCGCACATCTCGGCAAGCTCCGTGAGGATGTGCGAGCTGATGAGCAGGGTCTTGCCCTGCTCGCGCAGGGTATTCACATAGTGGCGCAATTCCACCCGCGCGACGGGATCCAGCCCCGCCGCCGGTTCATCCAGCACCAGCAACTGCGGATCGCCCACCAGCATGCGCGCCAAGCTCAGGCGCTGCGCCTGTCCCTTGGAGAGCTTATTCACCTGCCGATTCGCCAGCTCCTCTATCCCGCAGAACGACAACACCCGCTCGACCTCGGCCAAGCGGCGCGCACCCGTCAGCCCGACAGCACGGGCAAAAAAATCGATGTACTCACGCACCGATGTGCGCGGCGGCAGCGCACAAGCATCGGGCATCCAGCCGACCCTCGCCCGCACCCGCTCGGGGTGGCGCAGCACATCCGTCCCGAAAAGCTCCACACGCCCCGAATCGGGTGCATCGACCATCGTCAGCAGGCGCATCAAGGTGGTCTTGCCGGCGCCGTTGGCACCAATCAGCCCGACCGACTGTCCTGCTGCGACCTCAAACGACACACCGTCCAACGCGCGCAGCGTTCCGAAACTGCGCCGCAGCTGCAACACCCGTATGACACACTCGCTCATGAGCCTCTCTGACGAACACCCCCAGCTTAGCACCGATGCGCGGTCGCGGCAAGTCCGTATTTCTGCCACAGGTGTCTCAACAATTTTGCCAAAGAACCGGGAGCGCCGCTCATTTCCCCCGTGTCCCCCACCGCTGCATACGCACGACCCGCACAGAAAAAAATCCCGCGAGGGCTTGTTGCGTTTGTGCTTCTGTCTCAGTGGGCGCAGGGAACCGCCATCGGACCGTTGAGCTCCGGCAAGGCGGGCAGCGGTGCATCGCCCTCCTCGGCAGGTCCCAGCTTCTCCAACTGCGTCACCGGACGCACGGGGAAATGGCTGTTGTCGACCTTGACATAGTAATGCGTCACCGTCAGGCGCAGCTTCTCCCCGGGCGTAAGCTGTTGCAGAGTCTCGAGCGTCTCCTCCGACTGGCCGGGAATGTCGCGCTGCACATCGAGCACCAAACGGCTGCCCGGCTCGGCCTTGTCATCGCCGTACTCGCCCGGCTTGCTGTACTGCTCATTGCTCAGCACCTCGAAAAAGGCCACCGTCGTGGCGTGCCCACAGCGGTCGGGGCACTCCGCCGTGCGGAAAAAGCAGGGACGATGCTGCGAACCGATATAACGAGCCACCACCGTGTTCTGCGCCAGCAAATCCGCCTTCTCCGGCAGGGGAGAAGCCGACAAAGGAGCCGCCAAAACGACGGCCATCAGCAAGAGAAGGTTACGCATACATCTCATAAGACATCGGCGCCCCGGAAAAGCTTCAAACTTCGCGCTGCAAGAGGCAACAAAAGCCCCCCGCTCCGCAGCCCTGCATCGGCAGCAGGCGGTAGGCGGGGAAATCCGCCAAGCGCGAGCGAAACGCCCCAAGCATCGGCAATTCCACCGCCCGCCAGCCCGGCACACGCCGCAGCACATAGGCCATCACCTTTTCATTCTCCTCGGGATCATAGGTGCAGGTGCTATAAAGCAAGTGTCCCCCCGGCCGCACACAGGCCGTCGCCGCCAGCATGATGCCGCGCTGGCGTTTCGCATTGCCGTTGACCATGGAAGCACTCAGACAACCCGGATTTTTCACGCCCTTGCAGAGCAGCGACTGCCCGCTGCAGGGCGCGTCCGCCAGCACCAAATCGAAGAGCTCGCCCGAGCGTGCCCACTGATCGGGGCGCAGACCCGTCACCTCCGTGTTCGGCAGGCCGCACAACTCGACATTCTTGCGCAGGGTGATGCGGCGACCGGGATTCACCTCGTTGGCCACATGATGCTGCAAGGTGTGACGCGCCGCCAGCAGCATCGTCTTGCCCCCGGGGGCGGCACAGAGATCCAGCGAGCGCTCCGGGGGCGGCACCGCCGCCAGCGCCGCCGACTCCCAGCAGGACGAGAGGTCGAGCATGTAGTACATCCCCGCGCGATAATCCGCGTGCGCCGTGGGCTTTTCATCCCCCGGCCAGGGCAGGAAAACGCGGGGAGGCAGCCAGGGATAAACAGCGCCCTCCGCGCAGGGAAACGGCGGCACATAGCCCTGCGGCGCGCGCGGCGTGAGCACCGCCGCGCTACGGCTGCTCGCCCCCGCCCGCATGGCCGCCAGCAGAGCGGTCGATTCCTCAGCGCTCAGCCCTAGCCGCGAGCACAAGCGCGCCTCCCCCTTGCCGACAGCGGGCTCCTCCATCACAGCATCACGTTGAGCCCCTGCTGCGCGGCACCGATGAGCCCCGCCTCGTTGCCGAAGGCGGCGGGCAGCAGCTTGATGCGGCTGAAATAGCGCTCGTTGATCTGCTCGCCCATGTAGCGACGCAGCGGACCGAAAAGCAAGTCCCCCGCCTTGGAAAGCCCCCCGCCAATGACAAAGGCCTCGGGATTGAGCAGGTAGTGGCAAGTCACCAGACAGGTGGCCAGCTTGCGCGCGAAATCATCGTAGCAGGCCAGCGCCACGGCATCGCCGGCCTTGGCCGCCAGCTCCAGCGCCAGCGGATTGCATTCCGCAGCCGTTTTCGTGATACCCGCCTCCGCATAGCGCGCCACGGCGTCGGCCGTGAACTCGTTGTGCCCGATGTAGTCCTCCAGCGCCCCGGCATTGTTGTAGTAGCCACGGCGCCCCCGGTAGTCAATACTCATCTGCCCCAGCTCACCCGCGATTCCCATAAACCCGCGCAGCATGTGACCATCCACAATGATGCCGCCGCCCACCCCCGTGCCCAGCGTCAGGCAGACCAGATTATCCATGCCGCGCCCCGCGCCCTGCTTCCACTCGGCATAGGCCATGCAGTTGGCATCGTTATCGATGGCAGCGGGCAGTCCCGTGGCCTCCTCCAGCATGTCGCGGATGGGCAAATTGTTCCAGCCCTCGACATTGGTCAGGATATGCGTCATGCCCGCCAGCGGGTTGACAAAGCCGGGAATCCCCATACCCACCGCCTGAATCGCCGGATAGCTGCGGCGCAGATCGGCCACCAGCGCGCCGATGTCCACAAAAGCCTCCTGCGCCGTGGCATAGGCACGCGTATCGATGGGCGGAGCCTTAAACAACACCCGATTACCCTGCACTACCGCCGTTTTGATGGTGGTGCCGCCCATGTCGATACCGATTGCCAAAGGTTCTTCCATGCGAAGCATTCTAGCACATAGCCCGGGAATACGCCAAGGGAAAAGACCGCACAGCCCTCCTTTTTTTCCTTGCAGCACCCGGGCTTTTCTCCTATGATGGCGGGCAATGAAAATCCACTTTTGCGGCGCGGCGGAAACGACCACGGGCTCCCAGCACCTGCTGGAGGTCAACGGCAAGCGCATCCTCCTCGATTGCGGCATGTACCAGGGACACCGCGAGGATGAACTGCGCATTAACCGTGATTTTCCCTACTTCGACCCCGCGAGCATTGATTGCGTCGTCCTGTCACACGCGCACATCGACCACTCGGGCAACCTGCCCAACCTGGTGAAAAAAGGCTTCCGCGGCTTTATCTACAGCACCTACGCCACGCGCGACCTCTGCCAGATTATGCTGGCCGACGCTGCCCGCATCCAGGAGAGCGACTGCAAGTTCCTCAACAAAATGGATGCGCGCAAAGGCGGCAGCGGCAAGGTGGCCGAGGTCATCTACACCGAGCAGGATGCCGAGCAATGCCTGCGGCACTTCCTCAACATCGGCTACGAAGTCCCCTTCCCCCTGGCTCCCGGCATCACCCTGACCTTCTACGATGCGGGGCACATTCTCGGCGCGGCGCAGATTGTGCTGGATATCGACGATGAGGAAGACGGGCAACACAAGCGCCTGCTCTTCTCCGGCGACATCGGGCGCGGCAACAACGAACTGCTGCGCGATCCGCAGCCCGTCCCCGACGTCGACATCATGCTCATGGAATGCACCTACGGCGGGCGGCGGCACGAATCTCCCAGCCGCGACGACGAAACCTTCCGCGACACCATCCGCACGGCCATGAAACGCGGCGGCAATGTCTACATCCCCGCCTTTGCCGTCGAGCGCACCCAGCAGCTGCTCTACCTGCTCAACCGCGCCTACCGCCAGGGACTGCTACCCAACTACCCCGTCTATGTCGACAGCCCCATGGCCGTGAGCGCCACGGAAATCTTCCGCATCCACCCCGAATGCTTCAACAAGGAAGTCTACAACTTCCTCTTTGCCGAGCGCGACCCCTTCGGCTTCGAGCAACTGCACCTCGTGCGCACCATATCGGAAAGCCAGCGGCTCAACAACCTGCACGAGCCGGCCATCATCATCTCCGCCAGCGGCATGTGCGAAGCCGGGCGCATCCTGCACCACCTCAAAAACGGCATCGGACGCCCCAACAACACCGTCCTCTTCGTGGGCTACTGCGCGCAGAACACCCTCGGGCGCCGCATCATGAACGGCGCGATGGAGGTGCGCATTCTCGGCGACATCTACCCCGTGCGCGCCGCCATCAAATCGCTGGACTCCTTCTCTGGGCATGCTGACCACGACGAGCTCATCCGCTACTTCCGCGCCACAGGCGGTCGCAAGCAAAAGCTCTACCTCGTCCACGGCGAAAAGGAATGCGCCGCCGCCATGAAAGCCGCGCTGGCACCCCTGCACGACGGCGAGGTGCACATTGCCCGACTCAACACCACTGTTACCTGCTGAACACCATGTACCGCAACCTCTTCCTCTCCGCACTGGCCGCCGCCGCCCTCGCCGGCTGCAAGCCCGCCGCCACCCCCATGGACACCGAACAGCGGGAACAGTTCGAGAGCATCTACACCCCCGCCGAGAGTTTCTGCGACGAGGCCGCCCAACTCATCCGCCACTACGCCGACACGCAGCAAGCCGACTTCGCCATCCGGGGGTGCAGCATGCTCCACTTGGCCTGTATGGCGCACGATGAAGCTCTGGTCGCAACGTTGATTGCCGACGGAGCCGATGTCAACGCCGACTCCGAGCTCGCCACCCCGCTAGCCTGTGTCATTCGCGGCGAGCTGCGCGGCACGGGCAGCGAGAACGACCCGGAGAGCGACATCCGGCTCATCGAGCTACTGCTGAGCCATGGCGCTGAACTCAACGCCCGCATGGAGGACAACTGCACGGCGCTCGATGTCGCCCTCATGAGCCATCGCGAGGATCTCTTCCTATACCTCTTGGACAAGGGCGCCAGCGCCGGTCGCATCAATCCTCTGGCGGCCGCGGCGGCCATGCACTGGGTTGAGACGCTCCGGCGGCTTGTGGCGGAACAAGCGCTGCCGCCCGAAGCGCTGGCCGAGGCCTGCAGCGGCGCGCACGAGGACGACGGCACCCGTGAAGAATGCCTCCGCCTGCTGCTGGAGGCCGGCGCAGACCCCAACTCGCGCCTCGCGGACAACACGCCCGCCCTCATGCTGCTCGCGGCGGAGCTCAGCACCGATGAGGCCGCCCCGGATTTACCGCAGCTGCTCACCCTGTTGCTGGAGAAAGGCGCCGATGCCACCCTGAAGGCCGAACCCCCGAGCGAGTGGGCGGGGCTCTGCGCAGCGGATTTACTGACAGCCGACCCCGAACTTGCAGCAGAGCTGCGCGATCAGGGCTACACCATCCCCGAGGTGCCGCTGCTCATCCGCGAAGGCGAGACTCTGGCCTGCGACATCCGCCGCGCCGCGCTGCGCCGCGATGAAAACAAGGCCGAGCTGCTCGCCCCCTTTGCAGACACGCTCGCCCGCGCCTTGCAGCAGGGCAGCGTGCGCGGCGAGCTCGCCGCCGAAGCCATCTGCCTTCTCGCCGAGGCCGCCCCCGAGCGCGCCGCTCGCGTGGTGCTCACCCTACCCCTGTGGAGTGACCTCTCGCTTTGGGAAGGTGACGATAACCTCTTCATCATCCGCGCCATTGCCAAGGACACGGCTCTGCGACTTCCGGCCGAGGCGCTGCTCGCCACCGCACGCATGCTGAGCCAAGGCGGCAAAGCCCACGAGGCCGCCGCCGTCACCGAGCTGATGGAGCGCAGCCCCGATGCCGATGCCCTGCTCACCGAGCTCTGCGAAGCAGAGGATGCCGCCATCCGCACCGCCGCCTGGACCGTGCGCCTGCACCGCGAGGGGCTTCCCGATGCCAAGTCCGGCAGCGTGACCGAATGGCTGCACAGGCACGAGCTGAACCCCGCCGCCATGTCTGCCTCTGTGGTCGAGGCTCTGCACCTTACCTCGCTGGATGACTTCTGGATGGGCGAAATGGATGCCAACGAACAGCAAAGCCTCTTCCTCTACATGGAAGATATCGGCCAAAAAGAGGTCGCCGACCGCTACCGTGCCATGGCCAAGGTGTTGGACAATCCCCGGGAACTCGATCGGCTCACCGCCGACAGCGACCGCTGGAGCTGGGATCTGGAATCGGCCGTTGCGCGCTTCATTTGGGACAACCGCGAGGCCTTTCTGCAGGCTCGCCAACCCGGCGGCGAAACGCCTTGCGACTGTGCCGACCCCGGCGCGGATGACCCGGGCGCGGATGACCCGGAATGAAGCTCCCCCGACTTTGAATGCGTCGGTTGACAGAATCCCGCTCATGGTGTAAAGTGGCAGTGCCCATGCGAAGCCTCCTTCCCGTGCTCGCCGTGTTCCTCTCCATCAGTCAGACGATGGGGGCGGGAGTTCCGTTGCGCACGGCCAAGGATACCCCGGCGGCCGTTTTGCGCTACGCCCTCGATCCCGAGCCCGATGACAACGGCGACACCCCGCTGCTGCGCTGGTCCGCTGCCGCCGCTCGCGAACCGAAGGCCGCGCGCCTGCTCGAACCGCTCATTACCTGGCAATTACAGGAGGGTGCCGACCCCCTGCGCGAGAATGCACAGGGCTGCAACGCGCTCTTCTACCTGCACGCCCTGCCCGAGTTCCTCGCCCGACTGCAACAGGCGAAGCTTCTGCCGCCCGAGCTGGCGCTGCGACTGCCGCGCGAGGAAGCCGCCCTGCAGCGCTACATCGCCCTGCGCGCCGCGCAGGTGCCGCTGGCGCCGGCCGAGGGCAGCCTGCGCTACCTGAGCAGCCAATACGGACTCCCCGCCTACAAGCGCGCCCTCACCCTCCTGCGCCACTATCTGACGCTCGACACCCTACGCCGCATTCCGCCCGGCGGCTTGGCGGACACGCTGGCTTTCCTCCGCATGGCCGATGCCGAACGCGCCTATGCCTTCATCGAGGGGCTGAGTCTCTGGCAGCACGGCGAGCATTTTCTGGAGGAGGTACCCGCGCAGCTGCTGGAGGAGCTGCGCGTGCAGCACTGGCGCGTCGCGCCCGGCAAACTGCGGCAGGCGCTCAACAAACTCGCCACCATGCTGCCGGCCTCGCGCGACGAGATGATTGACTGCTACGCGGCCGCCCCCATGGCCGCGCTGCTGGAGATGCTGGTAGCCCAGGAGGGCGAGCGAGCTCTGCCCGATCTCCTGCGCTACGCCAAGAGCTACGACCCCGAACTGGTGCAGGCCTGCCTGCGCCTGCAGCTCCGGCTGCGCGGCATCACCCCGCCGGATGAGACCGACAGCCCGTCCGATGAGGAGCAGCGCACCCTGCGCGCCGCGCTGTTGACCGATGCCGCCCTGCACCGGGGATGCGTCGGCGACTGGGATCCCGCGCTCTTGCCCGATGCCATCCGCGCGCTCCGCGCCCACCAACTGCCGCAACACGCCGCGCTGCTCGAATCGCTGACCAATGAGCAGGGGGAGCTCGCCGTCACCGAGGAGGGGCTGCCCCTGCTGCGCGCGCGCTACGATGCGCTGCAGGAAGAATCGCCGCGCAGCGTCATTCTGCGCGCCTTGCTGCGCCGGGACGACGAAGCAAAAAGCGCCCCGCCCGAAACCGCCCCCCGGGTTCAGCCATGACCTACCGCCTGCGCCGTTTCCTGCTCGACCCCACGGGGCTGCACCTGCTCTGTGCTCTGTGTGCCCTGCTCGCCTGCCTGCCGCCCCTCTTCCCCGAGCTCTGCCCCCCGGGAACGGAAGCCCGGGTGTTCCGCTACGCGGGCTACACCCTCATGAGCTCTCTCATCGTCTCCGGCGCAGCCATGCTGCTCACGGGGGCGGCGCACCTGCTGCGCTTCAACAACCTCCGAGCCCTCGCGCAACTCCTCAAATGGGGCAGCATCTGGGGCGGAGCGCTCGGCGTCTTCGCCTTCACCGCCTTTTTGGCCGACGTCCCCGCCCAGGAAGCCAAAGCCGAGCACACCCCCATCCAAACAAGCGACACCCTGCACCCGCCGCACGATGCCCTCACGGGGCCGGACGCCCTCACCATCCCCATCGACACCGACGATACGCCCACCGACAAGGTTGTTGCGACGCCCAACCTCACGCTGTTGGAAAACGAGCACGCCGAGCTGCTGCGCACCTACCTGGAGCGCTCCCCCCGCTGGCAGGGCTTACAAACCAGCGACACCTTCTACTCGCGCCCCGGACATCCCGTGCTGATACCCCCCACCGCCTCCGGCACCCCGGGGCTAGTGCATGTCTGCTTCCGCCATCTCACCGAAGGCGCGCCCCTGCCCGAGGGCTACACCGTCGTCAAACCGGGCGACCCCTTCCCCGGCACCGAGAGCGACACGCAAGTCGCTGATCTGGCTTTGGATCTGGGGCGCAACCACTACCTGCTGCTCGCCTGGCGCGGCACCGCCCACGCGGAAACGGCCTACAAAGCGCTCAACGCCGCCATTGCCGCCATCGATCGGCGCATGCAGCCCCTCGTTGAGCATCCGGAGGACGCAACCATCACCCGCATGCTCACCGGACGCCGCTCCTACACCGGCGACGCTCCTGAGATACGCTTCTGCGAACCGGCGGGGCAAGAGGGCGTCTACCAGGCCGAAGTCTACGTCAACCCCGGCGAGGAGGGCACCCTGCTCTTCTACATCCGCGAGTCGGAGAGCGGCGAGCTGCTCCGCCTCTTCAGCTGTCCCGCCCAATACTCAGCGCAGAGCGATGAGCTCTTCCGCCACGACATTCCGGGCTCCGTCCCCTCGTGGAGCTACAACCGCGCCCTCTACCCCTACCTGCCGCCCAACGCACCGGTGTTCACCATCCGCACCGGCAGCGATCACCGATACTTCGGCGTGGCGCTCGAGGTGTGGTTCAAGCCCGCCGATCAACGCCGCCACCGCTACCGCCTGCTGCGCCGCTGCTACAAAGTCCTGCCCTTCGACGACAGCTTCATGAGCGAAAGCCCCGTCAACACCTCCCCCTCCCTCCTGACGGCGCCCGCTGCCCCTGCCGCCCCCGTCAACACGGAGGAGAATGCGGACGCTGATGCGTCATGACCTCATTTCCCTGCTTGACATCGGCGCCGCACCATGCCACAATCCCCCCGCTGAGGCTCCGTCGTTCAATGGATAGGACAAAGGTTTCCGGTACCTTCGATGTGGGTTCGATTCCCGCCGGGGCTATGCCAAACAGATGCAAAAAGGCTGCGGATTACCCCCCCGCAGCCCTTTTGTTTCTGCGCTTGCAGAGTGCCGGAGAATCGTCTGTCAAGGCTTGGTGACATTTCGGCGCGCCATGCGTCCCCCTTTTCGCACTCGGCCGCATCCTTTGTTTTCTTGTTAGATTGTGCTCGCGCGTTCACTCCACAAAATAGACGAAGAGCCTTTATTGTTGAGGCTCCCCCCCCTTTCGGTCGCTTTTATTTTGAGGCGCCCTCAGCTGCTCGCTCGCCCCTTGGGACGCAGCGCCAGGCTGTGCCAGAAAACTTCGGCACCGGCAGCCGTGATGCCGCGCATGCTCAGGTAGCGCGTGCGCAGCTG
>JBJEVN010000021.1:0-214328 GCA_051884385.1 Akkermansia sp.
CTCCAGGAAGGCCGCTCGCGTCTCGGGAGGCACGCTGCGCAGGTAGTCAGCGCGCTTGCTCATGTAGCTGCGCCATGCTTGGTAGTCGGCAAGGCTGCGGCGCAGTCGGTGCAGGTTGTTGCGGTGTTCCAGGATGGCGACCTGAACCTCCTTTTGGGTGGCTTTGTACTTGTCGCGGCTGTCGCAGTATTGATCCCACTGGGTCAGCCGCGTATCGAGTGTGTAGCTGAGGCTGAGGTTGAGCCGCGTGTCCTCGGAGGAGAGGAAAGTGCCCGAGTAGGTGCCCCCCGTCGAGGAAAAAAGCGAGGGGCTGTAGATGTTGGTGTTGATTGTCGGCAGATACTGGAGCGCTACCCCGTACTGAGCCAGCCGTGCCTGCTCCAGCTTCAGCGCAAACTGGCAGACGATGAGCGGATCCAACTTGCCGAGTTTGCCCTCGTAATCGCGGAGGGAGATGTGCGGCATGCTCTCGGGCAGAATCCTCCAGCGAGCCGAGTAATCGCCCAGGAGCTTGGCGAGTTCGGCCTGAGCGGCGGCATCCTCCTCCTCCTGCGTCGGGGGCTCGGCGGCGGGAGTCGGCTGCTGTGCCTCCAGCGCTTTTTGCCGAGCTGCCAGCTCGGTCTTGCGCAC
Organism: Akkermansia sp.; assembly: GCA_051884385.1. Lineage (GTDB taxonomy): Bacteria > Verrucomicrobiota > Verrucomicrobiia > Verrucomicrobiales > Akkermansiaceae > Akkermansia. The sequence goes on from JBJEVN010000021.1 coordinate 631, forward strand.
CGACAGGTAGAGCTTGGAAATCAGCTCGCGCTCCGTCCCCTCGTAGTGTTTGACGGCGGCAAAGGCGCGTGCCCGGTTCGCATAGACGCGGTAGGGAACCTGCGTGAGGGTGGGGATGGAGAAGTTGACATTGAGGTTTTGCTCGAGCTCATCGCCGGACCAGGTTTGTGACAGCTCGCGGAGCGTCTTGTTGGCATAGCCGTAGTAGCTGACCTGCGGGATGAGGTCGGTGTACACGCTGAGCGTGTCGCGCTGTGCCTTGGCTTCGGCATTGCGCGCGGCGATGAGCTCGGCGTTGTTGCGGCGCATGATGCTGAGCGCCTGCTGCCAGGAAATAGTGCGCTGCGGAAGCTCGTCCCAGATTTTGGATTCGGCAAATTGTCGCTCGATGTCTGCGCCGGTGCGCTCCAAATGACGGCTGAGGCTGCAGGAGGGCAGCAAGCAGAGCAACAGGGGCAGCAGCAAACGGTTATTCACGACAGCAGCATCCTATCAAAGCTCGGGGGACACCGCAAGCATGAGTTTTGAACCCGACTGTCATGCAGCGAGGCGCTGCCGGGCGCAACGCGGCGGGGCTGCCGCTGTTTGCACTTGATTTCCCGCAGTTAGGGCAGTATGATGCGGGTATGTTTTGGGAGTATCTCCGCGCTTTGTTTGAGATTGCGGTTTTGTGGTTTTTATTCTATCAGGTGTATCGCGGGGTGCGCGATTCGCGCGCAGCCTCCATGCTCGTGGGGCTGGTGGCCGTGTTGCTTTTGGGTTACTTGGTGGTGGAGTGGACGCAGGCGCAGGTGCTCAAACAGTTGGCGGGGCTCATCATTGGTCCCGGCACGATTCTCGTCATTCTCTTCCAACCGGAGATTCGGACCGCCTTGGCCAAGTTCGGCTCCAACAAATTCGTGCGTCGCCTGCTCAAGCAGCAGGTCGAGAATCAGGACTTCATTGCGAGGGTGTGCGACTCGGTGGCCTTTCTGGTCAGCAAGCGCTACGGCGCGCTCATCGCCATCTGCCGTACCAACACGCTCAAGGATTACGCCGCCACGGGCACCATTCTGCAGGCGCAGTATTCCCGCGAGCTGATCGGCACCATCTTCATGCCCAAGACCCCCCTGCACGACGGCGCCGTCATCGTGAACAACGAGCAGATTGTGGCGGCTGCCGCCATTCTGCCCGTCTCCAACCGCGAACTCAAGGATCGCAGCATGGGGCTGCGGCACCGCGCGGGCATCGGGCTGGCCGAGGCATCGGACGCCGTGGTCATCATCGTGTCCGAGGAAACGGGGGCAGTGTCGCTGGCGGTGGGCAACATCGTGCAGAGGGACATCAATTCGGAGCTCCTGGCCGAGCGCCTGACGCAACTTCTCTATTCCCATGATACCGAAAATTGACCTGAAGCAGCTCCTTCTGGAGAACTGGAAGCCCAAGTTGTTTTGCCTGCTGGGAGCCGTGTTCGTGTGGCTGGCGGTCGAGCGGCTGCTCGTGCGCGGCAACGAGACGGAGTGGAACATCGACGATATCCGCATTGTACTCCCCGAGTAACACAACGCTATGGCTCAACATTTCTTCATCACGGGCACCGATACGGAGGTCGGCAAGACCTATGTCACCTGCGCGCTGCTGCGCGATTTGCGCCGCCGCGGGCTGCCTGCCGTGGGCTACAAGCCGCTCGCCTGCGGCGATCGCGGCGATGCCCGCGCCATGCAGGCCGCGAGCGACCCGAGCCTGCCCATCGAGCTGATCAACCCCATCTACCTGCGCGCGGCAACCGCTCCCTATGTGGCCGCGCAGTTGGAAAACCGCCGCATCAGCCCGTCGGAGCTTGCAGAGGGCTACCGCCGCATCTGCGGCGCGGGTTCCCCCGTGCTGGTGGAGGGGGCGGGTGGCTGGGAGGTGCCCATTGCGCCTGGCTATTCGATTGCCGATTTCGCGGCGGAGCTGGGGCTGCCCGTGGTGCTGGTGGTCGGCAACAAGCTGGGGGCGGTCAACCACGCTTTGCTGAGCATCGCCGCTATCCGCGCGCGGGGGCTGGAGCTGCGCGCGCTGGTGCTCAACCATGCGGGCGAGAGCTGGGACACCGCCGCCGTGACCAACCGCCGCTTGTTGGAGGAGTTCGCGGGCGTTACGATTGCGGCGGAACTCATTTGCGGGCAGGACGATATCGACTCCGCCGCCGTGCTCGGGCTCTGAACCGCTGCGCTGTTCGGCTCCCGCTTCTCGGGGCCTACTCGGTCGCCGAGAGGGCGGCACGCATGGGCTCGATGGGGGGCAGCACGCCGAACCAGTGGCGGTAGGCGATGGCGCCCTGCCACAGCAGCATGGCGAGCCCGTTGGCGGCGCGGCAACCACGCGCCTCTGCCGCGCGGCGCAAGGGGGTGTCGTGGGTCACGATGTCGCAGACCTGTTGCCCCGGGTGCAGCCACTCAGGCGGGAGGGGCAGCGGGTCGCCCTCGCGCAGTCCCAGGCTGGTGGCGTTGACGATGAGCTCGGCCTGCTCTGCCGCCGCGCGCAGCTCGGGGCTGCCGAAGGGCAGGGCGCGCAGCTCGCCGCGCGCGTGGGGCGCGAGGCGCTCGCGCAACGCGGCGAGCTCGGGCTTGGGGCGATTGACCAGCACCAGCTGCGGGCAGCCGCTCAGGGCACACTGGCAGGCCAGCGCGCTGCCCGCGCCGCCGCAGGCTCCCAGCAGCAGCACGCGCAGTTGCGACAGCGGGCGCCCCGTCAGCTCGGCAGCGGCGCGCTCAAAACCGGGGCCGTCCGTGTTGTAGCCGCGCAGCCCCTCGGGGGTGAACACGAGCGTGTTGACGGCTCCGCTGAGCGCCGCCAGCGGGTCGCGGAACGCGGCGGCAGCGCAGGCCTGTTTCTTGAAGGGGACGGTGACATTGACCCCGATGAAGCCCAGCGCCTGCAACTGCTCCAGTAGCGCCTCGAAAGCCCCGGCCTCGCGCTCGGCGCGCAGGCGGATGTAACGCAGTGGGTTCCCCAGCGCATCCAGCGCCGCCTGTTGCATCTGCGGCGACTTGGAATGAGCGATGGGGTTGCCGATGACACCGAGCCGGGCGCGTCGCCCCGCCCCGTCCGCAAGAGCGGAGGGGTGCAGATCGGCGGCGCTGTACTCGTGCAGCACGGCGGGGAGGGGGTTACTTGGTGGCGGGAACGCTGCCGTCCTTGGCCACGGCAGCGGCGATGCTGCTCTTGGCAACCTTGATGACGGTGTTGGGCGCAATCTCCAGCTTGACGGCGTTCTCCTGCACCTCGCGGATGATGCCGAAGATGCCGCCGGAGGTCACCACCTTGTCGCCGGATTTAAGTCCCTCGTGCAGCTGCTTCTGCGCCTTCTGCTGCTTTTGCGCCGGGCGGATCAGCATGAAGTAGAAGATGATGCCGATGAGGACAAAGGTGATGAGCATGGAGTAGGGGCTGCCCTGCTCGGCAGCGGCCTGAGCTAAGATAGGACTTGTGATCATGGTATGTCGTTTGCTTGGTATCGCGAGATGAAGCTGCGCTTGAACGCAGCGAATTCACCGGCTGCAATGGCGTCTCTCGCCTGCGCCATGAGCCGCAAGTAGAAGTGAAGATTTTGGAAGGAGAGCAGGTGCATGGCCAGCATCTCCCCCGCGCGGAAGAAGTGGCGGATGGCCGCACGCGAGTAGCGCGTGACGTGCGGGTGCCCCTCGGCGTCGAGGGGGCGGCTGTCGTTCTTCCAGCGCTCGTTGCGGATGTGCATGGGGCCGTCGGGCGTGAGCGCCACCCCGTGCCGCGCCAGGCGCGTGGGCATCACGCAGTCGAACATATCCACCCCGCGCTCAATCATCTCCAGCATCTGCACGGGCGTGCCCAGCCCCATGGCGTAGCGCGCCTTGTGTGCGGGCAGGTAGGGGGTGCTGTTCTCGATGGCCTCCAGCATGACGGGCTCGGGCTCGCCCACGGAGACCCCGCCGATGGCGTAGCCGTCGAAGTCCATCTCAGCCAGCGCTTCGGCGCTACGGCGGCGCAGCTCGGCAAAGGCGGAGCCCTGCACGATGCCGAAGTGCTGCTGCGGCGCTCCGCCGGTCATCGGCCGGTGCTCCGCGACCCAGCGCTTGCAGCGCTCCGCCCAGCGCAGGGTGAGCGCCAGCGATTGCTCCGCATAGCGCCGCTCGCAGGGGTAGGGCGGGCATTCATCGAAGAGCATGGCGATGTCGCTGCCGAGGTTCGCCTGAATCTCCATACTGCGCTCGGGGCTCAGCATCATGTAGGCTCCGTCGATGTGGTTGCAGAAGCGCACCCCCTCCTCGGTGATTTTGCGCAGTCGCGCGAGGCTGAAGACCTGAAAGCCGCCGCTGTCGGTGAGAATGGGGCGCTCCCACGCCGACAGACGGTGCAGCCCGCCCAAGTCGCGGATGGACTCATCGCCCGGGCGCAGGCACAGGTGGTAGGTGTTGCCGAGGATGATGCGCGCGCCCAGAGCCTCCAAATCCTCGCTATGCAGGGTCTTGACCGTGCCCTGCGTGCCCACGGGCATGAAGATGGGCGTGGGCACATCGCCGTGGGGCAGGTGGAGGGTGCCGAGGCGTGCGCCGGAGGGGTCGGTGCGGTGCAGGGTAAAGCTCATGGTCTCAGGGCTGCTGTTTCACATAGCGGGCGGCAAAGATGCTCTTGCCCAATGCTTCCCACTGCTGCTGAAAATCAGTTTTGGGGTAGAACTCGGCGTTCCACTCGGCGCGGTAGAAGAGGGGGGAAGCCTCCATGCGCTCGCAGACCCAGAGAAAATATTCCTCGTGATCCGTCTTGAAGAGGAACTCGCCCTGCGGCGCCAGCGCGCGGTGCAGAACCGGCAGAAAGGACTCCTGCACCAGGCGGTTCTTGTGGTGCTTTTCCTTGGGCCAGGGGTCGGGGAAGAGGTAATGCAGGCGGCTGATGCTGCTCGGCTCAATCATCCACTCCAGAAAATAGCGGCTCTCCGCGCGCAGGCAGCGCAGGTTCTCCAGCCCGAGCCGATCACTGTCGCGGCAGACCTTGCGCACACGCCCCAGCAGGCGCTCCACACCCAGAAAGCGCCGCTCCGGGTAGTGCTCTGCCATGCGCAGCAGGAAACCGCCGTCGCCGCAGCCCAAATCCACCTCGCAGCGCTCCCCCGCGCCGAAGATGCGGGACACGCTGTGGCGGGCGAAATAATCGGTCGGGACAAAAGCGGCGGACATCGTGCATGCATTGTACGCAGGCGGCGGGGAAAAGTCAAACCCCGGCTGTGTCTGCGCGGTAGACAAAAAGGGGGGCGCTCGTACCCGCAAAACAGGCTTGACAATGAGAGGGGAAGGCGTAAACTCTCTGCGCGTTGCCGTGCTCGCGAGGAGCCTGTGCCTGAAGAATTATCAGAAGATGAGATTATGAACAGTTACCGCACTCATAACTGCGATGAACTCCGCCTGACGGATGTTGACAAGAACGTGGCGTTGGTCGGCTGGGTGGATACCGTCCGCGACCACGGCGGGGTGATTTTTATTGATTTGCGCGACCGTGCGGGCAAGACGCAGGTGGTGTTCCACCCCGAGGTGTCGGCGGAGCTGACCAAGCAGGCGGAGTCGCTGCGCGTGGAGTCCGTCATTCAGGTGAAGGGGCGCGTGGTCGGCCGTCTCAAGACCGAGGAGGTCGATGCCACCAACCCCGACCTCGCCACGGGCGAAATCGAGGTGGAGGTGCATGAGATGCAGGTGCTCAACCGTGCGGCGGTGCTGCCTTTCCAGCTCGACCGCAGCAACACCAACGAGGATATCCGCCTCAAGTACCGCTTCCTCGACCTGCGCCGCCCCGCCATGCAGCGCAACATGATGCTGCGCCACCGCATCACCAAGGCTATGCGCGACTACCTCGACGAGCAGGGCTTCCTGGAGCTCGAGACCCCCATCCTTTCCAAATCCACGCCCGAGGGTGCCCGCGACTACCTGGTGCCCAGCCGTGTGAGTCCCGGCAAGTTCTATGCGCTGCCCCAGAGCCCCCAGCAGTACAAGCAGTTGCTCATGGTGGCGGGGCTGGAAAAATATTTCCAGATTGCGCGCTGCTTCCGCGATGAGGATTTACGCGCCGACCGCCAGCCCGAGTTCACGCAGGTGGATATCGAGGCGAGCTTCATCACCCCCGAGGACATTTACCGCTGGGTGGAGGAGATGCTCAAGCGCGTGTTCAAGGAGTCCGTCAACCGCGACATCGTGACGCCCTTCCCGCGCATGACCTGGCACGAGGCGATGGATCAGTACGGCTCCGACAAGCCCGAGCGCCGCTTCGAGATGAAGCTCACCGACTGCTCGGACATCTTTGCCGCGAGCGACTTCCGCGTGTTCAGCAGCGCGGTGGCGGCGGGCGGCGTGGTCAAGGCCATCAACGCCAAGGGATTCTCGCCCTCCGTGGGGCAGATCGACAGCCTGACGCAGACCGCCGTGGAGGCGGGCGCCAAGGGGCTGGCCTACATCAAGGTGCGCGATGTCAACGAGCGCGACGGCTGGAAGAGCCCCATCACCAAGCGCCTCAAGGACGAGGAAATCGAGGCTCTCAAGGAGCGCCTCAACATCGAGAGCGGCGACTGCGTGTTCTTCGCCGCCGGCCCCTGGGAAGAGAGCTGCACCATTCTCGGGCGCGTGCGTTTGGAGTGCGCCGAGCACATGGAGCTGCTCAAGGACAACCACGAGGTCGACCTCTTCTGGGTGACGCGCTTCCCCATGTTCGCCTGGGACAAGGAGGAGGGGCGCTTCTGCGCCATCCACCACCCCTTCACCCGCCCCGTGCCCGAGGACGTGGACAAGGTGCTGCGCGGCGAGATTTCCACCGAGCTCTGCGCCGAGGCCTACGATGTCATCTTCAACGGCAATGAACTGGGCGGCGGTTCGCTGCGTATCCACGAGCGCGACCTGCAGGACGCAACCTTCCGCGCCCTCGGTCTGGACGAGGCCACCATCAACGAGCGCTTCGGCCACCTGCTCAGCGCTTTCTCCTTCGGCGCGCCGCCCCACGGCGGGCTGGCGCTGGGGCTCGACCGCGTGGTCATGCTCATCGGCGAGTGCGAGTCCATCCGCGAGGTGATTCCCTTCCCCAAGAATAACCGCGCCGTCGACCTCATGTGCGAGGCTCCCGACACGGTGGACGACAAGCAGCTGCGCGAGATTCACATCCAAGTGAAGCTGCCCGAGAAGCTGCGCCAAAAGTTGGAGGCTGAGCAGGCCGCGCAGCAGGGCTGAGCCGCGCGCTCCGCACACATGTAGCAGGTGTTTTCGCGCCCTTGCGCGCGGGAACACCCGCTTTTTTGCCTTCGTCGGCACAAAAATCCCCCTCCGGTGCGCCTGTATGAGTGAAACGATGATGAGCACCCCCGCCGAAGCAACAGCTCCCGCGCCGGACTGGGCGGCATGGCTGGAGGCAAACGGCCCCCGGCTCTTGCTCTATGCCCGCCAGCAGACCCGCCGCGAGGCCGATGCGGAGGACGTGCTGCAGGAGGCGCTGGTGCAGCTGGTGCAGGCGGTGGAGGGCGGTTCCTTTGTGGGCGATGCCTCGCAGTGGCGCGCCTACGCCGCCACCGCCATCCGCCACCTGGCTGCCGACCGCGGGCGGCGCGAGGACGTGCGGCGGGCCTACGCCGAGCGCGAGCAGGAGCGCCTGCGCGCGCAGGGCGGGGAGGAGGAAAGCCTCCCCTGGCTCCGCAGCGCGGCCGATGACGCCTACCTCAGCCGCCGTATCGAAAAGCTTCTGCGCGGTCTGCCGCCGGAGTTTGCCGAGGTGGTGGTGCTCAAAATCTGGGGCGAGCACACGTTCCAAGAAATTGCGGACATGACGCAGAGTAAGCTCGCTACCACCACCTCGCGCTATCGCTACGCCCTGCAGGCGCTGCGCCGCGCTCTGGAACAAGAACCTTTAGAATGATGACAAGCATGACGGAAGAGAAGCTGAACACCACCGCCCCCGCCGCCCTGCCCGAGGGGCTGCGGATGCGGCTGCTGGAGGCCATGCAGGGTGCCTCCGCCCGCGGAGTCGAGGACGCCCGCACAGAGGCGCTGCTGCGCCGCCTGAGCCCTGCGCCCCTGCCGACGGCGCTGAGCGGGCGGCTGGCCTGGAGCCTGGGGACAGCCGCCCGCGAGGCGCAGGACGCCCGCCGGAGCCCGCGCCGCCGCTATGCCCGGCTCCGCGCGGCTGCGGCGGCCGCCATCGCGCTCATGGCCGTGGGCGGGTCGCTGAGCATGGCGCTGCTCCCGGCTTCGGCGGGGAACGCTTTGGGGCTCATGAGCCGTTGCGTGCTGGAATCGCGCGGCTGCGAGCGCGTGCAGTGGCAGGATGGCGCCCCCCTGCGCGCCTACGAAGTGACCTACGAGGATTCTTTCGTCATGGATGCAGAGGAGGACGTGACGGTGGTGGTGCGGGTGCCGAACCGCGCAACCGTCCGCGTGGAGGAAGAATGGCTTTGAACCCCTTGCAGATGATGCGCGCGGCCCGATTCCTGCTCCTGTTGTCGGCTCTGCTGCCCCCGGCGGCGGCGGCGGAGCGCGCCGCGTTCGGCGTGGTGGCGCTGGATGTGGAGCCGCAGATTCACAGCCACCTGCCGCTGCGCGAGGGCGCGGTGGTGGACGGCGTGTGGCCGGGCAGCCCCGCCGACCAAGCGGGCATCCGCAGCGGGGCGGTCATCACCACATGGAACGGCACGCCCGTGCGCGGGCGCGAGCACCTGGCGCAGCTGCTGGCGGCGCAAAAGCCGGGCAACACGGTGCGCGTGGGGCTGTTTGCCGATGGCGTGCCGCGCACGGTGTCGGTGAGGCTCATCAAGCGCCCCGCCCGCACCCTGAACGCCACGGCGCCCGAGCAGGCGATTGCTGCCGACCGAGTCTTGCGCCCCGTGGAGGTCTCCCCCGCCATCCGCAAGGCCATGCTCGCGCACCGCGAGACCATTTGTGCGCAGCTGGCCTCTCTGCCGGAGCCTTTTGACCGCGAGCTGGTGACGGATGAGCTGCAGGCCATCCGCAACTTAGCGCGCGATACCAACGCCGCCGACCGCTCGTGGATGGGCGGCAAAGCGGGCGAGGCGGCGCTGCAATTCCGCGACCGCGAGGGCAGCCTCCAGCTGCGCGGCGCGGACAACAGCGTGACGCTGGAGGTCTACGACCGCTCGGGGCGGCGCAGCTTTGTCGGCAAGCTCGACACCCCCGCCCAGCGCCGCGCCCTGCCCGAGGACGTGCTGCGCCGCCTGCGCCGCCTCAAGTAAAAAAGCCCCCGAAGCGCGGGGCTGCGGGGGGATAAGGCGCATGGCGGGCGCGGTCAGTGCGAGCGGGCTTGGGGACCCTCGCCCCAGCAGTTGGCCTTGTCACTGGGGATGACGGAAATCACGAGGAAGAATAGGCTGGCACCCACTTGGAGAAGCGCCGTGAGCTCGTTCTCCCAGACGTAGGCGGGGAGGGTCAGGAGGAGCCCAACGAGGTACCACCAACCGCTCAGCCCGATATCGTGCAGGCGGCGCACCATCAAGGCGATGAGGGGCACAATCGCAGCCAGATAGAGCATCAGCAGTATGATGATCAACACCAGCAGGGGGACGAAGTTTTCCGTCTGCAGCAGGGGAATGAGCGACTCGAAGACCAGGATGTACAGGATACCGCAGAGGATGTAGAGCCCCATGCAGAATTGCCAGTACTCCGTGCGCGAGGCACGCCCGCGGAAGTCGGCATAGCGCCGGAACAGCACCGTGCTGAGCGCGCGCAGGGGCGACCAGGTGTCGGGTGTCACAACCACGGGACCTTGCGTTTGCTCGGGGCAGCGGCTCGGCAGCAGCGCCACCACGAGGCGGAAGAGAGCGATCGCCCCGCCAATGGCAGCGATCACGGCGCCTGCAACGGGCAGGGCGCCATCGCCATGGAGAGCCCCCATCCCGGCGACCAGCGCCCCGGTGAACAGCAGGGGATATTCCAGCAGGAGCAGGCACATCCACCACACGCTCAGCCCCGCATCGCGCAGGCGGCGGCAGAGCAGCGCCAGCCCGGCACCATGCGCCACAAAGACCAGCGTGGCGGGAAGGGACAGGATGGCCAGCGCATGCAGGGCATTGATTAGTAGCGGGCGGGCAGACTCATCCGGTGCCCCTGCGTTCACGCAGTCGAACAGCAGCTGCCCCCAATCCTCGCGCGTGCCGAGGTAGAGTCCGTTGAGGAGGACGCCGCACAGTCCGCACAGCAGCGCCGCCGTGAGCAGATAGCCCACCCAGCTCAGCCAGTATTCCGTGCGCGAGGCGCGTCCGCTGATGGCGGTGCAGCGGTACCAGTAGACCGTGACAAAGGAGTTCCACAGCCCCCATTGCGGGGCGGGGGGCGGCGCCGGAAGGTTGTTGTTCATGCTGCCATTGTATCATGCGCCCTCCGCGTGACAAGGTAAAACGATACGTGCGCGTCGTTTTGCAGCGCCGCTGCCGCACACGGGGCTTGTCAGGCAGGCGGCGATGGGGTATCATGCCGCGCAGAGATCCCCCTTGTTTCCTATGCCAGACGCTCGTTTCTCCCCGCTCCCCGGTTTTCGCGATTTTGCCCCGCAAGAGTATGCCCTGCGCGCCTACCTCTTCTCGGTGTGGCGGCGCGTGGCGCAGCGCTACGGCTTTGCGGAGTGGGAGGCTCCCACGCTGGAGAGCACGGAGCTCTACCTCAAGAAAAGCGGCGGCGAGCTGCCGACCCAGCTTTTCCGCTTTCAGGACCAGGGCGAGCGCGATGTGACCCTGCGCCCGGAGCTCACGGCTTCGCTGGGGCGCATTGCGGCGGCCTGCCAGCGCGAATATGCCAAACCCCTCAAGTGGTTTGAAATCGGCAGCTGCTTCCGCTACGAGAAGCCGCAGAAGGGGCGCCTGCGCGAGTTCGTGCAGTTCAACGCCGACATTCTGGGCGAGGCCTCGGAGGGGGCGGATGCGGAGCTGCTGGCGCTGGCGATTGACTGTATGCGCGAGTTCGGCTTCACGGCGCAGGATTTCGTGGTGCGCGTGTCGGACCGCGAGGTGTGGCTGCGCTATGCGGCGGAGCACGGCGTGCCCGAGGAGCGCGTGGGCGACTTCCTGGCCGTCATCGACAAGTTCGAGCGCGACCGCCCCGAATACTGCCAGGAGAAGCTGGATGCTTTCGGTCTGCGCCGCGAGGATGTGGTGGCGTTTATTCAGAATCCCCCGGCGGGTTGCTCGGCGCACTTCGATCGCGTGTTTGCGGAGCTGCGCGCGCGCGGGTTGGAGGACTATGTGCAGCTCGATTTGTCCGTGGTGCGCGGTCTGGCGTACTACACGGGGCTGGTCTTCGAGATTTTCGACAAGGGGCACACGCTGCGCGCGGTGGCGGGCGGCGGTCGCTACGACGGGCTGGTCGGCACGCTGTCGGCCGGGGCGGTGGACATGCCCGCCACGGGCTTTGCCATGGGCGATGCGGTGATTGCTCACCTCATCGAGGCTTGTCCGGCGGCGCGCGCACTGCGCGATGCGGCGCTGCGCCCGCACAGCTGCGATGTGTGTCTGGTGCTGGCCGCGCCCGAGATGCGCCCGCAGATGCTGGCGCTGGCCTCCGTGCTGCGCGATGCAGGGGTGCGCGTCGACCTGCCGCTGGCGTCGGCCAAGATGGGTAACCAGCTCAAGCGCGCGGAGAAAATCGGCGCGACCTACGCCGTCATCATCGGCGCAGAGTACCCCGAGGTGGAGCTCAAGAATCTCGCCACGCGCGAGTCGGCGCACACCACGCCCGACGGGCTCATGACGGAGCTGCTGGGCGAGGCGGACGAGGCCTGAGCGGCAGACGGAGCCCGCAAGTGTTGTCGGTGGTGGGAAGCCGGGTGTTGCCTGTGGGGCATCCGGCACGGGGCGTGCGTGCGCGTGCGGCCATAAGCGCGCGCTATGGGGAAGATGGTGCCCGGTTTATCTATAAAGCTTGGTTATGAACAACTTGTGCAAAGATGTATTGGCGCGTTCGGTCGCGAGGGTGTAGGGTAGATGCCGGGCTGAGCAAGAGCCCGTGTCATCATGAAGAGACTGATTGATTGGTTGACGGCTTCCGCAACGCGGAAGGAATGGTGCTGGGAGACGCTGGTCACGGCGGGAGCGGCGGGATTGGGCGGGTGGTGCCTGCCAACGGTGGCGGCGTGGGTGGTGGCGGCGTTGCTGTTGTCGCTGTGGGTGTTGCTGTGCTGCCGCCGCTTGCGCAGCACGGGCAACCGCGTCGAGGTGTTCGTGTTCAGCGTGGCGCTGCTGGTGGGGGTGCCTGCCTTTGCGCTGTCGCTGGGGATGCCGGCGCTCTCGCTGGCGGTGCCGGTGGCGATGCTGGCCATTGTGCCGTTGAGCTATGTGATTATGTGCGCTTGTTTGCCGTCGGTGGCGAAGTGAGGAGGGGTGGTGATGGAGATTTTCAGCAATCCGACTTTCGTGCTCTTTGCGGTGCTGGCGCTGGGCATGGCGCTGGGGCGCATCAGTGTCGGCGGGGTGTCGCTGGGTAGCTCGGGGGTTCTGTTTGTGGCGCTGTTGGCGGGGCACTTGGGGCTGCGGGTGCCGGAGGGGGTGACGGGCATCGGCACGGCGCTCTTCGTGTACTGCGTAGGGCTGGGGGTGGGCAACCGCTTCTTCGCGTCCCTGCGCAGCCGGGGGAGCCGGCTGGTGCTGCTGGCGCTGCCGGTGGTGGGCATGTCCTGGCTGCTGTGCCGAGTGGGGTGCAGCCTGCTGGGCATTGACCCCGCTGTGGGGGCGGGCATTTTCGCGGGTGCCTGTACCAGCACTCCGGGGCTGGCGGCGGCTATGGAGGCGTTGCAGAGCTCGGGGGGCAATACGGCGGGGTTGAACATCGGCTACGGCGTGGCCTACCCGATGGGGGTGGTGGGCGTGGTGCTCTTTGTGCAGCTGCTGCCGCGCTTGCTGCGCCGCAGCCTCGACGGCGCGCCCGAGAGCTCCGGCGAGGACCCGGAGCAGATTATCACCGGCCTGGTGCGGGTGTGCCACCCGCAGCTCATGGGTCGGGGGGTGGTGGAGTTCATGGAGTCGGGGGCGATGGGCTGCCGCATCACGCGGGTACTGCGCGAGGGACGCTTGGTGCCGGTGACGGCGGAGGATGTGCTGACGCCGCAGACGGAGCTGCTGCTGGTCGGCACGCGCGAGCAGATGCGGCGCGATGTGACGCTGCTGGGCGAGGCGGACGCCGAGCCGCTACCCCGCAGCGCCGATGAGCGCGCAGAGGTGATTCTGCTGGAGCCCGAGCTGAGCAACCGCACCCTGCGTGCGCTCGATACACCGGGGCACGACGGCGTCATCGTCTCGCGCATCACGCGCCTGGGGCACACCTTCATCCCCACGGCAGACACGGAGCTCATCCGCAACGATGTGCTGACCGTGGTGGGCGAGCCGGAGGCCATCGCGCGCTTTCGGCAGCGCTGCCGCCACCGCAGCAGCGCCATCGGCATGGCGGACATCCTCTCGCTGACAGCGGGCGTGGCGCTGGGCATCTGGGTGGGCAGCATCTCGCTGGGCGGCGGGCCGAATAGCGAGGGCTTTTCGCTGGGCATGGCGGGCGGACCGCTGGTCGTGGCGCTGGTGCTGGGGCATTTCGGTCATCTGGGACCCATCGCGGGCTACATGCCGCGCGCCTCGCGCATGCTGCTGCTGGAGCTGGCGCTCATGCTCTTCCTGGCGGGCGCGGGGGTGTCGGGCGGCGCTTCGCTGGTGGAGACGCTGCGGACGCAGGGTCTGCCCATGCTGTTGCTCGGCGCTTTGACCACGCTCGCCCCCCTGCCCGTGGGCTATTGGGTGGCGCGCCGCCTGCTGGGGCTCTCGCTGCCCGAGGCTTTGGGCGGCATCTGCGGCAGCATGACCTCCACCCCCGCGCTGGGAGCCATCACGGCCAAGACGGAGCACCAAAGCCCCGTCATCGCCTACGCCACGGCCTACCCCGCCGCCCTCATCCTCATGACCCTGCTCGCCAAGCTCTTCGTTAGCATGGCATAATGCCAAGTTATGGATGGGCGCTCGTTATTTATATTTCCCATCTCTACCGAAGCTGCTAAAATATCCGTCAAGCTGATATGAGTGCGACCATGAACACACTGACCTTGCAAAAAATGCGCTACCTGGTGACGGTGGCGGAGAAGGGCTCGATTACGGGGGCGGCGGGGGAGCTCTTCGTGTCGCAGCCCGGGCTGACCAAGACCATCCACGAGGTGGAGGACGAGGTGGGCATCCGCATCTTCGAGCGCTCGAGCAAGGGCATCACCGTCACGAAAAAAGGCGAGGAGTTCCTGGCCTATGTGCGCCAGGTGTTGGATCAGGTCGACCTGCTGCAGGAGCACTTCATGCAGCAGGGGCGACACAAGCGCCTCTTCTGCATCTCCTCGCAGCACTACGGCTTTGCCGTGCGTGCCTTTGCGGATCTCGTGCGGGAATACGCCGACGACCGCTACGACTTTTCCTTCCGCGAGACGGCGACCTACGAAATTGTCGAGGATGTGGCGGAGATGAGGAGCGCGCTGGGCATCCTCTACCTCAATGACTACAACGAGACCGTGCTGCGTCGTCTCTTCAAGGAGCGCAACTGCGTGTTCGAGGAGGTTTGCGTCACGGTGCCGCACGCGCTGCTGAGCCGTCGGCATCCCCTGGCGCAGTGCGAGAGCCTGCTGCCGGAGGAGCTGGCGCCCTACCCCTACCTCTGCTACGAGCAGGGCACGCACAACTCCCTCTACCTGGCCGAGGAGATGTGCAGCAGCGTGGAGCCCTCGCGCACCATCCGCGTGCGCGACCGCGCCACCCTGTGCAACCTGCTGGCGGAGGTCAACGGCTACACGGTGAGCAGCGGGGGCATCGACCGCGAATTCCTGCACCCCGGGCTGCTCGCCATCCCCCTGCGCGGGCAGGGCAGCATCCACATCGGCTACATCACGCACCGCAACCGCCTGCGGGGGCCGCTGAGCCGCTTTTATCTGCAGGCGCTGCGGCGCTACACGAGCTCGGCGGAAGCGTGATGATGAAGGCCGTGCGCACGCCGGGAAGACTCTCGGCGGTGATGCGCCCGCCGTGCGCCTCCACCGCGTGCTTGGCGATGGAAAGCCCCAGCCCTGTGCCCTTGATTTTGCCCGTCTTGTCGGCGCGGAAGAAGCGGTTGAAGATGTAGGGCAGGGCATCGGCTTCGATACCCACGCCGTTGTCCTCCACCACCAGCCGCGCGCTGCCGTCGGGCTCGCGCCGCCCGCGCACCTGCAGGCGCAGCCCCGGCGCGGGGTTGTTCTTGAGCGCGTTCTCCATGAGGTTGAAAAACACCTGCGACCAGTAGAACTTGTCGCCGTGCAGCACAAAGGGACGCGGGGAGAAATCCGTGTGTACGGCGGCGTTCTGCGCGCGTGCCATCGCCTCCAGCCGCAGCTGCACATCATCGACCACCTGCGCGAGGTCAAAATCCGCCGCCTTCAGGTAGCTTTGGTCGGGGCTTTCGAGCCGCGAGACGGTCAGCATATCCTCCACCAGGCGCACGATGCGGTCGGCGTGCTTCTTCATGAGGTTGAGCGAGCGCGTGCGCATGGCCTCATCGGCCGCCAGCGCGGGCTCCTCCAGCAGATTCTCCAGATAGCCGCGGATGATGGTGAGCGGCGTGCGCAGCTCGTGCGAGGCGTTGGCCACAAACTCGCGGCGGATGAGCTGGGCGCGCTGCATCTCCGTGATGTCGTGAAACACGATGCCGATGTGGCGGTCAACATTGCCCAGCGGGGTGGCGGTGCTGCGGTAGACATACTCGCGCCCGCGGCGGGTGAGGCGCAGGGTACTCTCCACGCGCCGCCGCGCGGCCACGGCCTCCTCCACCACGCGGCGCAGCTCGCAGTCCGGCAGCGTGCGGATGAGGTTGACGCTGCTCTCGGGCTCGATGCCCAGCAGCTCGCCCGCAGCTCGGTTGCTCATCACGAGCCGCCCCGAGGGGCGCACCAGCAGGAAGGGCACGCCCAGCGCCTCCAGAAAGAGCGCCTTGTCGTTGCGCACATGCTTCTCGAGCTCTTCGCGCATCTCGCGCAGGTATTCCAGCTCGCGAATGTCCTCCCTCGCGCGCTCGCGCAGCGCGACCAAGCGGTAGTGCAGGTAGATGAAGGGGATGGCGGCGGAGAGCAGCATCAGCCCGATGGTGATGTTCCAAGTAACCATGCGTCGGGCTCAGGGTAGCGCAGCGCGGGGGCAAAAGCAAGAGTGCAATGCGTGCTGCTCGACCTGCGCCCGGTGATTTTTCCGCCACAAAGGGCGGGGCTGTGCTTCCTATGAACAAAGTTTGCCTTCTTTTTCGCTTGACTTGCCTTTGGCTTTTCGCTTTAATGCCCCCACAGCATCGCCGGCTTGGCGGAATGGTAGACGCGATCGACTCAAAATCGATTTCCCGCAAGGAGTGTAGGTTCGAGTCCTATAGCCGGTACTTAAAAAACATGCAAAAAGGCTGCGGATTAAACCCCCGCAGCCCTTTTGTTTCAGCGGGAGCGTGTAATGGACTTCGGTGGCGGCGCCTAAGCTGCGGAGGAACCCCCCTCCCCCCTTTGGGTGCTTCTCTGCTTGCGGGAGGGGCAGTCCACAGAAGCAAGAAGCGGCTCACAGATTGAGGGAGTGAGGGGTGCTTCAAAAGTAGGATTTGACAGCGAATTCAACTTGTTCCATAAAAATTTTCTTAAATGGCGAGATGTTGTTCTGTTCGTAAAAAATCAGCATGGCTTTCTTATAATCAATGGATTCCACACTGCGAAAAGAAAGGGGACAGTAGCCATGGGCTATTAAAATCGCATTGGCCGTCAGTCTTGCCACGCGTTTGTTGCCATCCATGAATGCTTGAATATAGGACAACAGAACGAGCGCAAGCAAGGCTTTTGAAAAGATGCAGGAGGTCGTATTGACCAAATGGCAGGTTGCTTCCAAGGCTTCACGGATTTGGAATTCATTATCCAGCGGGCGATAATTGGTGCCGGTGATGCCCACACGGCGCTGGCGTATGTTCCTATCGACCTGCAGGTTGCGTACGAGAATGCTGTGAATGTCCTCGATGTGGGCTACACTCAGTTTCTGCAAATAATCCGGCTCTTTTACAAGGAAATCCAATGCTGCCTTATGGTTCAGCAACATGGTGGCTTCATCGCGCGTTTTGCCTTCTGCGGTACGCTGTTCCAACAGCAATCTTTCGGTTTCCAGTAGGGTATAGGTGTTGCCCTCAATCTGAGACGATTTCCAGCTCAAATCGATCCCGAGGCGGGTCATTTCCTTGTGCCTGGCGGCATCTGAAAGCTGGCTGATGTTAGAACGAAATTGGTCTTGCAAAGCTTGCAGGTGCTTTCGCTCTTCGTCGTTAAACAAGATTGCGCCCGGAAGTACGGAAGTCAGCAGCTCAACATTAAAATGGCTGATAATGCTTCGTTCATCAATATCGCGCTGGTAATAGGTATCCATATTGATTGTCGAAAGCAAGCGAGCGCGCGGAGATAGTCGGTAACGCGTCGCACGCCCTGCTCCGGTAACAAGCAGTTTTTCCTCCTTCACTAATTGTTGCAACGCGCGTTTGACAGAAGCTTCGCTCACGACCTTAGAGAGGGCTGCCATTATCTCGACTTTGCTGAGGCTGTCGTGGCTCCAAAATAATTCAAAAATCTGTTCTTTCAGCATGCGATGCCTCCTTTCGGCTCATTTTTTGCTTGTTTTGAGCTCATTTTAGCCTGTTTTGAGCCGATGACAAGTCAATATTGAGCCGATGCGCCAGGGCGCCGTGCGGCAACCCGAAACAGCTCTACCTGCTTGTAGTGAAAAAACGCAGGAGAGCCCGGCGGGCTCTCCTGCGGCGTTGGGAGAAAAGGAAGTTGCAGGCTTCAGGGCACGGCGACCCAGATGTGCGAGTCCTGCGAGAAGAAGGGGGCTTCGAACTCGTTGCCGCCGCGCCAGCAGCCGGCTGCCTTGACCTGCTTCTTCAGCTCGGCCTCATCGGGCATGGAGAAGTTCGTGCGGAAGATTTCGATGTCCTCCTTGCGCGGCTTGCTCATGTCCTGGATGAGCACGCAGAAGCCGAAACCGCCGCCGGGAACTTCCGAGACGAGAATCTCGATGGGGCAAACCTCGCCCTCCTTCACCTCAAAGACGGTGCCGGCCGTCAGACCGCCGACGTTGGCGTTCCAGTCCTTGGTCTTGGGGTAGGGGATGAATTCGTAGCCCTTGTGCGACTTTTCGCGCCCGGAGGCGATGGCTTCCTTGTAGGCCTGGGTGGTGCCCATGTTGCCGCAGGCGTTGGGTTTCTTGTCGTCGTACATGGTGGGCAGGCACCAGCCGGCCTCCAGCACCAGCTTGCTCTTGAAGCGCACCATAAGGGTTTCGTCGCCCACACCGACGAAGCGGAACTTGCCCGTCTTGGGCGCCTTGACCTTGCCGCGGTAGACCGCCAGCCAGGCCGAGGGCTTGCACTTGTCCTGGCAGTTGAAGGCGATGGGAGCGTACTTCGCCAGACAGGTGGGCAGGAAGAAGTTGGAGGCGTACAGCTTGGTGGGGGAGGAGTAGTACTTGTTGAGCACGCTGGGGCTCCAGCTCTTGGTGAACTCGTAGAGAATCTTGTGCACCTTGGCGCGACCCTCGTCGCTCAGCGAGCCGTCTTCCTTGAGCTTGATGCCCGTGGAGGCACCGCCCTTGGTGAGCTTGAGGTCGTAGAAGGTGCCCTCGAGCGCCGAGCCGCCGGGCGAGCCGCCCATGCCGCCGCCCTCATCGCCCAGGCTGTCGCCCAGCCCGGCGTCGAGCCCCATGCCGATGTCGATGCTCATGCCGTCGTCCTGCGAGTCGTCCATGGGGATGTCGACCTGCGCCATCGCCACGGGCGCGGCACCGGTCGCCACGATGACGGAGGGAGCCACCGTGTTGGAGGGGGTGGCGGCCTTGGAGCTGAGCTGCTGGGTGGTGGGCACCGCGCGGGCGGGCAGGTTCTCGGCGGGCGGGGTGTAGCCGATGAATTCGGCCTCCTGTTCAATGGCGATGAGAATCACCGTGAAGTACAGGATGGCACCGCCGAAGGCAATCAGCGCCGCCATGGCGCCGAAGGAGGTGAGCTTGCTGCGCAGAGCGTCTTTGCGGAGCTGGGCTTCCGCTTCCTCGCTCATTTGGATGTGAAGAGCCATTGTCGCTTATCGGTTTGAGTTGTTCTGTCTGCTGTTATCGCGCATGCGCCCGCTGCTGTCCAGCCAAAAGCGCGTGCGGAGCGTTACATTTGCGTTACAGGGTGATGCCCAGTTGCTCGGGCAGGGCGATGCGCGGGCGCTCGGTGAGGATGTCGCCGCCGTGTGAGCCCACGGCCACCGTGTGCTCAAAGTGGGCGGCGAGCGAGCCGTCGGCGGTGACGGCGGTCCACTTGTCGTCCAGCACGCGCACGCGGAAACTACCCAGCGTGATCATCGGCTCGATGGCCAAAATCATGCCGCGCTTGAGCCGGGGCAGGTGATAGGAGGGGCGGTAGTTGGGGATTTGCGGCTCCTCGTGCAGGTGGCGCCCCACGCCGTGACCCACATAGTCGCGCACGATGCCGAAGCCGAAGGGGCGCACATAGTCCTCGATGGCGCCGCAGACATCGAGCAGGGAGTTGCCCTGCTTGGCCTCGGCAATGCCGCGGAAGAGGGCTTCCTCCGTGACGGCGAGCAGGCGCAGCGCCTCTTCGCTGCAGCGCCCCACGGGCAGGGTCATGGCGTTGTCGCCGTACCAGCCGTCGACGATAGCGCCGGTGTCGAGGCTCACGATGTCGCCCTCGCGCAGCACGCGCGCGCCGCCGATGCCGTGCACGATTTCCTCGTTGACGGAGATGCAGAGCTGCCCGGGGTAGCCGCCGTAGCCGAGGAAGGCGTTGCCGCATTTCTCGCGGCGGAAGAGCTCGGCGGCGTAGTTGTCAATTTCCTTGGTGGTGATGCCGGGGCGCACGATGGGCATGAGATCCATCAGGATGCGGGCGGAGACTTCGCCGGCGCGGCGCAGTTTGGCGATTTCGTTGGGGTTGCGGACAGGGATGCGATCGGACATGGCTGTGGATGCACTCAGTATAGCATGCCTGCGGCGATGCGCAACCCCTGCAAGAGTCTCCTGACGCGAATTCACGTGGCGCGGGGATAAACAGCATCGGCTGCCTCCCGAGAGGCAGCCGATGGGAAAGAGATGATGCAGGGGGTACTTATCACTGCATGGCGGAGAGAATCTTCTCCGCAACGGTGGCATCCGCTAGGGTGCCATTATCATCGACGACGGTTGACTCGGAGAACGCATGCCATGTCGTGTAGGTCTTCTCGTTGCCCCAGGTGGATGAGCTTCTCAGAATCGGGGAGTTGCGATTCGGCTGCTCTCCAAAACTCAGTTTAATCGAGGGGGTGGGCGAGCTCGTCAGCTGGTAGATTCGCCCTTGGAACACGTTGGCAGCGGCCGTGTCCGGGGTATCGGCGGCGCTCCCGCCTCCCTCCGCAGGAGCTCAGCGAAATGGAGGTGAGGGCACGAGTGCCGCATGTAAGCGCCGTCAGTGCACCTGCCTTGAAAAATAAAGCGTTAAGTGTCAATTATGTATATTCATGCCACCCAGGGCTACCTCGCGTTATGTCGCCACCTAAAGACTTTTTTTCAAGTCCCTAAAAAAAAACTTGCTTTCAGCATTGGCAATGCTGTAGACTACAACTGCGGCAAGTCATGTCGGCATACACCATGAAGCAAAATCGATTTCTCCTTTCGTTGGGCAGGGCTGCCTTGTTGGCGGTGGCTGCTGTCGGTACCTTTTTTGTGACGAGTACTGCGTTGAGTTCCTGTGGCGGCGGCGGGGGATCGAAGGATTCCCAAAGTATCACCTACGGGGAGTTCGAGCGCGGTCAGAAGAAGATAGTTCTCCTCGGGAGTGACACGTGGATGGTCATGGAGGGCGGGGCCACTCATATCGACGGAGCGCCGGGGGTGCAGGGCTGGTTTTATCCTCACAGTGGCTCTCCGTCGAAGGATTCCTGCAAGTGTTTGTTGCCTCTGACGCCGAACGGTGCAGAGGATCAGAACATGAGCGGCACGGTGACGGTCCGTGTGTCGATGGACGGCGAACCCTTCAGGGACGGACAGACGGCTTATGCGTCGTTCCTGGGTTTGGCGGATGTGCAGACCCTGAGCCTGGGCAGCAATGTCGTAACGCTCAATTTCGACAACATGACCTGGTCTGTTCAAGTGACGGGGTCGGTGAAATATTCCAACGTGGATGCGACGAAAGACTTGAGCGAGGCGATTACGGAGAATCCGAATGGGTCGTTCGTCATCGGCCGCTGAGGAGGCACTATCGGTGCATGCGAAAACGCCGCTCCGTTCAAGGGGCGGCGTTTTCGCGGTTTTCGGCGGAACCTTCGCCGTTATTTCGACACGTTGAAGCGGAATTCCACCACATCGCCGTCGCGGACCACGTAGTCCTTGCCCTCGATGCGGAGCTTGGCCGTCTCCTTGGCCTTGAGCAGGGAGCCGCAGGCCACGAGATCCTCGTAGGCCACCACCTGCGCCGCGATGAAGCCGCGCTCAAAGTCGGTGTGGATGACCCCGGCCGCCTGCGGTGCCTTGGCTCCGGCGGGGATGGTCCAGGCCTTGGTCTCCTTGACCCCCGTGGTCAGGTAGGTGCGTAGCCCGAGTAGGCGGTAGACCGCGCGGATGAGCTCGCTCACGCCGCTGTCGGGCACGCCGATGTCGTGCAGGTAGTCCTGTGCCTCGGTCGGGTCGAGCTCGGCGAGCTCCTCTTCGATGCGCGCGGAGATGACGACGGCCTCCGCATTGTGGTGCTCGGCCACGTAGCGGCGCACGGCGGAGACGTAGGGATGCGCGTCGGGCTGTTGCAGCGCCTCGGCCAGCTCCTCCTCGCTGACATTGCAGGCAAAAATGCTCTTCTTGGAGGAGAGTAGGTAAAAACTCTTGAGCAGCTTGCGCTCATCCTCGCTCAGCTCCAGGGTGGAGGCCGGTTTGCCTGCGTCCAGATGGGGGATGAGCTTCTCCATGAGGGCGACCTCGGCCTTGGCCTCCTTGTCGCCGCCGCGCGCCTTCTTGATGCGGCTCTCCAGGCGCTTCTCCATGGCGGCCAAATCGGCCAGAATGAGCTCGTCGTTGATGATTTCGATGTCGCGCACGGGGTCGACCGAGCCGAGCTCGTGGATGATGTCGTCGTTCTCGAAGCAGCGCACGACCTGCACGATGGCATCGGTCTCGCGGATATTGGCGAGGAACTTGTTGCCCAGCCCCGCGCCCTCGGACGCGCCCTTCACCAGCCCCGCGATGTCCACAAACTCGATGGCGGCGGGCACGATGCGCTCGCTCTTGCTCATCTCGGCCAGCACGGCGAGCCGGGGGTCGGGCACCTCGACGATGCCCACGTTGGGATCAATGGTGCAGAAAGGGTAATTGGCCGCCTCGGCTTTGCGCGAGCGCGTGACGGCGTTGAAGAGGGTGGATTTTCCCACGTTGGGCAGACCGACGATACCTGCTTGGAGCATAACGCCGTGCAGCCTAGCACGCAGGGCGCCCGAATGCAAGACCGAAGCACGGCATGAGCGCTCGCTGCCGGTCGCGGCGCCGGGAATCCCTCCGCCGTGCGTCTGCCGGTGCTCCGGTTGTTGGGAGGCGCCTGAGGCGAGGAAGGTACGTTTCCTGGAAAAAAAGATGCGTTTGCGTAAAATTCCGACTTGACAAGTCGTTTTTTTTTTT
Source organism: Akkermansia sp. (assembly GCA_051884385.1). Lineage (GTDB taxonomy): Bacteria > Verrucomicrobiota > Verrucomicrobiia > Verrucomicrobiales > Akkermansiaceae > Akkermansia. The sequence continues at coordinate 23,300 of JBJEVN010000021.1, forward strand.
TTTGAATTAGACATCCTTTTGGGAAAGCCCTGTTTTTTTGGGTTCGGATAGAGCTCGAACGAGCTCTCACACAATCTCTTACGACTATGAAACTACATTTACCGAAATCTCTGGTTGCCGCGGTGCTTGCGGCGGGGCTCGCTGTCAGCGCACAGGCAGCGGACTATACGGTGACCTGTAGCGGAGATTCCGCCATTACGCCGAGCGGGGTGAACTCACTGTCTGCGCTGACAGCGGCTGACAAGGTGACCATCAATGCGACGCAGGGGTATTTGAACGGAGCCACAAGCACCGACGGCTCCGAAACCATCAGAGCCAAACTTGTCATTCAGAATCTGATTCTGACCAACGGCTGGAAGAACGTGACTCATGTGTTCACCGGCACCATTACGGGTGACGACGATGCCCAGTTCCGCGTGGACTCCCGCCAATACAACAGTGAGACCGGTACTGTGTACCCTCAGACGCTGACCTTCCAAGGAGACCTTTCCGGGTATCGCGGCACCATCGGCCAGGGGCGCACCTCGGAGAGTACCTACAACGGTCTGACGCTCAATTTCGCAGTCCCATCTGCCACGAACACGGTCGTGGCACGGATTGAGAACGCACAGGGCACGACAAATGTTCAATCCGACACCGTCTTCACCGGATCGGCGCTCGCGTTCGGTGCGCTGACCGTGGATGCGGACAAGACGATGACCATCGGCGGCGGCACAAACTCCACCACGCTTAATCTGACGCGGGCGGTGACAAACAACGGCACCATGCTGCTGAAGAGCGGTGTGACCATCGACCTGACGGGGATGACCCCCACCTCGGTGTCCGGCGAGGTGATCCCCACCACCGGCAACGCTTTCAGCACGGGGTATCTTACCTACACACTTTACACCGGCAACGGGCTCACTGTAGAGGAGGGGGCAAGCATCGCCGTGACCATGAACTCGCGGACGCTCGTCGAAAGTTACGATGGCTCCGCCACCGTCAGCGCCAACGTGAATACCACCGATTATTACATCAACGACGGTTCGGCTATGTGGGATGCCACCGGTGCCACCCGCATCATCGTCGGTGCCACAAGCGTTGACTTCGGCACAGATGCCCGCGCGGTGGATTTGGTGATTAACGACGGCGGTTCGGTCACGACCACGCGTGCTGACCAAGGCGCCGGCTTCGTGAGCGGTGCCATTACCGTCAACGGCGGCGGCACCCTGAACATCGACGGCCATGATGCCCTTGGCTACGACACCGGGGCGACGCGGAGTCTTACGCTCAGCGGGTCCGCGGAGAAGACGGCGACGCTGAATCTGAACACCAATACCTCGATCACGATGACGACCCAGCTGGTGATGACTGGCAATGCTTCCATCGCAGGCGGCACCTTCAACACCTATGGCTGCGGCATCACGGTTTCGGGAACCGCTAACACCATCTCCAGCACCATGCAGGTGCGCAGCGATGCGACGCTGACCGTCAGCGGAGAGGCGGATACTTTGCTGATTTCGGGAACCCTCACCAGAGGTAATGACAGTGTCGGTACGCTGACCAAGGCGGGGGCGGGCATCCTGACCATCAGTGGCGCTATCAACAGCATCACCGTCAATGGTGCGAATACCACGGTCTATAAAGGTACTTCCATTGGTGCGGCTGATCAGACCACCACCATCAGCGGCATGCGGCTGGCGGGAGAGCAACGCATCACCTTGGCGGGAACTGTCAACATCGGCAACATGGGGGCGAATGATCTCTCGCGCAGCGACAATGGTTATGCCTTTATCGGCAGCGGAACCATCAATATCACCGGCACGGTTGACGTGCTCCATAACTCTGCCGGGGAAACAACGACGCACAGCAAGCTCGGTTTCAGCACGGGTACGGTGATCACGGTGCAGAGAGGTGCCTCCCTGACTTCCGGTGCCATTTTCAACAGCAGTACATCGAATACGAATAATGCCAGCGTTGTTGTGCAGAGCGGCGGCACCCTCACGGTCGGCGGCCATGAGTCCCGTATTGTCAAGCTGACCAATGCCGGCAGCGCTAGCTTTGCCGATGGGATAAAGTGGATGGGCGAACTTGAAAATAACGGTGGTACGCTGACTCTCAAGGGCGCGAACGCCGCCATCGAGACGATGACGCTCAACGGCGGTACCATCACGCTGGGCAGCGAGGAGTCCCACAATCACACGTTGTCCACGAACAGCCTGACCCTCAGCGCCGACACCACCCTCAACGCCAATCTGAAACTCGGCGTGGTGGATGAGGATGACAGTGATTCCACGACAGCGACGCCCACGACAGCGACGGTGAGAATCGCCAAGGGGGCTTCGCTGACGCTGGGGTGCACCATCACGCTGGCGGACACCGTCCGCTTTGTGGTGACCACGCCGGTGAGCATGGATGTGGTGACCACGCCGGTGAGCATGGATCCCGCCACCTGGGTGACGATCGCCGATAGCGTGGAGGATGTGCTGCTGTCCGACGGTACCACCAGCGTGACAGGCGGCAGCTGGAAGCAGATGGGTTCGGACAAGTGGTACACCTACCTCAGCTACGATGAGGCCACGAGCACCTACACCACCGGAGCCGATGAGGGGCAGTGGGCCTTGGTCTATGATCGGACGGTGGCGAATAACGGTCAGCTGATGATTCTCGGCGTCCCCGAGCCGACGAGTGCGACGCTCAGCCTGCTGGCACTGGTCGGGCTTGCCGCCCGCCGCCGCCGTCGCTGAACGCACCCGGCAACACTCCGTCACCGCCGCTTCCGCAAGGAGGCGGCGGTTTTTTCAAGCCGCATGCAGCTCTTTTTTTAGGATTGCCATGGCGGGGAAATTGTGCTAGCATCCCGCGCGGCGGGTATTTGCTGTGGAGCCTTTGTGTCGGTACAATGCTGTGGATGCCGGGGCGGGGGCAAAAAATCTGTGCTTGCCCGCAACTCACAATCACACTATGTCTGATTACACCACGAAAGTCATGGATCAGGTGCGCGCCAAGAATGCGCATGAGCCTGAGTTCATCCAAGCGGTGCAGGAGGTAATCACCACGATTGCCCCTGTGCTCGAAGCTCACAAGAAGTACGAGGACAACTGCATCCTCGAGCGCATCACCGAGCCGGAGCGCACCATCATGTTCCGCGTGCCGTGGACGGATGACAAGGGTCGCATCCATGTCAACCGCGGGTACCGCGTGGAGTTCAACAGCGCTATCGGGCCCTACAAGGGCGGTCTGCGTTTCCACCCCTCCGTCAACCTCGGCATCCTCAAGTTCCTGGGCTTTGAGCAAATCTTCAAGAACTCGCTCACCACGCTCGCCATGGGCGGCGGCAAGGGCGGTTCCGACTTCGACCCCAAGGGCAAGAGCGACCGCGAGGTCATGCGCTTCTGCCAGAGCTTCATGACCGAGCTGCAGCGCCACATCGGCCCCGACACGGACGTGCCCGCCGGTGACATCGGCGTGGGCGGTCGCGAAATCGGCTACCTCTTCGGCCAGTACAAGCGCCTGCGCAACGAATTCACGGGCGTGCTGACGGGCAAGGCTCTGCACTGGGGCGGCTCGCTCATCCGCCCGGAGGCCACGGGCTACGGCTGCGTCTACTTCGCCCAGAACATGCTCGCCACCAAGGGCGACAGCGTGGAGGGCAAGGTCTGCGTCGTTTCCGGCTCCGGCAATGTGGCGCAGTTCCTCGTCGAGAAGCTCAACCAGCTCGGCGCCAAGGTTGTCACCATGTCCGACTCCGACGGCTATGTCTATGACCCCGCCGGCATCGACCTGGAAAAGGTACACTGGATTATGGAGCTCAAGAACGTGCGCCGCGGCCGCATCCGCGAGTACGCCGACGCCTTCCCCGGCGTGCAGTACTTCCCCGGGCAGCGCCCCTGGAGCGTGCCCTGCGACTGCGCTTTCCCCTGCGCCACGCAGAACGAAATCAACGGTGCGGAGGCCGCCACCCTCATCAAGAACGGCTGCAAGCTCGTGGCCGAGGGTGCCAACATGCCCACGGATCTGGACGGCATCAACGCCTACCTGGAGGCCAAGATTCTCTACGGCCCGGCCAAGGCGGCCAACGCCGGCGGTGTGGCGACCTCCGGTCTGGAGATGGCGCAGAACAGCCAGCGCCTCAACTGGACGAGCGAGGAGGTCGACGCCAAGCTCTTCGGCATCATGAAGGACATCCACGAGAACGCCTACAAGCACGCGCAGGAGTTCGCCGCTGCCACGGGCAGCACGGACGGCTTCACCAACTACGTGGCCGGCGCGAACATCGCGGGCTTCGTCAAGGTGGCCGATGCCATGATTGACCAGGGGCTGGTCTGATCGGGTTTTTCCCCATGCAAACAGCCGCAGCGGGCAGAGCCTGCTGCGGCTGTTTCGGTATCTGCCGGTGGGGGCTTACTTGCTCGGGGGCAGGATGCCCGCCTCCTGCAGCAGCGCGTCCGGGTTCGGGTCGCGCCCCATGAAATCGCGGAAGAGCTCGGCGGCGGGCTTGCTGTCGCCCTTGGAGAGCACCGCCTCGCGGAAGGCCGCCCCCGTCGCCGCATTCAGCACCCCCTCGCGGCGGAAGCGCGTGAACGCATCTGCCTGCAGCACCTCTGCCCACTTGTAGCAGTAGTAGCCCGCGCGGTAGCCGCCGCTGATGCAGTGCGTGAAGTGGCGCATGAGCGAGGGGCCGTGCTGCGTGAGCGGCAGCTTCCACGGCGCGAGCAGTTCGCGGGTGGCCGTGTCCAGATCCTTGCCCGCAAACACGCGGTCGTAGTGCTCATGGATGTCGAAATCCAGCCGTGCGAGCACGAGCTGCCCCATGATGCTCGAAGCCGGGCGGAAGAAACGGCTGGCGAGCAGCCGCTGCTGCAGCTCGGCCGGCAGCGGCTCGCCCGTGGCGTAGTGGCGGGCAAAGAGCGCCAGCCCCTCGGGCTCCCAGGTCCAGTTCTCGTTGATCTGGCTGGGCAGCTCCACAAAATCCCAGGCCACGCGGGTGCCGCTGTGCGCGCGCAGCTCCGTGTCGCTGAGCATCACATGGAGCATGTGCCCGAACTCGTGGAAAAGCGTCTCCGCGTCGCTGTGGCTCAGCAGTGCGGGCTTGTCACCCACGGGTGCCGTCAGGTTGCCGCACAGCGCCGCCAAGTGCGGGGTGTGCGGGCGTCCCCCCGCCGTCGGCTGCCCGTAGCGCAGCGGCATGACCCAGGCCCCCGCCCGCTTGGTGGCGCGGGGGAAGGGGTCGAGGTAGAAGGAGCCCAGGTGCGCGCCCGTCTTGTTGTCGTAGACGGCGAACAGTTGGGTGTCCGGGCTCCACACCTCGGCATAGCCGGCCGGCAGCTCCTGCCCCTCGCTCAGGCAGACCGAGGGCAGCTCGCGCACCGAGATGCCGTACAGGTGGCTGTAGAGCGCGAACATGCCCCGGCGCACATTCTCATAGCTCAGGTAGGGGCGCAGCTCCTCGGGGTCGAAGTTGTAGGTGCGCTGCATCAGCTTGCGGGTGTAGTAGAGCGTGTCCCAGGGGGCGAGCGCCTCCGTCTTCTCCCCGCGCAGCTCGCCGACAAAATCCAGCAGCTCGCGGCACTCGCGCTCAAACGCGGGGCGCAGCTCCTCCATCATGCCGTAGATAAAGGCCTGCGCCTTGGCGGCGCTGTCGACCATGCGGTGCGCCGCCACCATGTCCGCATAGCCGCGGAAGCCCAGCAGCGCGGCCAGCTCGCGGCGCAGCTCCATGATGCGCTCCACCAGCGGGGCGTTGTCCCAAGGGGCGGTGCTGCCCACCGTGTCCAGCCCCTCGCGGCAGGCGCGGCGCGTGGCCTCGACATCGCAGCAGCGCAGCACCTCGTACACACTCGTGGGGTCGAGCGTCACGAGATACTCGGGCGCCTCCGCGCTGCCGTAGCCCTTGGCCGCTGCGCGCTCGCGCGCCTTGAGCAGCCAGTCCTCGCTCATGCCCGCCAGCGCGGCGGGGTCGCTCAGCCGCAGCTCCCAGGCGTTGGTCGCATCCAGCACATTCTTGTCAAAGCTGTCGCAGAGCTTGGCGAGCTCCTGCTCGATGGCGGTCTTGCGCTCTTTCTGCTGCGGCGTCAGCTCGGCGCCGCTGTCGCGGAACGCATCGCAGACCTGCTGCACAAAGCGCTGCTTCTCCGGCGAGAGCTCGCGCACCCAGGGCTGCTGCGCGGCCGATTTGAACACCGCCCACAGCCCGGCATCGGCGCTGAGCCCGGATTCAAAGGCGCTGACGAGCGGCGTGAGCTCCTCCTCGGCGGCGCGCAGCTCGGGGCTGTCCGTCGTCATGGACAGGTTCGCGAGAAAGGCCGTGGCCAGCTCCAAATCATCGCACAGGGACTCAAAGGCGCCGAAGGTGTTGTCGTAGCTCGCCGCCTCCGGCGCCACGGCGCAGATGGCGGCGCGGCGCTGCTGCGCGCGCTCCAGGGCATACTTCGTGTCGCGCACGGCGCGCTCTCCGCTCATGCGCGACCAGCGCGGGTAGCCCTCGTGTTGCAGGAAGGGGTGCTCCGCCGCGTCGGGCGCGGTCAGCGCGCTTGCCGCTGCGGCGGGGGCGGTCGGGGGCATGTCCGCCGGAGCTGCGGTGCAGCAGCCCAGCGCGATACTCATCAAGATCAGGTGTTTGGTCATAAAATCGGTGTGCTCGGTCGGTCGCGGGCTTCGGCGCGCTCAGCGTTGCGCCTCGGCCGCGCGGCAGGCCCACTCGTAGCACAGCGGGTAGTTCAGCTGACCGCCGGGCAGGGTGGGGATGTAGGGCACGGGCACAATCATCTGCAGCTGCCATTGCGAGGGGCGCCCCTCGTTCATGATGCTGTAGCGCAGCGACACGGTCTCATTGGGGTGAACCGTCTTGTGCAGCGCCGAGAGCAGCACCAGCCGCTCGCCGCGCGCGCGGTCAGGGACGGCCACCACCGCCAGCTGCCGCTGCGGCGCGTTCGGATCGGCCTTAAAGATTTTCAGCAGGAGCTCCTCCAGCTCCTCGTGGGGCACGGGCTCTCCCTCCACCTGCGAAAAGCGGATCTTGCGCGCATCGACGACCAGGCGCCCCTCGGCGTTCAGGTGGCCGATGTCGCCCGTGCAGAACCAAGCCCCGCGGTGGCGTTCGCGGCTCGCCTCCTCATCGTCGGCATAGGCGGGCGCCACCATCGCCCCCTTGAGCCAGATCAGACCCGGCTGCTGCGGCGCGCTCAGCTCGTGCTCGCGGTAGGGGTCGGTGATGCGCAGGGCGATGCCGGGCGCGGCTTGCAGCCCGCGGGGGTGGGGGGGCTCCGCCCCGGCCTGTGCCGGGCGCAGGTCGACGGCGACCAGCGGCGTGGCCTCGGTCAGCCCGTAGGCTTCGGAGAGTTGCAGCCCGTGCTCGCGCGCGGCCTGCGCGGCGAGGCGGCGGGGCAGGCGATCGCCCGTGGTGAGGCAGAGCCGCAGCCCCGCAAAGGCATCGCGCTCGGCTCCGCGCAGCAGCTCGGCCATGCGGCGGGGCGGCAGCGCCACCACGCGCACGGATTCGCGGCGGATGAGCGTGCGCAGGCGCTTGGCGGCCTGCGGGTCGGGGTAGGTGATGAGCCGGCAGCCCGCCAGCAGCGGCAGCAGCAGCGAGAAAAGCAGCCCGCCCGGCTCGTGCAGGGGTTGCGCGCAGAGCACGGGCTCGCCGGGGCGCAGGCGCAGCAGCTCCTGCGCCGAGCGCAGCGCGGCCGTCAGCGCCTGCTGCGACACGGGCACCGCCTTGGGTTTCCCCGTGGTGCCGCGCGTGAAGCGCAGGGTCGCCTCGTCCCCGGGGCGGGGCAGGCGCAGCAGCCGCAGCAGCTGCGGGCGGGGCAGGAAGCGCAGCAGCGCGCGCCACAGGCGCAGCCGCCCGCCCTGCTCGCTCAGCAGTTCATCGATGAAAATGAGGTCGCGCTGGCGCGGCCAGGCAAAGCGGTTCTGCTTCTGCACGAAGCGCTGCTCGGTGATGAGGCGCGTCAGCCCCGCGCTTTGCATGATGCGGCGCAGCTCCTCGGCCGAGGCCGTGTAGTCCACGTTGACCGCCTCGATGCCGCAGAGCGCGCAGGCCACATGCGCCACCACGGCCCAGCGCCCCGGCGGCAGTACGATGCCCAGGCGCCCGTGGCGGGAAAAGCGGTTCAGCTCGCGGCGAAGCACCAGCGCGGGCGCCAGCAGGTCGCGGTAGCGCGTGGAGCTGTCGTCCACCCCGTCCGTCAGCTCGGCATCCGGGTGCTCCAGCAGCGCATGCAGCAGCGCCTCGCCCGGGGATTCCGGCAGCGCGTGCCACGCCTGCGCCGCCGCCTCCGCCGCGGCCTCGGCCCACTGCATCTGCACGCGCAGCCCCACCCCCTCGCCGGGAAGCTGCCGGGGCAGGAAGCGCAGCACGGTCTCCGCGCCCGACGCTCCCTGCCGCTGCCCCGACCAGAGAGCCTGCATCGGCAGGCGCAGGGATTCGGCCAGCTGCGTGAGCGAGGCGGGCGGGTGCGGCTGCTCGACCCGGTCGGCCTCGGCCGGCGGCAGCAGCACCACATGGCGCCCGCTGTGCAGCAAGTCGCGCACGCGCTGGGCGATGAGCTCGCGGCTCATCTGCGCGGCATCGAGCATGCCGCCTGCCGCGCGCGTCTCGCGCAGGTGCGCAATGACCTCATCCGTCGGTCGGTGGTGCAGCTCCACCACCCAGGCCAGGCGCGCGCGCCCCAGCTCCTGCTCCAGCAGCTGCATCGTCGGCAGGTCAGCACGGTTGAGCAGGAACAACATCGCTTGTTCCGGCACATGCTCCCGACCCTCGACCCTCGGCTCGCTCATCTGCGGGGCAGTATAGCACAGCCCCGCCCGCCCGCAAAGCAGAAAGTGCGTGCGAGCGCCCGCGCCGGGACAATTGCGAAAAAATACTTTTCGCGACAAAAAAGAGAGAATATATCGTCAAGTATCTGTTTTTCGCTTGACCTGTCGCTCGAAAAAAGGTATCAAGATGGGGTATGAAACTTCATCTCCCTTTCCGCCTCCGGGCATCTCTGCTGGCCGCCATCGCCATGCTGGGCGGCATTGTCCCCACCTTGTCCACCGGTTCGCTCGCGGTGGGTGTCTGCGCCTACACGCTGAGCGTCAGCACCGCGCAGGGGAAATCGCTCACTCTCGGGGAGTCGGTAACGATTTCGGCATGGGAGGTTGGCGCCGAGCTGCCGGCGTCGGAGGCTGATCGCATCTTCGCCGATGGTGATGAGGTGACGGTGGACGATGGAGCCATAGTGACGGCGGTGCTCACCGGCGCGGTCAAGACGGAATTAGCGGTGTTGGCAGGAAGCTCGCTGACGCTCTCCTCGAACGGAGGCTCCTTTGCGGCGGATTCGACCATCCGCGTCAATGGTTGGCTGACCCTGAATGATGACACGGTGCTGGGCAATGCGACCTTCACGGCCGCGTCGACGGAGGGCTGGGTGGTTGTGAATTGGGGGCTCGGAGTTAATCAGTCGCTGGCGACGGCGCTAGAGAAGTATGTGGGCAATTTAGAGATTCGCCAGTCTGCCTACACCCTGACCGCCGCGGAGTCCGGCGCCGGGAGCGGCAACACCGCCACGAACAAGTACGATACCGTGTATCTGCATGGCGGAAACACCGTGGCGGACAAGACGCTCCTGACGATGGCCGCCGGTGTCTACCACGAGCATTTCCAATTCGGTGGTGAGGTGGAGGTGAATGTCGCCACAGACATTGCGTGGATGCAGGGGGGGCTTTCGGGTTCGGGTCACCTGGTCAAGAGCGGTGCCGGTACTCTGGCGCTTGCGTATCTGGATGCCCTTCATAACGGCACGCTGACGATTCAGGAGGGTACCCTGGCGTGGGGTAATCCCGCCAATACCGGCTCGGAGCAGTGGCAGGTCAATCTGGTCGGGTTCAAGACCATTGAGATTCAAAACGGAGCAACCATGTCGGTGGGGCACTGGGGTGTCAACATGTCCGACCAGACCGATGTGTACAGCACCGGCGGTACCATCCGCTGCTTCGATACGCGCCGTGTTCCCGGCAATATCCCTGCGGATCCGGTGGAGCAGAGCATTACGGAAACTTATCTGCGCTCTCTGCATGTCAACGGTACGGCTCCGACAAGCCTGGGCTCGACGAACGATTGGAAATATGCCCTGCGTTTTGGCGTGCTGACCTCCGATGACGCTGCGCCTGATGGTTCGATGGCGCAGCTGGCATTGAGTGCGCCCCGGGAGGATGGGTATGTCTTGTTCGACACGATCAAGGATTATCACGGCCTCATCGGGGGTATGGTTGCCACGGACACGAAGCAGTTGCTCATCCATGAGGTGGATCAGGCGGCGGGCTATGTCCTGAATATGAGCGGAACCGATGCCGGCACCGATACCCTGGTGCGCGCCTACGATGCAAGCAAGAAGGGCGAGGGTACGTTGAATATCCGGGGTGAGCTGCAGGTGCGCAACACCCTGGAGATGCAGGGGGGCACGCTGTCGGTCAGCGGTGCGCTGAGCGCTGCCAACAAGACCCTGCTGAGCGGTGGGCAGACCAGCGCCGCCACGCTCACGACCAAGAGCCTGAGCGTGAGTGGCGAGACAACGCAGCTGACCATCACCGGCGCATCCGACGTGGCGCATGAGACGCGGGTGACGGCGGGAACGGTTCAGTTGGACTCCCTGCAGAGCGGCTCGCTGACGATGGCGGGGGGAAGCCTGACCGTGACGAACACCCTCAGGGTGATTGACTCGATTTTGGTGGAGAATGCCGGGGCGGCGCTGACGGTTGGGGGGCAAGCGGATGTGCTCGGCGATGTGACGCTGCAGGCAGGTAGCGCCACCCTGAGCGATGCGGTGAATATCAACGGCACGCTCTCGACCGTGGGCGGCACGCTCTCCTGCACGGGAGCGAACAAGTTGGTATCGGTGGCGGGACTGAGGATTGGGGAGGGCGCGCTGACGGTGGCGGGTACCCTCCGGGTGAACAACATGCTCACCATGAACTATGCCGACACCGCTGCGCTGAACATCGGCACGCTGGCGCTGGCGGACAACATTGTGCTGTCCTACAACAATGGTTCCGAGCTGCTGGATCTGAGCGCTGTCAATACCAGCAGCATTCGCCGCATCAATTTGGACCTCAGCGAGGTTGATTTCGACAAGCTCCGCAACGGCTTGAATACGGGTATCAAATATACTTTGGTCAATGAGATTCATATCGCCGCCCTGAACAGCAACCAGTATGATCTGAGCAATGACAGCGGCCTGGTGAAGCTGACGGTGAAGGAGGGTGTCACCGGCCTGAACAAGGTTTGGGATGCCAACTGGGGAGCCGATACCGTGGCGCGTTCCGTGGGGATGCTGGAGAAGCGCTCGCTGGGGAACGATACGCCGCTGGGGCTGTACGGTAATGGTTTGTACGACAAGAACGATGTGATTTCGGCCAAGCTGGCGGCTTCCGCGTCTTCCGTTGACGCGGTGCGCGAGTGCAATGTGTTCGGCGGTGGCTATCATGCTCGGCGCGCCGATGCCGTTGGCTTGGACCTGGAGCGCGAGGTGTGGTTGGAGCTGGCGGAGGGAGCGTTCAATATGGTGGGTGGCGGCAACTACACCACGCCTTATAGCGATCCGACGACCACCGGGCATTGTTGGCTGACCGGCGACACGCATTTGATGCTGGATGCAGCGGCATCGGTATCGAGCATAGCGGGCGGCAATGTGTTTGCCCGCAACGACTCGAAGCACCTGGGCAGCAGCTACCTGTCGATCTTCAGTTCTCAGGTGGGGGATTCCGTGGTGGGCGGCAGTGTGTTTGCCGGGAATAATAATAATGATGTGACGCAGAAAGGCGACACGCATCTCTTCCTCTACCAGGCTCTGTCGATGGATGCATCGAAGACTGCGGAGAATCGAACCGAGGTGCATGACTGGGTTTCGGGCGATGTCATCGGTGGAACCGGCTATGTGCTCGGCTCCAATGTGATTGCCGCCGGGCATCTCAATTTCATCGGCGGCACCTCGACGGTCAATGGTAATACGTCGCTCGTGTTCGAGGGATTCAGCGCTGGCGTGACCAACAAGGTCGTTGCGGGCGGTAACTACTCCTACCAAATAGCCCACACGGATTCGCTCGCGACCGACGATGCTGCCGAGCAGGGGAACTCGAGCGTGATCTTCCGCGGCCTGCAGGATGACACCTTCAGATACATTCTGTCTGCCGGGCATGGTGCTGTGGGGAGCCCCAATGCTGTAACGCAGCAGCAAGCGGGCGATACCCTGGTGCAGGCTGAGAATTCGAGCGCTCTGACCTTTAATGGTGTTGTCGGTGGGCATCAGAATGTCTTGCCAAATGGAGGCGGCGGAGCACAGAACCAGTTGCAGGAGGGCAGCGCTGTGGTTGATCTCCGCACGAATGTGGTGCTGAATCCGGCTCAGGCGGATACGCGTTTTTGGGAGAAGCCTTTGTCGGCCTCGCTGGTGGGTGGGCATGTCTATGTTGACTATGCTAATAATAATAATGATCCGGCATACCAGCTGACACAGGATCGCAAGGGCTCCACGGAGATTCGGGTGGGTTGCGCAGAAGCTCCTTCGCAGGCCAACGCTACGATCGTGGGCGGACATTATGTGTTCTCTCAGGAAAATGGTATTGTGATCACTCAAACACAGGAGGATTCGATACTGGTGGATGTGACTCATTTGGCTTCAACAACGGAATCTTACGGCGTGGTCGGCGGGCATGTTCTCGTTGGAAGCAAAAACTCGCTCTACCAAACGATCGATGGTTCCGTCACTGTGAACCTGACGAATGTCTCCGTGCAATCGGAGGTTGGCTACTCCGTGATTGGCGGCTGTGCAGGTGTTGGCGGCGAATCGACGATTAAGGGCGATGTGAACCTGAACATCTTGCGGGGTAGCTACGAAAACACGATTGTCGGCGGCACCTACAATTCAGGTACTGCCTATATTCACGATATCAACATCCGGGTTGACAGCGCCACGCTGGGAGGAACGTTCGTCGGTGCCTACGATAAATGCTCCGGTTCGGTGAACGATGTCAACATCCTCATGACCGGTAACACCGTGTCCACCGGCACCATCTACGGCGGCTCGATCAACGCTGTCGGGCGGGTGCGGCAGAACAACATTACCCTGACGCTGGAGGCCGGCTCCTATTCCGGGGATATTTATCTGGCCGGTATGGGGAATGGATCGACCGACCTGAGTGCCGGTGTGACCACGAACAGCACGACGCTGGAGATTCATCGGGACGCGCACATTAGCTCGCGCATCATCAGCGGCGGTTATTCGGGGGGGGGCGTGAACATCGTGTCGGGCAACCGTACGGTGCGCTTTGTGGAAGGCGGCCGCTACGATCTCTCGGGCAGTACCTTCTTCGACTTCAACTACTTCGATGTGGCGAATGCGGGGGGTGAGGTGCTGCTGCAGTCCTCTCTGCAGTTAGCCGAGGCGGCCACGGTGAACAAGGTGGGCGAGGGTACGCTCAGCATCGTCAAGGGTGCCATCAACTCGATTCGCGAATTGGATGTGAAGGAGGGTACCCTGGTGCTGGCTGCCGACACTCGGCGGGATAACAACATCGAGAACACCTTTGTGCGCGAGGGAGCGATTTTGGATCTTAGCGCGTCCAATATCGGCCTCAACGGCAAGTTGATTCTGAATGCGGGGTCGCAGCTGACCATCTCGCCCGCCAATACGTCGGGCAGTGCGCGCGCGGCGGCAACGCAGTCGGTTACCGTGACCGGTCTGGTCTGGGGCAACGATGATGACAGTCGTGTGAAGCTGAACATCGGTGAGGCGAGCGCCATTGCGGATGCGGATGGGTTCTACGAAGTCGATTTGGTGACGGGGCTGACGCGCGAGAGTATTCAGGGAATCGCCTTCGACAACACCTACACGGAGTGGCAGGATGATCAGGAGGTCACCTACTCCTGGGCGGTAGATGCCGAGCCGTTCATCACGCTGACAGACGGTAACAGTGTTGAGGGTGGTATCCTGTATCTGCGCCCGACCGGCACTCTGGATGCGAATCGCTCTCCCCTGTATACGCTCGTCCTGCGCGCCTCCACGCTGCCGGCTCGCTACTGGACGGCGGACTCCGGCAGCGAATGGAACACGACAGACACGAACTGGCATTTGCGCGATGGTAACCTGCCCGCCGATGCCGATGCCCTGTTCGAGGATGGCAAGCCCGTGTTCTTCACGAAGGACGGCACGGCGACCGACGCTGCTGTCGTCAAGGTGGGGGAGGATGTCAAGGCGTACAACATGACCATCATGGGCGATGGTCAGGGCGCGGGTAACTATCGCTATCAGCTCCAGGATCATACCGTGAAGGTGAGCCACCGACTGAACGCCTTGACGGGAGCAACGGGGCTCTTTGAGAGCGGTCAGGTGATCGTGGAAGAGGAGGTGTCGCTCAGCGGAGGCTCGACGCTGACCTTTGACTCGGGCGCGATTCTGACGCTTGGTGAGAATGTCCGCCTGACCCTGGAGAACGGCAGCACCCTGGAGGTGAACAATGATTTGACGGTGAAAGCCCTTGTGGCCGACGATGCTTCCACCACGAAAGTGCTGGGCAAAAAGCTCACGCTGCGGTCGGGCAGTTCCTCGGCCGGTCAGGTGCAGGCTGCTGCCTTGGAACTGGGTGGCAGCACGAGCTTTAAGAGCCTGAGCGTGACCGGGGCGGTGACCGGCAATAGCGGTTACACGTTGACGCTGAACGGCGACAGCAGCATGGGTTCGCTGGACGGGGGCTCGCTGACGGTGAATAGCGGCACGACGACGATGGGCAGTGGTGCGCGGTTGACGGCTCTCTCCGGGGCGGGGACGGTGGCGATGAGCGGCAACGAGCTGACGCTGGACAAGGCGTCGTCCATCGGTGCGCTGACGGCCGGTTCGGTGACGGTGGGCGAGACGCTGTCCGTTTCCGGAACGCTGACGACCGACATCATCACGCTGAAGGATTTGTCCGTAGTGCCGCAGAACAACCCTGTGCTGAAGGCGGGGACGATTCTCTCCGCGGGCAGCGGGCAGAACCCTGTGTCTGTCAACATCGCGGATGAGGTCATCTCGGCGGGTTCCTACCATGTGGGCGTACGCTACCTGGTGGTGCAGTCGGGGCAGCCCGGCAGCACGCTCGACCTCAATGGGCAGGGTAATGTGTTCAACACGCAGGATGACCACTACAGGTATCGCTTGGAGTCGACGACAGACGGGAATGTTTATCTGGAGAAAGCGCTGTGGAATAACGACTATTTCTCCGATCTGGCCGAAACTGAACATGGTTTGGCGGGTGGCAAGCTGCTTGATGAGGTTTTGTCGCAGGGCGCGCTGCCCGGACAGGAACAGGCAGATAGCAGCGACCTAGTCCGTCTCATCGACCGCTTGGAAGCGTTGGCTCGCGATGGGAAGAGCATCGACAAGACGATGGCGGCAGCGGCCGGTTCCTCGATTGCCACGGTGGGGCTTGCCTTTGCCGAGGACATGCAGCGCCAGCTGAAGAGCATCCGAAACCGCACCACGGTCATGGGTGTGGACGGCGGCGTGGTCAACGAGGGCATGCCCTACTACAACGCCTGGATCAACGCCGAGGGCAGCACGCACCAATTCGGCAACGACGGCAACAAGGCGGGCTACTCGCTCAACAGCTTCGGCGGCACCGTCGGCTTCGACGTGGATGTGAACCCCTCGCTGACCTGCGGCCTGGCGCTCACGGCGCTGACGGGCGACTTCACCTCCGACGATGTGGACAAGCTGGAGGGTGACCTCGATACGCAGTACCTGACGGCCTTTGCCCGCTACGTCCGCCGCGCGTGGACGCACACCCTCGTGTTCAGCGTGGGGCGCGCGGATGTGTCGGCCGACCGCACCGTCACCTGCGAGGATCTGAGCTACAAGACCAAGTACGACAGCGACGGCATGGCCTTCGGCTTCCTCTACGAGCTGGGTCGCGTCTTTGCGCTCAATGAGTCGCACACGGCCTGCATCCAGCCCCTGGTGAACGTGATGTGGACGCACAGCTCCATTAGCGGTGCAGAGGAGACCGGCTCCGACGCCGGGCTCAAGGTGGACGACATGACGCTGGACACGCTGACCTTCGGCGCCGGTGCGCGCGTGCAGGCGCTGGTGGGTGAGGATATCTACAACCGCTCGTCCATTTTGGAGGCTCGCGCCTTGCTGAAGCTGGATGCGGGCGATCGTCAGGGTGAGGCCGATGTCGCCTTTGCCGCGCTGAACGCGCAGACGCAGAAGGTGAAGAGCGCCGAGGCCGGTCCCGTCGGTCTGGAAATCGGCGCCGGTATCACCATCCCGGTGGGGTCGGACAGCGCCTCGGTGTTTGCCGATGCCTCGCTGGAGCTGCGCTCGGGCTATGTGAACGGTGCCGGCACGGTCGGCATCCGCGTTAATTTCTGATGTAGTGAACATCAAAGAGGGATAAACGGGCCGGGGGTGGCAACACCCCCGGCTTTTTTTGCGGCATCAGCGCGGGCTCCGATGTTCATCTCTTTCCGCGACTAAACGCACGCCCCGCCTCGCCCCCCGCACCCGAAAGCTCGCGCGCCGCCCCACGCCCGGAAGCCGCCGCCCCCCCAACAACAACCCTCACCCCCAAAAACCCCCACACACAAAAAACCCCCACACACAAAAAACCCCCGCCGCGTTCGACCTCGCGGGCGGGGGTGTTTGCTTGAATCGGTTGCGACGTCGCGCCTTAGTGGCGCAGACCGAGACGGGCGAGCAGATCCTTGTACAGGGGCTCGTTGGTACGCTTGGCGTAATCGAGCAGCTTGCGGCGTTTGGCCACCATCATGAGCAGACCGCGGCGGGAGGCGTGGTCGTGCTTGTTCTCCACAAGGTGACCCGTCAGGTGCGCGATGCGCTTGGTGAGCACGGCCACTTGGAAGCCCGTGGAGCCGGTATCCTTCTCGTTCGTCTTGAAGTCGTTGACGTTGATTTCCATATCGATGTATCTTGTTTTTGTGGTTGATTTTTCGTGGCTGCGGCAAATCGACCTAGGACAAGGTGCGGCAATGATAGCATGAACACCCCCGTTTGCAAGCACAATTTCACACGAAAAGATGCGATTCGCCCGCGTAAGCCCCCCTTTGGGCTTGCCAAGGGCTCGGGGCGGCGCTAAGATGAGGGTGCTGTATCAGCACGACAACAGAACATTCTCTCAGATATGAAACCGACACTCCTTGTTCTTGCCGCAGGTATGGGCAGCCGCTACGGCGGTCTCAAGCAGCTGGATCCCATGGGCCCCAACGGCGAAGTGATTCTCGATTATTCCGTGTATGATGCCATCCGCGCCGGTTTCGGTAAGGTGGTGTTCATCATCCGCAAGGATTTTGAAGAGGCGTTCAAGACGCAGGTGGGCGCTCGCTTTGCGGGCAAGATTGAGGTGGACTATGCGTTCCAGTGCCTCGATGACCTGCCCGAGGGCTACACGGTGCCCGAGGGTCGCGTGAAGCCCTGGGGCACGGCGCACGCCCTGCTCGCCGCCCGCGACATCGTCAAAGAGCCCTTCGGCGTGGTCAATGCCGATGATTTTTATGGCGCGGATGCCTTTGCCAAGGCTGCCGAGTTCCTGACCGCCCCCGCCGGCTGCGCCTGCAAGGAGCACTACGGCATGATCGGCTACCCGCTCAAGAACACCCTCTCCGACCACGGCGACGTGAACCGCGGCGTGTGCGGCATCAAAGACGGCTACCTCGACAGCGTGGAGGAATACACCAAGATTCAGCGCGAGGACGACGGCGTCTGCCGCGGCAACAACCTGCACGGCGAGCGCAAGCCCGTGGACACGGAGGAGCTCGTCTCCATGAACTTCTGGGTGTTCCCCGCCTCCTTCATCGGCCGCATTGGTGCGCACTTCACGCAGTTCCTCGCCGAGCACGGCACCGAGCTCAAGAGCGAGTGCTACATCCCCACCGTGGTGGACGAGCTCATCCACAAGGGCGAGGCCGACTGCCGCGTCATCAAGACCACGGCCAACTGGCTCGGCGTGACCTACCCCAGCGACAAGCCGGCGGTGGTGGAGAGCATCGCCCGCCTGGTCGAGGAGGGCGTTTACCCCGCAAAACTCGGTTGAGCCATGTACGACCTTCAAGCGATTGCCGACCTCTTTGACCTGCGCGCTGATTTCGTGTTCGGCGAGCCCTACGGCAGCGGCCACATCAACGACACCTACCGCATCGAGGTCGACCAGGCCGGGCTGCGCGTGCGCTTCATCCTGCAGCGCGTCAACAGCAACGTGTTCCGCCAGCCCATCCCGCTGATGGAGAACGTCAAGCGCGTGACGGACGAGGCGCTGCGCGTGCTGCTGGCCGAGGGCTGCAAGGAGGCCTACCGCCGCACCCTCACCATCATCCCCGCCAAGGACGGCAAGCCCTACGCGCAGGATGCCGAGGGCAACGTGTGGCGCGTCTACCCCTTCATCGAGCGCGCCCGCACCTACGACATGATCGAGAACCCCGGGCAGTGCATCGAAGTCGCCCGCGCCTTCGGCAACTTCCAGAAGCTCGGCGCCAACCTCCCCGGTGCGCCGCTCTTCGAGACCATCCCCGATTTCCACAACACCACCAAGCGCTTCCGCAACTTCCAGGCGGCCATCGCCGCCGACCCGCTGGGACGCGCCAAGAGCGTGCAGAAGGAAATCGACTGGTATCTCGCCCGCGAGGCGGACTGCCACAAGGTCGTCAATTACCTGAACAGCGGCGAGCTGCCCCTGCGGGTGACGCACAACGACACGAAGCTCAACAACGTCATGCTCGATGATGTGACGGGCGAGGGCATCTGCGTCATTGATCTGGACACCACCATGCCCGGCTCCGCGCTCTACGACTTCGGCGACATGATCCGCACCTCCACCTCCCCCGCGGCGGAGGATGAGAAGGACACCTCGCTGGTCACCATGCGCATGGAGTACTTCGAGGCGCTGGCCAAGGGTTACTGCGAGGCAGCGACCTTCCTCACCCCGCTGGAGAAGGAGTTGCTGCCTTTCTCGGGCAAGCTGCTGACCATGGAGTGCGGCATGCGCTTCCTCACCGACTATCTGGAGGGCGACACCTACTTCAAGATTCGCCGCCCCGAGCACAACCTCGACCGCACGCGCACGCAGATGGCGCTGGTCGAGTCCATCGAGGCGCAGATGGACGCCATGATGGCCGTGGTGGCGAAGTACTGAGGGCTTTCCCCGCACGGCATTTTCCGCCCGCCGCGAGTTTCGTGCCCGCGGCGGGCGCTGCGTGTCGGGGCAGGGCGCATTTCGCGCTTGCGCCCGCACGGGCGGCGGCGTATGCTGGGGAGCACCATGAGTGAGATTCTTTTTTTGGAATACCCCAAGTGCAGCACCTGCCGTAAGGCACGCACCTGGTTGGAGCAGCAGGGCATTGCCTTTGCCGACCGTCACATTGTCGAACAACAGCCGAGCGCGGCGGAATTGCGCGACTGGCAGCAGCGCAGCGGGCTGCCCCTGCGCCGCTTCTTCAACACCAGCGGCATGAAATACCGCGAGCTCGGGCTTGCTGCCAAGCTGCCGACCATGAGCGAGGACGAGCAGCTCGCCCTGCTGGCCACGGACGGCATGCTGGTCAAGCGCCCGCTGCTGGTGACAGACAAGACTGTCATCCCCGGCTTCCGCGAGGAGAGCTGGCGCGCCGCCCTCGGCCGCTGAGCCTTCCTGCCCATGGTTGACAGAGTGGTAGATGCAGGGCGCTTCAGGTGGACTGACTCACTCTCAGCGCTCAGCGAAAGCTGCCAAAGACCTAGCTTGACTCCGCGGCCTCGAACAACTAGAATAGGCGGAGCCGAAAGTGGAGCGCAGCCCGTTTCTGAGCGGCGCGCGATAACACTTTCTTAACATATACAAACAATATGGAACTGAACAAGATAATGGCTATGGCCTTTGCGGTGCTTTTCGCCGCTGGTGGCCTGAATGCTCAGTCGCTGTCGCCCGATACCAAGACGCATTGGGACAAGGGTACGCTTGTTGTGGAGACTCCCGCCCGTCCGGAGGGTCAGCAGCATGTCATCGGTCTTAAGACTCCTGCTCTCAAGACTGTTCGTGTGGCTTTCGTTGGTCTTGGCATGCGTGGTGCCGGTGCCATTCCCCGTTTTACCCACATTCCCGGTGTGGAGGTGGTAGCTCTGTGCGACTACGAGAAGGAGCGCGCTGAGAAGTGCCAGAAGATCCTGCGCCAGGCAGGTCTGGCTCCCGCTGCTATTTACTACGGTTCCAAGGGCTATGAGGAGCTTTGCAAGCGCCCCGACATCGACCTTGTGTACGTGGCGACAGACTGGGATCACCACTTCCCCGTGGCTAAGGCCGCTCTGGAGAACGGCAAGCACGCCGCCATCGAGGTGCCCAGTGCCATGAACCTTCAGCAGTGCTGGGAGCTTGTGAACCTTTCCGAGAAGAATCGCAAGCACTGCATGATTCTGGAGAACTGCTGCTACGACTGGTTCGAGCTGGACTCCCTCAACATGGCCCAGCAGGGCGTGCTGGGTGAGGTGCTCTATGCCAAGGGCGCTTACATCCACAACCTGGACGATTTCTGGGACGAGTACTGGGTGAACGAGGCCAAGGACCCTGACAAGCTCGGCTGGCGTATGAAGTACAACATGGAGAACCGCGGCGATGTGTACGCTACACACGGCCTCGGCCCCGTGGCTCAGGTGATGAACATTCACCGCGGCGACCGCTTCAAGACCCTCGTGGCCATGGACACCAAGTCCGTGCACGGCCGTGAGTACGTGGAGAAGAAGACCGGCAGGCTCTGTCCGAACTTCCGCAACGGCGACCACACCACCACCCTCATGCGCACGGAAAACGGCAAGGTAGTGGAGATTCAGCACAATGTGATGAACCCGCAGCCCTACAACCGCCTCTTCCAGCTTGTGGGTACCCGTGGTTTTGCCAACAAGTACCCCATCGAGGGCTTCGCTATCGACGCTGATCAGCTTGCTGCCAAGGGCGCTGCTCCCAGCGTCGATGACCTCAGCTCTCACAGCTTCATGCCCGAGGAGGAGATGAAGGCTCTGCGCGAGCGCTATCGCCACCCCATCATCAAGAAGTTCGGCGAGATGGCCGAGAAGGTAGGCGGCCACGGTGGTATGGACTTCTTCATGGATGTCCGCATGGTGTACTGCCTGCAGCACGGTCTGCCCCTGGATATGGACGTGTACGACCTTGCCGAGTGGTGCTGCCTGGCTGAGCTGGGTACCCTCTCCATGGACAACGGTAACTGCGCTGTGTCCTTCCCGGACTTCACCCGCGGCTATTGGAACCTCGTGGACGGCTACGGTCACGCCTGGGCTACTGCTGAGCAGGAGGCTGCTGTGAACGCCGCTTCCGAGGCATACACCGCCGGCCAGAAGGCCGCTGTGCAGGCTTTCGACCTGTGGAACCTCTACGACGCCGCTCAGGCTGCTACCGGCGAGGCCAAGGAGGCCGCTGTGAAGGCCTACGAGGAGGCTGCCGTCAAGGCTCGCGCTATCTACAACAACTGATAGTCGCTTCCACCCATTCCTTTACCGGCCGTGCGTCTTCCGGCGCACGGTCGTTTTTTTCGCGTATCCCACGAGCGGCGCTGCCAATCGCTCAGCCACTCCGCCTGCTCCGCCAGCTCGCGCACGGCGGCGGCGCTCAGTCGCGGGCGTCGGGGGCGCGCTCGGGCCAATCGTGGCGCGGGTAGCGCCCCGCCAAGTCCTTCTTCATCTGCGGGTAGCCTGTGCGCCAAAAGGAGGGCAGGTCGCGCGTCACCTGGTAGGGGCGCTGGTTCGGCGCCAGCACCTCCACCAGCACCGGCACACGCCCCTCCGCGATGGTGGGCGTCTCCGGCACCCCGAAGAGCAGCTGGCACTTGAGCCCGAAGCTCGGTGTGCCGTCCTCACGGTACAGCAGCTTCACCTCGCGCCCGTTGGCCAGCCGCAGCGTGCGCGGGGCGTAGCGATCCAGGCAGCGGCGCTGCCAATCGCTCAGCCACTCCGCCAGCACCGGCAGCACCGGGCGCGCCGCAATCTCCTTGTAGCTCACCGCCCCCTCGCAGAGCAGGGTGACGGCCAGCAACCGCTCCTCCTCGCCGAAGGGCGGTAGCTCCAGCTCGGGCATCGCCTCGCGCAGGCAGCGCAGGCGGTGAATCCACTGCAACACATGGCCATCCCAGCCCTCGAGCCGAAGCTGCCCGCGCAGCACCTGCTCGGCCAGCAGCGGGGCGGCCTCCTCGGGCGCGGCATCGCCCGTCTCGCGCTCCGACACCACCAGGTCGCGGTAGAGGGAGCGGTGGTGGTTGAGCACGCGGCGCCGCGCCGGGTCGTACACCGCCACATCGTCCTCGCGCAGCGGCAGGAGCTCGGCGGGCAGCAGAGTGCAGCGCGACAGGCGCGTCTCCACCGTGCGCCCGCCGATTTCCGTGATGTCGGCGGCCAAAAACAGCTCGGCGCGGCGCGCGACGGAATCGGCGGCGATGCTGCCGCTGCGCTTGCCCGTGAGCCGCGCGGTGGCGCTCGCCGCACTGTGGCGCACCGCCACCGCGTCGGGGAAGGAGCCCAGCAGCGCGCGCTGCAGCGGCTCGCGGCCGCTCTCCCAATCGGGCTCGCCCGCGCGGCACAGGCGGCGGAACACCTGGCGCACCTCGCGCGCCGCGCGCCCCATGATACCTAGGCGGCTGCAGGCCGCTCCCTCGAAATGCAGCGCCTCGGCCGCCGCCACCGCGCGCCACTCGGCCTGAAAATCCGTCCAATCCTCCTCGCGGCGCAGGCTCTCGTGCAGCCCCGTGTTCAGCGCCACCTCTTCGCCCTGCAACAGCGCCGCCACCGCCGCCGCCTCCGCCGCGCAGCCGCTCGATTCTCCCGCTGCCAACAGACGCGCGAGCACGGGCGGCAGGGGGTAATGCAGCATCTGCCGCCCCAGAGCGGTGAGCCCCTGCGCATCGGCCGCCCCCAGCTCCAGCAGCAGCTGCCAGGCGCGCGCCGTCTCCGCCTCCGTGGGCGGCTCCGGCCAGGGAAAGGCGCGGATGTCTGCCAGACTGTGGCAACCCCACGAAAGCAGGTGCAGAAAGGCCTGCGAGAGGTCGGCGCGGCGCACCTCGGGCTCGGGGAAGGGAGCGCGGCGGCGCTGCTCGGCCTCGCTCCACAGGCGGATGCACTGCCCGGGCGCCAAACGTCCCGCGCGACCCGCGCGCTGCTCCGCCTGCGCCTGCGCGATGGGCACCACATGCAGCGTGGAGAGCCCGCGCAGCGGATCCCAGCGTGCCTCGCGCACCGTGCCGCTGTCCACCACCGAGCGCACCCCCTCGATGGTCAGCGAGGTCTCCGCGATGTTGGTGGAAACGATGATGCGCGGCAGCCCGCGCGCCTCCACCGCCCGCGCCTGCGCTTCCGGCGGCAACTGACCGTGCAGCGGGCAAATCTCGTAGTCCCGCAGCGCGGGCAGGCGCTCCAGCAGCTCCGCCGTGCGGCGAATTTCATACACCCCTGGCAGAAAGACCAGAATGTCCCCGCTCTCCGCCTGCCCCGCCAGCTCGCGCACGGAAGCGGCGCACTGCTCCCACACGGGCGGCGGCGCCACACGCCCCCGCGCATCGCGCTGCGGCACGGGCGGGCGGTAGCGCACGCTCACGGGGTAGAGCCGCCCCTCCGCGCGCAGCACCTGCGCTTGCGGCAGGTAGCGCTGCCACTTGTCCAAGTCCGGCGTGGCCGACATGAGCATCACCCCCAAATCGCGGCGCGCGCTCTGCTGTAGCTGTAACACCCGCGCCAAGCACAGATCGCTCGCGAGGCGGCGCTCGTGCACCTCGTCAAACACGACCGCCCCCACGCCCTCCAGTAGCGGGTCATCCGTCAGCCGCCGCTCGAGAATGCCGTCCGTCAGGTAGAGAATGCGCGTGCGCTCCCCGTAGCGCGCATCGAAACGCACGGCGTAGCCCACCTCTTGCCCGAGGGGGCAGGGAAATTGCCGCGCGGTGTAGCCGGCCAGCAGCCGCGCGGCCAAGCGCCGCGGCTGCACCACGAGAATCGTGCCGCGTACCCCGGCCTCGAGCAGCATGCCCGGCACGCGGGTGGACTTGCCCGAGCCCGTCGGCGCACTGAGCAGGGCGCAGAAACCCGGCTCGCGCGCCAGTGCCGACAGCTCGGGGCGTATGCGTTCGATGGGCAGCATGCCCCCTTGTACCATGCCCCGCCCCCGCTTGTCAAGGCTCGGCGGGCGCGGTGAGCAGCGCATCCACTGCCGAGCTGCGCGACAGGCTCGCGGCATCGCGCCCCTCGGCGTTGCAGCGGGCGGCATCCGCCCCGTGCTCCAGCAGCAGCCGCACCATGCCGGGGTGACCGTTGAGCGCGGCATTCATCAGCAGGGTGTTGCCCTCCGCATCGGCGGTGTTTGCATCGGCGCCCGCCTCCAGCAGCACGCGCAGCGCCGGCAGACGACCGCTGTTGACCGCCGCCTCCGCCACCCCGGGAGCTGTGGGCGGCAGCCCGGCCTCCAGCAGCGCACGCAGCGCTCCCGCATCGCCGCGCTCCGCAGCACGCAGAGCTGCTGCCGCCAGCGCAGGGGCATCCGCCGCCGTCGGGGGAGCCTGCGCCAGCAGGCGGCGCAGCGCGCGCACCTGCCCCATCTCCGCCGCCAGACTCAGCGGGCAGTCGCCCTCGGCATCGGCGGCGTAGGGCGCACGCCCCTCTGCCTCAAAGGCGCGGTACTTGGCTCGCGCCTCGGGGCTGACTCCCTGCTGCTGCGTCAGGTAGACCCAAGCCCCGCTGCCGAGGATGAGAAACACCATGCTCCACACCGTCAGCATCAGCGCGGGGCGCTGCGTCAGCCCGCGTGCCAGCGCCAGCACGGCATTGAGCGCAAAGACCGTGAAGCAGAGCACCGTCACCCCCGTCTCGGCGCTCGGGCAGGGGGTGTCGCTCATGAGCATCACGCCGAACAGCAGCATGGCCGCCAGCAACAACAGGGGATTGACCCAGAGTTTCCACATGCTCCTCAGCATAGCAGATGCCGCGCTCGAGGTCGAGCCGCTTTGTCAAAAAGCTGCTCCCGATGCACACGCATTGCCTCAGCAAGAAGCCCGCTATCATCAACACATGCCGCTAAAAATGAGTGTGCAAGAACGAAAAGGATTCCTCGGACAGGCGAGGCTGGAAATTCCCTCATCAAGGGCAAAAAGGCTAAGGGAGCGATGATTGATGCAGTCGTGACATTCGTTAGTGATCAGTCAGGAAAGCAGACCATCCGTCCCCTTCCGCGAGCTTCAGGCGCGGACGCGCCAAAAAACTCCATGCGCGCAGGTCGAAATCCTACGCAAGATTCGGTTTGCGATGGCTCAGCCCTGCGGCAAACGCATGCAGCCGACGCTGCGCCCCGGGGGAGGGCGAACAGCTGAGTGCCCCGATTGCCTGCGCGGTCATGGGCTATGGCGTGGCTCGCGGTGCCCGATGGAAAACCGAAGCACTTGCTACCCGTTCGTTCGGCTTGACTGATGTCGTGGATGCGGTGCAGGTGCTCCGCTTTCGTCTGCGTCGTGCTCAGGGCGCCGGCGGCGTCGGCTCCGTCAGGGGGAAGTCGCCGCGCTCCATGCGGCGGTAGGCTTCGTTCCAGGGCAGGTCGTTGACGTAGAGCTGCTTGATGAGCGGTGCGCCGACGGGGCGCAGGATAAGCTCGGCGCTCACGCGCAGTTGCTCGCGGGGGAAATCCTCGTTCGGGTGGCTCTTTTTCCAGGCGCGGCGCAGGTCGGCATATTGCTCATCGACGTAGAATCGGTATGTATTGCGCGGTTGTACTAGGAAGGCGACGGTGCAGGAGCCCTTTTCTTTGTGTTGCAGGGTGCCTTGCGCCGGGGCTTGCTCCTCGTGCAGGTCATGGCGGGAGAGGAAGCAGGATCCGCGCAGATGCAGTTCGTCCTCGCGGGGGCGGTCGGCGCGGCTGCTTTCTTTTTCCACGCGCGCGAGCTGCAGCCGTCCGTTGCTGTCGCGGCGGTAGACGAGCTCAACCGGGGTTCTGTCCCATTCCGAACGGAGCAGCACGGCATCCTCGGACGCTTGGGGGCGAAGGCTGCGCAGGTCGGGGGTGAATTCGGCGGCGTAGGCCGGGTCGATGCTGATGCGTCTGTCGATGAGGGGGCTGTCGAGGGGCAGTGTGTGGCGGGCGAAGGAGAGGTGCTCGTAGTGACCGCGCAGGAGGTCGCGGGGGTCGAAGGGGTCGCAGTCGATGAGGGCGGTGGGGGCGTGGTCGCGCTCGTGGGCGCGGGCGGCGTATTGGCTGCCGAGCCATGCGACTTGGGCGGCGATGATGAGCAGGAGGAGAAGGAGCCGTGGTTTCATGCTGCGGTGCGGGTCGTTAGTCGTTCAGGTGGCGCAGGAGCTTTTGCCGTTGCCGCCGGATGAGGTAGCCGCAGCCGAGCAGGCTGAGCCCCATGAGGATGAAGCCCAGCCCGGTGGAGGTGAGCGAGCCGAGGAAATCGCCCAGCATGATGAGGGCGGCGAGGAGGATGATGAGGCTGCCGAGGTTGATGCAGCCGAGGCGCCGTGCCCGGCCGCCCGTGAGCATCCAGAGCACCCCGTAGGCAAAGTAGCAGCCGAGCCGCAGCCATTTGAAGAGCTCGCTGCCGGACTCGCTGAACGCGAGGCAGACGGCCACGAGCAGCAGGGTGCCGAGCGCGAGGGCTGCCCAGGGTGCCCGGGCGAAGCTGCGCGGTTTGAGCAGGGCGAGCAGCAGGCAGCCGCCGAGTGCCCAGGCGTGGCTGTCCTCCGGGAAAACTTCGTGCGGGATGCAAGCCAGGGTGGCGGCGAAGCCGCCGAAGAAGAGCAGCGCGGGGATGCGGATCCAGGCGTAGTGGCGGTAGAAGGAGGTGGCGTTGCGCGCCTGCTCGGCGAGGATGGCGATGGCGAGGGGGGCGAGGAGACAGAGGCAGCCTATGTAGGTCTCCGCGCGGAGCCCCAGCCCCAAGGGGGATTCCGCAGGCGGGGTGAAGAGGATAAGCCCGAGCAGGATGGGGGTGCTGATGGCGGCGGCGAGCGCGAGCAGGCGCTGGCAGCAGAGGAAGGGGATGAGGATGAGCCCGATCCAGAGGAGGAAGAGTCCCTCCACCGGGGGGGATTGCAGCTGGAAGATTTGGGCGTAGAGGGCGACATCGGCCACCCACATGCCGCTGCCGAGGAAGCCGAACATTTCGCTGAGCAGGGGATGCTTGGCGCGGGTGGCGATGGCGGCGCCCCAGAAGCCGAGCAGCAGGGCAAGCCCTGTGAGCATCTTGGCGAGATCGGGGATGCTGTCCCAGTTGGCGGCAATCAGGCTGATGATGCCGCAGAGGATGAGCCCGCCCGCGAGGAAGATGATGCAGAGGTGGAGCCATTGTTGCAGCCGTTGGCGCCGGTGGCGGAGGTGCTCGGCGATGGCGGCGGCCTGCTCGGGGCGGATGAGCCCGGCCTGCTCCAGCTCGCGGATGTCGCTGCGGTTCATCATGTCGCTATTGTGGCATGGTGTGTGTGCAAGTCAAGAGCAAAAGGCGCCGCTTGACAGTGCGCGGACGGGCGGCTACAATGGGCGCGCGTATGGCGGAGGAGAATGCTGTGAATTTGAAGGGGGATGCAGCCCCGCAGAATCGGGAGACGGTGGTGATGCCGCAGGCTCCCGGGGTGGAGAAGAGTCTGTTGTCCATGATGACGATTGACCCCGTGAACATTGTGTCGCAGTGCATCACGGAGGGGATGACGGGGGATTATTTCTATGTTCCGGCGCATCGCATCCTTTGGGATTTGTTCCGCGCGCGCTATGACAAGGGGCTGCCGCTGGATGCGACTTCCGTGGCGCAGGAGTTGGCGGATCACAAGCGCTTGGAGGCTGTGGGTGGCCACGCGGGGTTGATGGATATTTTTTCTTTTGCGACGACGACGGCGCTCTTCCGCATGCATTTCGACACCCTGCGCGAGAAGTATGTGCGCCGCGCGGTGATTCTGACGGCGAACAAGGCGGAGTCGGCGGCGTTCTCGGGAGAGATGGAGGTGGAGGCGCTGTTGGACCAGACGGAGCAGGAGGTGCTGGGCATCCGCGCGAGTACCGAGCGGGGGGAGGAGTGGAGCCTGACGCGCGACATTGACAGCGCGGTGTCGAATCTGGAGCGCATGATGAGCAGCAAGGGGGAGATTCTGGGGCTCTCGACGGGCTACCCCCGCTTGGATAAGATGATCAACGGGCTGAAGGGCGGGGAGCTGTTCGTGATTGCGGCGCGCCCCTCGATGGGTAAGACTTCGTTCCTGCTGAACATCATGGAACATTTGGCGCTGGACGCGCAGGGGGAGGGAAAGCCGAAGCGGGCGGTGCTGATTTTCTCCTGCGAAATGCCCAGCGTGCAGCTGGTGGAGCGCTTGCTCTACGCGCGTAGCGGGGTAAGTAAGCAGTCGCTGCTGGCCAACCAGGGGCGCTTGGACAAGGAGCAGATGAAGCGGCTCAAGTACGCGATTACGGAGCTCAAGGGCAGCAAGTTGGTGATTGATGACACGGCGGGGATTTCGATTGCGGAGTTGCGAGCCAAGGCGCGCCGCGTGCTGCGCGAGCACCCGGATTTGTGCTGCATCGGGATTGATTACCTGCAGTTGATGCGCTCGCACACCAAGCAGGCGCAGAACAGCCGCGAGCGCGAGATCGCGGAGATTTCCGGCGGGCTCAAGGCGCTGGCCAAGGAGCTCAACCTGCCCATCATTGTGCTGGCGCAGCTCAACCGCGGCCCGGAGAATCGCCCGGGGCGCAACAAGGGTGTGCCGATGATGAGCGACCTGCGCGAGTCGGGCGCCATTGAGCAGGATGCGGATATGATCGGGCTGCTGTATCGCTCGGCCTACTACGCGGAGGACGACGAGGAGCGCGAGACGGTGGGCACGGATGCCAACCTGGCGCTGGCGAAGAACCGCAACGGTCCCACGGGCGATGTGCCGCTGAGTTTCACGGCGGAGCTGATGCGCTTCTCGCCGCGGGTGCCGCGTGAGGATGAGGTGGAGGGCTGAGTATGATGGGGTTGCGACAGTGGGGAATGGGACTACTGCTGCTCGCGGCGGCGCTTGTGCTCTGCGCCTGCGGGGGCGTGAGCCCGGCGGGGGGCAGCGGCGTGGTGGTGCTGGATGTGGGGCATTTTGCGGGCGGTGAGGGGGCGCAGAGCCCCGAACCCGGCGGCGGGGTGCGGCTGGGGGAGAATGCCTTTTGGTACCGCTATTGCTACGATGTGAAGCGGGTGATTGAGCGCGCGGGCTACCGCTGCTATGTGTGCAACCGCGGCTATCTGCCGACGCAGGAGCCGCTGGCGTCTTATGCGCGGCGCGCGCGGGTGGTGGGGCTGCGGCACCCCGACCGCAACGGGGCGCGCTACCCCTCGCGCTATTTCCCTGACCGCGTGGCGGGCGGCATGGTGAGCGCGGACTACGCGATTTACCGCCGGGCGGATGCCGTGGTGTTTCTGCACCACAACAGCTCGGGCAGCGGCTGGGGGCACCCGACGCGCGGGGTCGTGCTGGCGAATCGCTACAATGGCCGCCCGCTGGCGCAGTGCATTGCGGATGCGCTCAACCGCCGCGTGCTCAACCACGGCATGCCCAACGGCGGGCAGAATTGCACGGTGCAGGTGCGCTACCGCGATGCCGACCGCGCGGCGGGCTGGCTGAATGCCTGCGACGATGCGGGGATTGCGGCGGCGGTGACGGAGGCGGCTTTCCTCAACAACCGCGAGCATGCGGCTTTTCTGGCGACGGAGAGCGGGGCGCGCCGCTTTGCGGAGGCCGTGGGGCAGGGCGTGGTGGATTTCCTGCGCAGCGGCAAGATGCGGCGGCATCGCCGCGCTGACCCTTTCCGCGCGGACGAGGGCTCCTTCGGGGCGGCTCCCGAGTCGCGCCGCCTGTCGGTGCCGGGGGCGCGCTTGCTGCTGCGCTAGTTCATGCGCATGAGAGAGAGCGAGCCGATGAGGGCATCGGGGCGGAGGCTGTGCAGCGCGCGGCAACAGGCGCGGGCGGTGGCGCCGGTGGTGGTGATGTCGTCGATGAGCAGCAGGTGCGCGGGCAGGCGGCGCTTCCCCGAGGCGTAGGCGGCGAGGGGGCGGTAGGCGGCGCGGGCGTTGCGCTCGCGGCGGGCGGCGTTGAGCCGGGTCTGGCTGGCGATGCCGGTGTCGCGGCGCTCGAG
This sequence comes from Akkermansia sp., assembly GCA_051884385.1. Classification (GTDB taxonomy): domain Bacteria; phylum Verrucomicrobiota; class Verrucomicrobiia; order Verrucomicrobiales; family Akkermansiaceae; genus Akkermansia. Next base: position 53,417 of record JBJEVN010000021.1, read on the forward strand.
CGCCTGCACCAGGGGCAGGTGCAGCAATCGCCCGAGGGCGCGCGCCAGCTCCTCGGCCTGGTTGTAGCCGCGCTCGTGCAGGCGCCGGCGCGTGACGGGCACGGGGATGAGCACCCAGTCGTGCTGCTGCCGCAGGGGCGGGTGCTGCTCCCACAGCTCCGCCAGCAGAGGTGCGAGGGCGGGCGCCAGGTGGTTCTGCCCGTGGTACTTGAGGTCGTGGATGAGGCTCATGGCCTCCTCCGAGTAGCTCAGGGCGGCGCGGGCAAAGGCGTAGTCGGGGGCGTGGTCGCGGCAGGCATCGCAGGAATCGGCCAGCACGGCGGTGCCGTACACGGGCGCGCCGCAGCGCAGGCAGATGGGGCGGGGGACGCGCGCCAGCGCGTCGCGGCAGTCGGGGCAGAGGGTGCTGCCGCGCCCCTCAGCGCCGCAGAGCTGACAGGTCTCGGGAAAAAGCCAGCGCAACATGGGGCAGCGGCACGCGCAGGGGGTGGCAGATCGTCAGCGGTGGCGGCGGATGAATTCCTTGGCCGCGTTCTGGTAGGCGAGGGAGGCGGCGCCGTAGGGGTCGTGCTCCATGACGGTCTGCCCGAAGCTGGGCGCCTCCGCCACGCGCACGGAGCGGGGGATGACGGTTTCGTAGGCCTTGTCGGGCAGTGCCTCGCGCACCTGGCGGATGACCTCGTTGGCCAGCTTGGTGTTGCTGTACATGGACATGAGGATGCCCTCGTGTACGAGCTTGGGGTTGGAGCCGCTGTCGCGGATTTGTTCCATGACGTAGAGAATGCGCGAGAGACCCTCCAGGCTCAGGAACTCGCACTGCACGGGCGTGAGCACCTCGTCGCAGGCGCAGAGGGAGCTGGTCATCAGCACGCCGAGCGAGGGCGGGGTGTCCAAGAACACGTAGTCGTAAAAATTGCTGCGGCGCAGTCCCTCGGTCGCATCGCGCATGCAGGAGAGGTGGGTGCCGCTCTGCGTGAGCTCGACCTCCACCCCCGAGAGGTCGATGTGCGCGGGGACAATGGAGAGATTGCGCCGGTTGGTGGGGCGCACGAGATCTTCCAGCAGCGCTTGCCCGACGAGGGCGGGGTAGAGGCTCTGCTCGCTCTCGGCCTCGATGCCGAGGGCAGAGGTGGCATTGGCCTGCGAATCCATGTCAATCAGCAGCACGCGCTTGCCTCGGGCGGCAATGGCGGCAGAGAGGTTGACGGCGGTGGTGGTTTTCCCGACACCGCCTTTCTGGTTGGCAATGGCGATGATCTTCATCGCGGCTATTCTAGCGGAGGGCAGGGGCTTTTTCAAGCCGATATTTGTTGGCAGACCCGCAGCGCTGTGCTAGGATGGGGGCATGCCTGTTGAAGAGGATTTGCTGGAGGCGGCGCGCGAACTCTGCGCCGAGGTGGCGGCGCTGCGCTTCAGCGCCCCGGTGGCCTGCACCTACAACCCGCTGGACTACGCCCGCGCGGGCTACGAGGCTTATGTGCGCCGCTTTGCGCGCGGACCGCGCGAGGTGCTTTATCTGGGGATGAATCCGGGACCCTTCGGCATGGCGCAGACGGGGGTTCCTTTCGGCGAGGTGGCGGCGGTGACGCTGTGGATGGGGCTGAGCGCTCCCATCGGGCAGCCCGAGCCCATGCACCCCAAGCGCCCCGTGCTGGGCTTTGCCTGCCCTCGCTCCGAGGTGAGCGGGCGGCGCCTCTGGGGGCTGTTTGCGGAGATGTACGGCACGGCCGAAGCCTTTTTTGCCCATTCCTTTGTCGCCAACTACTGCCCGCTGATTTGGATGAGCGCGAGCGGCGCCAATATCACGCCGGACAAGCTGCCGCGCGAGCAGCGCGAGGCGGTGGAGGCGGCCTGCCGGCGCCATCTGGTGCGCCTGCTGGAGATTTTGCAGCCGCGCTGCCTTGTGGGGGTCGGTAAGTATGCTACGGAGCATTTGGAGCAGGCTGCAGCCGCTCTGCCGCAGCGCGCGTTTACCCTCGGCACCATGCTGCACCCCAGCCCCGCCAGCCCGGTGGCGAATCGCGGCTGGCCGCAGGTGCCGCGCGCGCAGCTGGAGGCGCTGCTGAGCGCGGCGGGGCTCAGCGCAGCACCTGCGCCGTTGTCTTGAAGTGCAGCTTGGCGATGTCGCCCAGCCGCTCGGCACCGTGCTGCGCGACAAAGGCTCGCGCCGCCTGCGTGACGCGCGGGTTGCAGCCCAGCGGCAGTTCGCAGCGGGCGGCCGCTGCGGCGTCGCGCATCCACTGCACAAAGCGCGCGCGGGCGAGGATGGAGGCGGCGGCGACGGCGATGTCGCTCTCGCCCTTGGTGCGCTGTTCGAGCTGCACGGGTAGGTGGCGTGCGCCCAGCGCCCGCCGGAGCACCCACTCGTTGGCAAACTGGTCGCTGAGCGCGCGTGGGCAGTCCGGCACCTGCTCGTGCAGGGCGGCGATGACGCGCGCATGCCCCCAGGCCAGCAGGCGGTTGAGGTTGCCGAATTCGGCGTAGAGCTCGTTGTAGCGCTTGGGACCGATGCAGACCAGCTCGCAGGCGATGCCGGGAAGCGCGCGGATGGCATCGGCCAGACGGAGAATTTGCGTGTCGTCCAGCGTTTTGCTGTCGCGGCAGCCCAGACGGCGCAGGAGCGGGGCGGTGGCGGGGCTGCTGTAGACACCTGCAATGCAGAGCGGACCGAAGTAGTCGCCCTTGCCGCTTTCATCCACCCCGAAATGCGGGCGGGTGTCGAGCGCAGCGCTTGGGACGACCGTCGGCGCGGCATCCGTCGATGGGGTGGCGGGGATATCGCCCAGATGCTCGCGCACAAAGGCATCGCAGCCCTTGCCCTGCACCAGCAGACGGCGGCGTTTGGGGTAGAACGCCACATTGACCGCCGCACCCTCAAAGCACCAGTCGGCGTAGGCTCTCTCGGTGCGCAGGAAGCCGCGTGTGGCGAGAAGTTTCGCCTCCAGCGCGGTGGCTTGGGCGGGGCTGAATTGCGTGCTGAACTGGTTGGCCATCTCGTTTCCCAGTCTGCCTGTCGGCGCTCTCGGAGTCAATACCGGTTCGCGCCGATGGGTTCATGTTGACGCAAAAAAATGTCTTTCGCCGGAATTTGTGCGGGACAAAAGCGGCATGGCGGAGTATAATGAGCCGCGCCTTTTCATCACGGTAACAAGGCATTCCTACTATGGCTAATACGATCACGAAGAGAGAGCTTGTCAACAAGGTTTGCGCCGAGCTGGGCAACAGCTTTACGCAGAATCAGGTACTGGATGTTATTCAAAAGACCATTGATACAATCACCGAGGCCCTCGGCAACGGAGATCGCGTTGTTCTGCGCAACTTCGGTACCTTTACGGTCAAGGAGGTGAAAGCCAAGGTGGGACGCAACCCCAAGGAGCCCACCAAGAATGTTCCCATCCCTCCCCGCACGGTGGTGAAGTTCAAGGTCGGCAAGAACCTCAAGGATTCTGCGGCCAAGGTTTCGGACTGAGGACGGGTAACGGCTCGCCCGAGCTCCGGCAGGGTTCAGCAACTGACGGGGGGCAAGGAGCCCCCCTCTTCTTTTATCTCCGTCGCGCAGGAATTGTCGGCCGATGTACTAATTTTCCTTGACAAGAAGCTCGCTCGGCATTAGAATGCGCCGCCGTCTGACGGCAACAGTGCGTGAATAGCTCAGTCGGTAGAGCAGTAGACTTTTAATCTATTGGTCCCGGGTTCGAGTCCCGGTTCACGTAGTTCCGGAGTCATCCGTGTCCCCATCGTCTAGGGGTTAGGACATATGATTCTCAGTCATAGAACCGCGGTTCGAATCCGCGTGGGGATGCTCCCGAGAGCCTCGCGATGCTGAGTCGCGGGGCTTTTTGCTGCTTGAGCGCTGCGCGAGAACCCAAGTTTTTTTGCGGAAAAAACAAAACTTGCTTGCCATGGGAGGGGAATGTGCTTAAATAGAGATTGTCAATCACGCATCACCTGAATTCTATGAAAACAACGATCACACGTATCGGTGCCCGTGCCTTCTCCCTCGGGATGACGGCTATGTTCGCTCTGTCCGCCTCGGCCTTTGCTCAGGAAGAGGCTGCTGCCGGCGGCGCTCAGCAGAAGACCATGCTTGACAAGTGGGTTATTGACGGCGGTTGGACGATGATTCCGCTGGTTGTGCTGCTGGCGCTCACCCTGTTCCTCGTCTTTATCTGCCTGGCGCAACTCAACAAGAATAAGTTTGCCCCCGCTGCGCTCAAGGATGAACTCATCGCGCTGATGAACGAATGCCGCGTGCAGTCCGCCATCAAGCTCGCCACGGAGAGCCCCACCTACCTCGGGCGCCTGGTGGCCTATGCACTGCCCAACATTGATGCCAACCGCCCCGAAGACCTCGGCAAGGACGGCATTGAGGACGCCATCGCGGACTTCACCAACAACGAGCGCCCGCAGATGATGCGTTTCGTTGACATGTTGGCGCTTTCCGGCTCCATTGCCCCGTCCATCGGTCTGTTCGGTACGGTGCAGGGCATGGTGGGCGCTTTCGCTATTTTGGCTGAATCCGGTCAGGCCGACCCCGCCCAGCTCGCCGGTTCGATTTCGGTGGCTCTGCTCACGACCTTCTGGGGTCTGATTATCTCCATTATCGCTCTGCCGGCTTTCTTCTTCCTCAAGAAGACCGCCCAGAGCCGCGAGGCTGACTGCGTGAACGCCATCGAGGAGATGGTCAACACCTCCATCAATGTCATCAACGCCGAGGCTCAGCTTGCCCGCATTCCCGAGGGGCTGGACGGCGGCGATGAAGAAGAGGCTGAGGAGGAGGTTTACGAAGAAGAGGGCGAGCAGACGGAGGCCTGAGTCTGTCGTTCCGGTGGGCCTGCCCCTTTTGCCGGGTGATGCTTGGCAGGGGCAGGCGACATCCTAACCTGTTTCCGTTCACATGGGTAAAAAAGTAAAACCACAAGAAGAGGTCAAGGGCGATGTCAACATGTCTCCCATGATTGACTGCTGCTTCCTGTTGCTGATTTTCTTCGTTGTGAATGCAACGGCGCTGACGGTCTCCAAGGATCCGAGCGTGAACATGCCCGGTGCCGTCTCCTGCTCCGACCTCAAGGACGCCAACGGCTGCATCGTGGTCAACATCTTTGCCGACACGGACAAGATGTCCGCGAACGCGCTGGCGCTGTACAACAAGCATTATCCTGCCGGTACCGTGTTCGGCGTTTCCGACGGCTCCAAGGACACGGGCTACAGCATCGACCAAACGCAGCCGCTGACCGAATTCATCACGAAGCAGAAAGAAATCATGAAGAGCCGCAATTTGGAGGAGAAGAACATCCGCATCTACCTCCGCGGTGATCAGGATACCCCGTGGGAGCGCACGGCGACCGTGATTCGCTGCGCCGCCGCCGCTGGGGTGACTAATATGGTTTTCGGTACGCTGCCGGCGCGCATGTGATGCCGCAATGCTAACCTACACCTCTTTTCCAAGAATATGGCAAGACACAAGCAAATTGTGACCGAAGAGCAGGGCGATCCCGAGATGAACATCTCGTCGATGATTGACTGCTGCTTCCTGTTGCTCATCTACTTCCTCGTGGCGACCTCGCTCGTCAGTGAGAAGAAACTCGATGTCAGCATCCCCGGCAATGCGGCCAGCGGCGGCACGCCTCCTCCCTTGGAGCCCGGGCGCATCACCGTCAAGGGCGATGGCTCCGTGCTTTGGAACGGCGATCTGCCGGTGGGCGTTCCCTATGACCCGAATGCCAAACCCGGCACTCCGGCCTACGCGGAGCAGCGCACGATGGAGCAGCTCGTCGAGGCGCTCAAGACGCTGCACGACCAGGCTCAGGCGGCCGACACCACCCCGATTGTGATGGTGACGGGCGACACGAACGCCCCCCACCAGCGCATCGTGGATGTCATGGCTGCTCTGGCCGAGGCCGACATCCACACCGTCGGGTTGAACACGTCCTCCGAGTAATCCGACGCTGACCCCGAAGAACGAGAGGGGAGCATGGCGGAAGCATTCCGTGGCTCCCCTCTTTTTTCGGAAAATCTTTCTTTCGTATCTTATTCCCCCCACCCATTTTCGTATATGTCCCGATATTTCACCACTGCCTCGGTTTTGGCTGCCATGGCGCTGACGGCGCCCGCGGTATGCCAGGCTGCCGCGATTGACCCCCAGGGCTCGCTGAAGGAGGTGCAGGCGCTTTCCGCTGCCGGCAAGGCAGAGGAGGCGGCCGCTCTCTGCGACAAAGTGATTCAGAAGTTCAGCGGCAAAGATGCTGTTTCGCAGCAGTTTAACTATGTGCTCCCCTACTATGCTTGGGAAAAGGCGCAGAGCTATTTCAAGGCGAAGGATTATGCCAAGGCCTATGAGGCCTACAAGGCTTTCTCCGAAGAGCCGCGCTGGAAAGATGCCACCCTGCTGGCCAAGGCCAAGGAGGCACTGCCTACCCAGCCCGAGGCCTTTGCGCCTTTCCTGACCTGGTCGGTATTCCAAATGGGCTACTGCCGTTTCATGGAAGCGGCCGCCGCCGAGCGCGAACAGGCCGGCCCCAAGTTCGAGGCGGCTATCGCCCCGCTGGAGCAGTATCTGGACATGCTGCAAAAGAATCAGGTGAGTGCCACGGAGAAGAAGCAGCGCTTGGATGGTCAGGTGTGCTTCCTGCTGCTGCAGTGCTACATCCTCAAGTCGACCCCGGATTTCGAGAAGGCGAGCGAGTATCTCGAAAAGAGCCGTCGAGCCAAGGGCAAGGTGCCCGAGGAAATGGCCGTTGCCGGTCTGAACTCGATTTTGGCGGCGGCGACGGCTGATCCCAAGAATATCGGCTGGGTCGGCAAGCTCATCAACAGCAATATCTCCAGCTACAAGGTGGAGCCCGCACGCATGGGGCGCAACGCCGCCAAGTACCTCAAGTACGGCACCTCCTCGGCGCAGCTCGTGAACCGAGCCCTCAAGGAGGGGAACATGGAGATTGCCGTGGATGCCTACAACTCGGCCAACACGCTCTTCGGGCTGATTCCCGATGTTCGGGAGGTCTGCTTCGATGCGGACAATACCCTGCGCCGTCTGGGGAAGAAAGGCGCCTACTTTAAGGGGTCGCTTTCGGATCGCAACACGGGGGCGAAGCTTTCGGCCGATAACCTGAGCAAGCTCTCCGAGAGCTACAAGAAGCTGGAGGCCGACAAGCAGATGATGGAGGCGTTCTCCATGCTGTACAGCGCCAACATGGCGCTGACCTACGGCTCGCCGCGCCTGGCCAAGGCGGGATATCAGATTGTGTACGATCGCTACCGCGACCTGCAGATGCAGAGCAAGGACGAGGGTCTGAAACCCATGCGCAACACCAACATCTTCCAGTTGGCACAGCTTTGCTACGCCACAGGGGATGAGGAGTCCGGCGCCAATTTCGAGAAGATGCTCGAGGGCGAGGATGTGGGTGGTGATCGTTCCAAGAGTATGGCTTTCAACAAGATGCGCCGACTGCTCAAGGAGCAGAAGTGGGAAGAGGTGCCCGCCTCGGCCGATGCTGTGATGAAGGCCTACATTGCGGACCCCTCCAACAAGTTCTACATCTCGGCGCAGTTTGCCGAGCTGGCGGCCTACTACAAGATGCAGGACTACGACAAGCTCATTCAGAGTGCGTCGACCTTCCTGCACGGCGACAACCTGAAGCCCGGCACGGAGAAAAACTCCCTGAAACCGGAGGAGGTGTTGCACTACCAGTGCCAGGCCTACTTCTTCCTGCTGGATGCGCATGTGAAGAAGGCGCTCAAGGATCCCAAGGAGTACGACAAGGCGCTTGCGGTGTTCGATGAATACAAGGGCAAAATTAGCTCCACGAACATCAAGGAGAACGAGCTCGGGCCGAATATGTACTTCACGGCGGGTGATGTCTACCTGAAGAAGGCCGCGGCTGAGACAGACGAGGCCGCTGCCGAGGCGTTGCAAAAGAAGGCGATCGAGACGCTCTCCGTCGTCACGACCAACTGGAAGGAGAGCCAGGTTTACCCGAACTGCGAGCTGCTGATTGCCAGCGTGATTATTGCGGGCAAGGACGAAAGCATCAAGGATCAGGCGATTGCCGCCTTGGAGCGCTGTGCCGATGCGGCTCTCAAGCTGCAGGGCGGCAAACAGACGGCGGCCAACGCCCTCTATTGGCTGGCTTCCTACACGCCGGAAATCCCCCGCACCGGCGAGGACGATGCCGCCCGCGCCGCGCGTTGCAAGACCTATCGTGAACGCTTCTGGAAAGAGGCTGACTACGAGGGCAACCCCTTTGCCCTGCAGGAGGTCTCGCTGGATTTGGGGCAGGTCAGCACCAAGGAGGAGTTTGATGCGCAAATTGCCCACGCCCGCGAGATCATTGCCCGCGAGGCTACCTACGCCCACGAGCACGACCGCGCCAACCCCGAGCTGGAAAAGACCATCAACGGCTATGTCGCCGCCTATGTCGAGGGTACGAAGAAGTACGACGACAAGGAGCTGACGCTGGAGGAAAAGGCGGAGCACTTCAACAATTTCCCCGGTATCAAGGCCGAGGATAAGTACGCGCGCGCCATTTTCCGCATGGCTCTGATCGATTCGATGAACAAGGCGATGGCCGCCATCAAGGAGGATGGCGAAGCCAAGGTCACCCTGCAGAACGACATCGAAAAGACTTTCCGCGAGATGACGGCGACCTTCAAACCGGAGGATCTGACGGATTTCATCTGTGTCAACGTCGGCGATTATCTGGTCAATTATGTCGGTCGCTTTGAAGACCCCTCCGCCAAGCAGGAGGAAATCAACACGGCTGTATCCTACTACGATGCGGTGATTGAGCGTAAGAAGGATGCCGAGCTCGTGCTGGCATCCCGCCTGGGCAAGGCCAATGCGCTGGCCTACTCCAAGGATGCAGCGCAGCAGGCGACCGCCGCCGAGTTGTACACCGCTGTGTCTGCCTCGATCGATCCGAACGTGGCCGGACCGGCTCTGCATGGTTTGGCCAAGCTGCACATGCGCGCCGGGAACTACGCCGAGGCGATTACCGCCGCTCGCAAGTTCATCGACAACCGCACCAATGTCCGCAACCGTCTTGCCGTGCTCATTTTGCTGGGTGAGGCCTACACGAAGAGCGGCAACGACAAGGACGCGCTCCTCACCTACATGAACATCTACAACCAGAACAAGGGGAGCATCCTCTACTCTGCTCCGGCCTGCAAGGCCATCATGGAGATTTTGTGGAAGCGCAACAATCCCGAGACGGGCGACCGCCTCAAGGGTACCTACAAACATTCCGACCACTGGACGGCCTGGGATACGGGGCAGAAATATGTGGATCTCATTATCCGCAGCGGTATCGACAAAAAGATGCAGCCGGAGGAGCGCGATGAGTACAACAAGGTGTTCAGTGCCGTCTCGACCTATGCCGCCGATGCCGGCGTGCAGCGCGAGGACAAGGCGAGCAAGGACTTCCAGCGAAAACTTCAGAAAAAATAACCTCACCTTTCATCTCAGTCTATGAACAAACTTCATCTTATCGGGATGTCTGCGGCGCTGGTCGGCTCGCTGGCGGCAGCATCGGGGCAGGAAGCTGCGGCAGAAGCCGGCAAGTTGCGTGCCTATGTGCAGTTGCCCTCGCAGAAGCCGCAGGAGCTGCTTCTGGATTCCTCGAATGGTGCTGACAAGTTCTACTACCTCCAAAAAGGGACGGATCAGCAGATGGAAATGAACGTGGCTTCCTGCCGCCTCTTCTACATCCAGACTCCGGCGGACTTGGCGCAGGCGCTCAGCACCTTCCGCGAGGGAAATCTGTCCGCGGCGCGCAAGCAGCTGTCCGCCGTCAAGACCAAATATGCCAGGTACGCCGGTCTGCCCGGAAGCCCGGTGACTATTGCCGCCATCAACGAAATCAATGCTGCTGTTCGCATGCAGGATTGGGCGGAAGTCAACAAGCTGATTGCCGCTTTCCCCTCGCCGGAGGGGCTGACCGTAGCGGATCAGGCGCGCCTCAAGGCTGCGGAAATTATCGCTGCCACGGACGATACGCCCGAATCGCTGGATAAGCAGAAGCAGTCCATCGCCGCCCTGCTGAAAGACAAGAAACTGGGGCGCCACATCAGCTCCGAGCTCTACGCATGGCTGCGCTATGCTCTGGCGCGTGCCTACGCTGCTCAAATCCCCGCTGCGGAACAAAACGCCATCCCCGCCGAAAAGGTCAAGATGGCGAGCGATGCCGTGGACAACTACGCCCAGTGTGCCATAGGTACGCATGGTATTGCTCCCGAACTCCCGGCGGATGCCATGGGGCGTGCCGTTGCACTGCTGGCCGCTATGCCGGGCGTTGCGGACTACATGAAGAAGGCGGATGCCGGCAACATGACCAAGGCCGTCTGGACGGCGGCGCCTCCGGCGTTCCGCGATGCCGCCGCTATGGCCTCCCTCCTCAAGAACGTCTACGCTGTGGAGGGAGCCACGCTGCCGCCCATCGTGGAGACGATGGCGGGCTACTACTTCAACAGTGCGGCCGGGACGGCTACCGATAAATAAATCCGAGCCGCAAGAACGGGCAGGGTGGTCGCTCGCCGATCACCCTGCCCCTGTCTTGCGGGTGCTCCCCCCCCCTCTGCCATGACGGATATGCTCGTTCGCCTGTATGCGCTGCCGGAAGGCGCGCCCCTGCGGGCACAACTCGCGGAGCAGGGCATCATCATCCGCCCCTGCCGACCCTTTGAACGCCACATCGTGGCGGCGTGGATTCGCCATTGTTTCAGCGAGCGCTGGGTCGATGAATTCAAGGTGGCGATGGGGCATCAGCCCGTGGGCTGTCTCGTGGCCACCTGCGGGCAGCGCCCCATCGGTTTTGTGTGCTGCGATGCCACCGCGCGCGGCTTCATCGGACCGATGGGCATCTCCCCGGAGCATCGCGGCAGCGGCATCGGCCGCGCCCTGCTCATCAGCGCGGCTGAACACATGCGCACGCTGGGTTATGCCTACGCCGTCATCGGCGGCGTGGGGCCCGCCGACTTCTACGCCAAGTGTGTCGGCGCCACGGTCATTGAGGGTTCATCCCCGGGCATTTATGCGGATATTCTCCCCACCCCGGACCGCCCGAGCGAGACAAAATGATTTTTTTGAAAATCCCATTCACTTAACCTTGACAGGCATTCAAAATCTTGCTAGTTTACACAACGTAGTTTTCCATCCTATTTCCTCATGAAACATTTTCTCTTCATCCCCTCTTGCGCCTTGTTGGCACTTGGCATCCTCACTTCCTGCCAAAAGGAAGACAAGACCGCTCAGCAACTCGCGGACGAGTTGACGGCCGAGTTGCAGAAGGTGACGGATTATAAATCCGCCGAGGCAGCGGCTCCGCGCGTGGAGGCTCTCAACAAGCGCTTTCAGAACGCCAGCGTGCGCGTCTTCAGCGCCGGCAGCAATGCCTTGGCCGACAGCTCTCCTGCCGGCTATGCTGAATCGGTCGGACAACTGGCCAAGCAGATCGGTCGCGTGCGCGCCAGCAAACCCGTGGTCGAGGCTGAGGGCGAGGTCGATGAGGCGCTTCTGATTGCGGCAGTGGGGGTGGCTGTGGGGGCGGCGCCCGATGCCGCTGCCAAGGAGCGCAGCGCCAAAGGTACCGCCTACCTGCACAACGCCAACTCCAAGGAAAACAACACGCCTCCCTCGTCGGCTGAGTGCTACGGCTCGGCCAAGCTGAAAGCTGCGTTGGAGTACACCGCTGATGTGGCCGATTTCCCCGCCACTCGCTTTGACAGCGATGCCGATGTGCCGGAAATCCCCGCCCCTGTCGATGTGGCTGATGAGGAGGAAGCCGCTCCCGAGGCTGAGGAGAGCAGCACGGCAGAGCCGGAGGAGACTCCCGCTGCGGCGGAGGAGTCGACCGAGGAGTCGGTCGCTACGGATGATGAGGATGCGCCCGCTGCTGATGCAGGCGATGCCGCCGATGCAGACAGCTCCCCGAGCGACGATGAGGAGGCTGCCTCGGACGACAGCGACGCGGACGGCGGCGATGATGACGATGCGAGCATCGACATCGAGCTCTGAGTTCGGACATCACGTTTCCGGTGGCCGCTCTTCTGCCGTGCGGGGGAGCGGCGCTTTTGTCGCCCTGAAATGCCGCGCTATCTCTTCACCTGCGCCTACGACGGCGCTGCCTACCTCGGCTGGCAGAGCCAGCGCGGGGGCGGGACGTTGCAGGATAGCATCGAGGCCGCCTTCGCCGCCATCCTGCACGCTCCGCTGCGCATTCACGCTGCCGGGCGAACCGACGCCGGAGTGCATGCGCACGCCCAGTGTTTCCACGCTGATGTGCCGGAGAGCTGCCGCATGAGTGCCGCCAACTGGCTCGCTGCGCTCAATGCCCATCTGCCGGGCGATATTCGCATCCTGCGGGCGGAGGCGGTACCGAGCGATTGGCACGCGCGCTTCAGCGCCTGCGGCAAAATCTACGACTACCTCATCTGCTGCGAACCCGTCCTCTCCCCTTTCTTGCGTGCGCGCGTGTGGCATTGTCCCCGCGGCATCGGGAACCGGGAGCTCCTGCACACCGCCTTGCAGGAATACCTCGGCACGCATGACTTTCGCCGTTTTGCCGCGCGTCGGGGGAATGAACCCGCCGTGCCCCCGCCCGACTTCTATCGACGCACCCTGCGCCGCACCGAGCTGGGCGAGGAGGGCGGGCTGCTGCGCCTGCGCTTCTGCGGTGACGGCTTCATGTACCGCATGGTGCGCATGCTGGTCGGAAGCGCCGTGCAAGTCTCCCTAGGCAAAATGCGCGTCGAAACCCTACGGGAGATGCTGCAACAGCCCGAGGGACCCAAAACCCGCTTTTGCGCTCCCGCCGCAGGGCTCTACCTGCATGCCGTCCTCTACCCCGAGTTGCCCCACCCCGCGCAGGGCGGGGCAGGGCGCTGAGCCGCGAGCGGTCAGGGGTCACATGGCCGTTGCCGGGGCGGGGGCATCGCCCGCAGGCTTCGCGCAATCCTTTTTGGGCTTGTCGCAGCCATGCTTGTGCTTGCGGGGACAATCCTTGCGGCACTTCTCCGCGTGGGCGCGGAACTCCGCAGCCTTAGCGGCATCCTTGACGACGCCCTTACCCTCGTCGTACATGCGTGCGAGAGCGCGGGCAGCGTGCTCGCAGCCCTCCTTAGCCGCCTTCTCCAGCCCGGGAGCCGCCTTGGCATAGTACTCGTCGGCCTTGGCTGCATCCTTCGGCGTGCCTGCCTGGCCGGTATCGCTCAGCCAGGCGATGGTGTACTGCGCCAGCGGATCTCCGTTCTCAGCGGCGAGCGTCACCGTCTCGATATTCAGCCACTCGCAGCCACAGTCCGGTTTGATGCAGCAGGAGGGCTGAGCCGCAGCTGCGGGCGCCGCCGCATCGGCAGAGCTCGCCGACGGAGCAGGAGCGGTGAGGGCGGGTTGAGCGGCGGGAAGCTCCGCCGGGGTCGGGGCACTGTTTGTCATCGTTGCAGTATCCTCGGCGGCGAGTGCCTGAAGAGCCGCCAGGGACACTGTCATCAGCGTTATGGTCTTCATAGAGCCCCAGTGTGGCATGCCAACGGTGCTGTTGCAACCCAACTTTCCCCCTGTTTGCGGCGCCGCCGTCGGGGGCTGTGAAAAAAAAAGACAAAAAAATGAAATTGTGGTTGACGCTCATGGGAAAATTGTGTATAGTCACCCCGCTTTTACGTCCCTTGCGGCGTTACAAGAGTCGAACGCTTCTGTAGCTCAGTGGTAGAGCGCATCCTTGGTAAGGATGAGGTCGCGGGTTCAAATCCCGCCAGAAGCTCTTTCTGACTCATGCAAGAATAAGCAGCCTCAACAACATCATCATTATGGCCAAAGAAGCATTCCAGCGCACCAAGCCCCACGTGAATGTGGGCACGATCGGTCACGTTGACCATGGCAAGACTTCCCTTACCGCTGCAATTACCAAGGTTCTTGCAGAGCAGGGCAAGGCTGAATTTAAGGCGTACGACCAAATCGACGGCGCTCCCGAGGAGCGTGAGCGTGGTATCACCATCTCCACCGCCCACGTCGAGTATGAGACCGACAAGCGCCACTACGCTCACGTCGACTGCCCCGGGCACGCCGACTATGTGAAGAACATGATCACGGGTGCTGCCCAGATGGACGGCGCCATCCTCGTGGTTTCCGCCGCTGACGGCCCCATGCCGCAGACTCGCGAGCACATCCTGCTTGCCCGTCAGGTGGGTGTTCCCTACATCGTGGTGTTCATGAACAAGATGGATCTTGCTGATCCCGAGCTTGCTGAGCTCGTGGAGATGGAGATCCGTGAGCTCCTTTCCTCCTACGACTTCCCCGGTGATGACGTGCCGATCATCAAGGGCTCTGCTGTGAAGGCTCTCGAGGGCGATCCCGAGGCCAAGCAGGCCATCCTCGACCTCATGGCTGCTGTCGATGAGTACATTCCCACCCCCGAGCGTCCCGTGGACAAGCCGTTCCTGATGCCCGTGGAGGATGTGTTCTCCATCTCCGGCCGTGGTACCGTGGCAACCGGTCGTATCGAGCGTGGTGTCATCCACAAGATGGAGGAAGTCGAAATCGTGGGTATCAAGCCCACCGTCAAGACCTCCGTCACCGACATCGAGATGTTCCGCAAGCTGCTCGATCAGGGTGAGGCCGGCGATAACGTGGGCGTTCTGCTCCGCGGTATCAAGAAGGAGGACATCGTGCGCGGTCAGGTGATCGCCAAGCCCGGTTCCGTGACCCCCCACACCACCTTCGACGCCGCCGTGTACGTGCTGACGAAGGAGGAAGGCGGCCGTCACACCCCCTTCTTCAACAACTATCGCCCGCAGTTCTACTTCCGCACGACGGACGTGACCGGTACTGTCACCCTGCAGGAAGGTACCGAAATGGTGATGCCCGGCGACAACGTGACCATCGGCGTGGAGCTCATCACCCCCGTCGCCATGGAAGAGGGTATGCGCTTCGCTATCCGTGAGGGCGGTCGCACCGTCGGTGCCGGCAAGGTGGCCAAGATCAAGGCCTAAGCCGCACACAACTTCAACGAAACACAAGGTTATCATCTCCCTGCCCGGGAGTGAGACCTCGGCCGACGGGGGGATACCCGAACAAGGGTATCCCCCCGACAAGCCGAAAGCAGGTAAGGCCAAAAGGGTACTAGCTCAATCGGTAGAGCAGCGGTCTCCAAAACCGCGTGTTGGGAGTTCGAGTCTCTCGTACCCTGCCAGCCTTTCCTTTTTTTTACCCCCAATCCCCCGACCAACGCACATGTTCCGCAAGATTTCTCAATACATCTCCGCTGTCAAGGGCGAGCTGAAAAAGTGCTCCTGGCCCTGGGAGAGCAACCCGAAAGTGACCGGGTTCAAAAAATTCCGTGAGTTGCAGGGTTCCACACTCGTTGTGCTGATTGCCATGGTGCTGTTGGGTGCCTATGTGGCGTTCTTTGATTATGTGTTGGCCGCCGTTGTGACCAAGGCCATCCTCATCCTTTCCTGATTGTTTTAACGCAAGCCGTTATGTCCCGTCCCTACGACCGCAAAACCGCCGGCAGCCGTCCCGTTCCCGAGGCTAAAGACCAGTGGTACGTTCTGCACGTTCTCTCCAACAAAGAGCGCCGCTCGGTGGAGAACCTCAACCGTCTCTTCAAGGAAGACGAGGAGATGGGAGCCCTCCTGCAGAGCCCTCCGCTGGTGCCCACCGAGAAGGTGGAGGATGTGCGCAACGGTAAGAAATATGTCGTCGAGCGTAAGCTCTACCCCGGCTACGTTTACCTCAACTTCGCCCTGCGTCGCCCCGACGGCACGCTGAACAACGACGCTTGGTACAAGATTCAGGCGGTGGACGGTGTCATCAGCTTCGCCTGCGGTCGCAACAAGGAGCCTCTTCCCATGTCCCGTCGCGATGTGCAGGAGCTCATGGCCGAGATTGAACGCCGCAGCGAATGCGCCCGCCCGAAAGTCACCTACACCGTGGGTGAGGAAGTCGTCGTGTTGGAGGGTGCCTTTGCCGGCGAGCACGGCATTGTCGAGATGGTCGATGCCGAGCGTGGTCGCCTGCGCGTCGGGGTCACGATGTTCGGGCGCTCCAATCCGCTGGATCTCGACTATACACAAGTTTCCACCGTGCCGGACGAAGAAAAGGGCAAAGCCTGAAGCTCCCGGCACAGAGCGTTTGAGGACTGCGGTTCAGGCATCCTGAGCAACGCACCAAGCAGTCCGAGCGCATCAACGAAGCATTTGTCGAGGAGGGAACGTTGACCAACGCGACCGAATCGACGCAACAAAACCAACAACCATGGCAAAAGAAGTAGTTAAAGTCATCAAGCTGCAGATTCCTGCGGGTGCCGCGAACCCCTCGCCGCCCGTCGGTCCTGCCCTCGGTCAAGCCGGTGTCAACATCATGGGCTTCTGCAAAGAGTTCAACGCCAAGACTCAGAAGCAGGCCGGAGATGTTCTCCCCGTCGTGATCACTGTCTACAAGGACAAATCCTTCGATTTCATCACCAAGCAGCCCCCGGCAGCCATGATGATCAAGAAGGCCGCCAACATCAAGTCCGGCTCCGGCGAGCCCAACAAGAAGAAGGTGGCCAAGATCACCAAGGAAAAGCTGATGGAAATCGTCAACGCCAAGATGCCCGACCTCAACACCAAGGATCCTGAAGCTGCCGCGCGCATCATCGCCGGTCAGGCTCGCCAGATGGGCGTTGAGATTGAAGGCCTGTAAACCCCTTCTGCAGGAGGGAAACCCAAACACAAAACCCCGAACGTACTGCTATATGTCCACAAAACGCTCCAAGCGCTACAGCGCGGCGGCCAAGATGGTCGACACGACCAAGGGCTACGCCGTTGAGGAGGCCGTTGAGCTCATGAAGAGCCTGCCCGCCCCCAAGTTTGACCCCACGGTCACTGTCTCGTTCCACCTCACCGTGGATCCCCGCAAATCCGATCAGATGGTTCGCGGCTCCGTTGCCCTGCCCCACGGCACCGGCAAGAATGTCCGTGTCATCGTCTTTGCTCAGGGTGAAGCCGCCCAGGCCGCCCTCGACGCAGGTGCCGAAAAAGTCGGTTTGGACGACCTCATCAAGGAGATCCAAGGCGGCTTCCTCGACTTCGACAGCGCAATCGCCACCCCGGGTGCCATGGCCCAGGTGCGCAAAATTGCCCGAATCCTCGGTCCGCGCGGGCTCATGCCCAACCCCAAGACAGGTACCGTCACCGAGGACACGGCCAAAGCCGTTCGCGAAGTTAAGGCCGGTCGTGTCGACTACAAGGTTGACAAGAACGCCAACATCTCCGCGGCCATCGGCAAGCTGAGCTTCGACGCCGACAAACTTACCGAGAATGCGCGTGCTTTCATCAGCTCCGTTGTGAAAGCCCGTCCCTCCGGCGCCAAAGGTGCTTACATCGCCTCGGCGACCATTGCCAGCTCGATGAATCCCGGTCTGGAGCTCGCTCAGGCCGAATACTCCAAGCTCTAACCTGTAACGCCAACACTATCATGAGCCACAACAAAAAAGTGAATGCTGATAAGGGTGTCATCATCGACAACCTTTTGGCTAAGGTCAATGCGTCTCCGTTCCTCTTGGTCATCGACTATACCGGCGTCACCGTTCCCGAGTTCACCGTCCTGCGCGCCGAGCTCGCCGCTGCCGGTGCCTCCTGCATGGTCGCCAAGAACACCTTTATGGCCAAGGCCATTGCCCAAGCCGGTCTGCCCGACATCTCCGGGCATTTGGTCGGGCAAACCGCCTATGTCACCGGCAACAGCGATGTCTGCGCCGCCGCCAAGGTCATCAACACCTTTGCCAAGAAGTCCAAGAAAGCTGCCTACAAGGTCGGCATCCTCGACGGTGCCGAACTGACGCCCGCTAAGATTCAGGCGCTCGGTGATCTGCCCAGCCGCGAGGTGCTCCTCGCCACCCTGTTGGGTACCATCAACGGTGCAGCTTCGGCGCTCGCCCGCGTCATCCAGGCTTACGTGGACAAGGAAAACGGCGGCAGCGAGGAGACTCCCGCTGCCGAGTAAAAAAAGACCAAAAAAAGACTTGAACAGATGGCGGCGGTGTGGTATCAACCGCTCCGCCGCCTGAAAAAATTAGGCTCTCTGTCGGCTCTCCGGCCGGTGAGAACTGAAATGGGCGGGAAGCCCCCGTCCGCGACAAGAACCAATTACACACACACGACTACAATGGCTGATCTCAATCAAATCGCTGAAGAACTGGGCAAGCTGACCATCCTGGAAGCTGCTGAACTCGTCAAGATGCTCGAAGAGAAGTGGGGCGTTTCCGCCGCTGCTCCCGTTGCCGCCGCCGCTGCGCCCGCCGCCGCTGCCGAGGCTGCTGAGGAGAAGACCGAGTTCAACGTCGAGCTCACCGAGGCCGGTGCCAACAAGATTGCCGTCATTAAGGCTGTCCGTGCCGTCAAGGCCGGTCTGGGTCTTGCTGATGCCAAGAAGCTCGTCGAGAGCGCTCCCGCCGTCATCCTCGAGGGTGCCAACAAGGAAGACGCCGAGAAGGCCAAGGCCGAACTCGAGAAGGCCGGTGCCAAGGTTACCATCAAGTAACTTCATTTTTTCGCGAGTGCAGGGGAGAAATGTCTTCTCCCCTGCTCTTGCGTCTCTTCGTTTTCGGGCGCCTGAGCCGTATCGCCTTAAAACTTAATACTTAACGGCTTATGGCGGGGTAGAATAGCCCCGCCGACGATAAAATCGACACGGGGAAGCCCCCCTTCCGCTGCTCCGTGTCGGTTTTATCACACGAAAAACCGACCTGTACCCGGTCAGGGTGCACAACATCATCTCCGCCAACTCCATGTCTAAGCCCACTCAAGAGCGAATCAGTTTCGGCAAGATCAGGGAGGTCATCGAACCGCCTAACTTGATTGAGATCCAAACCAAGTCCTACGAGGAATTCCTCCAGCGTTTTACGGAGCCGGACAAACGGCTCAGGATGGGACTGCAGGCCGTTCTTTCTGAGCACTTCCCCGTCGAGAGCTATGATGGGCAAATTCGACTGGAGTACGACTCCTACGAGATTGCTCCGCCCAAGACAACGGACTTTGCGGCCATCCGCTCCGGCGAGACCTACAGCTCGGCGCTCTATGTCCGCTTCCGCCTGCACTGTGGCGACACCACCACCGAGGAGAATGTCTACATGGGTGAACTCCCCATGATTACCGACCGCGGCACCTTTGTCATCAATGGGGCTGAGCGCGTTATCGTCGCGCAGCTTCATCGCTCGCCCGGTCTGTGCTTTGAAAAGACCCACCACGCCGGCGGCAAAGACATCTTCTCTTTCCGCATCATCCCCGATCGCGGCTCCTGGCTCGAGGTGCAGTTCGATACCAGCGACCTGCTCTATGTCTTCCTCGACCGTCGTCGCCGCCGTCGCAAGTTCCTGGCCACCACCTTCCTGCGCTACCTCGGCTACGAGAGCGACCGCTCCATTGTCGAGCAGTTTTACACCATCCAGACGCTCAAGCTCGCTGAAGTCAGCGGCGATGAGCTTGAGTATCTCGTCCCCTTCGAGGATGTCACCTTCGGTAGCGAGGACGGCACGCGCAAAGCCCTCATCATCTCCAAGGCCTACGAGACCCTCAGCCTGACCACCATCCGCAAGATGCAGGAGCTGGGCATTCATGAAATCGAGGTCATTGACCAGCGCGAGGAAGAGACCCTCGTCAAGACCCTCAAGAAAGATCCCGCTCACGATCGCGAAAGCGCCCTGCGCGAAATCTTCCACAAATTCCGCCCGGGCGATCCCGCCTCTGTGCAGCAGGCCGCAACTGCCCTTGATCGTCTCTTCAAGGATGAGAAGCGCTATGACCTCACCCGTGTCGGTCGCCACAAAATCAACCAGAAACTCGGCTTGGATGTTTCCGAGGATATCCGCCTCATCCAGCCCATTGACTTCCTTGCGGCGCTCAAATACCTGTTGCGCCTCAAGCATGGGGAAGGGCAGGTCGACGACATTGACCACCTCGGCAATCGTCGCGTGCGCGCCGTGGGTGAGCTCATCGCCAACCAGTGCCGCGTGGGTCTTGCCCGCACCGAGCGTCTGGTCAAGGAGCGCATGACCCTTTGCGACACCACGCGCAGCGACATCACCCCGAGCAAGCTCATCAATCCCAAGGCTCTCAGCGCCGTCGTGCGCGACTTCTTCGGGCGCAGCCAGCTCTCGCAGTTCATGGACCAGATTAACCCCCTGGCCGAACTCACCCACAAGCGCCGTCTCTCCGCCCTCGGACCCGGCGGTCTCAACCGCGACCGCGCCGGCTTCGAGGTGCGCGACGTTCACCCCAGCCACTACGGCCGCATCTGCCCCATCGAGACGCCCGAAGGTCCCAACATCGGTCTCATCAACTCGCTGTGCACCTACGCCAGCATCGACGAGTACGGCTTTATCCAGACCCCCTTCCGCAAGGTGCGCAAGGGTGCGGACGGCCGCATGGAAGTCACCGATGAAATCGAGTACCTGACCGCCGACAAGGAGGAATACTTCCTCATCGCCCAGGCCAACAACGAATTGGACGAGGACAACGGACACGGGCATTTCGTCAAGCCCCGCATCACCGCCCGCGAGCGCGGCGAATTCATCGAGGTTGATCCCTCGCGCGTCAGCTACATGGATGTTTCGCCCAAGCAGATTATCTCCATCGCGGCCGGTCTCATTCCCTTCCTGGAACACGATGACGCCAACCGTGCCCTCATGGGTGCCAACATGCAGCGTCAGGGCGTGCCGCTGATGGTCAACCAAGCACCGCTCGTCGGCACCGGCATCGAGGCCAAGTGCGCCCGCGACAGTTGCTCCGTCGTCTGCGCTAAGGCGCCCGGCATCGTCGCTTCCGCCACGGCTGAGTACATCGTCACCACCCCGGACGGTAAGCTGCCCGTCTCCCCCAACACCTGGCTGAGCGATCCCGACAGCATCAAGACCAATGCCGACAAGGGCATCTACGTCTACCAGCTGCGGAAATTCATGCGTTCCAATGCCTCCACCTGCATCAACCAGAAGCCCATCGTCTCGCGCGGCGATGTCGTCAAGCCCGGCACCGTGCTGGCAGACGGCCCCTGCACCGACGGCGGCGAACTCGCCCTCGGGCGCAACGTGCTGGTGGCTTATATGTCGTGGTACGGGTACAACTTCGAAGATGCCATCATCATCTCCGAGCGCCTCGTGCAGGAAGACGCCTACACCTCCATCCACATCGAGGAGTTTGAGGAAAAAGCTCGCGACACCAAGTTGGGCCCGGAGGAAATCACCCGCGATATCCCCAACGTCGGCGACGAGGCCCTCAAGAACCTCGGCAGTGACGGCGTGGTGCGCATCGGAGCCGAAGTGAAGCCCGGCGACATTCTCGTGGGCAAGATCACTCCCAAGAGCGAGACCGATCTTGCGCCCGAGGAGCGCTTGCTGCGTGCCATCTTCGGCGAGAAAGCCGCCGATGTGAAGGATACCTCCCTGCGCGTGCCGCCCGGCACCACCGGCGTGGTCATGGATGTGCGCATTGTGCGCACCGCAGCCCCCGGAGCCCCCGCCATCGACATGGAGAAGGAGAGCCAGGAACAGCGCCAAAAGGTCGACATGGAGTACCGCAACGACCGCAAGAAACTCACCGAGCAGCTGACCGGCAAACTCTCCGACCGCCTGCTGGGCGAGAAGATTCCGCTGGAGGTGACCCTGGCCGGTACCAACGAGACCATCATTCCCGCCAACCGCAAGATTACCAAGTCGCTGCTGCGCAAGCTCGCCGATCATCACGATCAGATCGAGATGAACGAGAGCCCCGTTCGCAACCAAATCTTCGAGATTATCAACCTCTACGAACCCCGCTTTGCGGATTTGGACGAGGAGCGCGACCGCAAGCTCGACCAAATTGAAGCCGGCGCCGAGATGGATCCCGGCGTGGTGACCGAGGTGAAGGTCTATATCGCCACCAAGCGCAAGCTCGGCGTGGGCGACAAGATGGCCGGACGTCACGGCAACAAGGGTGTCTGCTCCCGAGTGCTCCCCGTGGAGGACATGCCCTACTTGGAGGACGGCACGCCCGTGGACATCATCCTCAACCCCCTCGGCGTGCCCTCGCGCATGAACGTGGGGCAGGTGCTGGAAGCCCACCTCGGTGTGGCCGCCAAGGCGCTTGGCTTCAAGGTGGCCACCCCCGTGTTCGACGGCATCGAGGAGAGCCAGATTTGGGACTACATGAGCCAGGCCAAGAAGGTCGACGGCTTCTCCTGGGTCGGTGACGGCAAGGACGGCACCGTGGCCGGCAAGAGCCGCCTCATCGACGGTCTGACCGGCGAGTACTTCCACTACCCCGTGGTGGTCGGCTACACCTACATGCTCAAACTCAACCACCTGGTTGCCGACAAGGTGCATGCCCGCGCCGTGGGTACCTACTCGCTCGTGACCCAGCAGCCGCTGGGCGGCAAGGCGCAGCACGGCGGACAGCGCTTCGGCGAAATGGAGGTGTGGGCCATGGAAGCCTACGGCGCCGCCTACACCCTGCAGGAGCTCCTCACCGTCAAATCCGACGACGTGCAGGGACGCACCCGCATCTACGAGAACATCGTTAAGGGCGACAACTCGCTGGAGGCTGGTACTCCCGAATCCTTCAACGTGCTCATCAAGGAAATGCAGGCGCTCTGCCTCAATGTTCGCCCCTCGGAGAAGAAGGATCGCGAGAACGCTCCGCAAAGCACCGACGAGCTCTTCGCGCTGTTGGCCGGCGATGGCTTGGAGGACGATGAGCTCGACGACACGGACGATGATTTCGATGCCTTCTCGGACGATGAGACCGGCGACGAGGACTTCTCCGACGGCGGAGAGGACGCTGACGACGAGATGTAACCAGTTCACCGCGCTGCCCGGTTAAGCCCGGGCAGCCACCAACCCCTTACCACCATACACCTTTATGTCTTTCATCGACCTTAACAACGAGAAGCCCAAAAACTTTGATCAGGTTTGCATCACCGTGGCGAGCCCCGATGACATCCTGAGCTGGTCCAGCGGCGAGGTTAAGAATCCCGAGACCATCAACTACCGCACCTTCAAACCCGAAAAGGGCGGTCTGTTCTGCGAGCGCATCTTCGGACCCACCCGCGACATGGAGTGCTCCTGCGGTCGCTACAAGCGCGCCAAGAACAAGGGCATGATCTGTGACCGCTGCGGCGTGGAGGTCACCTCCTCCCGCGTGCGCCGTGAGCGCATGGGGCACATCAACCTGGCTGTGCCCGTCACGCACATTTGGTTCTACAAGTGCATGCCCAGCCGCATCGGCCTCATGCTTGACCTCACCGCCCGCGACCTCGAGCGCATCATCTACTACGAGGACTACATCGTCATTGACCCCAAGGAGGTCAACGGCATCGAGCGCGGCATGATCCTCACCGAGGAGGCCTACGACGAGCTCCAGGAAGACTACGGCGATGATGCTCCCGAGGCCGGCATGGGTGCCGCCGCCATCAAGCGCCTGCTGGAGACCATCGACCTGGATGCCCTCATCGATCAGCTGCGCCAGGAGATGGAGAAAACCAACTCCAAGCAGAACAAGCGCAAAATCGCCAAGCGCCTGCAGCTGGCGCAGGGCTTCAAGAGCAGCGGTTGCCATCCTGAGTGGATGGTGCTCACCGTGCTGCCCGTCATCCCGCCCGACCTGCGCCCCCTCGTCCCGCTGCCCGGCGGTCGTTTCGCCACCAGCGACCTCAACGACCTCTACCGCCGCGTCATCAACCGCAACAACCGTCTGCGCGAGCTCTCCGCGCTGCAGACCCCGGAGGTCATCAAGCGCAACGAAATGCGCATGCTGCAGGAGGCCGTGGATGCCCTCTTCGACAACGGTCGCCATGGTCGCCACGTCACCGGCGCGAGCAATCGCCCCCTCAAGTCCCTCTCGGACATGCTCAAGGGCAAGAGCGGCCGCTTCCGCCAAAACCTGCTCGGCAAGCGCGTGGACTACTCGGGACGTTCCGTGATTGTCATCGGCCCCAACCTGCGGATGAACCAGTGCGGTCTGCCCAAGAAGATGGCGTTGAGCCTCTTCGAGCCCTTCATCATCCACCGCCTCAAGGAGCTGGGCTATGTGCATACCGTGCGCTCGGCCAAGAAGATGATTGACCGCAAGGAACCCATCGTCTGGGATATCCTGGAGGAAGTCACCAAGGGGCACCCCGTGTTCCTCAACCGTGCCCCAACGCTGCACCGCCTC
Organism: Akkermansia sp.; assembly: GCA_051884385.1. GTDB lineage: Bacteria > Verrucomicrobiota > Verrucomicrobiia > Verrucomicrobiales > Akkermansiaceae > Akkermansia. The sequence continues at coordinate 77,576 of JBJEVN010000021.1, forward strand.
TCCATCCAAGCCTTTGAGCCTGTACTCATCGAGGGCTCGGCCATCCGCCTGCACCCCCTCGTCTGCACCGGCTACAACGCCGACTTCGACGGCGACCAGATGGCCGTGCATGTTCCGCTGAGTGTCGAGGCCCAGCTGGAAGCCCGTCTCATGATGCTGGCGCCCAACAACATCTTCTCCCCCGCCTCCGGCAAGCCCATCTGCACCCCCTCGCAGGACATCATTCTGGGATCTTACTACCTGACGCATACCCGCGCCAAGGAGGTGAAGGAGAAGCAGGACAATCAGCACCTGCTGCCCCTCTTCGAGTCCATCTCCGAGGTGGAGTTCGCCATCGCTGCCCGCAAGATCGGCTACCACGAGTGGATCCGCCTCAAGAACCCCGACTACGGCAAGACGGGAGCCGCGTTCGAGCGACTCGCCTTCAACCAGGAGAATGTCGACAAGAAAACCATCGTCACCACCGCCGGTCGCGTGCGCTTCAATGAGATTTGGCCCAACGAGATGGGCTACATCAACCGCAACATCGGCAAGAAGCAGATGGGCGAGCTTATCTGGCGCTGCTACCAAATCTGCGGTCAGAAAAAGACCGTCGAGACCCTCGATGCCCTCAAGGCGCTGGGGTACAAGGAAGCTACGCGCTCGGGCTGTTCCATCGGTATCGTTGACATGGTGGTGCCCGAGGGCAAGAACAAGATGATTGCCGATGCCTACGACGAGGTGGCCAAAGTGACCGAGCAGTACGAGGAAGGCCTCATCACCAATGGTGAGCGCTACGAAAAGGTGGTGAACATCTGGTCCTCCACCACGGACGCCATCCAGAAGGAGCTCTACACCAAGCTGGAGTACAACAGCGGCTCCGCCGTTGCCAGCCCGCTCTTCATGATGGTCGACTCCGGCGCCCGCGGCAACAAAGCGCAGATTAAGCAGCTCTCCGGCATGCGCGGCCTCATGGCCAAGCCCAGCGGCGAAATCATCGAGCGCCCCATCACCTCCAACTTCCGCGAGGGTCTGTCCGTGCTCGAATACTTCATCTCCACCCACGGCGCCCGCAAGGGCTTGGCTGATACCGCTTTGAAGACGGCAGACTCGGGTTACATGACCCGCAAGCTCGTCGACGTGGCGCAGGACGTCATCGTGCGCGATGAGGACTGTGGCACGCAGAACGGCATCACCATGACCGCCATCTACGATGGTGAGGACGAAATCGCCTCGCTGGCCACCCGCATCTACGGGCGCGTCACCTGCGACGACATCATCGACCCCACCACCAAGGAAATCATCGTCCCGCGCAACGAAATCATCACCGACGAAGCCGCCAAGCGCATCGAAAAAGTCGGCATCGAGAAAGTGCGCGTGCGCTCCATTCTCACCTGCGAACTCGCCAAGGGCTGCTGCGCCAAGTGCTATGGTCTCAACCTCGCCACGGGCAAGAGCGTCAAGGTGGGCGAAGCGGTCGGCATCATCGCCGCTCAGTCCATCGGCGAGCCCGGTACCCAGCTGACCATGCGTACCTTCCACGTGGGCGGTACGGCCACGGCGGCGGCCAATCGCCCCGAATATGTGGCCAAATCCGCCGGTCACCTGGTGTACGACGAGGACTTGCGCGGTCGCTGCGTGGAGGACGAGAACGGCGACACCATCGTGCTCTGCAAAAACGGCAGCGTGAAGATCTACGATGCCGAGGGCAAGGAGCTTGAGTCCTACCAGCTCATCATGGGCGCGGCGCTGCACATCAAAGACGGCGCTCAGGTGGAGCCGGGCACCGTCATCGCCGAGTGGGATCCCTTCGCCATTCCCGTCATCGCCGAGGCCGGCGGCACGGTCGAGTTCCAAGATGTCACCGAGGGTATCACCTGCCGCACCGAAAGCGGACACAACGAGAGCGGGCGCGGTCAGGTCGTCATCATCGACCACCGCCAGGATCTCGCCCCGCGCGTCATCATTCACACCGGGAGCGGCGCCAAGGACAAGGCTCTCGTCTACGCCATCCCCACGGGTGCCTACCTGGCCGTGAGCGACGGTCAGAAAATCTCCGCCGGTGCGACCCTTGCCAAGACTCCGCGCAAGGTGCAGAAAACCAACGATATTACCGGCGGTCTGCCTCGCGTGGCCGAGCTCTTTGAAGCCCGCCGCCCGAAGGACACCTGCGTGCTGGCCGAGAAGGACGGCGTTGTCGCCATCGACGACGCCATGATTCGCGGCAAGAAGGTGGTCACCATCTACCGCGATATCGAGGCTAAGGAGGCCGCCTCCAAGCGCGGTCGCCGCGGAACCAAGCCGGAGGAGGAGGATTTGGGCACCAAGCACCTCGTGCCCATGGATCGCCACATCATCGTGCATGACGGCGACTATGTGCATGCCGGTGAGCCGCTTTCCGACGGCTCCGAAGCCTCCGATGAAATTCTGCGCATCTGCGGCAAGGAAGCCCTGCAGGAGCACCTCGTCAACAAGGTGCAGCAGGTCTACCGCGTGCAAGGCGTGGAAATCAACGACAAGCACGTGGAAATCATCGTCTCGCAGATGCTCCGCAAGGTGCGCGTGCTCGACCCGGGCGACACCGGCCTGCTCTGGAACGACGAGGTCGACCGCACCACGTTGGCGCGCATCAACCGCGAAACCGTGGCGCAGAACGGTCGCCCCGCCGACTCCGAACCCATCCTGCTGGGCATTACCAAGGCTTCGCTCAAGACCGACTCCTTCATCTCGGCCGCTTCCTTCCAGGACACGACCCGCGTGCTGACCGAGGCCTCGACGCTGGGCAAGGTCGACATGCTGGAGGGCTTTAAGGAGAACGTGATTCTCGGGCATCTGATTCCCGCCGGCACCGGCTTCGACAAGTACCGCAACATTGTGGTCGAGCCCGCCCCCGGTGCGACGCCCATCCCCCGCGCCACCTACGACACGGATGAGGAGATAATCGTGTCCGAGGATGCCATCTCCGTGGGCTCTGAGGACTGATTGAGCTCTCCCCTATCTCCTACCGACCACCGCCTCCTCTTGGGGAGCGCGGTGGTCTTTTTTCACAAAAGCCCGTCAAAATTTCATTTTTGGGCTTGCTTGTTCGTTGCAGAGCTGCTAGAATGTCCGAGCAGCTTCGGCTGAAGCAGAGTCGATGTCCGGATCGTCTAGGGGTTAGGACTCAGGATTTTCATTCCTGCAACACGGGTTCGATTCCCGTTCCGGATGCTTCCTTATCAAGGGGAACCCGCCCACCAGGCGGGTTCTTTTTTTACCCTGATACCCGTTGCCGCTCGAATTGCCACCATGCCATTTTGTCCTCCCATCCCGCGCCCCGATCCGCGCGAGCTGCGCCGCCTGCTCGCGCTCATGCTCCCGCTCTACATCGGCAACCTCATGCAAATGGGCATGGGGGTCATCGACACCATTGTGGCCGGGCATGCCGGGGCAGGGGAGCTGGCCGGGGTGGCGCTGGCCTGCGCCCTCGTCGCCCCCGTGCTCTGCTCCGTCGGCGCCGTCATTTCCATGGTCGCGCCGATGATCTCGCGGCTGCGCGGTGCCGGCTGCTCGGGGAAGGTAGGCTACCTGCTGTTGCAGGCCAAGTGGTTGGCTTTGCTGCTGGCTCTGCTCGAATGTGCGGTGCTGGCGGCGGGGCATTTCCTTTGGCCGCTGGTGACGGAGAATGCGGCGCTGCGCGCCACCGCCGATGCCTACATCGGCTTCTTCCTGCTCGGCGTGCCCGGCAATTTGCTCCTGCGCGTCGCGCTGGCCTACTTCGAGGGCAGCGGGCGCACCCGCCCCGGCATGCTCTTCTCCCTCATGGGTCTGCTGCTCAACCTCCCGCTGAATATCATGCTGGTATTCGGTTGCGGACCCATCCCCGCCCTCGGCGGTGCCGGCTGCGGGCTGGCCACCGCCATCATCTACTGGTGCATGGCGCTCGGCGCCCTCGGGCTCATGCGACTCTCGCCGGACAGTCGGGAGCAGCTGCGCACCATGCTCGCCCTGCGCCGCCCTGACCTGCGGCTCATGGGGCGCATCCTGCGTCTCGGCTCACCAGTGGCCTTTGCCACCCTGAGCGAGGTCGGCTTCTTCTGCGCTATCACCATGGTCATCGCCCCGCTGGGCGAGCGCGTCGTGGCCGCCAACCAAGTCTCCATCAGCATCTCCTCGCTCATCTTCATGTATCCCCTGAGCCTGGGCTGGGCCGTGGCCATCCGCGCCGGCTACCACATCGGCGCCGAGAACGCGCGCGCCTTCCGCCGCATGGTGCATACCGCGCTGCCCCTGCTCGCCGGCGGGGTCATCTTCTTCATGCTCGGCACGATGGTCGGGCGCGACAGCCTGATTGCCCTCTACACCCAAGACCCGCAGGTGCATGCCACCGCGCGCGTGCTGCTGCTGCTCTGCGCCCTCTACCAAATCCCCGACGGCATCCAGAGCTTCCTCAACGGGCTGTTGCGCGGTTGCCAAGACACCAAAGCCATCAGCCGCGCCACCATCATCGGCTATTGGGTCGTCGGCTTCCCGCTCGCCTGCGTCCTCATCCGCACCGATTGGATCGTCCCCGCCATGGGCGCGGCCGGCGCCTGGGTGAGCTTCATCGTCTCCCTCAGCCTGGTGGCTCTGCTGCTGGGGCTGCGCTACCGCCGAACCGCCCGGCGGCTCTTTGCCGAGGAGAAAAACGCAAAAAACAGAGCGCGTGAGCCAAAAAGCAGACATTTTGCTTGACGCTCGGGTGAGAAGCGTGTAGACTAGCCGCCCCGCACTACAGGTGTAGTGTGGTGTCAATACGTCAACTAACACACACACGATGAAGACCCACGTGAAGAAAGGTGATGATGTCGTCATCATCGCCGGCAAGAACAAGGGCAAGCGTGGTGTCGTTCTCTCCGTGAACGCAGCCAAGCAGACCGTGACGGTGGAAGGTGCGCGCCTCCTCAAGAAGGCCACCAAGCCCACCGAAAGCGATCCCGACGGCGGCATCAAGGAAATCAACGGCGCCATCCACATCTCGAATGTGAAGAAAGTGGGCTGAAGCCGCAAGGCAGACACCCCGCGCTTAAGCCGAACCAATAACAAGATACACAAGAGCTGACCCGCTAATACCATGAGCACACCAACACTGCTTACATACTACAAGGAGAAGGTCGTACCGGCCCTCCGGGCGAAGCATCAGTACGCCAACGTGCATCAAGTCCCCCGTCTGGAAAAGATTGTGGTGACCACCTGCATGGGTAAGGCTCCCGACCGCAAACAGGCCGTGGAAGACGCCGTGGCGGAAATCGCCAAAATCACCGGCCAGAAGCCGGCCGCTACCTACGCCCGCAAGAGCGTGGCTAACTTCAAACTCCGCGAGGGCGAAATCCTCGGTGCGCGCGTGACGCTGCGTTCCGATCGCATGTGGGAGTTCCTCGATCGCTTCATCAACATCACGGCGCCGAACATCCGCGACTTCCGCGGTTTGCCCACCAAGTCCTTTGACGGGCGCGGCAACTACGCCATCGGCATCCCCGACCAGTCGATCTTCCCCGAGATTGAGCTCGATCAGATCAAGCGCAACATCGGTTTTGACATCATCTTCGTGACCACCGCTCCGACGGACGAAGAGGGACGCGACCTGCTTGCCGAGCTGGGTATTCCCTTCCGCAAGCCCAACAAGAAAGCTGAAGAAAACGCCTAACCACTTTTACGACTATGGCAGTATTAAGTGATCCGATTGCTGACTTCCTCACCCGTGTGAAGAACGCCGGCAACGCCCGCAACGAGTCGTTCACCGCCCCCTACTCCGGCATCAAGGCCGAAATTGCCCGCATCCTCGCCGAGGAAGGCTACATCTGGTCCTGCGACATCGTGGGTGAGGGTAAAGACAAGGCCATCAAGGTGAAGGTCAAGTACACCCCCGAGGGCAAGCCCATCGTGACGGACGTCAAGCGCTGCTCCAAGCCCGGTCGCCGTCAGTACGTTCACTCGGACGAGATTCCCACGGTCATGAACGGTCTGGGTATCTCCATCGTATCGACCTCCCGCGGCCTCATGACGGGCGCCAAAGCCCGCAAGGCTCAGATCGGCGGCGAGCTCATCGCACTCATCTGGTAACCCGCAACCCGACAGAACATTATGTCTCGAGTAGGTAAGAAAGTTATCACCATTCCCGCCGGCGTCACCGTCAGCATCAGCGACAGCAAGGTCACCGTCAAGGGCGGCAAGGGCGAGCTGAGCTGGACGCTTCCCGAGGGTATCAGCGCTGCCGTTGAGGGCGAGCACCTCACCGTCAGCCGCGCCGACGACTCCCGCAAGCTGCGCGCCCTGCACGGCACTAACCGCTCCCTCCTCGCCAACATGGTCGAGGGCGTTTCCAAGGGCTTCACCAAGAATCTGGAAATCGTGGGCGTGGGCTTCAAGGCCGCCGTCAAGGGCAAGGCGCTCGACATCAACGTCGGCAAATCGCACCCCATCCTGCACCCCATCCCCGAGGGGCTGACCGTCACCGTGACGGACAACACCAAGGTCAAGGTTGAGGGTATCGACAAGCAGCTCGTCGGTCAGTTCTCGGCCGAAGTGCGCGGCTACTATCCCCCCGAGCCTTACAAGGGCAAAGGTATCCACTATGTGGGTGAGCACATCCGCCGCAAGGAAGGCAAGAGCGTCGGTAAGTAATCACGGCAAACCCAGTTTATACGACAATGAGTACTATCAATCGCAAAGCCATCCGTTCCCGCGTGCATGTGCGTATCCGCAAGAAGCTCTCCGGTACGCCTGAGCGTCCCCGCCTGGCCGTCCACTTCTCCAACCAGCACGTCTACGCCCAAGTCATCGACGACACCAAGGGCTGCACGCTTGCCTCCGCCTGCACCAAGCAGCTGGGTCTGCAAGCCGCCAACAAGGAGACGGCTGCCAAGGTCGGCGCCCTGATTGCCGAGCGCGCTCTGGCTGCCGGCATCACGGAGGTCGTTTTCGACCGCGGCGGTTTCCTCTACACGGGCAAGGTCAAATCGCTGGCCGATGCCGCCCGCGACGCCGGTCTCAAGTTCTAACACGAAAGGTCACAAACAATGAACACTGAAGAAACGAAAGCTCCGGAAACCGAAGCCGCTCCCGCTGCCGCTCCGCAGGGTCGCGCTCCCCGCGCTCCCCGCCGCGATGCCGGCCGCAACGGTCGCGGTCCCCGCCGCGATGGTGGCCGCCGTGGTGAGACCCCCGTCGAAGAGGGTCCCCAGCTCATGGAGAAAGTCGTCTACGTCAACCGCTGCGCCAAGGTGGTGAAGGGCGGTCGCCGCTTCTCCTTCTCCGCGCTCATCGTCGTGGGCGACCAGAAGGGCAAGGTCGGCTACGGCTTCGGCAAGGCCAACGAGGTCTCCGACGCCATCCGCAAGGGAACCGACGCCGCCAAGCGCGCCATGAAGAAGGTCGTGGTGGTCAATGAGACCATCCCCCACGAGGTCTACAGCGAGTTCGGCGGCGCCAAGATCGTCCTCAAGCCCGCCGCCTCCGGTACGGGTCTGGTGGCGAGCGCTAAGGTGCGTGCCGTCCTCGAGGCGGCCGGTGTCAACAACGTCATCGCCAAGTCCCTGGGCTCCTCCAACGCGGCCAACGTCGTCAAAGCCGTCATGCAGGCCATGCTCGGCATGCGCACGGCCGACCAGATTCTTGCCGCCCGCGGCAAGAAGAAGAAGGAAGCCGCTCAGCTCTGAACCGAGTAACCCCCAACGATTTCATCAACCATGTTGACTCTCGAAACACTCGCTCCCAATCCCGGTGCCAAGCACCGCAAGAAGCGCCTCGGCTGCGGCGAAAGCTCCGGCCTCGGCAAGACCTGCGGCAAGGGCAACAAGGGTCAGAAAGCCCGCAGCGGCGGCTCCATCCGCCCCGGCTTTGAAGGCGGCCAGATGCCCCTGCATCGCCGTCTGCCCAAGAAGGGCTTCAACAACGCCCGCTTCCGCAGCAACATCGCCATCGTCAACCTCAACCAGCTGGAGGCCTTCTTCGAGGCCGGCGCTGCGGTGGGCGAGGCTGAGCTGCGCGCGACCGGGCTGGTCAAGGGCGCTGTTGACGGCATCAAGCTGCTGGGCAACGGCAACCTCTCCAAGGCTCTCAACATCACCGTCGACTACGCCAGCGCTTCCGTCGCGGCGAAGGTCGAGGCGGCGGGCGGCACCCTCACGGTGCTCTCCAAGTGAGCCTCCGCGGCACACGCCGCGTTTGAACACACCTCACACAGGAGCCGGGCAGCGCAGCGCTGCCCGGCGGCTGTGTGGAGAGCAGGGCGGCTGCGTGCGCCCCTCTCCGAGCCGCCCACAGGCGGGGCGGGCTTCGCCAAGGAGCCGACACGCCGCGCTGCGCATCCTCTTTACCGCATTCCCCCTAACCACAGAAAACGATGATTTCTGCCTTTGCCAACACCATGAAGGTTCCCGAGCTGCGGAGCCGCATCCTCTTCACCCTCGCCATGATTGTCATCGTGCGCTTGGGTGTGCATCTGCCGCTGCCCGGTGTCGATGTGCAAACCCTCACCGACTACATGGCCAAGGCAACGCAGGACGGCGACAGCCCCTTGGGAGCTCTCGGCGCCATCCTCACCATCTTCTCCGGCGGCGGTCTGCAGCAGTGCGGCATCTTTGCGCTGGGCATCATGCCCTACATCTCCGCCTCTATTATGACGCAGCTCATGGGCGCCGTGCTGCCCAGCTGGCAGAAGATGCTGCGCGAGGAGGGCGGGCGCCAGAAGATGACTAAGTACACCCGCATGCTTGCCATCGCTATCGCCATCATTCAGGGCTATCTGCTTACGCAGACCCTGCGCAATCCGGCCAGCATCGGGCTGGACTGCGGTGACTTGGTGATGACCCCCGGCATCATCTTCACCCTGACCACCATCTTCATCATCGTCACCGGCACCATGTTCCTCATGTGGATTGGTGACCAAATCACCGAGCGCGGCGTCGGCAACGGCATCTCCCTCATCATCTCCGTCAACATCATCCACGCGCTTCCCGGGGCATTCTCCGTGGCGTGGAAAACCTGCGTCATGCGCGGCACCGAAATCAACCCGCTCGGCTCGCTCGGCATGGTCGCCCTCATCCTCTTCATGATTCTCGTGGTGGCGCTCGTTGTCACCGTCAGTGTGGCGCAGCGCCGCATCCCCGTGCAGTACGCCAAGCGCGTGGTCGGTCACGGCAAAATGACGCAGGGCGGCACGCAGTATCTGCCCCTCAAGCTTAACTACTCCGGCGTGATGCCCGTCATTTTCGCCACCGCCATTTTGGCGCTGCCGCAGATGCTCGTCTCGCAAATCTTCTCGCAGGACAGCTGGGTGCACGGCTTTGTCTCCACCTGGCTCTCGCCCAACGATGTGTACTACTACATCCTCTCGGCGGTCATGATCTACTTCTTCTCCTACTTCTGGGTGGCCACCATGTTCCAACCCCAGCAGATCTCCGAGGATCTCAAGCGCAGCGGCGGCTACATCCCCGGCGTGCGCCCCGGTCCCCCCACCGCTGCTTTCCTCGACCAGACCATGAGCCGCCTCACCTTTGCGGGCTCGCTCTTCCTCACTCTCATCTACTTCCTGCCCAGCCTGCTCTCCGTGTGGGGCGGTCTGCCCATGCTCGTCACCCAATTCTTCGGAGGCACCTCTCTGCTCATTCTCGTGGGTGTGCTGCTGGACATGATGCGCCAAATCGAGGCCACACTGCTGCAGCGCAACTACGACGGCTTCATGAAGAAAGGGCGCATCCGCGGCAAATATGCCCACCTGCAGGGCACCGGGCAGGCGGCCGAGGGCAAAGGTCTCGTGGTGCTCTGGGTCATTATCGCCCTCTTCATTCTCGCCGGAGCCATCGTGCTGGCCGGCTGAGAGCGCTCGCATTGCTTCTTTCCTCAGAACCCCGACCATGGTCGGGGTTCTTGCGTTTCAAGGACTTGTGCCGCTCTTGACGACTCGGGTGCAAGGTGGTAGAATCTCCCCCGTCATGAATCATCGGCTCCGTTTCCTTGCGATTGGTCTATCTTTGCTTGCGCTCAACTCCTGCATCACCGCGGCCGTCACGGCTGCGGCCGGCACAGCCGGCAGTGTGGGAGGCGTCGGCAGCGCCCTGAGTGTCGGCAAGCTGCTGCGCAGCGACGCTGCTCCCGAGAGCATGGATGGGCGCAGCCTCAAGCTGAGCGGCACGAGCTGCAAGCGCCTCGATTTCCCCCGAGGGGTCGAAACCAACATGCGCTACACGCGTCAGGATAATCACAACGCCGTCATCAGCATCAGCAGCGAAGAGGGCAGCGAACACTACTACATCACCTTCACCTCGGCCGGTGGGGGCAGCGTCTCATACGAGCAGCGCGGCGCCGACGGCAGCCTGCGCACCGAGCACGGAACGTTTACGCTGGAATAAGCCCCCCCCCTCGCTGACGTGGATGCCCTCGCTGCAACGCTGAACTACCTGAACACCCTGCGCGCACAGGGTGCGGAGCGCCTCCCCATCGACGAAGAGGCACGCGGCATCCTGCGCAGCTGGATGCTCGCCCTCAAGCGCGGCGGGCGCGCCACCCGCGCGGGAGAGCCCGCTGCCCCCGCCGCCGCCACAGACACCGAGGCGCATATCGCCGAGCTGCGCGCCGCCGCCGCTCGCCCCGTGGAGCAAGAACAGCGCGACGCGGGCGAAATCCCCTTCTTCCGCCCTGCACACAGCGGCAGCCCCGAGAGCGCCTGGCAAGCGCTGGAGCAGGCGCTGCCCACCTGGAAGCCCCTGCGCGAGCTCGGCACCCTGCGCGAGCTGCCCGTGTTCGGTGCGGGCAGCCGCAGCGCCTCCGTCATGTTCGTGGGCGATTGTCCCAACTACGGCGATGAGCGCAGCCGCAGCCCCTTCAGCGGCGAAGCCGGTGCCAAGTTCGACGCCATGCTCCGCGCCATGGGGCTGAGCCGCGAGAGTATCTACCTCACCCATCTCGTCAAATTCCGCCCCGCGCAGCCGCGCCAGACCCTCAACACCCGCGTGCCCAACGAGCGCGAAATCGCGCTGAGCCTCCCTGTACTCGACTATGAAATCGGGCTGCTTCAACCCAAAGTCATCGTGGCGCTTGGCATTATCGCCGCGCGTGGCATTCTTCAGCTCGGCCCGCTGCCCCTTGCGGCCTATCAGGAGCAGCGCGCGGCGCGCTACCGGGGTATTCCCGTCATCGTCACCCACCATCCCAGCTACCTCCTGCGCACCGCCGACCTCGCCGAGCGTCGCCGCCTGTGGGAGGAAATGCTCCGCGTCATGGAGCTGGCCGGGCTCCCCATCAGCGCCAAGCAGCGCAGCTACTTTCTTCCCAAACCAAACGCCATATGAAACCATTCCTGCATCGCCTCCACCTCTGGGTCGGCATCCCCATCGGCATCATGCTCCTCATCTTCAGTGTGACGGGCATCTTGATTCACATTCCCCCCTTGAGCTCTGAAACGCTTGTCAGCCGAGCGTGGATGCCCGAGCGCTATCAGGCTCGGGACTGGAGCAACGGCGCCCTGCGCGGCAGCTGCGACGGACTCCTCTACGGCAACTGCGGCGTCTGGACCGAGCAGGGGGACTCCGCCGGGCTCGACGGACGCAACGTGCTGGCGCTCGCCCGAGGCGCGGATGAACGCTACTTCGCTGTCACGCCCAGTCGCCTGTGGGTCGGCAGCCCCGGCCACTGGCAGCCCGTCGCACTCCCCGAGAGCGACCGCTGGTGCTGGATTGCCCGCGACGGGGAGCGGCTCCTCCTCACAGGGCGCGGTAGTGTGCTTAGCGCGGCGCCGCCCTACAGCGATTGGCAGAGGGTGAGTCTTGAGCCCCCGACGGAGCCCGTTGCCCTCCCTGCGCTCGTCAAGAAACTGCACAGCGGACTGCTCTTCGGCGGTATCGGCAGGGTCGTCGTCATCGTGTTGGCCATCTTCCTCGCGCTGCTCTCTGCCACCGGGCTCTTGCACGTCGCCCTCAAGCGCCGACCCAACCGCAAACAATATGTTGAGCTCTTCCGCAACAACCTCAAGCTGCACTTCCACATCGGCAAAATCCTCCTTGTCCTGTTGCTGCTCATCTGCCTGACGGGAGCCTTCCTGCGCCCCCCGCTGCGCCCCCTCATCGCCGACATAACGATGGATGCCACCGCAGAGTTGCAGCAATGCTGCCGCGACAAGGTGACGGGCGATTATCTCCTTGTGTCCCGGGGCGCTTTCTACAGCCTGCCCGCTCTCGGTGAGAACCCGACGCGCTTGCAGAGCGCCCCACCCATCGGGCGCAAGGGGCTCACCGTGCTGCAGCAGCAGGACGACGGTTCGTGGCTCGTCGGCTCCGACAAGGGACTCTACCGCTGGCTGCGCAGCACGGGCGAGCAGAGTCTGCTCGCCGAGGGCAATATCGCCGGCTATACCGCTCGCACCGGCGCGGTGGATGCCAAGCGCGGCACCAAGCTCCTGCCCCAGTCGGCCGGAGTGGCCTCCGCCCCCATTAGCCTGCGCACCATTGCCATGGACATCCATAACGGACGCTTGTTCTTCGGCAACGGAGGAGCCGTCTGGGTATTTCTCGGCGGCCTGCTCTCCCTGTTGGTATTCCTCAGCGGGTGGATGATTCTGCCCAAGAAGCCCCGCAGAAAAAGTAAATCCTGAACAGGGGCTGAGCCACCACACAGAAAAGGCTTCGGGTCATTGACCCGAAGCCTTTTTGAGCATCCCCACGCGGATTCGAACCGCGGTTCTATGACTGAGAATCATATGTCCTAACCCCTAGACGATGGGGACAGATGCGAGCGACGAACGCAAGCGCAGTATAGCAGAACAGAGGCAGGAGTCAAGACTCTTTTTGCGAAAAAAACGCATTTTTTAGGTCAATGCGCCCGGAAACTTCCGCAGGGAGCGTGTTGCAGCGTATGCTCGACCGCTACGAGCACGATGAACGGGTGATGTTGATTTCCGGTTGGAATTTGGAGGAGAAAACGCAGGAGATTGACAGCGATTATTTTTTCTCGGCGGCGACGTACACGCGGGGTTGGGCCTCGTGGGGGCGTGTGGTGCGTCAGTGGGATGCTGCGTATTCTTTTCTGGATGATGCGGAGACGAAGCGCTCCTTGCAGGACTATATCCGCCGCATGAATTTGCCCGCCCGTTCGATGCGCTATTGGGAGGATTCGAAACGATGCGGGGAGCTGCGCTTTGAGCGAGTCCTGATTGCTCACCAGCATTTGCACCGGGGGCTGACGATTTATCCCCGGTGCAACATGGCGTGCCATATCGGCATCGGGGGAGATTCCGCGCATTACCAGAGCGAATTACGCATGATGGCTCGTGGAGATAGGCGTTGGGCTACCCTGAGCTCGTATGAGCTCGATGTGGCGCATCTGAAGCATCCGCAACGGGTGGAAAATCATCCGCCCTTTCTGAAACATGTGAAACGCATTCGCGCGGTGGATCACCCGATCATCAAGACTTTTCGCTGTTTGGAGAGTTTTCTGCTGCAGTGCCGATACGGCGATTGGAAAACAGCGTTACGCACCCTCCGGAGGCAGGTGCAGCGCTTTGTGCAGAGGCTGACCTGAGGGGGGGCTTAGCCCCTGCAAGGAGGGCAGATGAAGTCGCGCAGTGCGCAGTGTTGCTCCTGAGAGCGTGTGAGAAAACGCTCCAGCGCTTCCCCGTAGGCGTCGTAAACCTCGGGTTGCAGGAGGTGCTGCAAGCAGGCGGGGGTGAGCTCTTCCGCCCTGTCGATGAGGAGACCGATGCCCGCCTCGTCGACAAAACCGGTGGAGCGGAGGCGGTGGGCAATGACGGGACAGCGGTGGTAGAGAGCGTCCAGGATGCAGCCGCTGCTGCGTTCCTCGTAGCTTTCCCGATAGTTGATGATGATATATTTGGTTTCGCGGAGGCGCCGTTCGTATTCTTCATCGCTCATGTAACCCTCGGTCAGCGTGATGTTGGGAGCGTTGCGGCAGAGCTCGCGCAGTTCCTGCATCGCGGCTCGATCCTCGGGGAGAGCTTCGGAGGGGCGTCCGGCGATGGCAAGATGAAAGGGGGTGCCGACAAAGCTGCGGGCAACGTCGGTGATACCCTTGCCGTGGGTCAGAATACCGTAGATGCCGAAATCGACCCGCTTGGGACCAGCGGAGGAGGGACGCGCAAAGTAGAGGTAGTCGGGAACGACAATGTAGGGGCATCCCAGGGCTTGTCCGATGTTCGGCAGGGGGCAGATGACTCCGTCCAGATGCCGCTGTGCCCGGCGGTAGAGGAGGCGCAGGAGGCGTGATTGCGTGATTTGGTGGTCGTACTGAATCAGGAGAATGCGGCAGTTCCAGCGGCGCAGCGCCAGCAGGAAGATGATGGTTGCCGTCGAGTAGCTTTGGAAAATCACGGTGTCTCCCCGCGAGCGGCACAGGAGGAAGAGCCCGTTGATGAGGCACTTGAAGCCGGTGAGGAGGCGGCTGTCGCTGCTGCGGACGCTAAAGGGGAGGCGCAGCAGGCGGGGCAGCTTCTCCGTGCGGTAAATCGGACCGCCTGCGACATAAAAACGGGGCTCATCGGCATACAGCGCGGCGTAGTTGCGCGCCACGGCCGGTCCGTGCCCCATGGGGAGGCCGTCGGTGTTGGTGCTACGGATGTCAGCAAGGATGATGCGGTTCATGATAGGGGAGGGGGCGTCGGGGGGGAAGTTCACTTGAGCGCGTCGTAGGCGCCTTTGAAGAAGTAGTAGCCCCAACCCCAGTCGGGGTCGACGCTCCAGTCGGGATCGTAGTGGTGGCGGGGTTTGAGGAAGCGCTCGGGGTGGGGCATGAGCCCCATGGCGCGCCCCGTGGGATCCTGCAGGCCGGCAATGCGCAGCTCGCTGCCGTTGTGGTTGTCGGCGTAGCGCAGGGTCACGCAGCCCTCGGCCAGGTATTTCTCCGCATCTCCGGGCTCGCAGACGAGGCGACCCTCGGCGTGCGCGGAGGGCAGCTCAAACTCGGCGGGCAGGTATTGGGTAAAGGGGCTCGCCTTGGCCAGCGGCTCCTTCACCAGCTTGTCCCACATGCATTCAAAGCGCTCGCTCTTGTTCCAGATGAGGCTGGCCTTGGGCAGGATGCCCAGTTTGGTGAGGATTTGGAAGCCGTTGCAGATGCCGAAGAGGAAGCCGCCCGCCGCGTGGTGGCGCAGCAGCGCATCGCCCAGGAAGCGCTCCGTTTCCAGCTGCGCCAGGCGGCCGCTCATCACATAGTCGCCGTAGGAAAAGCCGCCGGAGAAGACCACGAGCTGCGCCTTGCGGACATGCTCGGGGGTGGCGGTGGCGATGGGTTGCACCTGCGTGGAGAAGCCGGCGGCGTTGAGCGCGCGCGCGGTTTCGACATCGCAGTTGGTGCCGGGGTATTTGAGGAGAAGTGCGTGAGGCATGGTGTGTGTGAAAAGGGGTGGGGGTGAATCAATAGAAAGCGGTCAGCCCGTTCTTCCACAGGCTCTTCAGCTCGGCCACAGGAGCCTGCAACACGGTCTTGCCGTCGGCGCACAGCGTCAGCAGCCCGTCGTCGGTCGCCTGCCCCACGCGGGCGCAGGGTGTGCCTGCCATGGCCTGCTCGAACTCGCCCGCCAGATCGGCATCGACTTCCACCAGGAAACGCCCGGTGCTTTCGCCGAAGCAGGGTACCGCCAAGCTCTTCCACGAGCCGACGGTGGGCAGGGCATCCAAATTCAGCGTGATGCCGCCCTTGCCGGAGAAAGCCATTTCCGCCGCCGCAACGGCCAGACCGCCCTCCGAGAGGTCGTGGGCGGAGAGCACCAGCCCCTTGGTGAGCGCCTGCTCGTAGTACTGCTTGTAGACGGCGAAGTTTGCGACGCAGTTCGTCTGCGGCACGCGGGCGCCGGAGATGCCCTTCACGCGGGCGTAGACGCTGCCGCCGAGCTCGTCCTCCGTGTTGCCCACGAGGAAGAGCACGCTGTCGCTGCGGCGCAGCGAGGCACCGCGCACATGCTCGGCATCCTCCACCACGCCGAAGCCGGAGCAGAGGAAGGTGACGGGGATGTTGACGGGACCCTCCTCCGTCTCGAAGTAGTTGTAGAACGAATCCTTGCCGGAGACGTAGGGCGCGCCGTAGGCAAGCGCCGCCTCGCGGATGCCCTTGGCGCATTCCACAATGCGTCCCAGCTCGGTGGGACACTCGGGGTTGCCCATGCAGAAGTTGTCCAGCAGGGCAATCTTGTCGGGGTTGGTGCCGGCCAGCACCAGCTGGCGCACCGTCTCATCCACCGTGCCCGTGCCCATGGCGTAGGGGTCGGTCTTGCCCCACTCGGGCAGGATGGCCAGCGCCAGCGACATGAGCTTATCGCTGCCGTCGATGTCGATGACGGCGGCGTCCTGCGGTGCGTCGGCCGTGGCACCCGCCAGCGGTTTGAGCACCGTGTTGCCCTGCACCTCGTGGTCGTACTCGCGGATGATGGGCTCGCGGGAGACGATGGCGAAGTCGCGGAAGAGTTGTTGCAGGTCGCCGGTGAGGTTGCTGTCATCGGTCGCGTAGCCCGTGCCCGTGGGCACGCTGCCGAAGACCGAGCGCAGGTGCTTGGTGGGCGCATCATGCAGCTTGCTGTTGTCCAGCTCGCAGACGAGCTCGCCGTTGTGCCACACGCGCAGCACGCCGCTGTCGTTGCTCTCGCCCAGCACCGTCATCTCCGTCTGGAAAGTGTCGGCCAGCTTCTGCAGCTCGGGCAGGTTCTCGGGCTTGACCGCCAGCACCATGCGCTCCTGCGATTCGGAGAGGAAAATCTGCCAGCTCTGCATGTGCGTCTCCTTGAGCGGGGCGCGCTCCAGGTAGAGGTTGCCGCCTGTCTCGGAGAGCATCTCGCCCGCGGCGGAGGAGAAACCGCCCGCGCCGCAGTCCGTCACGAACTCAATCAGCCCGCGCTCGCGCGCCTCGAGAATCACGTCGAGGGTCTTCTTCTCCTCGATGGGGTTGCCGATCTGCACCGCCTGCTGATCCTCGGCGGCAGAGGCCTCGCCCATGGCGGCGGAGGAGAAGGTGGCGCCGTGCAGGCCGTCCTTGCCCGTGCGCCCGCCGATGACGACCACCGCCAGCCCCGGGCTCATCTCCTTGGCGATGTCGCTTTGGGGGATGACACCGGCCGTGCCGCAGTACACCAGCGGGTTGTAGATGTAGGTGGGGTCGAACTGGATGGCGCCGCTCACGGTGGGGATGCCCATACGGTTGCCGTAGTCGCGCACGCCGTGCACCACGCCGCGCATGATGCCCAGCGGGTGGATGATGTTGTGCCCCTCCACCATCTCAGCGGGGGTGTCGGGCGCGCCGAAGCAGAAGACATCGAGGTTGGCGATGGGCTTGGCACCCTTGCCCGCGCCCAAAATGTCGCGGATGACGCCGCCCAGCCCCGTGTTGGCTCCGGCGTAGGGCTCAATGGCGCTCGGGTGGTTGTGCGTCTCGGCTTTCAGGCAGACGGAGAGCTTGTCGTCCAGCGTGATGAAGCCCGCGTTGTCCACAAAGCAGCTGAGCACAAAACCGGGCTTGCGCGCCATGATTTCCTTGGTCGGGCTCTTGATGAAAGTTTTGTACATGCTGCGGATTTCCTCCGTCTTGCCGTCGACGGTGTGCTCGATGGTGGCGGCGAAGATACGGTGCTTGCAGTGCTCGGACCAGGTCTGGGCGATGACCTCGAGCTCCACATCCGTGGGTTCGCGGTCGATTTCGCGGAAAATCTGCTGCACCACGAGCATGTCTTCCGTGGAGAGGGAGAGCTTCATGTCGCGGCTCAGCTGCGTGAGTTCAGCCTCGCTCAGCGCGCGCACGGGGATGGTTCGGTAGGTGGCCATGGGGAAGGGGAAAAAGGGGGTTGCAGCGGCTCAGCGGACGCTGTAGGTGTGGATGGCGGGGTTGCAGACATCGTTGCAGAAGCGGGCGGCCAAGGCCTGCTTGTCCCCGCTGCCGAAGATGTAGATGTTTTGGGTGATGGTGAGCGCAGTGAGGGTGAAGGGCAGCCCCTTGCGCCCGCGGTAATTGGTCAGGATGGCTTCCTTCTCCAGGTCGAGCGCCCCCTTCTTGATGCCGTAGGAGATGCAGAAGAGCTCGCCGCTCAGGGCGGGGTTGCCGTCCTCCTGCACGCGCTGGGAGATGGGCTCGACCACCACGCTGCGCAGGTAGGCGCGCGCTGCCTCCGTGTCGCCCTCCACCTCGGCGGTGTAGAGGCGGGTGTGGTTGTAGGTCAGTTGGTCGGGGATGGGGGTGTAGAGCAGCTTGTTCGCATCCGTCGCGGACTGGAAGCGGCTGAAAACTTCAAAGGTGAGCGTGGCCATGGTGTCGTGGTGGGGGGGGTGAAAAAGCCACTGCGGGCGAGCCCGCAGCGGCCGGGAGAAAATCGGTGTTACTTGGAAAGGCGCTCCAGCACCTCGGCGTAGGCTTCCATGAAGCCGCCCAGACCGCGGCGGAAACGATCCTTGTCCATCTTCTTGCCCGTCTCGACATCCCACAGGCGGCAGGTGTCGGGGGAAATCTCATCCGCGAGCACGATTTGGCTCGGGTCGGTGGAGAGGCGGCCGAACTCGACCTTGAAGTCGATGAGGCGCAGCTTAGCCTTGAGGAAGAACTCCTTGAGCACCTCGTTGATGGTGAGCACCTGCTGCTTGATGTAGGCCATTTCCTCCTCGGTGGCGGCGCCCATCTCGCGGGCGTAGTCATCGTTGATGAAGGGGTCGCCCAGCGCATCGTCCTTGTAGGAGAACTCGACAATGGGCTTCTTGAAGGCGGTGCCCTCGGTCACGCCCATGCGCTTGGAGAACGAGCCCGCCGCCACATTGCGCACAATCACCTCCAGCGGCATGATGGAAACCTTGTTGACCAGCAGGTTAATGTCGTCAACATCCTGCACCAAGTGAGTCTTGACGCCCTTCTCCTCCAGCATCCTGTAGATGATGAGGGTGATGGCCTTGTTGAAGCGGCCCTTGTTCTCAAAGTCCTCCTTCTTCTCGCCGTTGAACGCCGTGGCGGAGTCCTTGTACTCCATGCGCAGCACGTTCGGGTCGTCGGTCGTGTACAGTCTCTTGGCTTTGCCTTCGTAGATCGGTTCCATATTGCAAACGGGGCGATAGCTCCCCGCAGGGAGTATACGCGCGTGTGCGCGAATGTCAAGCCGGAAACCGCGCGTCAGCTCTGCCCGGATTCCAGCTCGGCGATGGCGGGGTTGACCCTCTCCAGCGAGGCGATGATTTTGTCGTTGACGCTGTGGCGGCACATGGCCTCGGCCATGCGGATAGCGTTGAGAATGGCCTCGCCGTTGGCGCTGCCGTGCGCGATGATGGAGACGCCGTTGACGCCCATGAGCGTGCTGCCGCCGATTTTATCGGGGTTGAGGCGGGCGTTGAGCCTGTTGAAGACGCCCTTCATGAGCAGGGCGCCCGCCATAGCCGGGACGCTGCTCTTGATGCCGGCCTTCATCCAGTGCGTGAAGGCCTTGACGGTGGCCTCCGCGGTTTTGAGGAGGATGTTGCCCGTGAAGCCGTCCATGACGGCGGCATCGAGCTCGGTTTCAAAGATGTCGTGCCCCTCGCAGTTGCCGATGAACTCAAAGGGCAGGATGCCCTTGGCCGCCAGCGCGCTCATGAGCTTGAACGTTTCCTTGGATTTGGCGCAGCCCTTGCCTTCCTCGGTGCCGTTGCTCATGATGCCCACCTTGGGCGCGGGGCGGTTGTAGATGTAGCGCGCCATCATGGCGGCGAAGATGCCGTAGACGACCAGATTCTTGGGCTCGGCGTCGGGGTTGGCCCCGGTGTCGGTCAGCAGCACATGACCATGCACGCTGGGCAGGGGGGAGACGATGCCCGGGAACTTCACCCCCGGCAAACGCCCCAGCAGGAGGGTGCTGGCGGTGACGGCGGCCCCGGTGTTGCCCGCGGAGAGCACGGCATCGGCCTGCCCCCGGCGCACCAATTCCACGGCGCGGCACATGGAGGAGTCCTTCTTCTGCCGCACGGCCTTGCCGCTCTCGCCCATGCCCACCACCTCGGAGGCATGCACCAGCTCCAGCCGCGGGTTGTCGAGGATACCTGCCGCCGCACAGAGCGGGCGCAGCTCCTCCTCGCGCCCCACCAGGTAAATGGTTTCCAGACCCTTGACCTCTTGCAGAGCGAGTTTGGCACCATCGATGTTGATTTGCGGGGCGTTATCGCCGCCCATGGCGTCCAGCGCGAGCTTCATAGATGAGAGAGATGCGGTAAAATGGTTTGAGGACAGTCTAGCATGTCGGGGAATAGCCTGTCAAAAGAAAACCGCCCACACAGTGTGCAGGCGGCTGAAAAACAGGAAAAAGCCTCCGGGAGCGCTTCGGGGTAAGCTGCGGAAGCCTCAGTCCGCCAGCTTGACGATGACCTCGGCGCCGCTTTGGGTCTTGTAGGTGCCGCACTGGGGGCAGGCGGTGTGATCGGGAACGGCTGCGCCGCACTTGGGGCATTTGCCGAGTTGGGGCGCCTTCCACGCCTGAGCGGCCAGGCGGGAGCGCTGCTTCATCTTGGATGTTCTGCGTTTGGGAGCTGCCATAATGTTCTATCTGGTTAAGACGATTGACGCCGATGTGACACTCACTCTTCGGGGAGCTGATCCAGAGCATCCCACACGCTATTGCCACTCGGGGTGGCAGAGTCTACACCTGCTCGGGGGTCTTTGTCCAGCCTAAAATCACCCAAAATGTCATTTATTTTGCATTCCCGCCCCGCCAGCTCGCATTTCGGGTAGGCGGGCAGCGCCAAAATCAGCTCCTCGCGCAGATCCTCCGTGGCGTTGACGGCGGTCTTTCCCTTGGTGTCGTACGAGAGGGCGAGCGGCTCTGTCTCCACGGTGTAGTCGAACATGCCGAGACAGCGGTCGCAGCGCAGGCGGAAGGGCGCGCGCAGCCGCCCTTGCAGCACCAGCTCGGTGTCGAAGAGCTGCGCCGTGAGTTCGTAGGCAATGGGACCGGTGCTTTGCAGCGCCTCGCTGTCCACATCGAGCAACGCGCCGTCCAGCTCGCCGCACAGGCGCCGCCCCTCCTCGGGGAAATCCTCCAAATCGATGATGAGGCTCGATTGCATGGCGCTTATCATACCCTCTGCGCCCGCGAGTGGCAAGCTCAATGCGTCAGCGCTTCGCGCGGCGACCCGCCGTAGCGCGTCGCATGAGCACCAGCAGCGGGAACACCGGCAGCAGCGATAAAATGCCCGGCAGCGCCGTGAACTCCACCCCCAGCCCCATATCCAGCGGCAGTCCGCCCAAGTACGCCCCCAGCGCATTGCCTCCGTTGAACGCCATCTGGATAGACGCCGCCCCCAGCAGCTCCTACCCGCGCGCATAGCGCAGAATCAGCACCTGCCAGCAAAGCGCCACCCCGAACACCCCCAGCGACATGAGCGCCACCGCGCCGATCGCAAGCCCGCCGCATTGCGGCAGCGCAAACGCCGCCACCAAACACAGAAAAATAAGCACCAGCATCCCCAAGCCTGTGCGCTCCGGGCTGTAGCGGTCGGCGCAGCGCCCGCTCAGCCACGTACCCACGCACATCCCCACTCCGCCGAGCAGCAGCACCGGAGCCACCGCCGCCGACGGCAGCCCCACCGCCTCCGTGAGGTAAGGCTTCACATAACTGTAAAAGCAAAAATACCCGTTGTTCGTCAGCAGCGTGAGCGCAAGCAAGAGCCAAGGCATGGGGCGGCGCAGGAAGAGAAACATGCCGGCGCCGTGCCGCGCCCGCCCGGACGGCAGCCGGGGAATGAAACGCGCGATGAGCAGCAGCGACAGCAGCCCCCAGGAACCGATGAACAAAAACGCGCTGGACCAGCCGACGCCCTGCGCAAGAAGAGCGCAGAGCGGCACGCAAAACACATTGGAAACGCAGATACCCTGAATCGCGACCGCCACCGTACCCGAAACCTTGCCCGGCACAGCAATGCGCTCCGCCACGATGGTCGCCATACCGAACACCGCGCCGTGCGGCAGCCCCGAGACAAAGCGCAGCGCCACCATCGTTGCGTGGTTGGGGCTAAGCCCCGTGCAGCTGTTGCCCGCGAACACAATCAGCGCGAGCAGCAGCAAAATGCGCTTGGGTGGCCACTGCGTGAGGCAGAGCGCCAACAGCGGAGCCCCCACGCAGACCCCCAGCGCGTACGCCGAAATGTACTGCCCCGCTTGGGACAGGGAGACACCCAGCCCGGTCGCCGTCTCGGGCAGGATCGCCATCATGGCGCATTCCGAAAGACCCGCCGCCAGCGTCAGGCAGCACAGGGAGAGCGTCTTGGCATTCACAACATCGCTCATGGCGGCGGAAATGATACCCCGATGCCGCCGCATGGCAAGCGCATTGTGTGTCGCGCGCGGCATCAGGCGCGGTGCGCTTGCGGTGTCTCGCGGATGTTCTCCGTGTCGAACGCCACAATCTGCGCGACGGCATGGGTGGCGGCGTCGGCATCGCCCGCTTCGAGTGCGGCGAGCAGCTCATCGTGCAGCGCGAGGGCAGCGGGGTCGTACTGGCGCTCGCTGAGCGCCGCCGTAAAGTGGCGCGAGAGATAGCCCGCCAGCACGCGGTAAATCTGGCTGAGGATGGGGTTGTGCGTGGCGTCCGCCACGCAGGCGTGGAAAGCCATGTCGTCCTCGATGCCGCGCCCGCGGCGCGTCTTGCAGGTGGCAAGCGCGGCGCGCATGGCGGCGAGGTCGTCGGGCGTGCGGTTGCGGGCGGCCAGCGCCGTCACCGCCTGCTCAACAGCGAGTCGCGCCTCGAGAATGCGCGCGGTGTCGGCGCGGTGCAGGCGGTCGTCCAGCGCGGCATCCAAGCGGTCGGTGGCGGTGACATAAGTGCCGTCCCCGGGGCGGGCGACCAGCAGCCCGGCGTGGATGAGCCCCTGCACGGCTTCGCGCACGGTGTTGTGGCTCACGCCGAAGAGCTCGGTGAGGCTGTTCTCGGCGGGGATGCGCTCGCCCACGACCCACTCGCCCTCGCGGATGAGCGTCTCCATGCTCTCGCGCACCTGCTTGGCAAGTGACTGTCGGACGGGGCGGCGGACGGGGGGCATGGCAGGCTCAGTCGATGACGGTCCACAGGCGCCCCTTGCGCCCCGCAATGAGGCGGATGGGCAGGTCAAAAGCCGCGCGCAGGTGGGGCTCGGTAAGCACCTCCTCGCGCGCCCCCTGCGCCAGAATCCGCCCCTCGCGCAGAATCAGCCCGCGCGAAAACTCCGGCAGAATATCCTCGATGCGCTGGGTGATGAAGATGAGCGTGAGCTCGGGGCGAGCGGCAGCCAACTCCGCAATCGTGTTGAGCAGGAACTCGCGCCCCGCGATGTCCAGAAACACGCTGGGCTCGTCAAGAATCATCAAGTCCGGGTTCGTCATGAGGGCGCGCGCGATGAGCACCTTCACCTGCTCGCCGCTGCTCATGGTGACCACCTTGCGCTCCATGAGCGCCGTCGCGCGCAGGCTCGCCATCAGCGCGGCGGCGCGCGCCTCCTCCTCGGGCGTCGGCTCGCGGAAAAGCCCGATGGTCGCATCGGGACCGCTGAGCACCATCTCGCGCCCCGTCCACTCGCGGTCGCCGAGCCACTGGTGCATCAGCGGGCTCACCCAAGCAATGCGCTTGCGGAGCTCCTGCAGGTTGACGCTGCCGAAGCGCTTGCCCAGCACCTCGACCGTCGCGCCGAAGAGCGGCCAGGCATAGCCCATGAGCATGCGCACCAGCGTGGTCTTCCCCGCGCCGTTGGCGCCGAGGATGAAACAGCGCTCGCCCGGCGCCACGCTCCAGTTGATGCCGTGCAGAATCTCGCGCCCGGAGAGGTACACGCGCGCGTTCTCAACGTGGATGGCCGCTTCCATCGTATGCTGTTGCAAGGAGGGAAAAGGGGGTGCGGCCGTGCGCGACGACCGCACCCCGACATTGCGGGAAGCTTACTTGCGCTCGAAGAGCGAGCGAATCTTCTTGCCGACGATTTCGACGGGGTGCTCCGCCAGCGCCGCGCGCTTGGCCAGCAGGTTGGGAGCCCCGGCGGCGGCCTCCGCCAGCCAGTCCTGAGCGAACTTGCCGCTCTCGATGCGCTGCAGGGATTCCTTCATCTTGGCCTTGACCTCCGGCCCGAGAATCTGCGGTCCGTTGTAGTACTCGCCGAACTCGGCGGTGTTGGAGATGACGGCGTTCATGCGCTGAATGCCGCCGTTGTAGATGAGGTCGACGATGAGTTTGGCCTCGTGTACGCACTCAAAGTAGGCCATCTCGTGCGGGTAGCCCGCCTCGATCAGCGTCTCGAAGCCGTACTTCATGAGATCCACCAGACCGCCGCAGAGCACGTTCTGCTCGCCGAAGAGGTCTTCGTAGGTCTCCTGCGCCAGCGTACACTCCAGCACGCCGCCGCGGGTCAGCCCCTCGGCCTTGGCGATGGCCAGCGCCAGCTCGCGCGCCTTGCCCGTGGGGTTCTGGAACACGCCGATGAGGCCGGGGCAGCCGAAACCCTCCTCGAACACGCGGCGCACCTCGGTGCCGGGACCCTTGGGCGCCACCATGATGACATCCACATCCGCCGGGGGCACGATGGTCTTGAACACATAGGCAAAGCCGTGCGAGCAGCACAGCGCCTTGCCCGCCGCCAGGTGCGGCTTGATTTGCTTCTCGTACACCTCGCCGTGCTTCTCATCGGGCAGCAGCAGGTGGATGATGTCGGCCTTGGCGGCCGCCTCGTCCACGCTCATGACCTCGAAGCCGTCCTGAGCAGCGGCATCCCAACTCTTGCCGGGGCGAATGCCGATGATGACATGCACACCGCTGTCGCGCATGCAAAGCGCCTGGGCGCGACCCTGAGCACCATAGCCGATGACGGCCACCGTCTTGCCATTGAGAACGCTCATGTCGGCGTCCTTATCGTGCAGAATATCCATGATTGATATGGGGTTGAAGATTCAAACATCCGATGTTCGGATGTCTGAGCGCAAGCCTAGCACTTTCGCCCCCGAATGCAAGCCCTAAAAACTGTCATGAAGCGGTATGTTGCCAGATGACCGCTCGGGGCTCGCCCGCGGGGCTGAGCAGCACCAGCCGCCCCTGCCGCCGCGCGACCTGTCCGCCGCCGGGCAGGTTGACGCGCGCGACCGGGGCGTCGGCGGGGAGGATGGCCGCGATGGCGTCGATGAGTTTGCTGCTGATGTCGGGCACGCCGCCGAGGTTGAGGTAGCGGTGCAGGGCGGCGCGAACCAGGGCAGCGCCCGCGCCGCGCAGCGCCGGCAGGTAAAGCCGCCCCTGCGGGTCGCTGAGCGGTAGACGGGCGAGAGCTTCTTGCAGGGCATCCTGCGTCTCCTCCTGCACGCGAGCGCTGCGCGCCAGGATGGGGACGGTGTCGCGCCCCAGCGCGCGGTTGAGGGCGGGCAGCACCTCCAGCCGCAGGCGGTTGCGCGCGGCGCAGGCTTGGGCGTTGGTGGCATCCTCCACCCAAGCCTGCCCGAGCTCGCGCAGCCAGGCCGTCAGCTCGGCGCGGCGCAGCTCCAGCAGCGGGCGCAGCCAAAGAATGCCCTGCGCGCGGTGTACGGCGCGCATGCCGCGCGCGCCCGCCGCCCCGCGAGCCAGACGGAAGAGGACGGTCTCCGCCTGGTCATCGGCATGGTGCGCCAGCGCGATGGCGGCGCAGCCCTGCTCGCGCGCGACCTCCGCCAGCGCCGCCCGCCGCGCCGCGCGCGCCGCCGTCTCGAGCGACTCGCGTCGCTGCCGCGCCAGCGCGGGCACATCGACCCGCCGCACGACGAGGGGCACCCCCAGCTGCGCGCAGAGCTCGCGGCAGAACTGCTCATCGGCATCCGCCGCGGCGCCGCGCATGCCGTGGTGCACATGGCAGGCGCAGAGCTCTACCCCCGCCGCGCGCAGCGCCCGCAGCAGCGCGACGGAATCGCGCCCGCCGCTCAGCCCCGTCAGCACGCGCCCGCCGCGCAGGCAGGGCAAACAAACCGCTGCCAGGGGCAGCGGTCGGGGTGGGACATCGGGGGGCAGGGCGGGCATCATTCGTCGTCGTCCCCGCTGTCGTCCGCGTCGTCTGCGTCGTCCTCGGCAGCTTTCTTGTCACCCTTGCCCTTCTTGCCGCCCTTGGCGGCTTTCTTGGCCAGTGCGGGAGCCAGCTTCTTGAAGAGAGCGTCGGCGTTGTCCGTCTCGGCATCATACTCGACCGCCTTGACCACGCCGCTGGCATAGAGCACGAGAATCCTGCCGTCGTGGCGCTCGGCGGCGGGCGCCACCTGCTTGCGGAAATCGGCGGCGGTGGTGATACTCTTGCCCTTGACCGGCAGCCCGTCGGAGAGCCAGGGCAGCATGTCGAGGTTCTGCTTGGCGCGGGTGTTGATGCCGGAGTTGGGGTTGTCGCGGTCCTCGCTGCCGTCCGTCCATGAGACATAGGAGATGCTCTTGGTGTCGGCGGCAAAGGTGGCGTCGTTGCCGATGGGTTGGCGGTTATCGGCGGGGCAGTGGAAGATGGCGGAGACCTTCATCTTGGCGCCCGGCTTCTGCGGCAGCACCACGGCGTCGAGCTCCGGCGCCAGCAGGAGCCACCAACCCTCGCTTTCGTCGACATGGGGCGTCTCCTCGTCATCGCTCATGCCGCTGGTGGGCAGGGTGCCGCGGTTGGCCAAATCGCTGCTGTACTTGGCCCCCAGCTGAGCAAGCTGCTCGAGATTGGCGCGGCACTTGGCCTCCGTCCCGGCACCCATGTGGGAATAAATCGTCGGTGCGGCGATGGACACCAGCGCAGCCAAAATGGCGATGACCACCATCAGCTCAATGAGCGTAAAACCCCGCAGCGCCCGCGCGGGAGGGAGAGAGGGAGACATTTTCATACCCTGGCAGTGTACACCAAGTGCGCCCCCTCCGCAAGCCTAAAGGGGCGCCCCGCTGCTCGAAAAAACACCCGCTCCCCCATGGCGGCGGAGCGGGCGCGAAAAAGACAATGAAAAAAATCCTTAGTGGCGGCGGCGGCGGGCAGCCAGCCCGGCCAGCGCCAGCAGGCTCAGCGTCGCGGTCGTCGGTTCGGGAGTTTTGGCTACCAGTGTGACGCTGTTTGCTGTGGTGATAAAACCATATTCGCCGGCTTTGAGTTCGTCGATGGACGTGACGGCTCCTGCATTCTTGAACTTCCCCAAGTCAGGGAGAATGGTAACCGTCCACGAGGGGTTTCCATCCGTGTAGTTGTACATGGTACTGTACGAATTATCCGTGACACTCAGAAGCGTGCGCTCCAGCGTGTGAGTATCGGAAAAATCCTGCAAGCCGATTGTAGCGCTCAGAGTGATGTTATTCCCACCTTTGACTCCCGTCGTGAAGTTCAGGACTGATTTGGTAATGATGCCGCCCGAATTGCCGAAATCAATTGTGAATTTCTTAACGCCGCCCTCGCTGGCGCCGGTAAAGCTGTCCAGATAGACGGTAGATGTCAGGGAGAAGTTCACCGAATCGGAATCCTTCATAATCAAAGAATAAGCCGTGTTGCCTGTCGTCGTAATGCTCGTGAGGACAGAGGCTGATTGTTCTGCGGTAAGGCTGACTTCTTTGTCGAGTCGAAGATACTTCAAGACGCCATTTTCATCGGTAGCGAACAAATCATCACCATTGGCAGAGCCGGAATAGTAAAGATTCGTGGCTGCCATGGAGTTTGCCGCCATGGCAAGCATGGCAATAAGCAGTGTTTTTTTCATGATTATATTTCTTGTTTGATGGTTGCCGGGCGGAGAAAGCAGAATGAGCCCTCACGCACCCTTGTGGATGTCCCTGCCGACGCGACTCGACAGAAACCCCCGCAACGGGGATTGTAAGCATTGACAATGCTGTAGTCGCTCCGTGTGTTGCATGCGCGTAACGACCATAATATGAATGATTTAGAGACTGTATTCCCAAGGGAGGCGCTTGTGATTGCAAGCGAAAAGAGAGGCAAACCTTGTCAACAAAGCTGAAATAAAACGCTGAAATCACCCTGTCACTTTTTACTCATAAACATTTGATGAGCAATGTTTTGCGATAATATCATTCCTCCTTGCAAATTCCTCTTGACTACAGCATTGTCAATGAGTACAATCACGCCGCGTGAGGATTTCTGTGAGTCGCGTCGCAGGGTCATTCGCACGATGTGTGCCCCGAGGTCGAAATGCCCCGGGGTGCCGGAACATCAACAAACAGAAATTACAGTCATGAAAAAAACAATCATGTTGGCGACGACTGCCGTGAGCAGCGTCTGCGCCTATGCGTCTACCGCCGCCGATTGGAGCTATGAATACAACTCCGATACGCGTGTCTTGACCTACACCACAACGGTGACCGGCGGGTATAATCTGGATCTGGTCTCGGCCGGTGTGGTGACAAAAGGCGAATCGTTTGATTTGACGATCACGATGAGCGGTTTTGCTAATTACTACGGTGTCGCTGTGGGAACGGGTGATGACCCCTACGATTCTCGCCAGAGCGGCAATGACCAATTCAGCTTCTATTTCGGGAGTTCTGCTAACAAAAAAGTGGAACTTCGGGTGAATGCTTGGAGTTATGACCGCAGCGAGGAGCAGCGTGATTATTCGGATGTGACATCGGAGAATCAGAGCGTAGGCTTCACCTTCTCTTACCGAACGGACGATGATGCGGAGGATGGTGATAGCTATTTTTCTCTCTCCTCCACGGACGATAGTGCGTTGACATTTACGGCGATTAAAGAGAACAATGTGGTGCGTACGTACAATTTTGCCAATCTGACGAATATGCCGGGGACTAGTTGGACGGTGGATCCCAGTCTTGAGACGACCATCACGATGACCAAATATAATGTGGATGCCCCTGTTGTCACTCCGGAACCCGCCACCGCGACGCTGAGTCTGCTGGCGCTGGCCGGTTTGGCTGCTCGCCGCCGCCGCCACTAAACATAGCTCATCGGTCTTTTTCACACCCGCTCCGCTGTCCCGGTGGAGCGGGTGCTTTTTTGGCGGTGCAGGAGGGCGCTAAGCTATGTTCGTCCCATTGAACGTCTGACTTTAAGTTGGACGAAAATATTTCTTAGATCTTAACTGTCAGTTTGTTAAAATTCGCCGCCCGCTGCCCCGGGTCTGGGGCAGCGGGCGACAGGGGGGGGGAGGATAGGGGTTCAGCTCTCGAAGTCGGGGGCTTCGGTGTCGAGCACGCGGCGCACATGCGCGCCGAGCGAGAGCAGTTTTTCATCCAGCATCTCGTAGCCGCGGTCGATGTGGTAGAGGCGGTGGATTTCGGTGGTGCCCTCGGCGGCGAGGGCGGCGAGGACGAGGGCGGCGCTGGCGCGCAGGTCGCTGGCCATGACGGGCGCGGCGGAGAGCCCCTCCACCCCGGTGATGATGGCGGTGCCGTTGTCGACCTTGATGTTGGCGCCCATGCGCTTGAGTTCGGAGCAGTGCATGAAGCGCTGCGGGAAGATGGTGTCGCGCACCACGCTGATGCCGGGGGTGATGGCGAAGAGGGCGGTCATCTGCGCCTGCATGTCGGTGGGGTAGCCGGGGTAGGGGTTGGTGAGAATCTTGCCGCTGCGGGGGTGGGCGCCGGGTTTGACGACCACGCTGTCGCCCTCGTCGTTGAAGGTGACGCTGTGCCCGCACTCGACCAGCAGGTCGGCGATGGCTTTCAGGTGCTTGCGGCAGATGCGGTTGAGGGTGAGCCCTTCCTCGCTGCACATGGCGGCGGCGACCATGAAGGTGCCCGCCTCGATGCGGTCGGGAATGACGGTGTGCTCACAGCCGTGGAGTTTGTCCACGCCGTGGATGGTGATGGTGCGCGAGCCTGCGCCCTCGATGCGCGCGCCCATTTTGTTGAGGAAGTCGGCGAGGTCGACAACCTCGGGTTCGCGGGCGGCGGATTCGATGACGGTGGTGCCTTTGGCCAGCACGGCGGCCATCATGAGGTTGTCGGTGCCCAGCACGGTGGGTCCGCTGTCGCCGCGCATGTCGACCGTGGTGCTGATGAGTCCGTTGGGTGCGTCAATGAGCAGGTTGCCGCCCTTGACGCGCACGCGGGCGCCCAGCGCCTGGATGGCGCGCACATGGAGGTCGACGGGGCGGTCGCCGATGACGCAGCCGCCCGGCAGGGGCAGGGTGCAGCGGTGCATGCGCGCCATCATGGGCCCGAGCAGGCAGATGCTGGCGCGCATTTTGCGCACCTGGTCGTAGGAGGCGCTGGAGGAGATGCCGTCGGGGGATTCGATGCGCACCGTGCCGCTGGAGCGCTCGACGGAGGCGCCCAGCTGGCTGAGGATTTGCAGCATGTAGTTGGTGTCGGAGACATCGGGCACGCGCGAGATGCGCACGGGCTCGTCGGTGAGCAGGGCGGCCGCGAGGATGGGGAGGGAGGCGTTTTTGGAACCGCTGATGTTGAGGGTTCCGCGCAGCTTGTGGCCGCCTTCGACGATGAGTTTGTCCATGGGTGAGGGAGAGGTTTGGTAACGGGGGAGATTGTAGCAGATGGGCGCTTACGGCGCAAGGAGGCTTTTCAGGATTCGGCGATGCCCTGCCGATCGTAGAGCTCGCGGTAGAGGGGGCAGCTCGCGTAGAGGGTGTCGTGGGTGCCGTCGGCGATGATGCGCCCGCGCTCAAAGACGAGGATGCGTTGCGCGGCGCGGATGGTGCTGAAGCGGTGGGCGATGATGAGGGTGGTGCGCCCGAGGGCGAGGCGGTCGAGCGCCTGCTGGATGTCGTGCTCGCTCTCGGCGTCGAGCGAGGCGGTGGCTTCGTCCAGGATGAGGATGGGGGCGTTGCGGATGAAGGTGCGGGCGATGGCGACGCGCTGGCGCTGCCCACCGCTCAGTTGGCTGCCGCCCTCGCCGACGGGGCTGTCGAGCCCGCCGCTCAGTTGGCTGATGAAGGGGGTGACGGCGGCGGCCTCGGCGGCGCGGCGCAGCTCGTCGTCGGTGGCGTCGGCCTTGCCCAGCAGGATGTTCTCGCGGATGCTCGTGTTGAAGAGCAGCGCCTGCTGCCCCACCAGCGAGATGTGCTCGCGCAGTTCGTGCTGCGTGACGCGGCGGATGTCGGTGCCGTCGAGCAGCACGCTGCCCTCGCTCGGGTCGTAGAAGCGGGGGATGAGCCCGGCAAAGGTGGTTTTTCCGCTGCCGCTGGGTCCCACGAGACCGACGATCTGCCCGGCGGGGATGCGGAGGTTGATGTCGCGCAGGGCGGGCTCGGCCTCCGGGCTGTAGCGGAAGCTGACGCCGCGCAGTTCGAGTTCGCCGCGCACGGGCTGCGGCAGGTGCAGCGGCTGCTCGGGGTCGGTGAGGGGATTGGGAGCGAAGAGGATTTCGGCGAGGCGGCGCAGGGAGCCCTGCGCTTCGTTGAAGCGGTTGTAGGCGTTGCCGGCGCGCTTCATGGAGTCGAAGAGGAAGAAGAGCGCCCCCGCGATGGCCATGAAGTCGGGCAGGCGCATGCCGGCCTGTCGCCCGCGCACGAGCAGGAAGGCGAGCGCGAGGGCGGAGACGGTCTCGATGATGGGGATGATGCCGCGCTGGTACTTGACCAGCTTGATGACGGTGGTGCAGATGCCGTCGGATACCCGGCGGAATTGGCGGATTTGGCGTTCTTCCATACCGTAGGCGCGCACCTCGCGCTGCGTTTCGAGGTTCTGCTGCAGCACGCTGTTGAGGGCGCCGTTGATGCGCTGCGCCTGCAGGGCTCGGTTGGAGATACGCTTGCCGAAGATGATGATGGGCCAGGAGGCCAGCGCGATGAGGAGGATGTTGATGAGCAGCAGCAGCCCCTGCCCCGTGGAGAAGAGCAGGTAGATGAAAGCCGCGCAGGCGCTGGCGCAGGTGATGGGTTGCTTGATGAGGTCGTTGGCGATGGTGCCGAGGATGGCTTGGACGTTGGCGGTGTCGTTGGTGATGCGGCTGAGGATGTCGCCCTTTTTCTCGCGCTCGAGGAAAGAGAGGGGGAGCTCCTGCACGCTGTGGAAGATGGTCATGCGCAGATCCTCGAGGATGCGGATGCCCAGATAGTTGACCATGTAGGCGTTGCCCCACTGCGCCACCCCGCGGATGAGGAAGAGCGCGGGCAGGCTGCCGCAGGCCAGCAGGAGGATGGCGCCGGGGGCGAGGCGGTCGAGTGCGGGGCAGAGGGTGAGCAGCTCGGGCTGCTCGCCGGGGCTGCGAAAGACCAGCGGAAAGATAAACTTGATCATCAGCGGGATGCCCAGTCCGCTGGAGGCGGCGGCCACCAGTCCCGTGAGGATGACGATGCCGCAGTAGAGCCACTGAGGCAGCAGGAAGCGGCGGAGGAAGTAGAGTGTGCGGTTCAGCATGCGGAGGAGGGGGCTGCTTGGTTCACCTGTTCATCGTAGAGTCGCCGGTAGAGGGGGCAGTGCTCGTAGAGCGTGTCGTGGGTGCCGTCGGCGATGATGCGGCCGTTGTCGAACACGAGGATGCGCTGCGCGCGGCGGATGGTGCTGAAGCGGTGGGCGATGATGAAGGTGGTGTGCCCTTCGGCGAGTTCGTCGAGTGCTTCCTGGATGAGCGCCTCGCTCTTCATGTCGAGGGCGGAGGTGGCCTCGTCCAGAATGAGGATGGGGGCATTCTTGAGGAAGGCGCGCGCGATGGAGACGCGCTGGCGCTGCCCGCCGCTCAGCCCGCTGCCGCCCTCGCCCAGCTCCCGCTCGTAGCCCTCGGGGGTGCCGGCGGTGAACTCGTCCACGCGCGCCCGCGCCCCGGCAAGCTCCACGGCGGCATCATCGGCCTCGGGGCGTCCCAAGCGGATGTTCTCGCGGATGCTGCCGCTGAAGAGGGCGGAGAATTGCGAGACGAGCCCGATGGCGCGGGTGCGCTCGGCGCGGCTCAGGCGGCGCACGTCGATGCCGTCGATGCGGATGCAGCCTGCATCGACATCGTAGAAGCGGCAGATGAGGTTGATGAAGGTGGTTTTGCCGCTGCCGCTGGGGCCCACGAGGGCGACTATCTGCCCGGCGGGGATGTGTACGTCGATGTCTCGCAGGACGGGGCTGTCGGGTGTGTAGGCAAAGCAGACATGCTCGAAGCGGACGCTGCCGGGCGTGGGGCGGGGCAGGGCGAGGGGCTCGGGGGGCTCGGGGGTTTCGTCCTTGGCTTCCAGAATGCTGTTGACTCCCTCGGCGGCCACCGCCATGACCTGGCACTGGTTCACGATGTCGCCCAGCTTCTTGACGGGGTCGTAGCAGAAGTAGAAGGCGGTGGCAATGGCGCTGAATTGTTCGAGGGTGAGCCCGTCGCTGCAGCCGCGGTAAAGGGAGTAGGCCAGGGCGAGGGCGCTGACGACTTCGATGGAGGGACCCAGCGCCTGTTTCCATGCGGCAACGCGCAGCAGCAGGCGGTTGTAGTGGCGGATGAGGCTGCGCAGATGCTTCTCGCGCTGCGCTTCGAGGTTGAAGGCTCGGATTTCGCGCTGGGTGTTGAGGCTTTCCTCTACATGCGCGGTCAGCGAGTTGAGCTTTTCGAGTGCCGCGGCGGTGTGCTTGACCATGCGCTTGCCCACGCAGCGCACCAGAGGGACGATGAGGGCGGATACCAGCAGGTTGCCCATGAGGATGGCGCTCTCGTGGCTGCTGAAAGCGGCGTAGATGAGGTAGGAGAGTGCGGCGATCAGCGTGAGCGGTTGGATGACGAGGTCGTTGAGGACGGTGACCATGCCCTGTTGCAGTTGCCCGGTGTAGCCCAGCACGATGTTCATGAGCTCGCCGCGGGTGCGGCGATCGTGGTGGGAGAAGGAGAGCCACTGCAGGCGGGTAAAGGTGTCGCAGCGCAGGTCGCGCAGACCGCGCATGGCGGCTTTGTTGAGCAGGTAGCCGTTGAAGTAGGTGCTCAGCCCGCGCAGCATCATGAGCAGGGGGATGAACAGCGCCGCGAGCCAGAGAGTGACCAGGGGGATTTGCTCGGGGGTGAAGTGGGCACTCAGCCAAGCGGCGATGGCAGGCGGCGCCTCGGCGGTGCCGAACACCACGGGGAACACATGCTGAATCATGGTCGGCAGACCGAAGCCCGCAGCGGCGGCGGCAACGAGTCCTCCGAGCACGCCGCCGAGCAGCAAGCCTCGGTAGGGGAGGAGGTAGCGCTTCGCCATCGGGCTGAGGACGGCGATCACCGATGCTTGTCGTTCCGTTGCTATCATTTAGGCGATAGTGTAGCAGAACGCCCTGCGAGCTGCAATGATTTTCGTCGCTCGCTTGCGGAAAATCGGTATGCCGCCCTTTCGTCAGGGGCGGGTGAGACGGCGCAGACTCTCACCCAGCTCGGGCGATTCGGCGCTGATCATGTCGAGCATGGGCTCGACCCAGGGGCTCATGCTCTGCGAGATGACCTGCACGCAGAAGAGGAGCAGCAGCACCCCCGACAGGAGCCGCGCCGCCGAGACGGGGCGGAGCAGCATGGGCAGCAGACCCAGCCGCGCATCCCACAGGGTTACGCCGCGCTCGCGGATCTGCCACCAAGTCATCGCGCCCATGATAAGGGGTAGGAAGGACAGCATCATCCCCAGCCCGCAGGCAAAAACCAGCAGCGCACGCAGCGCGGCTTGCCCCCAACCCGGGGGGCGGATGCCCTCGGGGCGGACGCAGGCGATGCGGATGCCGAACAGTGCCTTGCCCGGTGTGGTGCCCCACAGGCGAATCAGCAGTGCCTCACACAGCAGGTAGGGCAGCCAAAAGACGGGGGAGCCGGGCAGCAGCAGGGGCGAGAACGGCACGCGCAGCAGGGAACAGCCCAGCAGGAAGATGGCGGCGTAGAGCGCCATGTCGACGAGCCGCGCCAGCGCGCGCAGCCCGGCGCCGGGCACCATGACCCGCAGCGCTTGCGGAGACTCCCCGGAGGGCGAGGCTTCGGCGGTCGCCGACTCGGGCGCTGTGTCCCCCGCTTCGGGCGTCGTGTCCCCCGCTTCGGGCGCGTCTTCCTCTGTCTCCGGCTCGGGCTCGCGGAGAAAATCGCAGAGCGCGGGCAGCTCGCGCAGGGGTTGCCAGCCCGTGCAACCCGCATGCCAGCCGAGGGTGTCGGGCGTCAGTTCGCCGCTCTGCACCAGCGAGAGGATGTCGGGCACGGTGGCGGGACCGCGTCGCTGCTTGTCCTTGATCCAGTAGATGTCCATGTCAGTTCGAGCGCAGCGCCTGCGCGGGGTCTTGGCGGGCGATGAAGAAGGCGGGAATCACCGCCGCCACCGTCACCATGATGAAAGCCTGCACGGCTTGGTGTGCAAAGGTGAGGGGGGAGTAGACGGCGGGCAAGGTGAGCCCGTGCGCCTGCATGGGGAAGGGATCCATGCCGATGGCGGCCAGCGCGCCCTGAATCTCCAGGCGGTAGTGCAGCACCAGCAGCGCCAGCAGGATGCCCGCCACGGCGCCCAGCGCGCCGATGAGCACCCCCTGCCAGGCGAAGATGCCCACGATTTTGCCGGGGGTGGCGCCCAGCGCCTGCAGCACGGCAATCTCGCGGCGTCGCTGCATACTGACGGTGAACATGACGGCCATGATGCAGAAGCTGGCGATGAGTGAGATGATGGAGAGCACGAAGCTCATCATCACGCGCTCATTGGCGATGAGTTTGTACCACTGCTCGAAGCTGCGGGTCCACGGCGCGATGAGCCAGTGCAGGGGCACCGCCTCCTCGGCAGCGGGGGCGCTGACGGCAGGCAGCATGGCCTGCACGGCGGCTTCGACATCGGCCGAGTTGTGGGCGTCGGCCACGCGCAGGCAGAGCCCCTGCACCTGGTTCTGCCCCTCGGCGGAGTAGCCCATGATGTCTTGCGCGATTTGTAGCGGCAGGTAGACCTGTGGCCCCGGCATGTTCTCGGGCGGCTGGTAGATGCCGATGACGCGCAGGTCGACGGGCATGACCATTTCGTTGATGCTCTTGACGGCCTTGCCGTCCTCACGGTCGCGGTCGAGCGCGGCCAGTTCGCGCACGGTCTGCTGCCAGCGCGCCTGTTCCTCCGGGGTGAAAGGGACGGCGTCCGCATGCGCCTGCAGGGCGGCGAAGAGCGCGCGCAGCGCCGCCTGCTCGCTTGCGCGGAGCTTGGCGGCTTCAAACTGTCCGATGCGCAGGGCGAGCTGCTGCATCTTGCCCGCATCGGGGCAGAGCCCGCCCTCGGCGGGGTCGGCTCCCTCGAAAAGGCTTTCGGCGGCTTGCATGAAGGCGGTGTCGGCCTGCGTTTGCAGGGGCTGCTGAATCATGGCGTAGATGGTGGCGACCTCATCCAAGCTGCCCACGGGGGTCAGGTGCAGCATGTCGCCCGTTTGCAGCCCCAGCGCCTGCGCGGTAGCGGCGCTGATGACGCATTCCTGGTCCAACCCCTCGCCGAAGTCAAAGCTGCCCTCGCGCAGCATCTCCTGCAGCGGCAGCAGCTGGCCGGGGTTGTGCGGCTCCAGCGCCGTGAAGTGTACGGTCATGCGCCCGAGTTCACTCTGGGCAAAGGCTTCGTTTTCCAGCTGGGGGTAGACGCTGACGACCCCCGGCAGCGCGGCGAGCTGTTGCTCCAGACCCTGCCAATCGAGCGCGGCATCGCTCAGGCGCACGCGCTGAAAGCCGTCGGAGAGCGAGAGTACATAGTGCGGGGCAAAGGCCAGCACGCGCCGCTCCATCTCCTGCTGCAAGCCCTCCATGACGGACAGCACGACGATGAGCACCATCACCCCCAGCGCCACGCCTGCCAGGCAGATCAGCGTGATGATGGAAAAGAGCGAGCGCAGCGGGTTGAGGTAGCGCAGCGCCAGCATCAGGCTCAGGTTTCGGCGGAGAATGTTCATGCGTGGCTCCAGTATGCCCCGCAGCGGGGGGATGTGCAAGCCCGCAGGCTGACATGCTGCTTGCCGCGGGCGTTCGCCGTTCCCCGCGAAGCGCGCGCGTGACGCATAATCTCCTTGCCGCCGGCGGTGCGCGTGCTACAATGGGGGCAATGGACGAGAAGCTTATTATTATCGGCACCGGCCCTGCCGGCTACACCGCCGCCATCTACGCCGCCCGCGCGGGGCTTTCCCCGCTGGTGTTCACGGGGGCGCAGCTCGGCGGGCAACTGACCACGACCACCGAGGTGGAGAATTTCCCCGGTTTCCCGCAGGGTATCATGGGCCCCGACCTCATGTTCGCCATGAGTGAGCAGGCGGAGAAGTTCGGCGCGCGCTATGCCTACGAGGAGGTGCTGTCGCTGGCGCAGGAGAGTTGCAGCGGGCTCTTCGTCGTCACCACGAGCGGCGGCGCCTACAAGGCCAAGGCCGTCATCATCGCGACGGGGGCGACCGCTCGCTACCCGGGTCTGCCCGGCGAGGAGAAGCTCATCGGGCATGGGCTGACGGCCTGCGCCACCTGTGACGGCGCGTTCTACCGCGATGTGCCTGTGGCGGTGGTGGGCGGCGGCGACAGCGCCTGCGAGGAGGCGGCTTTTCTCACGCGCTTTGCCTCCGAGGTGTTTTTGATTCACCGCCGCGATCAGCTGCGCGCGAGCAAGGCCATGCAGCAGCGCGTGCTGAACAACCCCAAGATTCAGCCGCTCTGGAACAGCACCATCGCCGCCTATCATACGGATGCAGCGGGCGAGCTCGCCGCCGTCACCTTGCGCGACACGCAGACGGGGGCAACGCGCGAGCTGCCGCTCAAGTGCGTGTTCATGGCCATCGGTCATACCCCCAACAGCGCCTTTGCCGGGGCGCTGGTCGAGCGCGATGCCGCCGGCTTCATCCGCACGCTGCCGGGCAGCACCGCCACGGCGACCCCCGGGCTCTTCGCCGCCGGCGATGTGGCCGACCCCGTCTATCAGCAGGCGGTTTCCGCCGCCGGCATAGGCTGCCGCGCCGCGCTGGATGCCGAGCGCTACCTCCTCTCCCTCGAATAAGATCATTCCCCTTCCTCGTGTCATGAAACATGCGTATCTTCTCCTCCTGCCGGCGGTGGTGCTGAGCGCTTGCTCGAGTCCCGAATCGCAGTATCGTCAGGCCTTGGCGCTCTACCAAGCCGGGCAGTCGGCGCAGGCCGTG
The DNA here is from genome assembly GCA_051884385.1 of Akkermansia sp. Classification (GTDB taxonomy): domain Bacteria; phylum Verrucomicrobiota; class Verrucomicrobiia; order Verrucomicrobiales; family Akkermansiaceae; genus Akkermansia. Next base: position 115,458 of record JBJEVN010000021.1, read on the forward strand.
CCGCTCTTCCGCAAGGCGGCGGACGGCGGCAACAGCGAGGCGCAGCTCATGCTCGCCAAGTGCTACGACTTCGGCAAGGGGGTGCCGCAGGACATCTCCCAAGCCGTGCGCTGGTACAGCTTGGCGGCCGAGAGCGGCAACACCAACGCGCAGGACAATCTGGGCACCTGCTACGCCACGGGCGCGGGCGTGCCCAAGGATTTGCACACGGCTTTCCTGTGGTACAGCCGTGCCGCCGCCGCCGGGGATGCCTCGGCGCTCAACAACCTGGGGCTGTGCTACCGCAACGGCGAGGGAACGGTGCAGGATGCCGAAAAAGCCGCCGAATGCTTCCGCCGCAGTGCCGTGCTGGGCAACGCCAACGGGCAGTACAACCTCGGCCGCTGCTACTTCCACGGGCTCGGGGTGCCGCAGGATGTCGAACAGGCGCGCCTGTGGGTCGGCAAGGCGGCGGCTCAGGGCCACAACAACGCCAAGCTCTTCGCGCAGGACAACAACTGGTAAGGGAGCCTGCGGAGCCCTCGGAAACGCGCCGCAGCGCTCGGGCATGCGGCGCGTTTTCCGCCCGGCGGGTTCACTTTGCGCTTTTCTGCGGCGGGCGGCTGCGCTACAATGCCCGCGCCTATGCAGCCTGCCACCGACTCTTCCCCCCGCACGCCATGGGGCTCTTTTTGGGCTCTCGTGGTGATTCAGAGCATGAACTCCCTCAATGAGAAAGGGGTGCAGTTCCTGCTCATCGGGCTGGGCATTTGGATGGCGCGTGCCTTGCAGTACCCGCTGTCCATCCTCATCATCGTGCCTTTCGTGCTCTTCTCGCCGCTGGGGGGCTGGCTGGCGGATCGCTACTGCAAGACGCGCCTGTTGCAGGCGATGGTCGCCTTGCAGGTGGTGGCGCTGCTCCTCATGACGGCAGGGCTGTGGGGGCATAGCCTGTGGCTGAGCGTGGGCGGCTTCTGCATCTTCTCGGTGCAGGCCATGTTCTTCTCGCCCGCCAAAAAGGGCTTGGTGAAGGATATGGTGGGCACCCGCAACATCGGCTTTGCCAGCGGGATTCTGGAAATCAGCTCCATGCTCGCGCTGTTGGTGGGGCAGATCGGCGCGCTCTGCGCCATTTATGCCCTGCTGCGCCGTTGGGGACCCGCTGCGGGTTGGGAGGCGGCGGCGCTGCCCTGCACGCTGGCCACGGGGGCGGCGGTGCTGGTGTTGCTGCTCAGCTTCGGCATTCCGCGCTACGCGCCGCAGGGGCAGAAGCCCTTTGACATCAGCCTGCTGTGGCAGCACCTGACGCAGCTGCGCCTGCTGTGGGACAAGCCCGTGCTGCGCAACAGCGAGGTGGGCATCGGCTACTTTTGGTTCATCGCGGGCACGATGATGCTCATCGTGCTGCAAATGGCGGCGGAGGTCAACCCCGTGACCGACACGGGCGACTTCATGAACATTCTCGGGCAGCAGCGCGACTCGGCGCTGCTCTTCGGCTGGCTGAGCGGCGGCGCCATCCTCGGCGGGCTGACAGCCTCGCTCATCTGTGCGCGCGGCATCCGCCTGTGGGTGGCGCGCGCGGGCGGGGTGGGCATGACCCTGACCTGTGCCGCGTTGGCGCTCATCCCCTACGGGCAGCCCCTGTTTTTTGCGGCGCTCTTTGCCTCGGGCTTCGCAGCCTCGGGCTACTTGGTGCCGCTCAATGCGCGGTTGCAGGACGAGGCGGACGACGACAAGCGCGGCGATGTCATCGCGGCGGGCAACTTGGTGGACTGTGTGCTGGGTATCGCGAGCGTGGTGCTTCAGGGGGCGCTCATGAGCCTGGGGGTCAGCCCGCAGTGGCAGTGCGCCCTGCTGGCGCTCAGCAGCGCGCTGGTGGCGCTCTTCATTTGGCGCAGCACGCGTTGAGTCCGGCTTGCCTCACACCTCGGCGGGCAGCAGCACGGGCTCGTAGCCGAAGATGTCGGTGAAGAGGGCGCCCTTGTCCCGCAGCGCGTGGTTTTCCAGCGTCAGGTCGCGCACCCCCACGACCAGCAATTCGAGGCGGCGGTTGTTGCGGCGCACGGTAAACTCGCTGATGCGGTGGGAGTGCGCGCGCTCCATGGCCTCGGCCACGCGCAGCAGCGCGGCGAGCTTCTGCACGCGCAGCCGGTCGACCAGCTCCAGCTCCGTGTAGCTGCTGTCCTCCATGGTCGGTGCCCCGTGGCGGTGGTAGCGCGCCAGCAGCCCCACGACCTCCACATCGCGCCGCGAGAGCCCGAAAATCTCGGAGTTGAGGATGATGTACTGCCCGTGGCGGTGGTGGTTTTTGGGGCTGATATAGGTGCCGATTTCGTGCAGGATGGCCGCCACCTTGAGCACCAGCCGATCGTGGCGCGACAGCCCGTGCAGCTCTTGCAGGGAATCGAAGAGCGCCGTGCAGAGCTTGCGGATTTGGCTGCTGTGCCCGCGGTCGACGCGGTAACGCGCGGCCAGCAGCTGGGAGAAGTGAATCACCTCGTCCTCCAGCGCCGTGTCGTTGCCGGCGGCGGGCATCAGGTGGCGCAGGAATTCGTGGGTGTAGGGCTCCGCCGGGCACAGCACCGCGCCCGGTTCCAGCGCGCGCGCCACCGCCAGCGCAATGAGCATGGCGGGCAGCATGGCCGCCACGGCGTCCTCGGCTTCACGGTAGAGCTCCGCGCGGCGCTCGGGACGCAGGCGCGCCAGCTCGCCCGCCCGTTGCGCCAGCTGCTCCGGGCTGAGAAGCTCGCCGGGGGAGGCGGCGGGGGCGCAGCACCGAAAATCCGGGCCGAACACCAGCAGGGCGTCGGGGGTGCCCGTCAGTGCGCCATCCAAATCGTAGCTGATTTGCTCGATGGTGCCGCGGATGTGCTCGCGAATGAGTGTCGACTCGTTGTCGGCGCCGGCCGGGGAGGCATCGCCGATGCGCACGGCCGTGCGGTGTGCGCCGATGCGGTAGTTGGCGTAGTAGGTGATGCGCCCGCGCTCCAGCACGATGAAGCGCGTGTTGCCCGGGCCGATGTGCTGCACCACCACCCGCTTTTTCTCCAGCTCGGGGTGCTCGGCGAGCACTTGTTGCACATGCAGGTAGAGCAGGCGCGTCATCTCCCCGTCGTCCATCACCTGCAGGCGGAGCCCGCAGGCAATCTGCATGCGGTTGACCAGCGTGTCCATGTTGCGTATGTCCAGCAGGATATTCGTGGCCAGCAGCCGCACCTGCAGCTCGCCTGCGGGGCGGTACTCCTCCAGCAGGTGCATGAAACCGCGCGCCACATGCACGCAGCGATCCATCGTATCGCGGGAAATCAGCCCGCCGCCGAACACATCCTGCGCCAGCTCTACAGGCTGCGACAGCACATCCAGCACGCGCCGCTCCCCGCCCCGTCGCTCCTCCACCATCATGGACATGGCATCGGCACCGAGGAAAATCACCGCCTGCACGCACAGCTTCGGCGCAGGTACTCGGGGGTGAGAAGGAGAGCTTTTCGGCATGGCAATCTGCATTCTACACCCGGGCGAGGGGCGATTTCAAGCACCAAAGCCCGCCAACCGTGACAACGCGCGCCCGCCCTGCCCGGATTGCGTTGCTGCGGGAAGCATGTTCACCCGACCGGGGGACGGGGCAGGCTCAATCGTTAAAGTTCAGCTTCCAAATGCAGGTGGGGTGCTCGATGCGTTCGCAGCGGCGGGTGCTTTCATCGCCGTGGTAGAGGCAGAGCTCCTGCGGCGGCGGGCAGATGCAGTCGACCAGCCGACGGCGCAGGTTGACCCAGCGTTTGGGGAGGGGGTGGAGCAGGCGGTCGATGAGGGGCTGCGCTGCCTCATAGTCGCGGAGCTCGCGCCAGCCTGCCGGAGTCCAGCCCATATTCCTGCCCGTGACGGTGTAGGCCGAGGTGAACAGGCGGGGGCAAATGGCAATGGCGATGCCGGAGGCGACGACGGCATGCATGAAGGGTAAGTCCTCAATGATGCGGTAGCGCAGGTCGAAGCGCAGCCCCAGGCGCCGGAACGCAGACGCGCGCCAGAAGGTGGTGCAGGTGGTCAGCTCGGCCGTCATGCGGCTGCTGAACGCATGCGGCTGCACGGGGCGCCGGTGGCAGTGGTAGCGGTTTTCCCGGTCGCAGACGATGTGCGTCGTCTCGAGAATGTCGATGGCGGGGCGGTGCGCAAACTCCGCAGAGACCTGCCGCAGCGCTCCGGGCAGGTACTGCTCGTCGGCGTTGAGGTGGGCGGTGAAATCCGCCGTTTCCGGCAACTGCGCCCATGCCTTGTTCAGGGCGTCGTACATGCCCCGATCCGGGGCACTCTCGTAGGTGAAGCGGTAGCCCGGAGTTGCGGTGTGTGCCTGCTGCCAGCGCTCCAGCCACGCGGTGCTGCCGTCGGCGGAGCCGCCGTCCTGCACATGGTGGTGGATGCACAGCCCGTCGCCCGCCTGATCCGCAACGGAGCGCACGCAGGCCGCCAGACGCGGGAGCGCCTGCAAACAGGGGGTGACGATGTACCAATTCACCATGAGCCGCGGCATTGTGCCATTTCCTGCGCCACCTGTAAAGGCTTAACTGCGCTGCGGCAGTTTGGCGTTGGCCGTTCGCAGCAGAAAGGTCGCGAGCTCGGGGCGCAGCCCCAGCGGCTCCAGCGCCTCCGCCGTCAGCGCGGTCTTTGCGCTTAGTGCGGCAGTGACGGCCTGTTGAATGGTGGCGAGAGCCGCAGCATTGGCCAGCAGCTCCTCCAGCGCATCGCGCAGCTCGGGCGGACAGTCAGCCCGCAGAGTCGCTGTCACCTGCGCGCGAATGGCGGCCGCCGCTAAATCCTGTAGAAATCCCATGATGGTGTGGTGGTTACAGTCGGGAAAGGGCGGAGAGAATCGCCGCCGGGTAGAGAATGTGCTCCTGCACCTGAATGCGCGCGTGCAGTGACTCGGGCGTGTCACCCGGCAGCACGGGTACAAAGGCCTGCATGAGGATTTCGCCGCTGTCCATGCCGGCATCCACATAATGTACCGTGCAGCCCGTTTGGGTGGCTCCCGCCTCCAGCGCCTGTCGCCAGGCCTCCACCCCCGGGAAAGCCGGCAGCAGGGCGGGGTGAATGTTGAGAATGCGCTTCGGGAACGCCGCCAGCAGCGGCTCCTTCACCAAGCGCATAAAGCCCGCCAGACACACGAAATCGACGCGCAACTCCCGCAGCAGCTGCGCCACGCGCTCCTGCACCTCCAGGGGGAACTTGTTCCGGTAGCCCCCGCAGTCCATCAGCTCGGTGCGCACTCCGCGCTGCCGCGCACGCTCCAAAATGTAAGCATCCGCGTGGTCGGACAGCACGATGACCACCTCGGCAGGCAGGCGTCCCTCGTCAATCGCGTTGAAAATCGACTGACAATTGCTCCCCGACCCGGAACCCAACACGGCTAAACGCAACGTTCTCACGCCGCCACTCTACCCGATTGTGCTGCCCATGGCAAGGAAAACCCGCCGAATGTACGCGGACAAGTCGCTTCTGAATTGACAAATGGTCTCCTCCCGCTACAATAAAAGAACAGCTTTATGAAATTTCATCTTCCTCCGATTCTCTTCAAAGCACTCGCGGTGTGCTGGGTGGCTGCGCTGAGTTTTGGCAGCAGCGCGGCTGCCAAGACGATGCTCCGCGACATCTCGATGACGACCTATGCGGACTTTGGTCAAAACAAGGGGCGCTATGTGGTGGGCGGGCATGTGAACGCCCTGCTGCAGGCCATTCGCGAGCAAGAGGGCGGGGTGGTGATTCGCTATACGACGGGACTGCCGAGTTACACCCTGCAACATGGCATGCTTGACTACGGCAGCAGCGATGATCAGGGCGTCTCGGCGCTCGTGGCTCCGGGGACGATTTCGACCGTGCGCCACAATGGCGCGCTGGCACCTACATTTTCCGGGGATGTTGTCGGGGCAGAAAACGCCATTCATTATCGGTGTATTGAATACAACACTTCCCATAACTTTGTCCTCACGCCTCAACAGGATTACAAAATCAGCCGGCTGAACAAGGTGGCCACCGATGCGGTGGCGGCTCCCCTCTACACGGGGACAGCCCCCGCAGCCCTGGTCGGGCAGCAGATCTATCAGGCGGGCTCGGGTTACATGTATTACGGGGCTGAGCCCGATATGATTCTTCATTATCCGTATGCTTATATCACGGGTGGGATCACGACCATTGCCGGCTATGGGGACGTGCAGTCGGATGACAGTGTTTATTACACGACGAATCTGACCGATGTCAGTGAGAGTACGCCCTTGCCCTATAACGGGCAGCCGGGTGATTCGGGCAGCCCGACCTTCGTTTGGAATCAGGAGACGAAGCGTTTTGAATACCTCGGCGCGCTGCAGGGTATCAATGATGATGGATGGAAGAGCACGATTACCAATGTGACCTCGGCCGTGGCGTGGGTGCAGCAGATGACGCAGAGCGGCTATCGCGATACGCTGGAGCTTGCTGCAACCCACAACCTGAGCTTTGCAGCCAACGAGACGAAGGGTGACACCATCACCGATACCATCGATACCGCCATCGATCCCAATACCATCGTGAGCATCGAATACAGAGGCACGGCCTACAGCGTGGCGATCGAGGGCACCGATCTGAGCATGAGTGTGCTCCGCAGCCGCACGGACAGCAGCGGGGCGCCTGTGTACACCTGGAAGCCGCTCAATGCCATCGCGGGTGAGAGAAATTGGTACAGCTACGGCGACGAATACTTCAACGCCTCGAATAACGCCGATACCCCGGCGGACAAGCGCAGCTACACCGAACTCTTCCTCACCCGTGATACCTGCTTCCGCGCCGCCGATAGCAAGACCTACACCCTGAGTTTTGACCGCATGATTGACACGGGCATCGGCTACACCGAATTTGCCGCCGCCAAGGGGCAGACGGCCGATTTTGTGCTGCAATCGGCGGACGGGACGGCGGGACAGCTGCTGACGGCGGGCTATGTGGTCGATGCGGGGGTGTCGCTGCATCTGCGCTTCAGCAACGCGGCCGACTATATCCGCGAATGGCGCAAAATCGGCGAGGGCGACCTCTACATCGATGGTACGGGCGGGGACAGCAACGCGTTGCTCAACATCGGCGGCAGCGGTGTGACCTACCTGGATCGTCGGCATGCGGATGGCTCAGCCGCCATGGCTGCCTACAGCGTCATCATCAACACCGGCAGCACCCTGATGCTGCGCGGCGGGGTGGGGCAGGTGGGGCGTCTCGTCACCCTGGGCAACGGTGGCGGTGTGCTCGACTTCGCCGGGCACAGCATGGAGTGGAATGCCGCGGCGGATGTCGTTGCCGAGGGCTTTGTCATCGATGCCCTGACGGAGGAGGGCATCATCACCAACAGCGGCGTAGGTAGCACCACCCTGACCGTCACGGATGCGGGCGCGGCGAACTTCCTGGGCTCCTTCCGCGATCAGGCAGGCGCTGGTGCCCTGAAAATTATCTACAACGCCGCTGCCGCGTGGACATGGAACGGCCTGGCGACGGCGCTCGACAATGCGGGCAGCGGCGTTGAGGTGCAGAAGGGAACGCTCACTCTGGCGGGGACGCTGACCCAACACGGCAAGGGCTCAGTGGACGGTCGTTCGGAGACGGCTCTGAGCCGCGCGGACGATTGGCACTACGCCGATGCGCGGACACCCGTCAGCATCAGCAGCGGCAGCTTTTGCCTGGGCAGCCACGCGCGCCTGACCGGCGATGTCAGCGTGAGCGATGGCGGCGCCTTTGTCCTGAGCGAGGGCGTGCGGCACAACCTGGAGTACGTCGAGGGAGGCGAGGGCTTGGATCACACCGCCATGTATCGCGCCTTCTACGGGCTGAAGGGCGATGTGCTGCTGCAGGGCAGGGAGAGCCGCATGGTGGTGAGCTTTAGCGAGGAGACGGATGCCGTCAATGTGTACTCGGGCAGTATCAGCGGCGCGGGCAGCCTGAGCATTGATGCCGCGCAGGGCGTGCTGGTGCTGGCGGGCGATAACCGCGCGCACACGGGCACCAAGGAGCTCACGCGCGGCACGCTGATGCTGAACAGCGAGGCGGCAATGGGCGATGTGACGACGAATCGCTGGGTGGTGGGTGCGGATGCCTTCGTGGCATTCGGCGGCAGCATGCAGACGCTGCTCGATGCCCTGGACAGCAGTTCGACCGGCACACTGGCTCTGTGGCAGCAGCAGGACTCGCAGCTCGACCTCTCCGCGCACGAGCGGATGGATGTGGGTGCCCTGCGCGCCCGCAGCATCACCTACGGTAACAGTGCAGAACAAATCAACGGCACCCTGCGGGTGAACAGCGAGGGCGAGCTGCGCCTCGCCGCTCAACTGGTCGCGGGCAGCAGCCTGGAGGCGCAGGGACGCCTGACGCTGTTGAGCGCAGACAACACGGTCGACTCGCTCAGCATTGGCAGCCAAGGGCTCGCTTTGGGCGCGGACAGTCAGCTGAGCGTCAGCGGCGAAGTGACGCTGGCAGAAGGGGCAAACCTGTTGCTGGGCAGCGGCTCCGTGCTGAACCTGCAATCATCACAGTACGGAAGCAACGATAAAACACGGGCAGAAAATTTTGCTCGTTTCGTCAATGCCGTTTCGGGCGCGGGAACGGTGCAGTTGCAGGGCGAGGGCGAGCTGAAGCTGCAACTGGCCAATTCGTCTGTTGCTCCGCCGACCTTCCGCGCCCACTATAATGTGACGGGTGACATTTGGCTGCAAAAATGGGGCATCGCCTCCTGGGTCGTGGCCGAGGGCGGCTCGCTGGATGTTTCCGGTCGGCTGAAGGTCTCCAACCAACAAACGCTGGAGCTGCAGCGCGGAGGCAGCGTGAGCGCGAGCACCCTGATCTTGGGCTTGTATGAAAATTCCACGTCCTACTACGGCAAATTGCTCTCCGCAGGGGGTGAGCTGCGCATCGGCAAGCTGGCCTTTGAGGGAACGCATGAAGCGAACAGTGCTGTCATCAGCGACAGCCGCCTGCACTTCACCACGACGGATACGACCTCGGTGTTCACCGGCTCGGGCAGCGTCCGCATCAGCAACAGCACACTGAGCAGCGACCACGGGTTCACCATCACCCATGGACTGACGGAGGAGACCTACCCCAACCTTTTCCTGAGCAACAGCACACTGGATGCCACGGGCGGCGCGATCAGCATCAAAGACATGTACCTGGATGTCAGCGGCAAGCTGACCATCACCGGAGGTTCTGTGAGCCTCAGCGAAAGTCGTACCGACCATGCAACGAAGCTCCACAGCGGAAGTTTTGTCCTTGAGCAAGGCAGCAGCCTCACCCTCAGCGGCACCGTGCGGTTGGATAAGAGCGATGCCTTGGCGACGGGCACCTACAGCTATGGCAAAAACGGCTATTTGACGACACAGAGCGGCTGGGTTGTGGAAGGGGTGATGGACATCAGGGCGGAAGCCTCAACGCGAGTGCTGCCACGTGGAAACTGACGGACGGAGACAGCCTGCTGGAGGGCAAGGGTACGCTGGATACAGCCACGGGCAATGTCACCTTCACCACGGAGGAGACGAGCGTCAGCGACAAGACCTACTACGTCACCACGTCGGAGTTCGACGCCTCCAAATATGCAGAGGCGACGGGTTTTGTCGTTCGCAGCGGAGCCACGCTCAACCTGAACGGGAGCGCGGCAGGCACCCTCTCCCTGGGCGCCGCCCTCCGCAGCACGCGGGGCAGCGGCAAGCTGGTCATCGGGATGGGGAAGGCGGGGATGGAAACGCCGAAGGAGCTCCTTCTGGAGAATGCAGCCGCTGAGACCGCTTTTCGCGGTCAGGTCATCCTGAACCGCGATGTGACACTCAAGCTGGGCAGCTCTGCGGACAATGAGGGGACGGTGGATCTCCGTTCGCTGGATCGTTTGGTCAGCCAGGGTGCCTCCCTGACTTATGGAGCACGGGGGGAGGGCTACCTCAACAATTTTTGTACGCAGAACGAATTTTCCTACGAAGAGATTGAGACGACCCTCTCCATCAGCTCCACCACGAGCAGCGGAAAACTGATTTTCGGCGGCACAACCGAACTGAATGCGGATTTCACCATCAAGACCCAGTACGAAGCCCATCTGCAGGTGGATGCGCTTGCCGGTGCGGCGCGATTCACCTTCAATGGCGCTGCGGATGGGACCTATGGCACGAACAGCGACATGAGCATTCTTTCCATGACGGGCTACACGGGTACCCTTGCCCTGCAGCGGCTGCGCTCCGGGGCGCAGGTCAAGGCCGATCTGTGGAGTGGCGCAAACGGTGCTGCCCTCGGCGGGCTGTCGCTCGACAGCGGGGCGGAGGCGACTGTGCACGCGCAGGCCGCCACGAGCCTGGGGAGCGTCACGATGAGCAATTCCCTGGGGCTGGCTCCGCGCAACACCCTGACGCTGCAGAGCGGTGGGAAGAGTATCAGCGCCGATTCTATCGCCGGCGTGGGTGATGTCGTGCTGTGCGGCAGCGGCGCCCTGAGCGTCGGGCGGGCGGAACTGCGCAGCATCGGCGGCGGGCAAGCCGCCCTGAGCAGCAGCGGCTACATGAGCATGAGCGCGAGCGGGTTGTCCGGCGCTGCCCTGAGTGCGGCCGAGCTGAGCATCTGCGGCGCGGACAGCACCGAGAGCACGCTCACCTACACGCTCGATCGTGTGTACATGGACGACGGTTCCGTGCTGGATCTGTCGCAGGGCAGTATGGTGACGGCGAGCGCCTCGGTCTTTTCGAGCGTGCGGATGGATGCGAGCTCCTCGCTGACCGGCAGCGCGCTGATCACGGGGGATGTGCATCTGGTGCTCTCGCTGACGGAGCTGGGCGACATCGACACCACCAAGGTGGTGAGCTGTGACCGCCTGCACGGCATGGTGCTGGGCGCCGGCAGCACGCTGACTCTCGATTTCAGCGAGTTGGAGCACTTGAGGAGCGATCCGCAGACCGATGGGCTGTGCGTCGTTTTGGAGGGCGTGCAGTGGGAGAGCGGCGATGCGCTCTTCGGTCTGGCGGCCACTCGCAGCCTGTGGGAGCCCGCGGCCTTCAGCTGCGACGGCACCAACACCTATGTCACTTTCGGGGCGGTGGTTCCCGAGCCCGCCACCGCCACCCTGAGCCTGCTGGCGCTCGCGGCACTTGCCGCCCGCCGCCGCAGGCGCTGAGCGCGCGGCGCCGCAAGGGCTCCACGAGCGGCAGCGCAACACGAACACCGCCCGTTCCCCCATTCGCGGGGAACAGGCGGTGTCGCATTTTCGGGCAAAATCAGCGCTTCAGCAGAGCCTCCAACGCCTCCTGCGCGGCATTGTCGCCCTGCATGGCGGCGCGGCGCAGCCAGTGCACCGCCTGCTCCGCATCCGCCTCCACCCCCAAGCCATCGCGGTAGGCGCAGCCCAGCGTGTACGCCGCCGGGGCGCAGTCGGCCTCGGCGGCCTTGCGGCAGTGCTCGATGAAGGCCGCAGGGTCGAGCTCCACCCCCGTGCCCAGCGCGTAGCAACGCGCGAGGTTGAAATGAGCCTCCCGGCAGCCCCCCTCGGCCGCGCGGCGGTAGCAGTCCGCCGCCTTGGTCGCATCGGCTGCCGTGCCGCGCCCCGTCTCATAGACCAGCCCCAGGCGGCACAGCGCCGCAGCATCGCCCTGTTCCGCCGCCTGGGCGAGCTCCTGCAGCTCGGGCGGCAGGGGCTGCCCGCTCGGCGTCGCCGCGGCGGGCTCTGTCGGCGCTTCCGCAGAGGCTGTAGCCGGCATCTCCTCCGGGGCGGCCTGCTGCTTCTCTGCTGCGGGGACTTCGGTCGGGGGCTCCCCGCTCGGCGGCGCCGAGGTGGAGTCATCGCAGCCGCACAGCAGCAACATCGGCAACAGCCGGGAGAGAGGAGACGCGTTCATGCCCCGCATTGTAGCGGGGAAGCCGCCGATTTGTCAAGGATAACACTCGCCCCCGCAGGTGCAACGTGCTATGCTGTTGCCGTTCATGAATCTGCTTGAAATCAGTCTGATCGGCTTGGCTCTCGCCGTGGATGCCACCCTCTACGCTTTTTCCTACGGCTTGGTGCTGCGGCAGCAGCGCCGCCGCGCCGCCCTGCAGCTCGCCCTCACCGTCGGGCTCTACCAAATGCTCATGCCCCTGCCGGGGTATTGGGGCGGCAGCGCGGTGCGCGGGTTCGTGGCGGCATGGGCGCCGTGGGTCGTGCTGCTGGTGTTCGGCGCTCTGGGCGGCAACATCCTGGTGCAGGCCTGGTGCGGCAGTGGGGAGGAGCGGGTCTCCGGCACCCCCCTCGGCTTTGCGGCACTCATGGGGGTGGGGCTGGCTACGGCGATTGATGCGCTGGCTGTCGGCGCCTGCATGGCGCTGGGGGATTTCGGCGGGGCAGCGATGGAGGTGCCGCAGCTGTTGGCGGCCTGTGCCCTCATCGGCGGCATCACCTTTGCCTGCGCGCTGGTTGCCTTTCACAGCGCGCGCCTGCTGCATCGCCTGCCCGTGCGCTGGCTCGAAACCGTCGCCGGCCTGCTCCTCATCGGTCTCGGCGTGCAAAACCTGTGGACCTCGGTGTAAGCGGGTGCTTCAGAGGAAGCACAGCCACAGGTAGATCGCTGCAATGGCAATGCTGAGCATCATGAGCGGGAAGGCCAGCTTCATAAAGCCCAGGAAAGACACCACCAGATTGTGCTTGCGGCTGATGGCCAGTGCCACCACATTGGCGCTGGCGCCGATGACCGTGCCGTTGCCGCCCAAGCAAGCGCCCAGCGAGAGCGCCCACCACAGCGGCTCCAGGTCGGTGATGCCCATTTGCCCCATATCCTTGACCAGCGGAATCATGGTCGCCACAAAGGGAATGTTGTCCACAAAGGACGACATGACCGCCGAGAGCGTGAGAATCGTCATCGTGGTGGCCGTCGGATCGCCGTGCGTCAGCTCGATGGCGCGGGCGGCCAGCCACTCGATGATGCCGTTGACCTCCAGACCGCCCACCAGCACAAAGAGCCCGAGGAAGAAGAAAATCGTGGTCCACTCGATGCGCGCAAACACCTGCTCCAGCGCCTTCTCGCGGTCGGGCATCACCAGAAAGAGCAGCAGCGAGGCGCCTGTGACGGCGATGGTGCCGCTCTCGATGCCCCAGCCCGGAATCTGACCGTGGCAGCAGAAGAGCACAATGGTCAGCCCCAGCGTCACCCCGCAGGCAAGGAGCATCTTGGGACTCTTAATCAGCCCCTCCGTCTTGATGTTCATCACGCGGTTGTGATTGGCCTTGGCATGCGCGCGGAACTCCTTGCGGTACACAAAGAGGATGACCGCCAAGGTCAGGACAAAGGAAACGGCGCAGGGAAGCGTCAGGTTGCGCAGGAAAGCCATGAAATCCAACTCCGGCACTGCGCTGGCAATCATGATGTTGGGCGGGTCGCCAATCATGGTGCAGGTGCCGCCGATGTTGGAGGCGAAAATCTGCGCCAGCACAAAGGGCATGGGAGAAATGCGGAGGTCGCGGGTCAGGGTGAAGGTGATGGGCACCGTCAGCAGCACCGTTGTCACATTATCCAGCAGCGCCGAGCAAACCGCCACCAGCAGGGAAAGCGCAATGAGCAGCGCCACCGAATTGCCGTTGGTCTTTTGCGCCGCCCACACGGACAGAAAGCGGAACAGCCCCGTCTTGCCCAGCACGAGCACCTGAATCATCATACCGATGAGCAGCGCCAACGTGTTAAAGTCCACATGGGCAATCGCCTGCGTCTGCGTAATCACCCCCGCGAGCACCATCAGCATGGCTCCGAACAGCGCCACCACCGTGCGGTGTACGCGCTCCGAAATGATGAGCGCATAGGAGACTAGGAAGATGATGAGCGCAGCACAAACGTGGTAAGACATAATGATCGACAGGAAAGAACAAGTGACGGCAGCACGCGCCGCCGATGCGAAAAGCGGGGCGGATATGTTACCACAAACGACGCAACCCCGCAAGCTTTATTCGCCCCTGTTACCTCGAAAAAAAGAGCCGCGGACGTTTATCCGCAGCTCTTCAAACATAGGGATATAGGGACTCGAACCCCAAATAGCGGTGCCAGAAACCGATGTGTTGCCAATTACACCATATCCCTGTTCCGAACCCGTCTTGCTGACGAGGACGGCAGGATTCTATGTTTTTGCAGGCGCGGAGTCAAGCCTTTTTTGTGAAAAAATGAGAAATGGCTCCGAGAGCCCATCCCGGCAGCCTCGACGTGGGCGCGATGCGGCTTTTGGGCTTGCCAAACGGGGGGTGCGGTGGCATCATAGCAGGCGAGGCAGCCCGGTTTTCGCGCTGCGCACAGATATCGACACTATGAAAACGCTCAAGCGATTCCTCCTCGTTGGTGCCCCTGCTTCCGGCAAGGGTACGCAGTCTAACTTCCTCTCGACCACCTACGACCTCAAGCCGCTCTCGACGGGGGCTCTGCTGCGCGCGGAGATTGCCGCCGGATCCGAGCTGGGGCTGGAGGCCAAGAAGTACATGGACGCTGCCATGTTCGTCCCCGATTCCGTGGTGAACGGCATCGCTGCCAAGTGGCTGGGTGAGAACAAGGAGGCCGGCTGCCTGCTCGATGGCTATCCCCGCACCGTGGCTCAGGCCGAGACGCTGGATGCCAATCTGGCGGCCATGGGCCTGGCGGTGGACATTGTGGTGTACCTCAACGTGTCTTACGAGCTCATTGAGGCACGCATGCTCAAGCGCAAGGCCTGCCCCGCCTGCGGCGAGACCACCCGCAACGGCGAGGAAATCTGCCCCAAGTGCGGCGGCAAGATGATTGTGCGCACGGACGACAACCCCGAGGCCTTTGCCAAGCGCATGAAGGATTACCAGACCCTGACCGTGCCCGTCATCGAGCACTACGCCAAGCAGGGCAAGGTGGTGGAGATTGCCGTGACGGAGGAGGGCGAGCCCGAGGCCGTTTCCGCCCGCATCGCTGCGGCTATCCGCGCGTATGCCGAGGCCTGAGGCTTCGGTGGCAGTGCCTGCATCGTTTCCCGACCAACGCTCCCGCTCCGGCGGGGGCGTTTTTTGCTTTTCAGCGCCTGCGGCAGCTGATATAGTGACAGCATGAAGTGGATAGCTCTTGTTCTGGCTTGGGGAATGGCCGTGGTGCCGCTGTTGCCGACGGCGGCGCAGGCAGAGGGCGCCGAGTCAGCGTCTGTTGTGGCGCCGCGGGTGGCGGGTGTGTCGGCGCTGGAGCGCATTCCGAGCGGAGCCGACGCCTTTGTGGCCTTCGGGCACGGCGACACCCTGACCCGCCTGTGGCCCATGCTGCGGGAGGAGGAGCCGGAGCCCTTGGAGAGTGTGGCGCTGGCCTTTAGCCGCGGCTCGGTGGAGGTGTTCAGGCGCTTGTTGCCGCTGCAGGGGCTGCCGAGTGATGATTTGGTGGCCGACGGGGGCGAGCTTTGGGCAGAGATGGCGCAGGACGGCGCGCGCGCGGTGATTGAACAGCAGATGGTGCAACCGCGCAATGAGCTGCGAGAGCGCTTGCTCCGCACCCTGATGGAGCTTCGGGTGCCGCCGATTTACCTCGTCTGTCGAGTGAAGGCGGAGCACGCCGAGCGCCTGCCGCAGTTGCAGGAGGAGCTGAACCGGAAATTAGCGGAGAACTTGCAGGCACTTGCCGAGGGCGAGCCGTATGCGGCGGGGGAGTGGCGCGGACAGCGCTTGCGCCTGCGCCTGCCGGAGGCGGAGGGTCTCTCCCCCTTGCAGCAGATGCAGCTGCGCGCGGCGCTGCGCGATTTGCCGCTCTATGTGCTGAGCCGCATTTGCGGGCGGGATGTGGTCATGGTCATTTGCTCAGATCCCACGCAGGCGTGCGTGGCCGAGCGCGTCGAGGATTCGCTGGCCTGCTCGCCGGAGAGCGCTTTTGCTGAGGACGTGCCGAGTCCCCTGATGCTGGCGGCGTGCCGCGCGGAGCTGGTGGAGCTGCTCACGGATCAGCGGATGACGCCCCTGTGCCGCCTGGGGGGCTTTGTGTCGGCTGTGTTCAAGACGCTGGCGCAGGGCGATGCGCCCGAGGCTGCCGCGTATGCGGAGGCGGCGCGCTCGGTCGAGCTCCTGCAGGGCATGCTTGGTCGCGGGAGCGAGCGCCCCGTGCAGCGCGACACGCGCGTGTGGGCTTGGGCAGACGAGCGTTTGCATGTGGGGGCGGAGTGCGATGCTCAGGGGCTGTCGTTTGAGGGTCGACCGCAGGTGCAGATTCCGGAGGGCACAGGACTCTTCGTGAGCTGCGACCGCGTGGTCGGTGCGGAGCTGCCGGACTTGGCGGCGATGCTCGGCGCCTGCGATGCCCTGGTCGAGGGGGTGGCGCTCACCCTGCGCCCCGAGGAACGTGCGCAGAGCATGCTGGAACTCGCGGTGCTGCGCAGCGTCGCCGAGGGGGTGCTCGATGAGCTTCGCGCGGCGCTGTGCCAGGCGCAGGCGGCTTCGGACGGCTCCTGCACCCTCTTGGTGCGGCAGGAGCCCTCGGAGCCCGAGGCTGCGGTGGCGCTCTGCTGCGGCGTGGAGCAGCGCGCCGCGCTGGAGACCTGCTGGCGGCACACGGAGGCGGCGCTGCGGCGCGCGGCGCAGAATGTAGGCATGGAGCTGCCGGAAGCGTCCGCCTGGCCCGTGGTGTGCATGACGGCGGGTGATGCTACAATCTACGCCGCCTCGATTGCACCGGGATTCTCGCCCGGGGTGGCCGTGAGCGACCGCCGCTTTGTCCTGAGCAGCTCGTCCAAGCTGTGCAGCAGCGTGGCGCAGCTCCCCGCTCAGCCCGCGAGCGAGCGCCCGGGCATTCGCTTCCGCCTGCTCCCGGCAGCGTGGGGAGAGCTTGTGGCCGTTGGTAGCGAGGATGGTGAGCTCGATGAGGAGTGCGCGGAGCTGTTGCGGTCGGTGCATTCCCTGAGCGGAGAACTGACTGCCGGGGAGGGGGGCACCCTGCAGCTCCGGGTCGAGGTGACGCCTGCCCGCTGAGGCTGCGTGAGTCGGTGCGCCAAGGCTCGTGCCGCTGTTGTTGTCCGACGGCAGTCGGTGCATCGCCCCTCGCCGACCTGTGGTATGGCGCTTGGTGCGAAAAAAGCCCGCGCTGCGGTCTTGACCGCAGGCGGGGGAGCTGGTATTGTTAAGAGAGATGAACAAATGGGCTCTTTTCCTGCTGCTGTGCTCGGGCGTCCTGCTGGGTTGCCTGGCGGGCTGCACGCGCGATGAGGCGCAGAGCCGCGAGATCCGCATCGGCTGCTTTCCCAACGTCACGCATGTGCAGGCGCTGGTGGCGCGCAACATGAGCCGCCACGGCGAGGGCTGGTTCGAGCGCTACCTGCCGGGCTATCACCTGACTTGGCTGACCTACAACGCGGGTCCCTCGGCGATGGAGGCGCTCTTCGGCCGCACGGCCGATGTGACCTACGTCGGTCCCAGCCCTGCGCTCAATGCCTACGCCGTCTCCAACGGGCAGGAGGTGCGCCTGCTGGCGGGGGCCGTCAACGGCGGCGCTGCGCTGCTGGTGCATCCGCAGAGCGGCATCGCCCGCCCCGAGGATTTCCGTGGGCGCTGCATCGCCACCCCCCAGCTGGGCAACACGCAGGATGTCTCGGCGCGCGCGTGGCTGCGGCGGCAGGGGCTGCGCTGCGAGCTGACGGGGGCGGGAGACTGCCGCATCGCTCCCACGCCCAATGCCATGCAGGTGCAGCTCATGCAGCAGGGCGCGCTGGATGCCTCGTGGACCGTGGAGCCCTGGGTCTCCATCCTGGAGCAGAAGGCCGGCGCGCGTCTCTTCTTCAACGAGCCGCAGGTCATCACCACTGTGCTGGCGGGGCGCGTGGGCTGGCTGCGCACGCACCCCGAGGCCGCCGCTGCGCTCATCCGCGCGCATCGCGAGCTGACGCAGTGGGTGCGCGAACACCCGCAGGAGGCGCAGGTGCGTGTGGCCGAGGAGCTCTCAGAGCTCACGCGCAGCCCTGTGGACACGGCGCTCATCGCCTCCGCCTGGGCGCGGCTGAGCCTCACCGACGCTATCAACCTCGATGGTCTGCAACAATTTGTGACCGATGCACAGGGCGTCGGGCTGCTCGACCGCGTGCCGCCCCTGCAACAGATGCTCTACACCCCCACCCAACCCTGACCTCATGCAAGAAACGCTCCATCAGGAAATCCACCACTACCCCACGGCCAAGCTCAGCGTGGAGCATGTGTACAAGGATTTTGTCACCTCCAACGGCATCGTGCATGCGCTGGAGGATGTGTCCATCACCATCAGCGAGGGCGAGTTCGTCTGCTTCGTGGGTCCCAGTGGCTGCGGCAAGTCTACGCTGCTCAACATCATCGCGGGACTCGACCGCCCCGACAGCGGCGTGGCGCTCATCGACGGCACCCCCATCAGCGGGCCGGGGCGCGACCGCATGGTGATGTTTCAGGAGCATGCGCTCTTCCCGTGGCTGGATGTCATCGGCAATGTCATGTTCGGGCTCAAGCAAAAACCGAACCTCACGGACAAAGAACGGCTGGAAGTGGCCAAATACTACCTCTACCTCGTCAAGATGGATCGCTTTGCCCACGCCAATATCCACGAGCTTTCCGGCGGCATGCGGCAGCGCGTGGCGCTGGCGCGCTCGCTGGCGCCCAACCCCAAGATTCTGCTGATGGACGAGCCCTTCTCCGCGCTGGATGCCATGACCCGCGAGCAGCTCTATGGCGATATTCAGGATATTTGGGCCAAGCGGCGCAAGACCATCGTGTTCGTGACGCACAACGTGCGCGAGGCCGTTTGCCTGGGCAGCCGCGTGGTGCTCTTCTCCCCGCATCCCGGGCGCGTGCGCGAGGCCTTCCCCGTGGAGCTGCCGCGCCCGCGCAACATCAACGACCATGACCTCGCCGACCTCTCGCAGCGCATTACCTCGGCGCTCAAGGGGTACACCGCCGCCGAATCCGACTGATACCTCCCCCTTCCCATGAAACGCATGTTGCTTAGCTGTGGCTTTTTCGTGACGCTCCTGCTGCTCTGGGCGGCCTGCACGGGCTGCTTTGGCGGGGAGGCGCTGTGGTCTCCCTTTGTGCTGCCCCCGCCGCCCACGGTGGGGCACTACCTGTGGGACAACACCCTCAACGGTGCGATACCGCTCTCCATGCTCATCACCCTGCGCCGCCTGCTCATCGGCTACGCCATTGGGCTGGCGCTCGGCGTGCCGCTGGGCATGCTCACGGCGCGCTTCCGCTTCCTGCACGACACGCTGGGCATGACGGCGCTGGGCTTGCAGGCTCTGCCGAGCGTGTGCTGGGTGCCGCTGGCCTGCATCTGGTTCGGGCAGACGGAGGCGGCACTGCTCTTCGTGGTGATTATGGGCACGCTGTGGAGCGTGTTGCTCTCCACCGAGAACGGCATGAAGAGCGTGCCGCCCATCTACGCGCGCGCCGCGCGCACCATGGGCTCCTCGCCGCTGCACACGCTCGTTTTCGTCACCCTCCCCGCGAGCGCGCCCTTTGTGCTCAGCGGCATGAAGCAAGGCTGGGCCTTTGCCTGGCGCTCGCTCATGGCAGCGGAAATCTATGTGTCGGTGGTGTCGGGCTTCGGCATTGGGCAGCACCTGCACTACGGGCGCGAGCTGCAGCGCATGTACCAGGTCATCGGCATCATGTTCATCATCATTCTGGTGGGCTTGCTGGCCGATAAAATTCTCTTCTCCCCCGCTGAGCGCTGGCTGCACCGCCGCTGGGGCACCGACAAAGACTGATATGGATGCTTGGATTGAGGAGTTGCGCGCCTTGGCGGGAGCGGATCTGCACACCGATGAGGAGACGCTGCGGGCGCATGCCGGCGACAAGTGGCACGCGGCGGCGCTGCCGCAGGCGGTGCTGCTGGCGCGGAGCACGGAGCAGGTCGCTGCCGCCTGCCGCTGCGCTTCACACCACGGTGTGCCCATCACCGCGCGCGGCGCCGGGGTGGGCTATGTGGGCGGCTGCGTGCCCGTGCGCGGCGGGTTGGTCATCTCGCTGGCGCGCATGAACCGCATTCTCGAAATCAACCCCGCAGACGGGGTCGCCGTGGCCGAGGCCGGGGTACTCACCGCCGATTTGCAGGACGCGGTGGCGGCGCAGGGCTGGTTCTACCCGCCCGACCCCGCCAGCCGCAAGGAGTCGAGCATCGGCGGCAACATCGCCACCAATGCGGGGGGGCCGCGCTGCCTGAAGTACGGCGTGACGCGCTCCTATGTGCTGGGGCTCACCGTGGTGTTGGCGGACGGGCGCGTGCTGCGCTGTGGCGGTCGCACGCACAAGAACAAACAGGGCTTTGACCTCGTGGGACTCTTCTGCGGCAGCGAGGGCATGCTCGGCATTGTGACCGAGGCCGTGCTGCGGCTCATTCCCGCCCCGCCCGCCCGCGTGGCGCTGCGGGCGAGTTTCCCGCGCTTCGCCCTCTGCGCGGCGGCGGTGCAGAGTATTTTGCAGGGGGGGCACCTGCCCTGCGCGCTGGAGATTACGGATGCGTACACGCTGGCGGCGGCACGCGCCTACCTTGGGGGCGATGCGCTCCCGGCGGGGGCGCAGGGGCACCTCATCGTGGAGCTCGACGGGCAGACCGAGGCTTTGCACGCCGAGCAGGCCGCCGTGGCGAACATTCTGCGCGCGGGCGGAGCCACGGAGCTCGTGGCGGCAGAGACGCCCGAGGCGGTGGAGGCCATCTGGCAGCTGCGGCGCGAGTTTTCCTACAGCCTCAAGGCGACGGGGCTGACCAAGCTCAACGAGGATATTGTGATTCCGCGCTCGCAGTTGGTGGAGCTGGTGGCCTTCTGCGAGGGCTTGCAGCGCGAGACGGGGATTCCCGTGGCCTGTTTCGGCCACAGCGGCGACGGCAATATCCACACCAACATCATGGTGCAGAAGGACGCGGCGGGGCGCGATGTGCGCCCGCCTGCCGACGCGCTGGTGGCGCGGCTCTTTGACTGGGTGCTCGCGCACGGCGGCAGTATCACCGGCGAGCACGGCATCGGGCTGGCCAAGGCTCCTTGGTTTGCTCAGGCGGTGGGCGACACCGCCCTGGAGCTGCACCGTGCGCTCAAGGCGGCGCTGGATCCGCAGGGCTTGCTGAATCCCGGCAAGATGGGACTCTCATGAGGGCGCTCGGTCTGTTGCTGTTGGCGGGGCTGGTGCAGGCGGCGGAGCTGCCTGCGCCGGAGATTCCCGAGGAGGTGCGGCGCGGCGCGCTGGAGGCGGAGCTTTTTCTCAACGAGCAGCCGAGCGACTGGCGCCCGCAGCTCGCGGCGCTGACGGCGCCGCTTCGGCGCGCCTGCTCCGGCGAGCGCGAGACGGCGCTGGCCATTGCCGCACATCTGGAGGAGCTGACGGGCGTGCGCTACGACATGGGGCGGCGCCATCCCTGCATGAATCCGACGGAGGCGCTGCGCGAGAAGAAGGTTTCCTGCACGGGCTACAGCATGCTGCTGGCGGCGGCGCTGCGTTCAGCAGGGATTCCCGCTCGTCTGGTGATGGTGCTGAGCTGGAACCACCAGCCCGGCAACCACACCTGGGTGGAGGCCTGGGTGGAGGGCGGCTGGCGGATGCTGGAGGCAAATTCGGGGGAATTCAACACTCCTTGGGTGCTGGAAGCCATCGGGCTGCTGAATCCGGCGAATCCCGTGCAGCGGGTCTACGCCGTGGCGCTGCAGGAGGGGGAGGTGGCGCTGCCTCTGCCATGGGATCCCGCCGCGCGGATTCCGGCAGAGGATGTGACAGCGCGTTACATGCAGCTCGCGCAGGACTGGTACCGCCGCGCGGGTCTGTCGGCGGACTGCCAGCGGCTTTGGGTGGATTGGCAGCCGCGTGCGGAGGTAGCTGCGGAGGTGCAGGTCTGCGATGCCGAGGGGCGGGTGCTGAGCAGCGCCGCCCTGCCGACGTTCCGCGACGATGTGCGCTACATGGCGCGGCTGACCCTCCCGAGGGCGGGAGAGAGCTACCTGTGCATCCCGGCCTTGCAGCTGCGCGCGCGCCTGCGGGCGACGGAGACCCCGGCGCAGGTGTTGCGGCTGCGCGCGCTGCCCCGCGGCACTCAGCAGTCGCAGGCGGGCGCGCCGGGCACCAGCGGAAATTCCTGCGACAGGGGGTAACTCGGCACGCGGATGAGCTCCACGCCGTACAGGCGGGCAATGGCGGGCGCTTCCGAGGCGGCGTAGTCGCTGCCGTAGTAGATGGTCTTGACGCCGTGCGCGCAGAGCGCTTGCATGCAGGAGGTGCAGGGCATGGTGGTGCAGGCCACGACGCGCGCCTCGCCGCGTTTGAAGAGCGAGCAGAGGTTGATTTCCGCGTGCAGCATGTACTTCTGGCGTCCGTCGCGCGAAGCCCAGAAACCCTCGGGGGCGGTGAAGCCGGGAAAGAGCCCGTTGTAGGCGGTGCCGATGACGCGGTTATCCTTGTCCAGAGCGGCGGCACCCACCTTGCGGTAGGGGTCTTCGGAGCGCAGCGCGGCGACATGCGCCAGCGCCATGACATATTCGGGGATGGAGAGTCGGCTCATCGGTGGGTTCAGTCTTTGAAGAGGCCCCGCTTGCGCTGGAAGAAGCCCCACTCGGCCACGCTGGGGAAGGCGGGGAGCTCGACGGTGCCCATGCGGGCGCGCAGCAGGAACCACAGCTTGCGGAAGTTGTTGACGCTGTAGCGGCGCTCGAAGATGCGGTACTCATCGTCCTGCATCTTGAGCAGGATGGTGTGGTAGATGAGCTTCATGGCCTGCGCGGGGATGAGGGCATTGCGATCCTCGACGCTGAGAGCCTGGTAGAGCTCGTCGGCCTCGCCGAAGAACTTTTCGGCAAGTGCGGCCTCGTAGGCCAGCAGCTGGCGCATGCGGTAGTTGTAGCGCTGCTGGCGAATGTCCTCGTGGGTGACGCCGAAGAGCGCCATGTCCTCCGCAGGGAGGTAGAAGCGGTTGTAGCGGTGGCAGTCCTCGGCGATGTCGCGCAGAATGTTGACGAGTTGCAGCGCGTAGCCCAGAGCAACGGCGTAGTCGCGCGCGGCGGCACTCGCCCCCATGACGGCCGCGCTGGTGATGCCCACGCAGGCGGCCACCTGGTAGCAGTAGGCCAGCAGCGCCTCGCGGGTGCGGGGTTGGGTGGGGTTGATGTCGCTGCGGCAGCCGGCGATGAGTTCGAGCATGGGGGCGGTGTCGAGCTGCAACTCGCGCACGAGGGAGACCACCTCCTCCTCAATGCCCGGGCTCGGCGGCTCCTGCCCGGTGATGAGAGCCTGCCAGCGGTCGAGCGCTTCGTGGCGCTCGGCCACGCTCATGCCCGGCTCGTCCACGATGTCGTCGACAATGCGGCAGTAGGCGTAGAACTGCGCCATGTGGAGCCGCGTGGTCTCGGGCAGGTCAACGAGGGTAAAAGCAAGGTTCGACTTGGCGTTGCGGGTGATGGTGTCGGATTCTGCCATGGGGCGGGGGTGGGGATTCAGTCAATCAGTCCCCAGTGGTTTGTGAAAGGCCAGAGGGTGAGGGCAGCGGGGCCGATGATATTGAACTGGCGGACGGGCCCCCAGTAGCGAGAGTCGAGGGAGTTGCGCGTGTTGTCGCCCAGCGCGGCGTATTCGCGCAGGGTGGGCTGCGGCGTGTCGCGGAGCAGGGAGGGACCGCGGTCGCTGAGCCAGGCGCCGGGTTGCAGCAGGTGCGAGAGGCTTTGGTAGCCGCCGGCGTTGTAGGGCGGCTGCCCGGCGATGACGCGCGCAATGCCGGGCTCGCGCGCGGGAGCGCCGTTGACGAGCAAGGCGGGGGATTGGATGCTGAGAATATCGCCCGGCAGCCCGCAGAGGCGCTTGATATAGTGCGTGCCGCTCTGCTGATCCTGCATGGACACCAAGGTGCTGCGTCGCCCGGAGGTGTTGATGCCGCGCGTGTCAAAGACAAAGGTCTCGCCGCGCCGAGGGTGGCGGAAGTTGTAGCTCATGCGGTTGACGATGACGAGGTCGCCGGCATCGACGCGCGCGCGGATGATGGGCTCGCCCGCGCGGAAGCCGTGCAAGCGCAGCCCGGTGAGCGATTCGGTGATTTTGCCCCGCTCCTTGAGGTATTGGATGACGGCGCCCTTGGCGGAGGGGACGGTGACGGTGCTGTTGTCGTTGAAGCGCAGGGTGGTCTCGGTGAAGAGCAGCCACTTGGGGCGGTCGCTGATGTCGACCAGCTGCTTGTCGCTGTCGGCGGTGGCCTCGATGTAGCTGCTGCCGAGGGTGAGCATATCCCACAGGCGCATGGGCAGGGGAGGGATGCTGTCGACCGGGTGGACGATGATGCCGTTGAGCGTGGGCTGCATGGAGCCCGTGGGGATGCGGAAGGGCTGGGCGTAGTAGGTGCGTATGCCCAAAAAGACCACCATGATGACGAAGAAGGATTCCACCAGTTCGGCGAGTGCTCCGCGGCGGAAGCCGGGCAGGGACTCGCCGTGGAGCGTGATTTGCTGCGTGAGTCGCCGGGTTTCCTCCGGGTTCCAGCCGGCGAGGGCGCGGGCGAGCGCATCGCGCTGCGCGCAGCAGTTTTGCAGCTCCTCGGCGGGGATGTCGGGCTTGTTGTTGTTGATGTAGAGGCAGAGCGCGGCGAGCGCTTCGCGCCCGCTGCGCCGCCACTTGGGCAGCACCCAGCAGCAGCAGGAATCGAGGAGGCGGAAGAAAAGGGCGCGGAGGACTATCATGGCTCGCCGCCTATTCTACCGCAGGACGGCAGCGCTTGGAAGCAGAATCTCAGGCAGCGAGCGCGCTTGTAAGTTTTTCGCCGAGGTACACGCCGCCTTGGTGCGGTACTTTGGTGCTGCGCCTTTCTTGCCTGCCGTCAGCTCCGATGAAGGATACCATCCGATAGGGTGAGTTTGGCGCTTTGTTGAGTGATAGTGGTCCGGTGTACATACTCGCTTAGTTGTCATTTCCGTTGCCATCAAGTGGCAAACGAGCGTTTGCTTCCGGGGCGGGTATGATGGTCGTAAAGCCTTGAAATAGCAAGGGCAATCGCAATTTGCGATTGCCCTGAGAGCGGAGAGAAAGGGATTCGAACCCTTGGTGACATTCCTGCCACGCTCGATTTCGAGTCGAGTGCCTTAGACCAACTCAGCCATCTCTCCTTGATGCGGCGCGCCGCACGCGCAGCATTGTGCCCGCTTCGGCGGCGGCTGTCAAGGATTTTTGCGCCGGAACGCCGCGGATGGCAGAAAAACGGCACGGCGCCCGCCGCAGCAGGCGCCGTGCCGGGGATAGAAAGGGATCAGCCCTTGAGCTCGGCGATGGCGGCTTCGAGCCCGGCGGCATCTTCGATGGAGATGACGCGCGCCTCCTTGCAGATGCGCCCCATCATGCCCGCCAGCGTCTTGCCCGGCCCCATTTCGATGAAGAGGCGCTCGCCCTGATCAATGAGCTTCTGCATGCTGTCTGCCCAGCGGACGGAGCCGCAAACCTGCGCGCCGAGCATGGCGCGGATGTCCTCTGTGTCGGTCACGGGGCGAGCCTCGTAGTTGCAGTAGACGGGGCAGGAGGGCATGCTCATGGGGGTCGCCGTCAGTTCGGGGAGCAGTTTTTGCTGCGCGCTCTTCATGTAGCGGCTGTGGTAGGCACCCGCCACATTGAGCTTCTTAGCCAGCTTGAACCCGGCGGCCTTCGCCCCCGCAATCGCCTTGTCCACCCCCTCGTGCGAGCCGGAAACCACCGTCTGCCCGGGGCAGTTGTAGTTGGCCACGTCGATGTCGCACTCGGCGGCCAGCTTCTGCAGCGCTTCGGGGCTGCCGCCGATGAAGGCCGCCATCGTGCTGGGGGCGGCTTGGCAGGCTTCCTCCATGTAGGCGCCGCGCTTCTGCACCAGCTTGAGCCCGTCCTCCATGGAGAAGGTGCCGGCGGCGGCGTGGGCGGTGAACTCGCCCAGCGAGAGCCCGGCGGCGGCTACGGGGGTGATGTCCGTGCGGGCGGAGAGCACCTTCCACAGGGCGAGCCCGTGCAGGTAGAGCGCGGGCTGGCAGTAGCAGGTGCGCGTCAGTTCCGCATCCGGCCCTTCGAACATGACCTTCGTCAGCGGGAAGCCCAGCGCGGCATCGGCGGCATCCATGAGGCTCTTCACCTCGGGATAGTTGGTGTAGAGATCGTGACCCATGCCCACTTTCTGGGCACCCTGTCCGGGAAAGAGAATGACGGCTTTCATTGTGTTGACTCTAGCTTAGCGATTGGGGGGGGCGGCGTCAAGCTTTTCTTGCTTCTCCGGGCAGCGGTGGGGCTTGACAGTCGCTTGCTCTTGTGTTATGGAGGGCGGCGCTATGAACAAGGATTCGCTTCGGATGTTGACGGCGGTGGGTTCTCCCACGCAGAAGGCCTTGGTCGGGATGCTGCTGGCGTCTCTGCTGGCCTCGTGCTCGCTGATGCCGGTGACGACGATTTCCCGCAAGGAGTTGCTGACGCCCACGGTGATGACGGCGGTGGACACGAGCAGCTACACGGATATGATGTACTACGGCTCGGATGAGACCTATGATTACTTCACGCGCAACAGCCTGAAATATCGCGTGCTGCGCACGGAGAATGCCGTGCCGGCTTCGGCGCGCTTCAGCTTCGACAACTGGCAGACGGGCAAGCTCTACCGCCAGGTGGCGGCGCAGGGTGCGGCGCAAAAAGTGTCGGAGTGGATGAACCGCTACCGCCAAGCGCAGTAATCCCCCTGTCTTCACACACGGACACGCCGCAGCCCCCGCCTCGCGCGCGAGACGGGGGCTGTTTGGCGGGAGCCGAGGGCTCAGAGGTTGACGGAGTAGAGCGCCTTGTTGTTGTTGGCCGGGTCGAGGATGGCGAAGGCCTCGCGGTGGATGCCGGGATCGCTGCGGAAAATGAGCCGCCCGGAGCATTGGCGCTCCAGCTCCACGAGCAGCTTGGAATCCTCGTTCTTGAAGCGCGAGAGTACATCGCTGTTGACCACCACGATCATGTCGCCCACGCTGTCGCGGTAACGCATAATCGTCGCCTTGAGCTGGCGCTGAATCTCCACGCTCATGGTCATGACGCTCTTGATGCGCCCGCGCCCGTGGCAGTAGGGGCAGTGGTCGTTCACAAAGTCCAGCAGCGACTCATTGATGCGCTGGCGCGTCATTTCCATGAGCCCGATGGGGGTAATCTGCATGACCTGCGTCTTAGCCTTGTCGCGCTTGAGGGCATCTTTCATCGCTTTGTAGACGGCGAGCTGATCCTTGCGGTGGCGCATGTCGATGAAGTCCACCACGACGAGTCCGCCGATGTTGCGCAGGCGCAGCTGGCGCGCAATCTCGCGAGCGGACTCCAGGTTGGTCTCCAAAATGGTCTTGTCGAGGTCTTTGTTGCCTTTGTTGCGCCCGGTGTTGATGTCGATGGCGATGAGCGCCTCCGTCTCGTCGATGACGAGGTAGCCGCCGCAGGGCAGTTGCACTTGGCGCTGGAAGGCCTCGTTGATCTGGCGCTCAATGCCCAGTTCTTCAAAGATGGGCTGGCGGCAGGGCAGGTACTGGATGTGGCGCTTGGAGCGGCGCGAGATGCGCCCCGCGATTTCCTGCATGCGGCGGGTGGTGTCCTGATTGTCGCAGACGATGTTGTCCACGTTGTCGGTGAGGAAGTCGCGCGCGGTGCGCTCGATGAGGTCGGGCTCGCGGTAGACGCAGAGAGGGGCGGGGCGCGAGGCGAATTTCTCCTCCACCTCGTGCCACTGGGTCAGCAGCATGGCCAGATCGCGCACAAAATGGCGGAAGCGCTGCCCCTGCGCCACCGTGCGCATGATGATGCCCATGCCCTCGGGCACGTTGAGCTTCTGGACAATCTGGCGCAGGCGCTGGCGTTCTTTGGGGTCGTCAATTTTGCGCGAGATGCCGAACTGGTCGGTGAAGGGCATCAGCACGATGTAGCGCCCCGCCAGCGAGATGTTCGTGGTGACGCGCGGTCCCTTGGAGCTGATGGGCCCCTTGGTGACCTGCACCATGATTTCCGAGCCCACGGGGTAGATTTCGGGAATGTCTTTGCTGGTGATTTTCTTTTGCTGTCGGCGCGGGCGCCCTTCTTTCTGGATTTCTTCCAGCGAGGAGTCGAGCGCCAGCGGCAGGGCATCCCAGAAGTGCAGGAAGGCGTTTTTCTCACCGCCGATGTCCACGAACATGGCCTTGAGCCCGGGCTCGATGTTCTTGACGCGGCCTTTGAAGATGCCGCCGACGATGTTGTCCTCGCCCTCGCGTTCGATGCTGTATTCCTCCAACACGCCGTCCTCGAGCAGGGCGACGCGGCGTTCGAGTTTTTCGGAGTTGATGACGATGGTGGTTCCCTCCTTCGGGTTGCATTGGCCGAACCCGAAGAGGTGTTTGACAGATTGAATCATTTTAGAAAGTAGCGACAAAGCTGTGGGTTTAGGTTAAAGGGTTTGGCAGAGCCGGGAGCCGCCGGACAGTGCGCGCAGAGCTGCCCCATCGGGAGCCGCGGGGGCGAGCGGCGCGCGGGTCGGAGAGCAGCGGCAGGGGGATGCGGGGAGCGGCGATGCGTGCGGCGCCCCGTCGGGAAAGAGCGCGTCAGTCCTCGTAGAACGCGTCGTCGTTCTCCTGCAGGAACTTGCCCGTGCCCTCGGCCACGGCGCTGAGGGGATCCTCGGAGATGACCACGGGCAGACCCGTCTGCTCGTGCAGCAGCTCCTTGAGCCCGCGCAGCAGCGCCCCGCCGCCCGCCAGCGTGATGCCGCGGTCGTGGATGTCGCTCGCGAGCTCGGGCGGGCAGTGCTCCAGCGTTTGGCGCACCGCGTTGACGATGACGTCGAGCTTGTCTTGGAGCGCCTCGCGGATCTCCTCGGAGCGCACCTGCACGGTCTTGGGCAGTCCCGTCACGCGGTCGAGCCCCTTGACATCCATCGTCAGCTCGGTTTGCAGGGGGTGCGCCGAGCCGATGCGGATCTTGATGTCCTCGGCCGTGCGGGGGCCGATGAAGAGGCTGTGTGCCGAGAGCATGTGGCGGATGATGGTGTCGTCCAGCGCATCGCCGCCGCATTTTTCGGACTTCTTGCACACGATGCCGGAGAGCGAGATGATGGCGACCTCGGTGGTGCCGCCGCCGATGTCGATAATCATGCTGCCGATGGGTTCGCTGACGGGGAGTCCGACGCCGATGGCGGCCGCCATGGGCTCCTCGATGAGCCGCACGGCGATGGCGCCGGCTTCGTAGGCGGATTCCTCGATGGCGTGGCGCTCCACTTCGGTGATGCAGGAGGGGTGCGCGATGAGCACGCGCGTGCGCAGGCGACGGTGGTGGCAGGCCTTCTTGATGAAGTAGCGCAGCATGTTGTGGGCGACCTCAAAGTCGGCGATGACGCCCTCCTTGAGGGGGCGGATGGCGACGACGCTGCCGGGCGTGCGCCCGACCATGCGCTTGGCCTCCTCGCCCACGGCTTTAACCTTGTCGCCCTTCATGGCGACAACGGATGGTTCGCGCAGCACAATCCCCTGATCCTTAATGTAGACCAGAGTATTGGCTGTGCCGAGGTCAATCCCTACATCGTAGGAAAACAACCCGGCGAGTTTACGGAAAAAACCGGACATGGAAGATGGTGAACGTGAAAAAAAGGTGAGTAACAGCTGAGCTCCGCCCGGCGCGCCATGCTGCCCGGTCCTCCTTTTCAGGGGATGAACCGCTGAGGGTGGCATGCGCGCCGCTGCAGGCTCCTGGAGGGGGGTGCGGAAACCCGTGCGCAGTATACGGGCGCGGCGCGGGTGCTGTCAAGGAAATTTCAGAGTGCCACCCTCGCGCTGTCAGAATCATTGTCCCGCGGCTTCGCTGCCCGCCGATAGATGGCGCGCAGCTGCTCCAAACTCCGCTGCGGGGTGTAGTGCGCTTCGTAGCAGGCGCGAACGGGCGCCTCCCAGTGCGTGGCGGGGAAGGTCGCAAAGCGCCGCACAACATCAGCGAGAGCCTGCGGGGAATCATGGGGGGAAAACACCAGCCCCGTCTCCCCCTCGTGTACCATGCGGGGCAGCCAGCCGATGTCGCTGACCAGCACGGGAACGCCCGCCGCATAGGCCTCGATGACCACCATGCCGAAGGGCTCGACCCATTGCGAGGGGACGATGAGCGCCATCGCCTCGCTCAGCAGAGCCTGCACCTCCTCGCGGGAGCAGTGCCCGCGCAGCTCGATGTTCGGGCAGTCGGCGGTCGCCGCGCGGAGCGCGTCCTCCTCCTCCCCCGAGCCCGCCAGCACCAAGCGGAACTCGGGCAGCGTCCGAAAAGCCTCGGCCAGCAGCGCCACCCCCTTGACGCGATTCCAGCGCCCCACATAGAGAAAATAGCGCGCCGCGCCGCGCGGGCGCGGGGAGGGCAGGGTGAAATGCGGGCGGATGAACACGCGCTCGGGCTCGATGAGGCGCCGCCGCCGCCCTCCGTTCAGGCTCAGCAGGCGCTCGCGCACGAGGGGTGTCATGCAGATGTAGTGCAGGGGGCGGTAGCTGCCCAGCGCACGGTGCAGCCACAGCGTGCCCACGCAGACGGCTGTTTGCAGCAGGCTCCCCCGGTAGCAACGCCGCCGCAGCGCACAGCCCAAGCCTCGGTCGAGGCAATCGGTGCATTGTCTGCCCTCGCGGTAGCAGGTGCCTGCCGGGCAGAGCAGGCGGTAATTGTGTACCGTCTGCACCACCGGCACGCCGCAGGACGCCGCAGCAGCATACACGGCGGGGCTGATGAGCGCCAGCGTGTTGTGCACATGCACCAGCTGCACGCCCTCGCGGCGGATGAGGCGGCGCAGCTCGCGAAAGGTTCGGGGGTTGAACAAGGTGACCACGGGCAGCAGCAGCTTGCGCCACCACGGTGCGGCGGCAATCTCATCATTGTGGCGCGTGTAGCACAGCACGCGGTAGCCCGCCTCCTCCAGCAGTCGCCGCTCCTGCGCAAACACCGTATCCTCCCCGCCGGGAATGCGGTAAAAATTATGCACCAGCAACACAGTGTTCGGCTCGACCATGGATAGGGGCAGTATAAAAGCCACCCCCGGCGCCGTCAAGCGCTTTTTCGCGCGTGTTGCCCCGGCAGCGTGCGGAAACGCGGTTTTCCTTGCCAAAGCGCCCCCCTTGTGGCAGAGTAACGCCATGCGAACCGAGCTGCTGCGCTGCCGCCTCTATGGCATCGTCGACACGGGCTACACCGCCCCCGCCGACATCGCCGCTACTACTGCCGCCCTGCTGGAGGGCGGCGTGCGCATCCTCCAACTGCGCGCCAAAGGCCTTTCCTTGGCGCAGGTGGCCGACATGGCGCGCGGCATGCAGCCCCTCTGCCGCGCGGCGGGTGCCCTTTTCGTGCTCAACGACTACCCCGAGCTCGCCGCCGAACTCGGGGCAGACGCCGTCCACGTCGGGCAGGACGCCGGCTCCTTGGACGCCGTGCGCCGCTGCGTCGGCGAGCGCATGATCATCGGCCGCTCCACCCACAGCCCCGAGCAAGCACTCGCCGCCCGAGCCGAGGGCGCGGACTACATCGGCTTCGGCCCCCTCTTCCCCACCGGCACCAAACCCGGGCGCCCCGCCATCGGCCTGAGCGACATCGCCGCCGTGCAGGCGCAGCTCGGCGACTACCCCATGTTCTGCATCGGCGGTATCAACGGGCGCAGCCTCCCCCTCGTCCTCGCGGCGGGCGCGCAGCGCGTCGTCATCGTCTCCTGGTTGCTGGCGCAGCGCGACATCGCCGCCGCCGCCCGCCGCGTCATCGACCAACTTCCGCATTGACAAACTCCCATCGAAAAAATATGATTTAACGCCATGGAAACCCTCATCTCCCAAGGAATCATCGACTCGTACTTCGGCAAACTCACCGCCAGCCTGCATCTGGATGCCGCCATCGTGGGCGGCGGCCCCAGCGGCATCGTCTGCGCCTACTACCTGGCCAAGCAGGGCTACCGCGTGGCTCTCTTCGACCGCAAACTCTCCCCGGGCGGCGGCATGTGGGGCGGCGCGATGATGTTCAACGACATCGTGATTCAGGACGAGGCTCTGCCCATCATCGACGAACTCGGTCTGCGCCACAAGCCCTACCGCGAGGGGACACACATCGTCGACTCCGTGCATGCCACCGCCGGGCTGCTCTACCGCGCCACGGAGGCGGGCGCCACCATCTTCAACTGCTACTCCGTGGAGGACGTCGTCTACAAGCAGGGGCGCGTGGGCGGTGTCGTTGTCAACTGGACCCCCGTCCTGCGCGAGGGGCTGCATGTCGACCCCCTGACGCTGGCCGCCGCCACCGTGCTGGATGCCACCGGCCATGACTGCGAAATCGCCAAAACCGTGGCGCGTAAAAACGGCGTGACCCTCAACACCCCCACGGGCGGCGTCATCGGCGAGATGAGCATGGACGCCGCCGAGGGCGAGCGCACCACCATCGACAACACCAAGGAAATCTACCCCGGGCTCTTCGTCTCCGGCATGGCCGCCAACGGCGTGTCCGGCAGTTTCCGCATGGGTCCCATCTTCGGCGGCATGCTCCTGAGCGGCAAAAAAGCGGCCGAGCTCATGGCCGCCGCCATCGAGGCGCAGCGCGCCTGACCGCTCCTGCCTCCCGCACAGCCCCCGCGCACCGTCTTCCCGACGGCGCGCGGGGCTTTTTTGGCGCGGGCTTGCCGCTGTCTTATCGAGATGTTGCTCACACTTGGGGATGATGCTTTTTTGTGAGCATTTGTTATGCGGGTGGGAATCAGGCGGAAGGGCGGCGGAATGAGGGCGCGGCGGGGGCTCTCGGCGATGCCCGAGGAAAAGCATGTGAGTGCTGATAACCTGCGAGTCAAATAGCATATCGATTCGCTCGGAAAACGAAAAATTTTCTGTGTCCTTTTTTTGAAGATATTGCGGTTTTTTGATGGTATAAGCCATTCACAATGAGACGGGGAACATTTTTCTCCTATTTCATTTGGGCGTGGTAGGCATTGTGACGAAAGCGGCACACAGGAAATGATTTCGATTGCGTGCGCGAATTAGGGTTGACAGCTGCTTGTTCGAGGCGCAAAATTCCACTGTCCCCGTCGGGGCGTGCTGTGCCCTGATGCTGACTTTTACCCTTTTTTAAGACGATGAAACTGCATTTACCCTGTGGCCTGCGTAAGGCCTTGCTCTCTGTGCTGGCGCTGCTCAGCCCCCTGACCGCCACCCCGGCGGCGACCACCATCGCCACCGCCACCCTCGGCGCTGCCGCGCTTACACTCGTTCCGCAGGCGCAAGCGGATGTTGTGGAGCTGGATTTATCCAATCAGACGGTGACCTATAGTGTGGGAAACGCGCCGCAATTTTCCACGCTGACGACGAATGCGAACAGCAAGATTACCCTTGCCATCAATAGTACCTTGGCGCAGGCAAGCGAATATACCGATGCCGTTACCTTGCAGGGTACGCTTCAACTGGGTGATGCAACATATGGGGGTGGCGCCACGTTCCAAACCAACGGCGATTTGACGATTGAGGGCATGGTGACGCGAGAGTGGGGAACTTCTCATCTCGTTGCCGGGGGGAGCTTCACGCTGACCGGTCGTGTCGGCGGCGACGGATCACCTTTTGAGGTAAAAGCCGGTGCCGATGTGAGCTTCTCGCCCACGGCCGCACTGACCACGACGGTGCAGAAGGTGACCTTCACCGGCGCAGGAGATCACACCTTCACGGTCGGCGACAAGGCTAATCTGACGCTTGCGCAGGGCATCGTGACCAATGCCGGGACGACCACAATCACCGGGTCGGGAAGCCTCTGTGTCCAAGGGGCAACGTCCTGCACGGTGAGCACGCTGGATTTCGGTTCGGGTGCGCTGAAGCTCGAGACGGGGATGACGGCGAGCGGCTCCACCGACTCGGCGGTCAAGACGCTGACGCTTACGGGGGACGCAGATCTCACCATTGCGAGCGCCCGGTTGATGCTGGGGAGCGTTACGGGCAGCGCCGTCAGCAGCAATACTGTCAAGGCTCTCGGCATCAGGCTGTACGGGGCGGCATCGGGGGTGAACCTTACAACCTTCGTAGACGGTATGATTTATCTGGGGGATGATCCGAGCAGTGCATCGAGTGGCTCTCTTGTGACGCTGACGGACGTCCGGCTGGCGCCTTCTAAGCTCGTGGTCACCGGTGTGCGGGAGGTTAGCGGGACTTCCTCTATCTACGTCACCACCTCTACCACGCTGGGGTACTCCACCACAGCGGGCAGCCTGACCATCAGCGGTGGAACGGGTCATGTGTTGGGCATTCTCGAAACAGCTTCGGGAACCGCAGATTCGCTGGTCATTGGCACCGGTGTCTTAGTCATGTTCGCCGCGATTCACGATGAGGCGAACGATAGCCTGACCATCAAGGGGAATGGCGAATTGAAACAGCAGATAGATAGCACCACAGGTGTCACGATCAACAGCGTACTGACGGTGGAAAGCAGAGCCTCGCTGACAACGAACGGGGATTTGAGCATCGCGGGCGCTACAGGCACCCGGCTGCAGGGCAAGGTGAGCGTTGCTTCGGGCAAGACCCTGACCATCAAGGGCAGTGCGGATGTCGACGGTGCGACGCTGAACGCCGTAACCGGCAAGGTGGTGCTCAACACGAACGATACCGTGGTGAAGGCGACCATCAACACCGACACCATCGAGCTGGAGCAGAACACGACCCTGACCGGCCGCACCACCGCCGCCACTATCGATACGCAGGGTAACGCCCTGACGCTGGATTCGGTGGCGTTTACGAATGATTTGCTGAACACGCTGACGCTTGGTGACGGTAGCTTGGAACTGAAGGGTACCACGCAGGTGACCATCACCACGCTGACTACCACGACCGGGGGAGCCCTCACGCTGGGCGACACGGCGGAGCTGACGGTAGCAGACCACGACATCAATGCGCTGCTGGAGGCTTTCGCCCAAATCAAGCTGGAGGACTTCTCCGTGCTGAACACCACGGGCGATTTGGAGATCACGGATGAGGTGCTGAACAAGTTGAGCATCGGGGCGGACGCCACCATGAAGCTGAACGGCAGCGTGCGTATCTCCGCAAGCGATCCCACCCATGCCAATGCTTTGCTTGGCAACATTGTGCTGACTTCCCCCGATACGCAGGATATGGAGATTTCGGGTAGTCAGACCGTCCGACTGAGCGGTGTTGCCGCCCACGAGCTCTACATCCACGAGGGGCACGCCGAAATCGAGCTTCAGGAACTGACCACCGGAAACTACAGCGAGGTGCAGCTCAGCCACGGCCTGACGATGAAGAACGGCTCGGAGCTGGGCATCACGAACGCCACGGATGCCACCGATCTCGGCTCGCTGGGCGAGGTGAATCTCTCGAGCAGCAAGCTGACCCTGACAGGCAAGGCGGGTGCGGAGGATGTCCTGGTGACCACGGATATCAACCTGAGCAATTCCGACCTGACGATTAAG
Organism: Akkermansia sp.; assembly: GCA_051884385.1. Taxonomy (GTDB): domain Bacteria; phylum Verrucomicrobiota; class Verrucomicrobiia; order Verrucomicrobiales; family Akkermansiaceae; genus Akkermansia. Next base: position 150,770 of record JBJEVN010000021.1, read on the forward strand.
GATTTGACGCTCAGCGCCGCCACCTCGGATCCGGAGGCGATCAACGTCAACGGCGATTCTCGCATGGTGCTCATCGATGCCGACTTGGATGGCTATCAGGTGCTGGTGAACTCCACCCGCACGGAAACCACCGCGGATCCCGCCGTGGATTTGGGCGGGGAGGTCTCGTTCAACACCCTAACCGTGCTGAACGGCGGCGTGGTTCTGAGAGGAGAGACCACGGGCAACATCGCCCTGAACAGCGCGGGCGCGAGTCTCGACCTGGAGGGTAAACTGGTCGGCACGCTGACGCTGGGCGGCGGCACCCTGAATGTCAAGGCGGATGCCGGTACGGACATCGCCGACGGCAGCGCCATGACCGTGCAGGCGCTCAACGTCGGCGGCACCATCGCGCTGGAGAAAGATATCACGATGAAATCCCTCGCGGGCAACGGCACGCTGCGGGTGGAGGGCGCAGATAACACCCTGACACTGGCGGGGATCGGCACCCACACGGGGGACATCACGCTGGCGGACGGTGTGAACCTGAAGACGGAAGCGAGCAATGCCCTCGGCAGCGCCGGCACTCTGGAGGTGCAGGGCAATAGCACCCTGACCCTGGCAGGGGATGAAGACAAGAACATCGACATCACCGACACCCTGACGGTTGCGGGGCAGGGGCGCGACCACACGCTCTCCGGCAGCATCTCCGGCGGGAAACTGGTGGCAGAGGCGACCGTCCTGATTCTGACCGGGGAGCTGAGCCTCACGCAGACAAGCATCCGTGCGGATAAGGCACTGCTTCTCGTCAACAACCGCAGCGCCTCCCTCGGCGCGGTGACGAACAACGGCACGCTGACGCTGGCCTCGACTGCCGCCACCACCACGACCGCCGCCAGCCTCGGCGGCACGGGCGCCATCGCCATCAGCAATATGGACACGCTGGAGGTTGCGGGCGATGCGGTCATCAGCGGCGTGGGCAGCAGCATTGCGGGCACCCTGAGCGCCGGCAGCATCGAGCTGAGCAACACCGAACTGGGCGGCTCGTTGTCGGCGTGGGAGATCACGCTGGGCAGCGGCATCACCGACAACGGAACCAACAGCATCAGCACCGGCGAGTTGACGGTGACAGGCAACGTGGAGCTGACGGGGGATGCCCTTCGGGCCGATGAGACGATTATCACAGGCGAGCTGCATCTGGCGAACAGCACCCAAGCCGAGCTCGGCGACGTGACGAACAGCGGCACGCTGGCGCTGGCCTCGACCGGGGACACCACCACGACCGCCGACAGCGTGGAGAACACGGGCACGCTGAGCATCGGCGCGACGGACAGGCTGGAGGTCTCGGGCAAAGTGAGTAGCACGGGCACCACCGCCACCGTGGCGGTGGAGGGCACGCTGACAGCGAAGGACATCGCTATCACGGGCGGCAATGCGACACATCTCAACAGCATCAGCGGCACGGTGCAGGCGGATGAGGACGAGGGCACGCTGAGCCTGGCGAATACCACGCTGGGGAGCGGTGCCACGCTGGACGGTGCGGGCGTGGTGCTGGAGAGTAAGGTGCAGACGGCCGAGGGAGCCACGGGCGTCTCCCTCTCGGGCGATTTGCTGGAGGTCACCGGTGAGGACAACGTGCTGAAGAATGCCACGGTGGAATTCGCGGAAAGCAGCATCGAGGCGGATAGCAGCTTGAGTCTGACGAGCAACACGGACATGGGCAAGCTGGGCACGACCACCGTGGAGGGCGCGCTGACGCTGGAGGGCACGGGCACCGCTCCGTCGACCCTGACGGCCGATATCACCTTCAACGGCACGGGCAGTGCCTCGCTGACGAACATCGCGCTTCAGGGTAGCATCAGCACGACGAACACAAATGCTGCGGACGCTGCGGAGGGCTCCACCTCGCTGACTCTGAAGGACACCGCCGTCAGCGGCGATCTGACCGTGGTCGGCGGCACCCTGACGCTCGGCGGCAACAACAGCGTGGGCGGTGCCGTGGTCATCTCGGATGTCGTCACCATTGTGAACAACGGTGATGCCGGGAGCGCGGATACTCCCTCGCTCTCCGTAGACAACGGAACGGTGATCAAGGCCAACGGCAAGCTGCGGGTTGATGAGAACAACAGCCTCGACTCGGCCATCATCTTCGACCGCTACGGCTTGGTGGAGGGGGCGAACCCCCTACTGACTCCGACCGATGCTGCGGATCCCACGGCGACATTCACCGGCACGCATACGCAGAACAAGAATCTGGCGTTCGCGAGCGATGGCATCATCAACGTTATGGGTTCGCTGGAGCTCAACGGCCATCTGGTGAAAAAGGATCTGATCTCGCAGAACAATCCTGCGGAGACCGTGCGCCTCTACGGCGTCACCCTGAAGATCAACTCCGACAACGAGGCGTTTGACCTCAACATCGCCTCGGCGATGCAGCGTATCGAGCTGGGTGAGGATGAAGCTCTGGGCGCTGAGGGAACGCTGACGCTGGGGAATGACCAAACGCTCGCCAACAACACGCGGGTCACCACGCAGAGCAAGGACATCGACCTGAACGGCAAGACGCTGACGGTGGAGACCGGAAAGGATCTGGAGCTGGCCGGGGTCGTCAACAACGGCAGCATCACCAAGACCGGGGATGCCAAGCTGACGCTGAGCAACGACTCCGAGGAGGAGAAAACACTCACGAAGCTGACGGTGAACGAGGGTTCGGTGGATATCTCGGTTCGGAGTGATAACGATACGCGCTACAAGGTGGAGAACACCGTGCTGGCGGCAGGTACCTCCCTGAGCTCGGGGGGCAGCAACACCTTCGGCGACGGCACGGGCAACACGGGCATCAGCGGTACGAATGCCGAGGTGGTATTGGCGGCGGACGAGCTGGACAACGCCAAGCTGGTTCTGAGTCATGATTCCGCCCCCATCGCGGGCGTGACAACGGTGACCTTGTCCGGCACAACGGGCAGTCTGGCCGCGGATAGCCGCCTGACCAAGGAGAATGCCCTGGTGTCGGATGTTACGCTGAGTGGTAAGCTGAGCATTGAGGACGGGGTGAGTGACATCGCCGACAGCGACCTTAGCGAGCTGGGGCTCAGCGTGTCGCAGGGGGGGCAAGTTGGTAGCCGGAACACGGCTCTCGGCAACGTCACCCTGCAAGCGGGCAGGCTCTCGCTCAATGGCGGCAACACGGCCACGGGCAAGACCCTGACACTGGAGGGCGGGGACGATGATGTCCGCAGCATCTCGGTGCTCGACGACGTCGCGGAGGATTTGAGCGACGCCACGCTGGCGGTTGAGGCCGACGGCAGCATCAGCACGCAGGAGAACGCCTCGCTGAAGCTGGGCAGCATCACGGGTGAGGCCGAGCTGACCAAGGTCGGCGTGGGTGCTCTGACGCTGACGGCGGACAACGCCGCGTCTTTCGACGGCACCATTGCTCTGCTCGAGGGGACGCTGGCGGCGCAGGCGAGCGGTGCTTTCGGCGGCAGCGCGGCAACGTTGGTGATTGCGTCGGGGATGACTCGTGCAGGCAGCTCGCGCCTACTCATCACGGGCACGGAGGGCGGCGCCCCCGTCTCCTACGATTCGGATCTGAGCGTGGAGGCCGATGCCACCCTCAAGACGCTCTCGGACACGACTTGGACGGGGCTGGCTCAGCTGAGCGGCGCCGCAGATTATACCCTGACCAAGGAGGGCGCCGCCGCGCTGATTCTCAACAGCAACTCGCCGAACTTCGCCACTGCCATCTCCCTGAACGAGGGGCGCTTGGAGGTCAACGGCAGTATCGCCTCGGCGGTCACCATGAGCACGGGCACCACCTTGAACGGCTCGGGAACGCTGGGCGATGTGACGGGCGCTGCCGACAGCCGCATCTATGTGGGCGCGGCGGAACCCTCGAGTTCCACCGAGACCCTGACCGTGGGGCAGTACGACGCCCATGGTGCCGACCTGCTGCTGGATGTGACGAATGCCGGCGCGGACAAGCTGGTGGTGACGGCGGGTGCGGCGGATGTGAGCGCCGACACGTTGAAGCTGCACTTTGCGGGCGATGAGAGCGCCGTGGCCGAGCAGACGCGCCACACGATTGTGGAAGCTCAGGGGACGGGCGTCGCCGTCAGCGGCGACTACGGTCTGCGCATTGAGCACAACATGGACACGCGCAACGCCCACACCGTCAACGAGGGCGGTGATGTCATCCTCGTGCTGAGCAAGAACCACAAGGGCGCGGACAAGAACGGCAACCGGCAGAGCGTGAGCGATGCGCTGCGCGACATCGAGCGCGCGGGCATCGCCACGGGTGAGCTGGCGCAGGTGCTCACCGCGCTGGCGCACACCACGAGCGAGGGTCAGGCGCTGGCCGCGCTGGATTCGCTGGGCGGCGTGAACAACACCGCGCTGATGACTTCTGTGCTGGAGGGCGCGCTGGATCACACCCGCAACCTGCGGCAGATGGCCGGGCAGAACGGCGCCACGCGCCTCGAGCTCAAGGGCAGCGATGAGTGCTGCCGCCGCTACCACACCACCCCCGCCACCGAGCTGTGGTTTGCGCCGACGGCGAGCTACACCCGCATCGGCGGTGCCGAGGGTGTGCCCTCCTTCGGCCGCCAGGGCTACGGCGCCATGCTGGGCGTGGATCGCAGCCTGACGCCCGAGTTGCTGCTGGGGCTCTCCTGCGGCTACGAGTACTCCAAGATCAACATCACGGGCGCGCAGAAGAGCACGGGCGACAACTACTACCTCGACCTCTACGGCCGCGTGAACAAGGGGCGCTGGGCGCACTGCTTCAGCGTGGGTGTGGGCGTGCATGAGCTCATGCACAAGCGCAACGTGGGCGTGGCCGGGCTGGCTCCCTTTGCGGGCGGCACCAAGGGCGACATCTCCGGCATGAGCCTCAACCTCTCCTACGAGGCGGCGGTGAACTTCCGCGTGTCGGAGCGCGCCACCCTGGCTCCGGTCTTTACCATCGACTCCACCGCCGCGTGGCTGGACAGCTACACGGAGACGAGCATGGGCAATGCCGGGCTGAGCGTGAACCGCCAGGATGCCTGGAGCACGGTGCTGGGTCTGGGCGCGCGCTACAGCTACGAGTTCCGCGCGCTGACCAACCGCACGCGCAAGCGCTCGGTGCTGACGGCACAGGCGATGCTGACGCTGGATGCCGCCGACCAGGGCTCCTCGGTCAAGGCGCACTTCATCGGCGCGCCGGGCTACGACTTCACGCAGAACGGCCCGAGCCGCGACCGCGTGGGCGGGCTGCTGAGCGTGGGGGTCGACCTGCCGGTGACGGACAGCTGGAGCGGCTTCGGCGGCGTGAGCTACGAGCTGCGCAACGACTACCGCTCGGTGGACGGCCACATCGGCGTGCGCTACAGCTTCTGAGCCCTGCCGAGACTCCCCTGTCAGGCGCCCGCGCGGTTCTCCGCGCGGGCGCTTTGCTGCTCGCGATTTCGCGGTGGCGGGGGATGACGCGCGGGCGCATGCTTTTCGCTTGATGGGGGGCGCGTCTCGGTGGTAGAGTGGGGGCATCGCGCATGAGTTCCTGCCTGTCTCGCTGCCTGTTTGTGTTGCTTCTGCTGCTGTCGGCGGCGGGAGGGGCGGCGGAGCCGTTCCGCACGACGGAGTTCGGGGGCGAGGAGTATGTGGCGCTCAAGGATTTGTGGCGCTGGTACGGCTTTTCCCCGCGCAAGGGGCGCGAGGGCTGCGTGGCCTACGGCGCGGGCAACCGCACGGTGTCGGTGATGCCCCGTCGGCAGGATTTTTATGTGAACAGCTACCGCTACATCCTCTCCTTCCCCGTGCAGGAGCTGGCGGGGCAGCTCTACATCTCCTCCGTGGATGTCCACAAGCTGGTCGACCCCGTGCTGCGCCCGAAATTCTCGACCTCGGCGGGCAGTTTGCGCACCGTGGTTCTGGACCCCGGTCACGGCGGGCACGATGCGGGCGCTACGAGCCCCTACGCGCGCGAAAAGGACTGCAATCTCGCCGTGGCGAAGCGCCTGCGCGCCAAGTTGCTCAAGCTGGGCTTCAAGGTGGTGATGACGCGCGACGGCGACTATTTCCTGACCCTGCAACAGCGCGTGGCTATCGCCAACAAGACCCCGGATTCCATTTTCGTGAGCATTCACCACAACAGCGGGCGCTCGGGTGCCGAGGGGATTGAGACCTTTACGCTGGCGCCGCACGGCACCACCGGCCCCTTTGCGCGAACGCGCCGCACGGAGGAGCTCTCGGGCAATAATCAGGACAGCGAGAACATTGCGCTGGCCACGGCGGTTCACAGCCGCGCCGTCAAGGCGACCAAGGCGGTGGATCGCGGCATTCAGCGCGCGCGTTTTTCGGTGCTCTGCACCATCGTGCGCCCGGCGATTTTGTTCGAGGGGGGCTTTGTGTCGAACCCCGAGGAGGGGCGGCGGATTTCGAGCGCGGCCTATCAGGAGCTGCTGGCGGAAGCGCTGGCGCAGGGGATTGTGTCGTACAGCTGCATCGTGTGCCGCAAGCGCCCCGGGGCGCTCAACGCGCCGACGCCGGGGAAGGGGCGCCTCCGCACGAGTGCGCCGGGTTCGCATCTTCCATCGTTGCGCAAGTCATGAGAGTTGGGGTGCAGATGTTGTGTTGGGGGCTCCTGCTTGCGGCGGGGCTGCTGCCGGCGGTTTCGGCGGTGACGGCGGACGGGGCGATGTGGAGCGCGGCGGCGGCGGAGTCGGACGGCTATGTGCCGCTGGAGGATCTGCGGAGTTTTTACAAGCTGCTGCCGCTGTCGGGGCAGAAGCCGGGGGTGACGGCGGCGGGCAACGGCGAGTTGTCGCTGGTGTTCGGTCCCGACCCGCGCGATCTGCTGCTGGGGGGGATTTACTGTCGCTTGTCGCACCCGGTGCGGCAGGACGCGGCGCGGGGGCTGCTGCTGTCCGAAACGGATGCGCTGAAGCTCATTGACCCGGTGCTGCGACCGACCTACATTGCCAACCGCCGCTTGGTCAAGACGGTGGTGCTGGATCCCGCGCACGGCGGGCACGATACGGGGACGGTGACGCCCTACGCTCGCGAGGCGGATGTGGCGCTGGTGGTGGCGACGATGTTGCAGCAGGAGCTGACGAAGCGGGGCTATCACGTGGTGCTGACGCGCACGGAAAATCGCTATCTCTCCGACCAACAGCGGGTGGATGCGGCGAACAATGCGCTCAACCCCCTGCTGGTCAGCCTGCACCTCAACAGCGGGCGCAGCGATGTGTCGGGTGCGGAGACCTACACGGTGACGCCGGCGGAGCCGGGGGCGGATGCCCTGCCGGGCAATGAGTTCGACGCGGCGAATGCGGCGCTGGCGGCGGCGCTGCAGTCGGCGCTGGTGCGCGGGGCGGGGGCGCGGGACGGCGGTTGCCGCCGCGCGCGCTACAGCTTGCTTTCTTCCCTGCGCTGCCCGGCGGCGATGGTGGAGCTGGGCTATGCCACGCATGCCGAGGAGGGCGCGCGGCTGAGCTCGGACGAGTATCAGCGTCAGCTGGCGCTTGCGCTGGCGGACGGCATCGAGCGCTTTGCCGCGGTGATGAACCCGGAGCAGAGCCTCCGCGCGGCGGAGAAGCCCGCTGCCGAGCCGCCGCCCGCCCCGGCCAAGGTGGAGCCTGCCAAGCCGAGCCCCGCGCCCCGCAAGAGCAGCCGCAAACCGACGCGCAAGACCACGGTCAAGGCCGCGCCCAAGAAGCCCGCCAAGACGGTGCCGAAAGCGGCTCCCAAGCGCAACGGCAGCTCGAGCCGCAAAACGCGCCGCTGAGCCGCGCGCCGGGCGCAACAAAGCCCGCTGCTCTTGGGGGAACAGCGGGACTTGGTGAACGGGGAGCGCAGCGGCTCTCAGTTGATGTTGTCAAAAATTTCCTCGGGAGCGAAGAAGCGGGCGATTTCGACCTCGGCGCTCTCGGGGGAGTCGGAGGCGTGGCAGATGTTGAGCATGCTGTTGGTGCCGTAGTCGCCGCGGATGGTGCCCTTGTCGGCTTTCTGGGAGTTGGTGGGCCCCAGGATGCTGCGCACGCGGGTGATGACCCCCGGCCCGGAGAGCACGAGCGCCACCACGGGGCTGGTCTGCATGAAGGCGGAGAGCTTGGGGAAGAGCGGCTCGCCGTCGATGACCAGGTCGATGATGTGCGCGTAGTGCTCGCGCAGAACGGCGTCATCGAGCTGCATCATCTTGAGCGCGCGCAGGCGGAAGCCCTCGGCCAGCAGGCGTTGCAGGATGATGCCGGAGAGATTCTTGCGCACGCAGTCGGGCTTGAAGAGAATGAGCGTTTTTTCGTCGCGAATGTCCATGGTGTAATGAATCCGGGGTAATGCGGGCACATTCATAGCGCGCGCCGCCTGTTTTGTCAAGGGAAAAGCAAGGTGCGGGGCGGGGAAGTCCGGGTTGTGCCTTTTTTGCCGAGCGCCATTTGAGCGTCGGCAAATCTGAAACAGCCCCCATTTGATGCCGAAAAACGGAGCCGCCCCGGGGAAGGGACAGCTCCGTCAACAAGGGAAAGAGGCTTATTCGGGCAGCAGCTCGTCCTCCACCATCTGCTCCATGCTTTGGCGGCGGCGGATGATGCTCCAGCGCGCACCGTCCACCAGCACTTCAGCTGCCAGCGGGCGCGAGTTGTAGGTGCTGCTCATGCTGAAGCCGTAGGCTCCGGCGCTCATCTCTGCCAGCACCTCGCCCGGCTTGACATCGGCGATGCGGCGGTTCTGCGCCTGAAAATCGCCGCTCTCGCAGATGGGACCCACGATGTCGGCGGTGATGGTGTCGCCGTGGTGCTCGGTGACGGGCCAAATCTCGTGGTAGCCCTCGTAGAGGGCAGGGCGGATGATGTCGTTCATGCCGGCATCAATCATCTTGAAGGTCTTAGCCTCGCCTTTCTTCTCGTAGAGGCAGGTGGTGAGCATGGCGCAGGCGTTGCCGACCATACGCCGCCCGGGTTCCACGATGATGGTCAGCCCCAGCGGCTGCAGCAGGGGGATGATGGCCTCCGCGTAGCTGCGGATGGTGATCTGCTCGGGATGCTCCGCCCACCACTCGGGCTTGCCGGAGTCCAGACAGCCGTCGTAGACGATGCCGATGCCGCCGCCGATGCTCCAGAACTCGATGTTGTAGAGTTTTTGGAATTGTTCGACAATGGGTTTCACCTTCTCAATGGCCATGACAAAGGGCTGCACCTCGGTGAGCTGCGAGCCGATGTGCATTTGCAGCCCGCGGATGTGCAGGTGGGGCATCTCGGCGGCGATGGTGGCGTAGACCTGCTCGATGCGGTTAATGTCTACGCCGAACTTGTTTTCGTTGGTGCCGGTGGTGATGTATTTGTGGGTGTGGGCGTCGACATGGGGGTTGACACGCACGGCGACGGGCGCCTTGACGCCCAGCTCTCCGGCGATGCGGTTGATGGTGCGCAGCTCGTTCTCGCTCTCGCAGTTGAAGCAGTAGATGTGCTGCTCAAGGGCGTAGCGGATTTCCGCCTCGGTCTTGCCGACCCCGGCGTAGGTGCAGAGGGTGGGGTCGCCGCCCGCGTTGATGACGCGCCACAGCTCGCCGCCCGACACGATGTCGAAGCCGACCCCCTGCTGCGCCATGAGGTTGAGAATAGCTTTGTTGGAGCAGGCCTTGACAGCGTACGCCACATGAGCCTTGAGTGGGGAGAGCGCCCGGCGCAGCTCGTTGAGGTCGTCAACGATGGTCTTCTTGCTGTAGACGAAGGTGGGGGTGCCGACGGCGGCGGCGATGTCGGCCAAATTCACGCTCTCGCAGTGCAGAGCGCCGTTTTGGTAGGCGAATGTGTGCATAGATGGAGTGTTAGTGTGGTTTGAGAGGGGTGCGCGAGTCGCTTTGGCGCTTGTCGTCGATGATGAGCGCCACCCACGAGAGGTCGCGCGAGTTTTCCAGTGCCAACTTGATGAGCACCGTCAGCGGCACGGCCATGAGCATGCCGAAGGGACCCCAAAGCCAGCCCCAAAAGAGGACGGAAAGCAGGACGACCGAGGTGGCCATGCCGAATTGCTTGCCGAGGAAGAGCGGCTCGATGCCGTTGCCGATGATGCCGTTGATGCCCAGATAGCCCAGCGCCAGGATGATGACATCTCCCCAGCTGCCCAGCAGCAGCGTGAGTGCAATGGCGGGGATGGCGGCGACAATGGAGCCGATGGTGGGAATGTAGTTGAGTACCAGAGCCAGCACCCCCCACAGGAAGGCAAAGGGTACGTGCAGGCAGATGCAGAGCAGCCACACGAGCAGCCCTGTGAGGGTGCTGCTGACCGTCTTGATAAACAGATAGCGCTGAATGCCTTGAATGGCGTTGAGGAAATCCATCTTGCCGCGCTCGCCGGTGGGTAGGCGGCGGACGTTTTTGAGAAAGAGCGGGGCTTCGCCCAGAAAAAAGGTCATGAGGATGAGCACGAGGGCGCAGGTGCTCATGATGGAGACGATTTGTCCCGTGAGCTGCTGCGTGAGGCTGACAAGCTGGGGTACATCGAAGAGATCCTGCGGGGAGCGGTAGATGGCGCGGAAGTGTTCGTCGAGCCCGAACTCGGCCATCCAGCCCATGATGAGGTCGTATTTTTCGCTGATGCGATCCGTCACATCGCCCTGCAGGGTATCCATCATGTCGCGCGCCAAGTAGTTGAGCAGCGCGATGATGCCGAATACCACACCGAAGTCGAACAGCACCGTGCTCGTGACGGCCAGCCAGTGCGGGCAGCGCAGGTAGCGGCGCAGCATGTCGGTGACAGCATAGCTGACAATAGCCAAAAAGCCGGCCATGAGCACCAGCATGATGACAGAGGCGGCAGCTTTGAGCCCGGCAATCACGATGACGGCGGCAGCGGCCACGAGCAGGAAACGCCCGCCCTCGCCCATGCTGTTGCGCACTCTCCGTTTGTTGTCGGGGTCGCTGGGGGATGATGGCACCATATCGCGCAGCGATTGTACACGGCGAGCCCCCCGCATTCAAGAGCAATGCGCGTGCGCGACGTGAAAAAAGACCCACATGGACGCGACGGGCTCGAACGCAGCGATTTTGCTCGTTGGTGATAAAAATATGCCTTTGTGCTTGACTCGAGGCTGTTTTCATGCTAATCTCCGCTCCCGCCGCGTGGCGCTTATGCCCGCGAGCGGAAAAACAACCGAAACATCCAAACATTTTATTATGGTAGCAATCCGTCTCAATCGCCAGGGTTCTAAGGACCGTCCTTTCTACAAGATTGTTGTTGTTGACAGCCGCGCGCGCCGCGATGGCGATTTCATCGAGCAGCTCGGCACCTACAACCCGATGGCTGAGGGTGAGAACTTCTCCTTGGACCTCGACAAGGCCGAGAAGTGGATTTCCTGCGGAGCCAAGCCGTCTGAGACTGTGGCTTCCATGATCAAGAAGCTCCGCGCCGCCAAGGCCTGATTTGTTCGGCTCCCTTTACGGGTGAGCCGAATATCTCCATTCCCTTTCTTGGTTGTTTCCGAAGCGCCCCGTTGCTTTCCGGCAGCGGGGCGCTTCGGCGTTGCTGTCAAAGGGTCGTCTCGGCAGACAAGAAGCCGCGCATCCCGAGGAGGAGGCGCGGCTTGATTCGGTGTGGAAAGGGGCTTTACAGATCGGGGCTCAGCACGATGTAGTCCTCCGCCGTGGCGCGACCTTTCTTGGTCTCGGGGAAGATGGAGGAATCGGGCTTCAGGCGACCCTTCTCATCATCGTTGTCGTCCTCGTCCAGATTCTTCTCCAGATCCTTGACGGAGCCATCGGCGGAAAGCATGAAGACATGACCGCGGAAGGAGGAGATGTCAAACTCGACGGCGGTGCCGGGGTAGGGGGTATTGGAGGGGTAGATGCCGCAGAAAGCCAGCGGAACGTTGGACTTGTTGCCGGGGATGGCTTTCTTGCCGCCTTCGTCGTCGGTCTTGCTGCTCATGACATAGGCCATGGCATTTTCGCCCTTGGCGAGCGCGGAACCATTGGCCAGCCTTTCATCACCCTCGGCGGCGATGGTCTTGCCTGCGCAGGAGATTTGGGCGAAGAAAGGCTTTTCGCTGCTGTTGCCCTTGGAGTAGAACACCTGGCGGAAGTAATCGTTGGAGGTGTTGCCTGTCAGCGAGCCGAAGTTGAGATCGGGGTTGCTGTCCTGCAGGGTGGTGGCGGTGCTGTCGCAGGGGTAGGTGCCGTAGTCGGTCTTGAACTGGCGCAGAATGGTGCCGAGCGATTGCAGGTTGCTCTGTGCCTTTTGGCGCTGGCCGTCATTCATGTGATCGAGGATGGGACCGTAGCCGATGGAGGCGAGAGCCGCCAAAATGGCGATAACAACCATCAGCTCAATGAGGGTGAAACCACCCTTGGCGTTGTTGCGGAGTGCAGATACTTTCATGGCGTAAGAACTCTGTTGACTCTTTTGGTATAGCACGCGGGCGGAGCGCTGGCAAGCAGCAAATGCCGTCGGCGGGGAAAATTTATCCGAGATAGGCGCGGATATCCGCCTCGTAGAGCTCGGGCTCCAGCAGGAAGGAGTCGTGCCCCTTGATGCTGCGGATGCGTTTGTAGCGCGCTTGCACGCCGTTTTTGAGCAGTCGGCGGTAGAAGCGCGAGATGGCGGCAGGGGTGAAGCAGCAGTCCGTGCTGATGGAGAAGAGCATGAAAGGGATGCGGTGCTCGGCGTAGATGCGGAAGGCGGCGTCGATGTCGGCGGTGTGGCTGCAGGCGGCCAAATCGAACCAGGCCCACATGTTCATGATGCGGATGTAGGCGTTGGCATCGAAGCGCTTGGAGAACTTAACGCCCTGGTGCAGCATGTAGCTTTCGATGTTGTGCGTGGGGTTGTACCAGCTGAGCATGCCCTGACGGTCGCAGATGCCTTTGCGGGCGCGCTGTTCCAAACCCTTTTGGTAGACGAAGAGTTTGTGGCAGATGATGCGCGCGAGCGCCACCCCCTTGGATGGTTGCTCGCTGAGCGCATAGCGTCCGGCTTTGTAGGCGGGATCGAGCTCAATGGCGAGGATTTGCTCGAAGACGGAAAGCTTGTGGTCGATGGGGGTCTCGCAGCTCGAGCCGATGATGATGACGCTGCGCACGCGCTGCGGGTAGAGGGTGGTGAGCACCAACGCCAGCTGCCCGCCCAGGCTGGGTCCGACGATGGCAAAGCGGTCGATGCCGAAGTGGTCGAGCACGCGGATTTGCGCGCGCGCCTGGTCGTTGGCATTGACCAGCGGGAAACGGCTGCCCCAGGGCTGCCCGTCCGGCGCCGCGCTGGCGGGACCGCTGCTGCCGTAGCAACTGCCCAGGTAGTTGACGCAGATGATGAAGTAGCGCTCGGTGTCCAGCGGTTTGCCGGGACCAATCATGCGATCCCACCAGCCCTCGTGGTTCTCGGGTTGCCAAAAATCCCCCGCCTCGGGCAGACTGTCGTTGTGCCCGTGGGCGTGGTGGCTGCCCGTGAGGGCGTGGAAGAGCAGAATAGCGTTGCTCTTCTCGCTGTTGAGGGTGCCGTAGGTTTCGTAGGCCAACTGCATCTGCGGCAGGGTGTCGCCGCAGGAGAAGGTGAAATCGCCGAGCGGGAGAATGTGGGTGCGAACGCTGTCGGGCATGAGCGGGGAAGAGATGGGTATCCGAGCAAACAAAAAAGACCGGAGAACGCTACCGGTCTTTTTCGCAGATGACCCCACGGGAGGGGGCGGAGAAAGCGTGGGTTACTTGACGCCCTTCTTGCTCAGGCGGGTGCCGGCGGTCGCGCCCTGACGAGCCTTGAACTTGGGGTTGCTCTTGCAGATGACGTAGAGAGTGCCCTTGCGCTTCACGATCTGGCAGTCAGCGTGGCGGCGCTTCATCGAGGCGAGGGAGGAAAGAACTTTCATGATGTGTCGATGTGGTTTGTTTTTTGGAAGATTGCGCGTCGGGAGCAGAATTATAGTGATTTACGATGTATTGTAAAGACAAATTTTTGCATCGCGATGTTTTTTCGCGGCTCTCGGGGCTTAGACGCTTGGTTTGGCCGCTTCGGCGGGGGGCGGGACGGGATGTTTTACCGTGGGGAGTTGCGCCTGCCCGGGGAGGCGGGGGAAGAGCGGTTCCGGTTCTTCTGTGATGGTGACGGGGGTGCCGACCCGGGTGAGCTCGAAGAGCCGAACCGCGATTTTGTGGGGGGTGCGGATGCAGCCGTGCGAGAGCCGATGCCCGGCTTTGACCTTGCCCGTGTGCATGCCGACTCCGTCGGCGGTCAGGCGCATCCAGTTGGGCATGGGGGCGCCGTCAAAGCGCCCGCCCTCGGGAAGCGTATCTTGGAAGATGTCGGCGTTGCCGTTGATGCACTTGCCCTCGGCGTTGTAGATTTTGCCGTAGCGGTTCGAGCTGTGCTGCTGCTCTTTGAAACGGATTTTGAAGGAGCCCGTGGGGGTCGGATGGCTGCTGACGCCGGTGGAGACGGGCCAGTCCATAGCCACCTGCTCGTTGACATAGAGACGGGCTCGTTGCTGAGACAGGCAGATGACGATGGGAGACTGCGCGGAGGCTTGCTTCATGAGCGCTTCGTCCGTGTAGACCTCCATGAGCATGGGGTAGCCCGGCTTGGTGGTAAACTGTTCGTAGGCTGTCAGCTCATGCACGGGTTCGGGGGGAGTCACCGGGCTGCTGCAGGAGCTCAGCCCGAACAGTGTGCCGATGCAAACAAACAGGCAGAGAGTGAAGGCAGAGCGCATGGATGGTGCTTATTTGATGATGACGGGGGTGCCCACTTCGGTGTTGTCGAAGAAGATTTTGGCCATGTGTTTGGGCAGGCGGATGCAGCCGTGGCTCTCCGGAGCCGAGGTGACGATGCCTTCGTGCATCCAGATGCCCGTGGTGGTGAGCTGCATGGCGTTGTTCATGGCGGCTCCCTTGTAGATGCCGCCCGCCGGCATGGGCTGGCCGGCGGTGTAGTCTGCCACGATGGTTTCGCCGGCGCTGTTGACGACGCTGCCGTAGGTGGAGGATTTGTGCGTGGCATCCTTGGCCAAAATCTTGAAGGTGCCGCGCGGGGTCAGCTTGCCCGCCTTGCCTGAGGAGATGGCGCTTTGCCCTACCAGTCGATCGCCGATGTAGTACTTCGCTTGTTGCAGCTCGGTGTCGATGACGATGAGATGCGGTCCCGTCAGCCCGGCGGGCACATCCCAGCTGCCGCTGGAGACGGCTTGGGTAGTGTCGACCTTGTTGCTGGGGCGGGCGAAGGCATAGCCCATGCCGAGCCGGTGCAGGGCGGCGGGCGAGTTTTGCGAACTGCAGGCCGCTGTCAGCAGGCTCACGGCTGTCAGGAGAAGGGATTGATTCAACTTCATATCAGCAGGGGGGCGTCGCCCCGTGGGAAAATCCGAGGCTTGCGTGCGCGCAGTGGTACACCGAATATTGAATTTTGTCAAGAAAAAACAGCAAGAATCGGGCTTGTCGCGCGGAGAACCCTTTGCTACCATGGGCGGCATGCAGCTGGCTCTGGCTCCCATGCAGGATGTGACCGACATCGCCTTTGTTCGCACCTTGGCGCGCATCGGCTCGCTGCCTGATGTGCTGATGACGCCCTACTTCCGCAGCACGCGGACGACCTGCGTGCGCTCGGCGGCCTTGGAGCGCCTGGTGGAGGAGAATGAGAGCGGGGTGCCGCTGGTGGCTCAGCTGGCGGGCAGCGAGCCCGCTGCCTTGGTGCGCGATGCGTGCGTTCTGGCGGCGCGCGGTGTGGCGGGCATCAACCTCAATGCCGGCTGCCCCTCGCCGCTGGTGAACCGCCACGGGGCGGGGGCGGCGTTGCTCCGTGAGCCGGAACGTCTGGCGGCGGTGTTGGCGGCGCTGCGTGCGGAGCTGCCGCCGGGCGCGTTCAGCGTCAAGCTGCGGCTGGGTTGGGCATCGGCGGAGGAGTTTCCGCGCCTGCTGGATGTGTTGGCGCAGGCAGCGCCCGATGGCGTGATGGTGCATGCCCGCACGCGGCAGCAGCTCTACAGCGGCGTGGCGCGTTGGGCGGCGGTGTGCGCGGCAGGGGCGGCGCTGAGCTGCCCCGTGTGGATCAACGGCGATATCGACAGCCCGCAGCGGGCGCAGGAAGCGGCGCTGCTCTCCGGTTGCACGCGGCTGATGATTGGGCGCGGTGCGGTGCGCCATCCCTACCTCTTCCGGCAGTTGCGCGGCGGGGTAGCCCCCACCCCGGCGGACATGCGTCGCTATTTCCGCATCCTCACGGAGGAGACGGGGCGGGCGTTGGAAGCCCCCTACCGCGAGCGCGGGCACTGCAACCGCCTGAAGAAATACCTCGCGTTCTGCTATGCGGATATGAGCGCGGAACAGGAGTGGCACCTGCGCCGTTGCGAGCGGCTTGCCGACCTGGAGGCGTGGCTGGGGCTGAGCGATTGAGACCGCGCTTATTCGTCCGCCTGCGAAAAATCAAAGCGCTGACCGCGGCGGGCATTGCGCGGGCGGCGCGCATCCCACAGCAGCAGGGTGACGGCCGCCAGCAGCAGCAGGCGCAATCCGGTGTCGAGCGGGTAGTTGACAATCTCGTGCGCCGAGCCCAGGCAGTTGCAGCTTAGCTCCAGCCCGCGCGCCCAAGCCTGCGCGTAGAGCAGCAGATAGACCATGCACATGACCGCTGCCCACAGTGAAGCTCCGCGGTAGTTGCGCCGCAACAGCAGGCACAGCGCCACCACCAGCTCCATGGCAACCCCGATGCAGGCCAGCGGCAGGGAGCAGCATGCGGGCAACAGGCGGCTGCGCGTCAGGAATTCGGCCGTGTCTCCCAATTGGTCTATTTTCAGAACGGCTGTGACGAGGAAAAACAGCCCCAAACCCAGCCGCAGCAGGCTGAGCAGAAGATCAATGTAACGACCCCGTGGCATCGGGTACCAGTGTACATCACAGGAAAGAGCCACTGCAAGCCCAATGCGAGGCAGCTCTCAATCTATTCGGCGGAATAATGCTTGGACAGCGCGAGCGCCCTGTGGTACACTGGGCTCATGAGATTCGGAATCACGATGTGCATGACCTGTGTGGCGGCGCTGTGGTGCGGCCCTGTGGCGGCGCAGCAGGCCGATGAGATTTTGGAGGCCATGCGCGAGATGACGGTGAGCCAGGGGGAGCGCGATGTCACGGGCTTCATCCGCACCAATCACAGTCGCGACAAGGTGCCGTTCAGCCTGAGTGTGCGTGGGGAGACGCTTTGCTACCAGTACAAGCAGGACGGCGCGTGGAAGCGCTTCGACGTGCGCATCCGCGACAAGGGGGCCGAGCTCGCTGTGGTCGAGGGGGGCAAGGCGCGTGTGCTGGCGCCCGCCGGCTACACGCAGGCGATTCCCGGCACCGACCTTTGCTACGAGGACTTGTCACTGCGCTTTCTCTACTGGAAGAACGGTCGTGTGCTCGCGCAGCGCGAGCGCATCAAGGGGCGCGAGTGCTACATCATTGAGCTGCGCAACCCCAAGCCCGGGGTCGGTCAGTTTGCCACCGTGCGCTTGTGGGTCGATTGCGAGAACGGGACGGCGTGGCAGACGGACGGCTATGGCAGCGACGGCAAACTGCGCAAGCGCTTCACCATCACCTCCGTCAAAAAATTAGCCGACGGCACCTGGTTTTTCAAAGAGATGAAGGTGGAGATTCGCGACTCGCAGAACCCGGATCGCACGCGCGCCCTCAATTACTTGACGGTTGACAATCTACCCGCTGAGTGATGCTGCGTTTCCTGCGCATTCTGGTGCTTATGCTGCTGCCCTTCGCTCTCTTTGCGGCGGCGTTGCTGCTGCTGCGTGAGCAGCTCCTCGCGGAAGGGAGCGGCGTGCGGTTGATTCTCCTGTTTCTCGCGGCTCTGGCGATGTTGGCCTTGGCGGAGGGCTTGCTGTTCCGTTATCGCCTGTTGCCCCTTTTGGGTGATGCCATCGGCGAGCGTATCTACGGTGGCAGTTATGTGCCCGGGGAGGATGCGCTGGTCGTGCTGACCGGGCGTTTGCGTGAGAACCGTTCCCCCGAATTGCTGGCCGAGCTGGAGAAGCTGGTGCGGCAGCAGAAGCGCCGTACGCGCGGCTGGCTGGAACTCGCGCGCGCGCAGCAGGACGTGTTCGGCGAGCTGCGTCGCGCTGCCGAGACTCTCGCTCAGGGCGCGGAGTGCGTCTCCTCCCGCCAGGATCGCGCGCTGCTGCTCTACCGTGCTGCCATGCTGTACCGCCGAGACCTGCACGATGAGGCACGCGCTGCGGAATGTTTTGAGCGCGCGGCGCGGCGCTACCCCAAAACCACCTACGGACGCATGGCTGCTGAGCAGGGCAGTGCCCCGGCAAAGCACCACTGATTCCCGAGCGCCTGCGCAAGAGGGAAACATCCTGTGCCGGATTTTTACACAGTCACCGGGGACGAAACATGGCAGTAATCTCTCTGCCGCATCCAATACGGAAAGGAGGATATTTTTTCAGATTCCGTTGAGGAGTCAGCCCGGATTCGCTAGGCTTGGAATGCTTTTACCCGAAGCTACCCCAACAATGCCCTATGAATCCCTGATGCCCGAGGAGGGGGAACCCTACCTATGGCAGTAAAACCGAATTATATACCACGCACGCTTATTGGTGTCGGAGGCGTGCGATTGTACGATATTCCCGGCGTGACCTACCCGGACGAGATGCTCCACACCAAACGCGGCACGAGCCGTTGCAGCGGGCAACCCTTCCGCAAGGTGCCTGCATGGGGTATTTCCACCGCTGCGGCGGCGGAGATGCTGGGCTGCTCCTGCTCCTCCGCCCGTTCGGTGTTGCACCGCCACAAGGTCGGCTTTCGACGCGTGGCGGTGGAGGGTGCTCCGCCTTGCCTGTACTGGCGCCGCGCGCAGGTCGAGGCGCTGGTGGAGCAGCGCGAACCCGCCGTGCGGCAGTGTCCCAAGCGCATGCTGGACTCGGAAGCGGCACGCACCCTGCTGGGCATCGGCCGCAGCACGCTGTACCGCTATGTCCGCAAGAAGCTGTTGCACGAGCATCGCGTGCGCCTGGTGACGGAGAAAGGAGCACGCCTTAAGACCTATTACCTGCGGGCAGAGGTGGTGAAGCTGGCGGCGCGGATCCGCGCCATCCGCGCGCGGGAGCGGGAGCTGCGCGAGCTGCTGCGGCAGCGTGCGACCATCTCACAATCAGAAATATAGCTTGCAAGAGGGCGTGGTTAGCCGCACAACTGAGGACATGGAAGCAACGGTGTCGGATCAGTTGGCGGAGCTGCTGGTGCAGGGCGGGGTCGGCCAAGTCTTTGTCCCGGCGGGGGATAGCCTCAACCCTCTCATGAGCGCTGTCGAGCGCGCCCCCGGGCTGCGGCGAGTGCCGTTGAGCCGGGGGGACAGCGCAGCGCTCGCGGCGGCGGCCGCCTCGCGCCTGACGGGGCGCACGGCCGTTTGCTGCGGCAGCAGCGGCGCAGGCACCTTGCTGTTGCTGGGCGGCTTGTGCGAGGTGCAGCGCGATGCCGGTGCCGTTCTGGCTCTGGTGGTCGACATCCCCACCTGCCATGCGGGGAGTCGCTATGTGCAGGAATGCCGCCCGGCGGTGCATCTGCACTCGGCTGTGGGATTTTGTGAGCGCGTGGTCTCCCCCGAGCAAGCACCCGCCCTGCTGGCCGAGGGCTTGCAGCATCTCCGCGCCTGCGGCGGTGCGGGCGTCATCGTGCTGCCTGCCGATATGGCCGCCGCCGCGGCCTCGCCGCGAAGCTCTCCGCGCCCGGCGGTGAGCTGTGCGAGCCTCATGCCCGACGGAGCTGCGCTGCAGGGGTTGGCCGAGGCGGTGAACCGCGCCGGGCGCGTCACCTTCCTGTGCGGGGCGGGTTGTGCCGGGGCGCGCAGCGACCTCATGGCACTGGCGCGCCGGGTGCAGGCACCCATCGCCTACACACTCGGCGGCAAGGAAGCGATGGAGGCCGAGAATCCCCTCGCCGTGGGGATGACCGGACCGATGGGCTGGGGAGCCGCCCCCTTGGCTGTGTTGGACTGCGATTTGCTCGTGCTGTGGGGCACGGATTTCCCCTTCAGCGAATTCCTGCCCTCGATGAGTCCCGTCGTGCAGGTCGATCGCGAGGTGGCGGTGTTGGGGCGGCGAACATCAATTGAGCTCGGTGTGCAGGGCGATGTGCGCGAGGTAGCGCGAGCGCTGCTTCCCTTGGTCGACCGCGATCGCAGCGATGATTTCCTCTGCGCAACCCTCTGCCGCCACCGCCGTTCTCTGGTGGAGCTGGAGAGCCACATCCGCGATGTCAACGAGCAGGGCAGCGTGCGCCCCGAATACCTCACACGCCTCATCAGCGACTACGCCGAGCCCGATGCCGTTTGGGTGGCAGATACGGGCACTCCCCTCCTTTGGGTCGCCCGCTACCTGCGCATGAGCAACTCGCGTCGCTTGCTGGGCTCGTTCCGCTGCGGCACGCTGGGCGCTGCCTTGGCACAGGCGGTCGGAGCCAAGGCTGCCGAGCCCTCGCGCCAAGTCATTGCCCTCTGTGGGGAGGACGAATTGTCGCTGAGCGAGCTGACCACTCTTCTCCGCGCGCATCTCTCCGTCAAACTCCTGCTTTGTAACAATGCCTCCGAGCCGCTGCGCGCGACTCCTGCGGCGGCTCGTGCCCTCGGGATGCGCACCCTGCGTCTGTGCCGACCGGCTGAAGCGGCGGGCTGCGTCAAGCGCTGGCTGGCCGAGCCCGGCCCCGCCCTGCTCGATGCGCACCTGGATGCGGGAGCCCTCGCGCAAACCCCGGATCTGAGCCTGCTGCAGCACGCCGACAGCTTTGCGGAGAGCCCGGGTTTGGAGGGGTTGCGCCGCCTGCTCTACGGGCGGCACTGCGTGCGCTGAGCTTGACACAGCGCTGCCCATGCGGTAGAACAGCGCCCATGAGCATCGTCGATACGCATTGTCACCTCATCTCCGACAAATACGATGATTTCGAGAGCCTGCGGCGCAACAGCCTCGCCCTCGGCGTCGGCCACTGCATCACGCAGGGAACCGACCCGCACGACTGGGAACCGCAGCTGGAGCTCGCCGCGCGCTGCCCGGACTTCGTCTCCGTCTGCCTGGCCGTTCACCCGATGGAGTGCCTGGCCGTGAGCGATGCCGACTGCGAGCGGATGGCCGAGCTCTGCCGCCGCCACCCCCTTGCGGCCATCGGCGAAACCGGGCTCGACTACTATTGGCCCGCCCCCGAAGGGCACAGCGAGGAGGACTACCACCGCCGCCAGCGCCGCCTGCTCGAATACCATTTCGCGCTCGCCGAGGAGCTGGGGCTCAACATCTCGCTGCACACCCGCGACCGCGGCACCGCGCACAACTGCTTCGACGATGCCGTCGCCATTGCCCGCAACTTTCCTCGCGTGCGCCCGGTGTTCCACTGCTTCATCGGCAGCCTCGCGCAGGCCGACACCATCTTTGAGCAGCTCGACGGTTTGGTCTCCTTCACCGGGCTGCTCACCTTCCGCAAAACCGAGGCGGTGCAAGCCGTGGCTGCTGCCGTACCGGAGGAACGCTTCATGGTCGAAACAGACTCCCCCTTCCTCTCCCCCGAGCCCTTCCGCGGCAAGGTCAACATCCCCGGACGCACACGCTATGTCGTGGACAAACTCGCCGCTCTGCGTGGCTGCACGCCCGAGCACATCGCCGCCCTAACCACCGCCAACGCGCGCCGCTTCTTCCGCTTGCCGAGCCTTTTGACCGGCACATTGCCGCGCGAATAGGCTTGGCAGCGCGGTTGAAAGGGGGTAAGATGCCCCTGCGGGCGGCGCAGCCCCTGCCCGCACCACGCCATGCCCGTGCCGCAGAACACCATTGCTCTCATCTTCGACTTTGATCAGACGCTCTCCCCGCACAACATGCAGGAGGACACTATCTTCCCCGAGTTCGGTATCAACGCCGATCTCTTTTGGCAGCGCTGCAACGAGCGCAGCCGCAGCGAGGGCTGGGACGGCGAGCTGAGCTACCTCAAGCAGCTGCTCGACGAGTTGAGCATGGACGCTGTGAGCAACGAGCGCCTGCGCGAGTTGGGCAGCAAGATTACCTACTACAAGGGGATTCCGGATTTCTTCCGCGAGTTTGAAGCCCGCGCCCTGACCCCCGAGCAGCGCTTTGCGGGCATCCGCGTGGAATACTACATTATTTCCGGGGGCATTCGCAGCATCATCGACGGCTCGCTTGTGCGCCCCTACATGCGCGCGGTGTTCGCCTGCGAGTTTGCCGAGCGCGACGGGCGCATCGACTTCCCCAAGCGCGTCATTTCCCACACCACCAAGACCCAGTACCTCTTCCGCATCAACAAGGGGATGCTCGACTACACCGAGGATGTCAACGAGCACATGGATCACGATCTGCGCCCCATCCCCTTTGAGCACATGATTTACATTGGCGATGGTCCCACCGATGTGCCCTGCTTCACCGTCATGCGCCAGCAGGGAGGCACCAGTATCGCCGTCTACAACCCCGACGACACGAGCCGCCGCAGCTTCCGCAAATGCTACGACCTGAAAGCTGGCCAGCACCGCGTGGACTTCTTCGCGCCCGCCGACTTCCGCAGTGGGAGCCACCTCTCCAACATTTTGGAGGAAACCGTCCGCTGTATGGCCGACAACATGATCCACGCGCAGCGCAGCGCGCGCTAAACAACTCTCCCTCCGCCCGCCGGGCGGGGGGAGGGAGAGCAGGGGGGTATGCGTGCGCCGCCCCTCAGGCTCGACGGCGGCGCGCCGCCAGCCCCACAAGCGCCAGCAGGCTCAGCGTCGCCGTGGTCGACTCAGGCGTCAGCGTGAAATTGCTCATCAGCACACTGGTGCAGCTGCCGACGAGTTCATTGGAACAGGCCATAAAGACAAAGGTCTGATCTACCCCGCTTGCTTGCAGCCTCTCCACCTGATCGGCGTTAAACGTCAGCGAAATGTGTGTAGGATCAGTGGAGATCCCGAGCAAAGTTCCTACGGCAGAGGTCGTTGTATCTGTAGCGTCCTCTTTTCGTTCATTTCGATATATGTCTGACTTCAGCGTCCCTACCTCTGACAGCAGATAAAATGTGATTTGATGGTATTTGTTATTGTTGCCGCTCCAGGTTGCTGCATCGAACGAAAAGGTGATGGGCCCCTCGTAGTTTGCCAAATCTGCTGCGCTGATGCTGAATTTGATGGCACCTACGGCAGAACTCTCGTTCGGTCCTCCCGCTACCAAGACGACGCCTGCATCGGAGTCTGTCACCCCGCTAGAATTATTGGTGACGCGCCCGTTAGCATTGGCACTGAGATACCATGTATCCTTATCGGTCAATGAGCTGACAAGGGTGTCATAGTTGCTGGCAGAGCCGAAATTCACGCCCGTTATCTTGGCCGCGGTCGAAGCACTACCGCCGAGCCATCACCAAGACAGAAGCCGAGGAGTATTACAAAATCACCCCTGATAGCGTTTGTGGATGAGTTAGATAAGGAGACATCAGCATTGCTAATGCTGATGCAAGCAAAAAACTCGTAAATGATTAGAATTTTACGAGTTAGGGCATCATCAGGGATTACAATCAGAGCGTGTGATAGATGCCTAATTAAACCTAACTAGCTGAATTTCAATACAAAGATAAGGGTACAGCATTAGCAATGCTGTACTGTAGCTCCGTTGGATTGTAGCAAGTCTGCTCTCTTCTCAATGCGCAAGAGATGGAACGACTTGAGCAGTCTAATGTAAACATCTAATAATCAATTCTTACTAACATGAAGAAAACACTTATCACACTCCTCGCTCTGGCTGGTGTGGCTGCTGCGGAAACCATCACCATTAATCCGCTGACAGACGCTACCACTGATTGGAAGTATGGGAAGGCCAGAAATAAAGGCTCTGACGTAACATGGAATTCATCGGCAGGTACTATGACAGCGACTAACGTAGAGTGGGCTGGTTCCTATGCTGAGTATACCTTGGATAAGGCAATTACATTGCAGAACCCTGAGGATACTATGACTGTTACGTTCACCATGCTTAGCAGCAGGGCGACAGGCCCCTATGGTGGTAATGACTGGGGGGTATGTATGACTACCACTTTGATTGGCGCTGATAAGGCGCTGACCACTGGTTACGGTCGTTATGATAAAGGCATTATAATCCCAGGTAACGACCAAAGCAGCGCTGGGCAAGGGCATGCGAATGGTACAGGCCCCATCCAGATGGCTGTTTCCGACAATGTTGATGGCAAGTTCTTCAACATGAAGGAAACAGTTGGTTCAGATGCTCCTCTTACAGATTACACAGAAGCAACAGGAGTACTTCAGAATAATGTTGCACTTACACTCACAAACACCATCAAATGGGATGCCAGCACCTCACAGTTTGTTGCTACCATAACCTATGGCGACAACGATACCGTTCTCGGAACGGCCAATCTCGGTGAGACTTTCAGTTTGAAAAAAATAAATCTTTCGGTTGATACTGGCCAAATGTACAACAATAATGTGCTCACGGCTCAGATTAGTGACCTCTCAATTACTGCAAATCTTGTCCCTGAGCCCACCACAGCCACGCTTTCCCTGCTGGCTCTGGCAGGTCTGGCTGCTCGTCGTCGCCGTAAGTAAGGAACAACTACAAGTTCAAGTGGGGTAACCAAGCCCTGCATTGCGCAACCGCCCGAGGTTTCATAGCCGAGGGCGGTATCTTTTTATTCGCCTCTCTCTCCACACCTTACAAAAAAAGTAAATAGTTTATAATGAAAGAATAGATAACTTACAGATGGAACTGGAACAACGGCACAGACTTTGCCAATTGGATGACCAAGCAGGTGGCTTACAAGGTCTTATCTGAATTCTGGTGCTGGTATGGCGATGTGGTGAAGACCCTTAGCACTTTTACAAATGATGAGCATGAATTGGCTGCATTGGATGAGGTAGGTGAGCATTCGTTTGATGGACTTCCCTTACCCTCTCTTGATACCAAGTTCTACATCTGCGGTAAGGAATTTGAGGTAAGGGACGCATGATCATTCGCAACAATGACGGTTGAACAAGTTGCGGGGGGGCTCGGGCTGCGCCCGCGCTCCCCCCTTGCGAGTAGTTCGCCGCCCTGCGGGCGGGAAACGGGCGCGCCACGCTGCTCCATCGCAGCGCGGCGCCAACATCTTTACGCTCACGTCACCGCGAGCCCCGAAAGCATGGGCGACACCGCCCATCTACCCCCGGCATACAAGCCCGCGCCCCGAAAAACAAGCCGCAACGGCACGCCGCAGATACATTTCAGGGCAAAAAAGGTACAAAAAGGGGCTTGAAAAAGGCATTTTCAAGCTCTTTTGGGATAAGTTTCGGTGTAACCTGCTGTAACCTTTGTCGACAAAACAGGAGCATTTTTCGCCGTTTTCAGGCGAAAAACGGGGGCGCTAAAAATGCCGTCAATCGCTTGCAAATCAAAGCCTAGCGCCCCTTTCGGAGCGCTAGGCCTCAACTTACTACCTATGAAACTCAGGCCCCCCTGGTGTGACCCCCGGCGCTCTCTCCCTCACCGGGAATCAAGGAGCCTGATGTAGTGTAGACACCGCGCAGGGGGCGGCGTTCAAATGTTGACCGAGGGAGGGGAATAAACAGGTGGAGGGTTCAGGAGGGGTCATCCTCGGCTGAGCGGATGGTGGGGTCAATCTCGTCCAGGCGGTTCCCGTGGAGATAGTAGCGCGTTTCCCGCAGCAGCACCGGGGTGAGCCCGATCATGCAGATGAGGTTCGGCAGCGCCATGAGCGCGTTGGCACAGTCCGCAAAGTTCCACGCAATGCTGCTCTTGGGGATGATGCAGCCGACAAAGACCGCAGCTACCCACAGCACGCGGTAGGGGGTGATAAGCCGTACCCCGCCCAGATATTCCAGCGCCCGCTCACCGAAGTAGGACCAGCCCAGCACGGTGGAGACGACAAAGGTGGTCAAGCTGATGGTCAGCAGCGCGGAGCCCACGCTTCCCACGGTGCCGAAGGCGCGGTAGCTGAGCAGGTTGCCTTCGCTCGAGGCGATGTCGGGGTGCGCTAGCAGAGCTGTGGTGAGAACCAGCCCTGTGAGGGTGCAGATGATGACGGTGTCCCAGAAGGGGCCGGTGGAGGCTACCAGCGCTTGCTGGACGCAGTTGGGGGTGCGCACGGGGGCGGAGATGATGGGCGAGGAGCCCATGCCTGCCTCGTTGGAGAAGAGCCCGCGCTTGACGCCCACTTGCATGGCGAGCATGATGCTGCTGCCGATGAAGCCGCCGCCGGCGGCTTGCGGGGCGAAGGCGCTGCGGATGATGAGCTCGATGGCGGGGAGAACGCAGGAGGCGTTGTGGAACAGCACGAGCGCGCAGCCGACGATGTAGATGAGTGCCATGGCGGGTACGCAGGCCGTGCAGACGCGCGAGATGCTGTCCAGCCCGCCCAGTAGCACGGCGCTGACCAGTACGGCTAGGAAGAGCCCCGTACACCAGGTCGGGATGCCGAGGGCGGAGCTCGCCAGCATCTGCGAGACGGCGTTCGCCTGCGTGATGTTGCCGATGCCGAAGGCGGCGATGGCGGTGAAGATGGCGAAGAGCACGGCCAGGGTTTTGCAGTGCAGACCGTGTTCGAGGGCATACATGGGGCCTCCGACCAGGTGCCCGCGGGCGTCGCGGGTGCGGTAGCGGATGGCTAGCAGGCTTTCGGCGTAGCGCGAGGACATGCCCAGCAGACCCGTCAGCGTGCACCACAGGACGGCTCCCGGACCGCCCGAGGCGACGGCAACGGCCACGCCGATGATGTTGCCCGTGCCGACATTGGCTGCCAGCGAGACCATGAGGGAGGAGAAGTGGGAGATGTGCCCTTCCTGCCCCTTGCCGCGGGCAATGTAGTAGCTGAGGGCTTTGAAGAAGTGGCGCTGCGGCACCCGCAGGATGAGGGTGAGGTAGAGGTGAGTGCCCAGCAGGGCGATGAGCAGAACATAGCCCCAGAGGAAGTTGCAGGCGTTGTCCAGAAGGCGGTCGAGGGCGTCCAACATGCTCAGCAGCATACAGGAGAGCTGCGGTGGCGTCAAGTGCCGATGTGCGGGCAAATGCGGCGGGGGGCTTGCATCGGTCGGGCTTTGGTGTTAGCATAGGGCTGCTATGGCTCGGATTTTGGTTGCGCTCAGCGGGGGGGTGGATAGTGCGGCGGCGGCGGCTTTGCTCACGGAGCAGGGGCATGAGGTGGTGGCGGCTTACATGAAGAATTGGGTGAATGAGGAGGGGATTCCCGGGGAGTGTCCTTGGGAGCGGGATATTGAGGATGCGCTTGGGGTGTGCCGACGCTTGGGGATTGAGTTGCGCGTGGTGGATTTGATTGAGCAGTATCGCGAGCGGGTGGTGCGCTATTTGCTGGAGGGCTATCGCGATGGGGCAACGCCGAATCCCGATGTGCTGTGCAATCGCGAGATGAAGTTCGGGGTGTTGTTGGATTATGCGCTTGAGCAGGGTTTTGAGGGGGTGGCGACGGGGCATTACGCGCAGCGCGAAGATGCTCCGGAGGGTAGTTATGTGCTGCGCGGGGCGGATGTCAACAAGGATCAGAGTTATTTTTTGGCGCTGATGCGTCCCGAGCAGGTGGCGCGTGCGGTGTTTCCCGTGGGGGCGCTCACGAAGCCGCGGGTGCGGGAGATTGCGCGCCGTTTTGCGCTGCCGAATGCTGAGAAGAAGGATTCGCAGGGCATTTGTTTCATCGGGCGCGTGAAGATGAGCGATTTCCTGCGCCATTATCTGCCGGACAATCCCGGGGATATTGTGGATGTCAATGGTCGTGTGTTGGGGCGCCATGCGGGGCTGCACCTGTTTACGATGGGGCAGCGTCATGGTCACCGTGTGGCTTCGCCGCGCGAGGGGGTGGCCTATGTGGTGGTGGGTAAGGATTTGGTGCGGAATCGCCTGATTCTCGGCTACGAGGGGGAGGAGACGCCCGGCTTGTATGCGCGCCGCGCGGTGGTGGGGTCGGTGAGCAACACGCTGCGTCCCCTGCCGGGGCGGGTCATGGCGCAGCCGCGCTACCGTGCGGCTGCGGTGCCGGCAACCTGCTCGCCGCTGGGCGATGGTCGCTTTGCGCTGGAGTTTGACCGTCCCGTGCGCGCGCTGGCGCCGGGGCAGGTGTGCGCGCTCTACGAGCCGGATGCGCAGCGCGGCGAGCGCCTGCTGGGGGGTGGTTTTTTTGAGCGGGTGGAATAGAGCCCTGCCATCGGCGGATGGCAGGGCTCGGAGGGGCTTTGTGTCAGGCTTACGCTTCCGCGGGTGTTTCTTCCGCAGGCTTGGGCGCGGTGGGCGCGGGCTCTGCGGGTTTGTCCTCAGCAGGCTTGGGCGCAGTGGGCGCGGGCTCTGCGGGTTTGTCCTCGGCAGGCTTGGGCGCGGTGGGCGCGGGCTCTGCGGGTTTGTCCTCGGCAGGCTTGGGCGCAGTGGGCGCGGGCTTTGCGGGTTTGTCCTCGGCAGGCTTGGGTGCGGGTTCTGCTGCTTTCTTGGCAGCCGCCGGCTTGGGTTGAATCAGGGGCTTTTTGATGACGATCGGCTTGGATTTCTCCTGTGCCGGCTTGTCGGCGGGCTCCTTCTCGGTGGGGGTGGCCGCAGCGCTCTCGGCGGGGGGCGTTTGCGTCGAGGCTTGGGTAGCTGCGGCTTTTTCCTTGCGGCGGGTGAAGGAGAAGGTCTCAAAGACGGACATCAGCACGGAGAAGATGAGGAAGAAGGTGCCCAGAATGGCGGCGGGAAGCCAAGGATGGGCGAGTGCCATGGTGACCCCCGCCGAGGCGGGCTCCGGACCTTGTGCCCAGGGGGAGATAACGCAGTCGGCAAGCGCGGTCAGCCCATACCAGAGGCCGAAGCAGACTGTTGCCGTGATGGCAATGCGGATAGCCGCATTGGAGCCGATCCAGCCCAGTATAAAGACCAAAAAGACGATGACGGTGGCAGCGGGGTACTCAAAGGGCAGTTGTAACAGCGGTTGCACATAGGGGTTGGCGGAGAGCCCGGCCGGCAGAAGCAGGGCTTCTTTCCCCGGGCTGGCGCAGAAGAAGAGCAGGAGGAAAGCCAGCACGGCGAGATTGAAGGCCACATTCCACACCAGATTCATGATGCGCAGGAGAGTCAGGATGAGGATGATGCCCGCCGTGACGGTGACCCAGTTGGGCGAGGTGCAGGTACTTACCAGCCACGCATGGAGATCATCCGCTTGGTAGGTTTGAAGATCGACGACCGGTGTTCCGGTTTTCAGGTAGAGGGCTACATAGAGCAGGACGATGAGGCTGCAAATGAAGCGAAAGAAGAGACCCAAAACTTTCATAACCCGGTCATTCTAGGGGCTGCTGCGAACGGCGTCAAGGGAAAAACGGAGCTTGCCCGGCTGAAAACCGCCGAAAAGTGTTGTCCCCCATGGCTTCGAGCGGAGGCTGATAGCGCAAAGGACGCGGGCTGCGCTTTACAGCAGCATGTCTGCGTGGTATAAAGATGCGACACGTTTTTTCTTTTTTACTGCGATGCCTTCCGTCCTTATTAAAACATACGGTTGCCAGATGAATGAACGCGACTCGGAGCAGGTCGCTTCGATGTTCCGCGCTGCGGGCTATGAGCTGACGTCGGATGAGACGGAGGCGGATGTTTATCTTATCAATACTTGCTCGGTGCGCGAGAAAGCGGAGCTCAAGGCGCTCGGCAAGATGGGGCAACTGTGCGCTCGCTCCGAGGCAAAGCCGTGGACGGTCTACGGCTTTATGGGTTGCATGAGCCAGAGCTTGGGCGAGGCGATTTTTCGCGAGGTTCCCCGCGTCGACCTCGTGGCGGGGACGCAGCAGTACCACCATGTTTATGAAATTTGCAACCGATTGCTGCGCAGTCGTTTGGGAATGCACATCGACCGTCCCCTGCGCCGCGGGGCGCACATCTGCACAACGGCGACCGAGGAGGGATTCCAGAATATGGTCACCGAGCATTTGGATTATGGTGGCAAATGCTCGGCATTCGTCTCCATCGCTCAGGGATGTGATATGCACTGCTCCTACTGCATTGTGCCGAGCACGCGCGGCCCGGAGGTGAGCCGCCCGGCTGCCGACATCGTGGCTGAGGTTCGGGAGCTGGTGGCGCGCGGCATTAAGGAGGTGACGCTGCTGGGGCAGATTGTCAACCGCTACGGTCGGCAGGAGGGGCTTGTGGACGGCAAGGGCGCCTTTGTGCGCCTGCTGGAGGCGCTGCACGACATCGAGGGCTTGGAGCGCCTGCGCTATACCTCGCCGCACCCCATCGGTTTTCGCGAGGATTTGGTGCAGGCCTACACCTACCTGCCCAAGCTGTGCAGCCACATCCACTTTCCCATGCAGAGCGGCAGCGACCGCATTCTCCGGGCGATGTACCGACCTTACAAGAACGAGACTTACCTCGCGCTCTGCGAGGCTCTGCGCGCCGCCCGCCCCGACCTCGCCATCACGACGGATATTATCGTGGGCTTCCCCGGCGAGACGGATGAGGATTTTGCGGCGACGGTGGCGGCCGTGGAGCGCGTGCAGTTCGACAATGCCTTTATTTTCAAGTATTCTCCCCGCCGCGGCACGGTGGCGGCGGGGCTGCCCGACCAAGTGCCCGCACGCATCAAGGAACAGCGCAATCACGAGCTTTTGGAGGTGACCAACCGCATCGCCGTTGCGCGTAATCGTGCGCTCGTCGGGACGCAGCAGGTCATTTTGGTGGAGGGTCCCAGCAAGAGCAATCCCGACCGCTTGCAGGGACGCAGTTCGCAGAACAAGCCTGTTATCATCACCGAGGGGCAGGCCGAGGTGGGCAGCCTGGTGCCTGTGCAGATCCGCGAATGCACGGGGTTCACCCTCTATGGCAGCGTGTGAGCGCGGTGCATACCTTATATTGAAGCCGTGCGAGCGTGAGCCTGTCCTCATGGTGATACCCGTCACCATGAAGAACATTACCCGCTACACCTACGAGAACACGGATTTTCAGGGCTGGCGCGTCAGCATCCAGCGCTGCGGCCGCATCATCACTCGCTATTTTTCTGATCTACAATACGGCTCCGAGGAGGCTTCGCAGCGTGAGGCTATCGCGTACCGCGACCGCGTATTGCACGACATTGAGCGACGGCGCGAGGATTTGCCGCAGTTTATGGACGAGGAGTTGGCGTTGCTCCAAGTGCTGCTTCGCGAGAAGGAGGGCGGGTTCAACCCTCGGTGACAATCTGCGGTGCCAGCGCTTCGCGCAGGGCGTCGCAATCGTAAAAGTTGCAGTCCTCCAGGCGGGTGAACTGTCGGCTCAGGCGCTGCAGCAACTCGATGAGTGCTTGCTGTGAGCTGCCCTGCGTGTTGCTGATATGTTCCCAAAGCTCAGCGTTGTCTGCCTGAAAAAGCTTTTCCTGCTGCGCCAGCGATTTGCGCAGGGGGGTGACAGCTGCGTCTGCCTGTTCCGGGGAGCGCACGGCTTCCAGAATCTCCACCTCATTTTTCAGAGCGGCGGTCAAATCGGCGCATATCTGTTCGGGGGAATCGGATGCCGGGGCGACGGAAGAGACACAGGCGAGCAGAGCCGCACAGGCAAACAGAGTGGAGGGAGCCTTCATGCTGCACATTCTACGCTGTCGTTTCCTGCTTGTCAAGCTAACGCCCGAATGGAAATTCTCATTGCATCGGCGACGGAATTTGGTACAATGTCCGACATACGGGTACATGAAGACGCTGGATCGCTACATCCTCCGACAGCTCTTGTTCATCACGGCCTTGGGCGTGTTGGCGCTCACGCTTCTCATGCTGCTGGGGCAGCTCTTCAAGGAGCTGCACACGCTGTTGGTGGAGAGCGGAGCGCCGCCGCGCATTGTGTTTGATTTCATTGTGCAGGTGATTCCTTTCTCGCTTACGTTCACCGTCCCCTGGGGTTTTCTCACGGCGGTGCTGCTGGTGTACGGGCGTTTGGCAGCCGATAACGAGTTGACCAGCATGCGCATGGCGGGCTTGAGTCTGTGGCGCTTGAGCCTGCCCGCCATCGGACTGGGTATCGTGCTCTCTGCGCTTTGCTACTACATCAACATCGAGGTGGCACCGCGCGGCAAGCAGTCCATGAGCGATTTGGTGCTTTCTGCTGCGATGGATAATCCCCGCAACCTGCTGCGCTCGGGGCAGAGTGCCACCAAGCTTGACAAGGTGCAGCTCTACATCGAATCGCGGCAGGAGGATGTGCTGAGAGGATTGCATATTTATCCCCTCAGTGAGGATGAGGAGTCTAACAGTATGGCTACCGGGGGTGGGTTTACCTCGATTCATGCCCGGAGCGCCGAGCTCGGCGCGTTCGACACGCAGTCGCGCATGTTGGAGTTGACGCTGCGCGACGCGGTCATTGAGCGCACGCGCAACGGCGTCACCGAGCTGCCGCGCCTGAGCAAGATGCCGTTGCGGGTTCACATCCCCATTCGCTCGCACCGCAAGCTCAAACCGAATCGCTACACCAACGCCGAGATCGCTGAGGTGCTACGCCACGGTGCCGTGACGGCCGGGCTCGATCTCGGGCGCATGGAACGCTATGGCAAAGCCGCTGCCGCGCACCCGGTGTTCCCCTGTGCGGAGCGCCTGTGGGCAGAGGCTTGCAAGGACGCCGCTTACTACAACGGCTCGCTGGATGAGAAGAATCTCCGCGCGTTCCGCACGGAGGGGACTAAGCGCGCTTCGTTTGCCTGTGCCTGCATTGTCTTTTCGCTCATCGGGGTGCCGCTGGCCATTACGGCGCGCCGCCGCGACACTTCCACGGGCTTTGCCATCGGTATTTTGGTGGCCGCTGTGTATTTTCTGGCGCTCGTGCTTTGCGAGATGTCGCGCAAGAGCGGCGGCATCACCCCATACATCGTGCTTTGGCTGCCCAATGTCCTTTGCGCGGTTTACGCCCTGTGGCAGCATCAGAAGGCGAAGTTTCGCGGTTGAGCCGGGGGCGTGCGGAGCGGAGGGGCGGCGGAGGGCTGCTCCATCGGGCGGCTTGGGGCTGCTTGCAGCGCGTGCTTGACAGACCTGCCCGCGCGCGCTAGAGTGGGCATGCTATGATGATTGCCCCTTGTAGCGTGGTGCGCCGCGCGGAGCAGCGCGCGTTTGCCGCCGGAATTACGGATGCGGCTTCGTTGATGGACGAGGTGGTGCAGCGCCTGCACCGCGCCGTGCGGCAGGCGGGCATCGCGCCGCAGCGCGTGGTGGTTTATGCGGGTACGGGCAACAACGCCGGCGATGCGCTGGGGCTGGCGGCGGCGCTCGGGAGCCCCGTGTTGCTGCGCTGTGCGGAGGCGGCACACCGCCTCTCCCCGGACAGCGCGCGGCAGAGGGAGCGCTGCGCGGATCTGTGTGTGCTCGACCGGGCGCCGGAGCCGCAGCCCCATACGCTGATTCTCGACGGCTTGCTGGGCAGTGGCGCGGGCGGTGCGCTGCGTCCTGCTTATGCGGCGCTATGCGCGGAGATGAATGCCCTGCGGGCGGCTTCGCCCCACAGCTTGTTGTTGGCTGTCGACATCCCCACGGGATTGGATGCCGAAAGCGGAGAGGGTATGGGTGTGCGCGCCGACATCAGTTGCCCCATCGGTTGTGTGAAACCCGGTATGTTGGCCGATGCCGCTGTCGATGCGGTCGGGCGGATCATGCCCATCCCCCTGCCGAGCTGCGTGCTGCCGGACGAGGGGGCGGGCGATCGCGTGCTTGCCCCCGGGGAGCCCCTGTTGCAGCTTCCTCGCCGCGCCTACAGTTGTTTTAAGAATCGCGCCGGTCGTGTGGCGGTGGTGGCGGGGAGTTGTGGCATGCTGGGTGCCGCGCAGATGGCGGCCGAAGCGGCGGCGGCAGCGGGCGCCGGGCTGGTGGAGCTCTACTGCCGTGCGGATATTTATCCCCTGCTGGCGGCGCGCGTGGCTCCTGAGATTATGGTGCGCTGTGCGGAAAGTTATACGGAGCTGGCGGAGCTGCAGGCGCAGGCACTGCTCATCGGTCCCGGGCTGGGGGCGCTTACTCGCGCGGAAGCCGAGGCGTTGCACCGCTTGGCTATGCGTTTTGCGGGGACTGTGGTGCTCGATGCCGACGGATTGAATGCCGTTGCCGCGCACGGGCTGAGTATCGGCACTCATTGGATTCTCACGCCGCATCCGGGGGAGATGCGCCGCCTCGATCCGCGCCCCGCTGCCTCGCGCCGCGAGCAGCTGCGCCGCTTTACGGAGGCCCACGGTTGCACCCTGTTGCTCAAGGGCGCGCGCAGCCTCATCGGCGACCGCAGCCACTGCGTCTACAACAGCACGGGGGGACCCTACATGGCGAACGGAGGGCAGGGGGATGTCCTCTCGGGCGTTGTCGCCGCGCTGGCGGCGCAGGGTTGCCCGCCCTTGCAGGCTGCGGCTGCCGGAGCCTACCACTGTGGCTTGGCTGCTGAGCGGGTGTGGAGCCGCAAGGGCTTTGCCGGGGTCGTGCGTGCTTCCGAGCTCTTGCGCGAGCTCGCCGTCTGCTGAGAAGCGATGGAGCACGTGCGCTTGCGCGTCGCTCATCACGGCGCGCTGCCGCGTCTCATCGATACAGGGACAATTTGATGGGATGCAGATACATCCGATCGCGCGGGAAATCCGCGAGCAGGCGTGCCAGCGATGCTCCGGATTGTTCCAGAATGGCATTGACCTCGGCTTGGGTCCACATATCGCCGCGCTTGAGCTTCAAATCCTCGATATACGCTATTTTCTCGGATGCCAGAACCATGGCCGTCGGAATGGCGACCTCCACGAAGAGCTTGCCTGCGGCAAAGGCTCCGCAGTAGGAACAAAACGCCTGCATACAATCGGCCGTTATCAGGCAAATGTCACTATAGGCTCCGACCAGCGGATAGGGGAGCGTGATGGTTTTCGGCGCGAAGAGACCCAGTACGGCATGCTTCTTGAGGCGCGAGGAGGGGAAGAAGTGTCGGTATGCCTTTCGCGGCAGCGGATCCGTGCTGAGACCATGAAATCGGAAGGCTCGGATGGCCTCATCCCGAGAGGGTAATATGTTGGCAATCTCCAAGCCTTTTTGCTGATACTCGTATTGGATAGCGTCTTTGATCCTGGGCCATTTGCCGTCTTGGTCGCTTTGGAATTCTGCAAGCGACGGAAGCATGCAGTGATCTTCCGGCAAGCCCGTAACTTCCCACAGGTCGGATTCGTTGATGACAGGATTGAGAATCAGGTCGTCCGAGATGACAAAGTAGTGCGTAAATCCCTTGTTTTTCAGGTGGATATAGGCCTGACTGATGTACGACTGAAAATAGTACGATTTCTCGTACACGGGGATGACATTGGGCTCATCCCCGTCATAAAACGGCATGAGGTGGTAGATATGGCTGAAGGTATTTTTGTAGATCTCGTTGATGCGGGGGATGTTCTTGTCAAAACGATGGTTGTAGATAACCAGAAGTGCTACTTTGTTCATTGCCTTAATCGTGGAGAGTTTTCAGGAGCTTCATGGCCGCTTCGATGGCGGCATCCATGTTGTAGTATTCCCATTCCGCGAAACGCCCCAACAGGTACAGACGATGCGGTGCGAGCTGCTGCTTGACTCTCTCGATGATGCCGCGGGTCTCTCCCTTTTGCAGGGGGTAGGTGTAGGGGGTGTAACAGTGCGAAAGATAGCGGGGCGCAAAGGGAATGCGCTGTAGCTGCTCCAGGATCTCCTCCTTGCTCAGTTGCAGGGTAAATTCAATCGTGGCGGTTGATGTGCCCTCCGGAGAATTGTTCGGGGAAAAGTTTCCGGTGCAAATGACGCGGTGGGATTCGTGTGCCTCGTTGGGCATGTAGACCCAGCTGTACGGGTTTTTGTCAATGGCGCAAAGGACGGAGGTTGTGCCGTGGGCATCTAATTGGTTCACCTCACTCCATTCGGCGGACACACCGGCAAGCAGGGACGGCAGCTGTTTGATGTTGGCGCAATAGATGACATGGGAGAAAGGCTCCTTGTTGACAAGCCAGCTTTCTCCGTCCTTGCGGATTTCGTCTGCCGGCGTATTCAAGCGAATATCCAAACCGGCTGCCAGCGTGTCGGCAATGTGTTGCGAACCATTGTGTTTAGGATAATGGAAGGTGCTGTGGACCATGTTCATTTCCTTCGTTTGCCCGATATTGGCAGCGAGAATTTCCCGAACCGTCGGCATGGGCAATTTCCCTTCGAGCCACGCCAAGGGGACTTGGGTGAGCGAGCAGCGCCAAATTTTGCGGTTGTAGGGCGCGAAATAGGCGCGATAGAGGGTTTTGCCGAAGCGGTGTTGCAGGAAGTCATCGAAATTGTCATCGTGGGGTTCAGGGCTAGCAACCATCTCCAACAGGTCATCCAACACGGCATCGCGCATTTCCTCGCGCATTTGGTAAAGGTGATTTTCGATCGGATAATCCACCATGGTGCCATCGGGCATATTGACGACGGCGTGGCGCTTGGCATGCAGAAAATCTTCCTGGTTCACATGCTCCCAAAACCACTGCAAAACTTCCGGATTGCGGGAGTTAAAGACATGCCCGCCGACACGGTGGTACAGCGCTCCCTCGACCCACTCGCAACGAATCAGACCTCCGGGGGTGCTTTCTTTTTCAAAGACGACAACCTGTTCCCCCTTCTCAACCAGCATGCGGGCAACAGACAGACCACTGATGCCGGCTCCGATGACTGCATAACGATTCATCTTCATAACTACCTTGTGCGCGGCTGAACATCCTGACCGCATGATTCGGTTTGTATCTAACATCTGCCGGCTGCTGTTGTCAATCTCTTTTTCGTTTGCGTGGGGCTCCCGAATGGGGTAGTATAGAGCTGCGATGCTTCGTACCCTCTTTTTGCTTGCTTCTTTCGCCCTTTCGGCGTCGCTGCCGAGTTCGGCAGTGACGCCCTCGGCAGCCGCCGCGGCCATGCCCGATGATGCCGAGGCCATCCCTGCCGATGAGGTCGAGGAAACCGTGGAAACCGTGAAACTGGGGGGGGAGGATCGCGTGCCGGAGCTCCAGCAGGGCGTGCAAAAGGCGGAGAGCTACGAGGAGGCCGCCGCCGGGGACTCGCCGACGGAGGTCGAGGTCGGCGGACCTCAGGAAGATCCCGCTGCCGAGCTCACCCCGCTGAAAAGCGATGCCGAAATCGCCGATCCCGGTGTGCCCGACCCCTCGCGCGTCGCCTACGCATCTACGCGTCGCAATGCGCGCACCATGTCGCTGGCCGTACCCGGTCCGCGCGGGCTTATCACCGATCGAAACGGGCTGGTCATGGCATGCTCCGAGGTCGCCTACCAGCCCTCCGTCAGTTTCGGTCAGTTGGCGGATGAGAGCGATGCCGCCATCGTGGCCTTGGGGCGTCGCGTCATGGAGGAGTACAAAAAGCTCGGGCTGAAGATTGTCGACAAGAGTGATGCCCAGCTGATCGACCATTACCGCAATCGTCGCTGGCTGCCCTTCGCTGTCGGCAGCACGCTGCGCGAGCGGGAGCTGGAGCCGCTGCGCAAAAAGTTGGAGAGCATTGAGCACGGCTACCTGCTTCCGCTGTACATTCGCAACTACACCTCCAAAACCACGGCGGGGCATATTCTCGGCTACACGGGGGCTCAGGCCAAGCTGCCGACGGGCCCCATCAACCACAACGACCCCCTCTTCGAGCGCGCGGAGGGGCGTGCGGGGCTCGAGCTCAAGTTCAACAAGCAGCTCACGGGGCAACCGGGCATTTGGCGGCTCATGTTCGATGAGAGCGGCAACAAGATTCTCGATGAGCTCCAGACCAAGCCCAAGCCCGGCGGCACACTGGTGACCACCCTCAACCTGGAGTGGCAGAAAGCGGCGGAGAAATCGCTGCGCGACAACACGCTGGGGCGCGGCGCCTTTGTGATGGTCGATGTCAACACGGGGGAAATCGTCGTGATGGCCTCCGTGCCCGGTTTTGACCCCAACACCTTCATCCCCTCCATTTCCCAGAAGGACTACGACGCTCTGCGCAACGATCCCAACACCCCCCTGGTCTCCCGCGCCTTTGCCGGCGTCTACCCCCCCGCCTCGACCTTCAAGACGATCACCGTGGCGGCAGCCTTGCGCCACAACGTCATCACCGAAGACACCTACATCAACTGCCCCTACAGCGTGCGCATCGGCGGACACGAGTTCAAGAACCACAGCCGCTTCAGCGGTTCCATCAACTGCGTCACCGCGCTGGTGCTCTCCAACAACCCTTTCATGTACCAAGTGGCTGCGACCCGCGAGCCGCGCATCGGTGCGGCGCGGCTCTGCCAAATCGCCCGCCGCTTCGGCTACGGGCAGACCACGGGCATTCCCCTGCCGGACAAGGCGGGCAATGTGCCCGATGAGAACTGGATGCACCGCAACTACGGGCGCGGTTTCATGGCGGGCGATGCCGCCAACATGTCCATCGGGCAGGGGGCTATTCTGGCCACCCCCTTACAGGTGGCGCATGCCGTCGCCGCCATCGCCAACGGCAGCTATCTGCCCAAGTTGCAGCTCGTGCGCCAAATTCTCGACCCCGACGGCAACGTGGTCTACCAGTTTACCCCCGCGGTGCAGAGCAGTCTCAAGGACATGGCGCCCGCGCTGGCCGTGGTGCGCAAGGGTATGAAAGCCGTGGTCAACGGCGGCACGGGACGCCGCGCGGCGCTCAGCTACGTCTCCAGCGCGGGCAAGACCGGCACCGCCCAGTGGGGGCGGCCCAGCGATGACTGCCGCTTGGCCTGGTTCGCGGGCTTCCTGCCGGCGGACGAGCCGCGCTATGCCTACGTCGCGCTCTACGAGGGGAAACCCCACCAGCGCATCTCGGGCGGTCACATGGCCGCCGCCATCGTCAAATCCTTTTTCGAGAGCATCAAATCCGGCATGCAGGACGCGCTGGCCGAGGCGCCCTCGCCCCGAGTGGCTAACGCCGAGGATGAGGCGGAGGAGCTGACGGAGGAGGAGGAGGCCGCCGCCGAGGCCGAAGCAGCCGAGCGCGCCAAGGCCGAGCAGGAGGCGCGCCGCGCTCTGGAGGCGGAGAAACGCAACAGCCGCAGCGGTTGGGATGATGGTCGCAGCCGCCATTAAGCCCGGGTGGGGGAACAGGTGGGTCTAACTCCTTGTCTCCCCCGTGCCCCGCATGCGATGATGCGGGGCATGATGCCATCACCCCTCCATTCTTTGTACATGCGCCGCGGCGCCCGCATGGGGCGCGAGGACGGTCGGACGGTTCCCCGCTTGTTCAGCGATCCGAACTCGGAGCATCACGCGGCGGCGGCGGGCTGTGGTCTATTCGACATCTCGCACCTCAGCAAGTTTGCCGTGCTGGGCAACGGCGCGCTTGG
This sequence comes from Akkermansia sp., assembly GCA_051884385.1. Taxonomy (GTDB): domain Bacteria; phylum Verrucomicrobiota; class Verrucomicrobiia; order Verrucomicrobiales; family Akkermansiaceae; genus Akkermansia. Next base: position 189,960 of record JBJEVN010000021.1, read on the forward strand.
CTGGCTGGAGAACCTGTTGAGCAACAGCGTGACGCATTGCCACGACGGCATGGGGCAGAGCACCCTGCTGCTGCAGCCCGACGGCGGGATCATCGACAAGCTGCTCCTCTTTCGCGAGAGCGCGGGTCGCTTCTTCCTGCTGGGGCATGGGGCGCGGCGGGCGGAGGTCTTCGATTGGCTGAGCAAGCACCGCCCCGAGGGGGCGCTGGAGCTGCGCGATGAGAGCGAGCGGCTGAGCGGCTTCGGGCTCTGTGGCGCGCGGGTGGAGCAGGTTTTGGCTCAGGTTCTGCCGGGGGTACAGCTGCCCCCTCCTTGGGGATTCCGCCGTCTGTGCCGGGGCGATGTGCCGCTCATCCTGCTGCGTGCCTCGCTGGTGGGGGTGGATGCTTGCGAGTTGTTCTTTGCCGAGGAGGTCGGAGCCGGGCTTTTCGAGGCGCTGGTGGCCGCGGGGGCAACACCCTGCGGCACGGAGACGCGCGAATGCCTGCGCGTGGAACATGCGGCTACGGCTGTGGGGCGTGACATCGGTTGCGACAAGACCCCCGTGCAGGCGGCTCTTGAACGCTTTTGCGACCTCTCCAAAGTCTTTGTCGGGGCGGAGGTGCTGCGCCGCCAGAGCCGGGCAGGCACCATGCATAGCGTGGCCGCCCTCCTTTGCGAGCAGGGCGGTAGCACCCCGCAGGAGGGGGATCGCCTCATTGATGCGGTCGGCGCCACCGTGGGGCGCATCACCAGCGCCTGCTGCGACCCGGAGGACGGGCAGGGGCGCGCACTGGCCTATGTCCTGCGGCGGCTGGCCTACCCCGGCACGCGCCTGAGGCTCGTCGCGGGCGAGCGGCGCATTCCCGTTATCGTTACGGATACCCCGGTGTGCTGAGGGGCTGTCTCAGCGGTAGGTGGCGCAGCGGTTCAGCCAGCCGGGCAGCCAGCGTTGTTCTCCGCGCGCGGCGGGTGCGCTGGCTACGCGGCGGCGCAGCACCGCCGCTGCGGCGCGCGAGAACTCGGCCGTCGCCGCGCGCCCTTGGGGGAATCCCTGCATCTCCTCCAGCACCTGCAGGAGCCCCCAGCCCCTGCCGGCGTAGCGCTCCGTAGGCTTGGTGCCCTCGCCCTTGAAGTTCACATAGTCCACCAGGCAGTACATACCCTGCGTGGTGGCGGCCAGCGCTTCGTAGCGCGCTCGGACGGCTCGGGGCTGCGTGCTTGCCTCCATCATGCGGCGCAGCGCTGCGCGCGAGCGCGCCATGATAAACTCCGTTTGCAGCGGCACCTGCGCGGCCAGCCAGCGGCGCATGGCATCGGCGCGCCCGCTGCGGTCGGCCTCGAAAGCCGCCTTGTTCGGCCAGGGAGCCGCACCTTCAAAGAAAGTGGGCACCGCCACCCCGCGGCGGCGGGCGTAGGCCACAAAGGCCGGAAAACTCTCCTCAAAGGCTTCGCGCACTCCGGCGGGGTACCAGATGAAGTGGCCTATACCCAGTGAGGGGAAGTTCTCGCCGGCATTCCAACTCACCAAGCCCGACACGCTGCCGGCGCACTCATTGGCCCAGATGCGCCGCCCCAGCGAGGCTGTGTCGACCGCTGTTGCGGGGTGAGCCGCCCTTGGGGAGGGATACGTTGTCGCGCTTCCCGCGCAATGAGACAACAACAGGGGCAGCAACCCGACCGGTACAAAAACAGACAACCGCATGCCCCTCATTCTACCGCAGGGGCTGGGGACTGTAAAGCGGGGGTTTGGTCAACTCGCTTGCCGCGCTGCCGCGCTTCGCGGCGCGCCCGCCAGGCTCCGCGCAGACCGCGCTCGTGCAGCATCTCTCGCAGCGAGCGTTCCCCCAAGCGGTCGGCGGCGCTGTCGCGGCAAAGTTGCGCCAGCTCCTGCGCCCAATAGCGCAGGTTCGCCTCGGCCTGCCCCGTGGCACTGTAGGTCTTGGTGCTGTACAGGCGGGCATCCGTCGGGTTGGTGTCCTTGGCCGCCAACAGAAGATTCCCCGTGCGTGCATTGCGAATCGTCAGCTCCAGCGTAATGCTCCCCTTCGCCAGCCATTCCGCCACCGAGCTTACCCCGGGAATGGGCGAAAACCAGCCGAACACATGTGCCGCCGCGCGGGTGGCGGCGTACTGGCGGTGAAAGCGCACAATGGCCATGTCGATGCGGTAGTCGGCCTGCTCCTTATCCGGCGTGATGTGCCAATCCGAGTGGTTGGCCGCGTTGGCCTCCTGCAGCGCCGCCTCCAAATACTCGCAGGTGTAGCGGTGCAGATCCTCGGCAAGTTTGGCGGCATAGGGGCTTTCGGCAATACTGGTTGTTCGGACGGGGGCAATAAAAATTCTCCCTTTTTCGGGCGTGGTGGGCTGCAGGCGTTGTTGGGGCAGCCAGCCGCCGTCCACGCCGCTGACCAGGCTGCGGTGCAGGGTCACATCGTAGAGCCCGCTCTCGGAGCGCAGCGCACTGCTGCAGCTGCTCACCAATACGCAGAGCAGCAGGAATCCGAGCAGCAGGGGCAGACGCTTGTTCACGGCGCCGCCAGTATATCAGGAGTCGCGTTCCCTGTAAAGCCCGCTCTTGGCTGCCCTTTGGGCTTGAAAAGGCCGGGGAGGGAGAGTAGAGTGGGGGCATGAGCACGCCACTGCATTGCCCGAGTTTGTACAGTTACCGTCGCCGCCTGAGCCGCGAGGTCAGCATCGGCAACCTGCGTCTGGGGGGGCAGAACCCCATCCGCATCCAGTCCATGCTGACCAGCGACACGCTCGACACGGCGGGCTGCGTGCGCGAGGCGCTGGCGCTGGCCGAGGCGGGCTGCGAAATCATCCGCCTGACCGCGCAGACCAAGGTCTACGCCGCCAACCTGCAGCACATTGCCCGCGAGCTGCGCGCCGCCGGCTGCACGGTGCCGCTGGTGGCGGATATCCACTTCAAACCCGATGCCGCGATGGAAGCGGCCAAGTGGGTGGAGAAAATCCGCGTGAATCCCGGCAACTTCATCGACAAGAAGAAGTTTGCTGCGCGGGATTACACGGATGCGGAGTATGAGGCCGAGCTGGATAAGATTCGCGCGGCGTTCACCCCGCTGGTGCTCTTCTGCAAGGAGCACGGGCGCGCCATGCGCCTGGGTGCTAACCATGGTTCGCTTTCCGACCGCATCCTCAACCGCTACGGCGACACGCCCGAGGGCATGGTGGAGAGCGCGCTGGAGTTTGCCCGCGTGGCGCGCGACTGCGGCTACCACGACTTGGTGTTCTCCATGAAGTCCTCGGATGTCAAGGTGATGATTCAGGCCTATCGCTTGCTGGTAAAGCGCTTGGCCGAGGAGGGGGAGGATTGGAACTACCCCATCCACCTGGGCGTGACGGAGGCGGGCGAGGGTGAGGACGCGCGCATCAAGAGTGCCACGGGCATCGGCTCGCTGCTGGCAGACGGCATCGGCGATACCCTGCGCGTGTCGCTCACCGAGGACCCCGTGTGCGAGGTGGCTCCGGGCTTTGAGCTGGCGGCTCCGTTCCAGCCGGGTGGGGTGATGCGGCCGACCCCCTTGGGCGCAGAGCCTGAGCAGCCGCCCTTCAACCCCTTCCTGTACCGCAGGCGCGTGAGCGAGCCGGTGACGGCGGGCGGCTGCCGCATCGGCGGGCAGGAGCCCGTGCGCGTGCTGCTGCCGCAGGCGGCGGTGGCGGCGCTGAGCCCCGAGCAGATGAAGGACATGATGCCCGAGGCGGCCTACGAGGCGCTGGGGGTGCGGGAGATTGACCCGCGCGATTCGGCGGCGCTGGCCGAGCTGGCTACGGCTCCCGCCACTCTCGTGACGGTAAAGGATGATGTGGGCATGCCCTGTGTGCAGGCCTTCCGCCTGCTGGCGGCGCTCATCCCCGCGCGTCACCCCATCGTGCTCAAGGATACCCTGCACGCGGGCGGCCGCCTGAGCGCGCCGCTGGCTGGCGGTCTGCACATCGGCTCGCTGCTCTGCGACGGCATCGGCAACGCGGTGTACATCCGCCGCGAGAGCGAGCCTGCCGCAGCGGCGCGGCTGGGCTTCAACATCCTGCAGGCGGCGGGCGTGCGCTACAGCAAGACGGAGTATGTCTCCTGCCCCTCCTGCGGGCGTACGCACTACAACATCCAACAGGCCGCGGCACGCATCCGCGAAGCTACGGGGCACCTCAAGGGCGTGAAAATCGCCATCATGGGCTGCATTGTCAACGGCCCGGGCGAGATGAGCGATGCCGATTTCGGCTATGTGGGCGGCGCGCCCAACAAAATCAACCTCTATGTGGGGCACACCCCGGTGGAGCTGAATATCCCGCAGGAGGAGGCCGTGGAGCACTTGGTGCAACTCATCAAGAGCCACGGCCGCTGGGTTGACCCCGCCTGAGTACACGGAAAAGCCTTTCCCCCTTGGCCCGCAGCGTTTGCTGCGGGCGTTTTGTGGCGCGAACACGCAACGAGCCGCAGCGCGGGGGGCGCTGCGGCTCGGAAAAGGTGGGGAAACCTGCGTGCTTACTTGGTCGGGATGGCCTCGATGACGATCACCTGGAAGGGCGCCAGCTTGATGGGCAGCGGCTTGCCGGCCTCGAGCGTCTCGGCGGGCAGCTTGTCGCCCTTGGGCGAGCGGAGCGTGTACGTCACGGGAGCACCGACGGGCAGCTCAAAGACCGAGGCGGCATCGAGGTAGAAGACCTGCTCCGTCGCGGCGGGGTTGCGCAGGGTCAGGATGCCCTTGGCGGGACTCCAAGCGGCAAAGCCGTAGACAGCCAGCTCGGCGGGGTCGCCGCCGACCCAGTGCGAATCGATCAGCGTTTCCTTGTTGGCCTTGGTCCACTTGGCGGCGGCGGCCAGCGTGTCCCACTCTTCGGGTTTGAGCATGGAGGGCGTGATGTAGAGCTCCTGCATCTGCGTGCCGAGCCCGAAGCCGCTCCAAATCTCGTTGGCCAGATCCTCGCCCTGCGTGGTCTTGAGACCGCGTGCGCCCTTGTTGTAGATGACGCCGTGGGTCATGAGCGAGTTGATGGGGAAGAGCGGGGAGATCTTGACGTTGTTGGCGTAAATCTGCGCATCGCGGAAGGTAATCCACTGGTTGCGCTCGCTGCCCTCGCCGCAGAAGTCGTGATCCCAGTTGCCGCGATAAATGGAGTCGGCAATGCCGAACCAGAAGGGCGAGGCCCAGGTGCCCGTCGTCAGGTTGATGTAGAGGTTGGGCTTGTGGTTGCGCAGTTCCTCGATGAGGTGGATGATGGCCTCGAAGTCCGACCCGAACTTGGAGCCCTTGGCGGGCTCGGCTTCGCCGCTGGTGCCGTCGAACTTGAAGTGGTTGACGCCGTTCTCATCAATCATGTGCAGGCACATCTTCCTGAAAAGCTCATAGTACTTGGGACCTGAGAGGGCAAAGCCGCTGTCGTTGGTCTCGTACTTGCCGTCGGCAGCTGCCAGACGCTGCTCCCGGGGCTTGCCGTAGCCGCCCCAGGGGGAGAACCATACGCCGGGCTGGGCGCCGTAGCTCTCGGCCAGCTTGCGGACGTTGCGGAGCTCCTCGGGCAGGTCTTTGTGGAATTGCCAGAGCGTCTCCGTGTCGTCCCAGCCGTCGTCGAAGAGGAAGGAGTCCATCTCCACCCCGCGCTTTTGCACCAGCTCCTCGCCGAAGAGCTTGACGGTGGAGAGGGCGTCCTTCTCCGTGTAGGGGGTGAAGTAGCCGATGTCGTACCAGGTGTTGTAGTTGAGGAAGGGCGCGTATTCGCGGGCACGCTCGGTGTTCAGGTAGCCCAGCTGGAAGGTGCGGCGCAGTTGCCCGGGGGTGCTGAAGCCCAGCACGGCGGAGAAGCTGCTCTTGGCGCGGCAGGGCAGGTCGGTGGTGCGCTCCAGCGAGCAGGTGAAGCCCTCGGCGCTCACCTCGCTCTTGCTCAGGGGGTGCTCCACACCGGCGAACAGGCGGTTGCCGGCGGCCACCACGGGCGCGCCCTTCACGCTGCCCTCCACGCGAGCTTCGGGAGCCTTGACATCCAGCAGCGTGACCTTGCGCACGGGCATGGTGAACTGCTGCGGCACCACATCGAGCCCCACGCGCACATAGGGTTGACCCTCGCGCAGCTCCAGCCACCAGGTGATGTTGTGACCGAGGGAGGAAACGACGAAGGGAATGGTGATTTTCTGCCCGGCGTGGCGGTCGGCGATGCGGCGGGCATCGGCAAGCGGCGCAAGCGCTTCGGTCTTGACGTCGGAAATCTTGCAGTCGTGTGCCGTGATGGTGTGGAAAGTCTCCTTAAACTCCTTCTTGGAGCAGGCTTCGTCCGTTTCTTCATCGCAGACGAGGATGGAGAAGATGTCGTTGCCGAGATCGTAGCTGCGACCATTGATTTTGTCTTGAATCACAACGCCGGCCAGCTTGCGACCGATTTTTTGAACCTCGACCGTCAGGAATTCGTTCTGGATCATGATGGAAGTATCGTTTTGGGTGATGCCGAGCGGCGCGGCCGCAGCATCGGTCGTCTCGGCAAGGCAGAGCCCGCCCGCGAGAAAACTCAGGGAGAGCACGCCTGTCAGGATCGATGTATGGGTCATAACCCCATTCTGGCACAGTCGGCACAGAAATTCAAGCCCAATGTCCTGATTGAGTTGTCATGTGTTTATAAGCAATCGTGAATGACGATGCTTGCGCTCATGCTGCAAGCAAATTCTTGCCAAGCTCCTTGCTTCGTGCTACAGTGGTGCCATCGACGCCGATGATAGGGAAGACTCAGGAACTTTACCGACCGAATGCTGCCATTATCTACCAACGCTCCGATGGCAGTGTCTTGTTTTGCGAGCGTGTCAATCCCAAGGGTGCGTGGCAGTTCCCGCAGGGCGGTATCAAGAAGGGCGAGAGCCCGCTGAATGCCGCCTGCCGCGAGGGGATGGAGGAGACGGGCTTTCGCCCCAATGAATACGAGGTGGTGGCGGAGCACGGCCCCTACCGCTATGACTACCCGCCCAAGGAGCGCGAGCGGGTGCTGCGCAAGCGCGGTATTCCTTACGCCGGGCAGGAGCAGCACTACTTCCTTTGCCGCATGCACGATGACCACGCCGAGCCTTGGCTGGATCACAAGGAGTTCAACGGCTACCGCTGGATGCAGCCCCGCGATTTTGACCGCAACTGCCTGCCGGCGTTCAAGCGCGGGGTGTACGACCGGGTGTTCCGCGACTTTTTCGGTTTGTGATGGAGCCGATTGCCACCCTGCACAGTCCCTTTGCGGGCAAATTCGGCGTGCCGCGCCAGGGAAATCTGGCTCCGCATGTCATCAGCGAGATTGTGTTTGCTCCCGCCTATCGCAGCGAGGAGGCGGTGCGCGGGTTGGAGTCGTTCTCGCATCTGTGGCTCATCTGGGGCTTCCACCGCAATGGGGAGGGCTGGCACCCCACGGTGCGCCCGCCGCGCTTGGGGGGCAATCGGCGTGTGGGGGTCTTTGCCAGTCGTTCGCCCTTTCGCCCCAACGGGTTGGGGCTTTCGGTCGTGCGCATCGAGGAGGTGGCACCAGGGCCGGTCATTCGCGTGTCCGGCGCGGATATGGTGGATGGCACGCCCATTTACGACATCAAGCCCTATGTGCCTTACTGCGACGCGATTCCCGATGCGGCGCCGGGGTTCACCGCCGTGCCGCGCGCAACGCTGGGGGTGCAGTTGCCCGCCGTGTTGCCGCCGGGCGTGGCGGAGCCCTGGCTCAGCGCGCTACGCGAGACGCTGGCGCAGGATCCTCGTCCCGCCTACCAGGAGGATGCGCAGCGCCTGTATCACCTGGTGCTCAAGCCTTTCGAGGTCAGTTTCCGCGTGGAGCATCAGGTGGCGTTCGTGACCGACATCAAGCCTTACCATGACAACACTGCGACAGGCTTTTGAGCGCAGCTTGGCGCAGGGGGAGCAGCGCGGGGCGGCGCTGAGCCTGTGGCAGGACGGGCGGGAGCTGCTGTCGCTCTGCGGCGGCGAACGGAGCGCGGGCGGTGCGCCGTGGACTCCCGACACCTTGGTGCCCGTTTTTTCGGCCACGAAGGCGGCTTCCGCAGCCTGCCTGCTGACGGCGCTCTACGAGTGCGCCCAGGGTCCCGATCTGGAGCTGGGGGCGCTGTGGCCGGAGTGCCCCGCGCCGTTTCTGCGTGTGGGGGAGCTGCTGTCGCACCAGGCGGGGTTGGCCGCCACGGCGCAGCCCGCGAGCTTGTACGACCGGGCTGCCTGTCGCCGCGCGCTGGAGGCGACTTCTCCCGCATGGGCACCGCCGCAGCACGGCTACCACCCGCACACCTACGGGCCGCTGCTCGATGTGCTGATGGAGGCGCTGACGGGGCAGCGCGTGAGCGATTGGTGGGAGCAGCGGGTGCGCACCCCCCTCGGGCTGGAGTTCTACATCGGCCACCTGCCGCCGGAGCAGGAGGCGCGGGTGGCGGTGCTGGAGCACGCCAAGCTCAGCGCTCCCTTGCCCGACACGCCTTTCTACCGCGCTTATTTCGATTCGCGCACGCTCGTGTCGCGCGCGTTTCACAGTGTGACGGGGGCGGATGATTTGCGCGCCTGCAACAGCACGGATTTTCACGGCTGCGGTTGCCCGGCGCGCGGCGGCGTGGCCTCGGCGAGCGGGCTGGCGCAGTTTTACCAGGCGCTGTTGGGGCGGCTGCCGGGCTCCCACTTTCCTGCGCAGGTGGCGGAGTGGATGCAGACCCCCATGTGCAGCGGGCAGGATCTGACGCTGCTGCAACACACGGCCTTTACCTGCGGTGCTATGTGCGAGCCGCGCGAGCTCTTTGGGCACGGCGGTTTCGGGCACGCCGGGGCGGGGGGCTGCCACGCGTTCTGTGAGCCGGGCAGCGGGCGCTCCTTTGCCTTTGTCATGAACCGCATGGAGCCGGGCGTGCTGCCCGGAGAGCGTGTGCTGCGGCTGCTGCGCGCTCTGGACTAGAGCAGAATGCTCAGCAGCGCGGGTAGCAGGGCGGCCGCCCAGCGCAGTTCCCCGAGCAGGGAGCAGGGAGCACCGCGGCGGCGCAGCCTCCCCAGTCCGTGCAGGCAACCCGCCCCCACCGCTACGGCCAGACAGAGCCTGTATTCAAAGGGTGGTGCCGTTTTCAGCGAGAGTAGGCAGGCACCCAGTAGCAGGCAGAGGCTCAGTTTGGGGACGAGGGGCGACTCGCCGTCGCTGCGCTGCTCTTCGCCGAACAGAAAAAGCAGGACGCCCAAATACCACACCGGAGCGCAGAACAGGGCGTGCAGGGGTGTGGTCATGAACCCGTCGTAGAAAGCGGGGGCGACTATTAGCTGAGCCAAAGCGCAGCAGCACAACAGTTCGCCGACACGGCGGAGCCGCTTTCCCGGCAGCAACAGCCCGACCATGCTGAGCCAGACGGGTGTCAACAGATAGCCCCAAAAGCGCTGCCCTACATAAAAAGTGAGCATCCACAGCGTTGCTGCGACTAAGCCGCCGAGCAGGAAGAGCAGGGGTGCCAGATGTCCGCGGTAAAAGGCTGCGTTTGGTGCCTTCGGCAAGCGCAGCGCACACCACAGTCGCCGCCCGAGTGTGAGCCCCCACAGCGAGGTGACAGTCACCGTCAGTGGGGCGTTCGTGAGCATGGGAATTTCCATCAGCCGAGCGCTGGCACAGCCCCAGCAGAGCGCCGTCAACGGCACATCCAGCCCCGAACCTTCGAGGCGGCGCAGCCAGGGATTGAGGGGGAGGATGGGCATACCCGGGATTATAAACGCTTGGTGTGCGGATGCAAGGTGCTTCGCTGTCATGGCTCCGGGCAGAGCTTGCCAGGGCGGGAGCGTTCTGTTACAATGCGCCGGCAATGACGGGTGCAGAGACTTCAATGCGCGTGACGGAGACATGGCAGGGGCGGGCGGCGGCAGTGCTGTTGGCTTTGCTGTGGCTTGCCTCGATGGGGATGACGGACAGCAATGCGTACTCGCAATGCCCGACCATGGTCGGGTTGACGGTGGTGTTGCTTTTGGTGCTTTCGGCCTTGTTGCGCGGAGCTAAGATGGTGCGCCTGACGCTGCTGTCGTGGATGACGCTGGGGGTGGGTGTGTTTTTTGTGTGGAGGGCGCTGATGAGTGCGTCACTGGTGGATGGGTGGCAGGAGGCGGGGCTGTTGTTGGTGTCGATGGTGTTTTATGTGGCGGGGGTGTTCGCAGCGCAGGGACGGCGCTGCCGCTTGCTGATCGGAGCCTTGGTGGCGGCAGCGGTGTTGAATATGCTGTTTTGGTGGTGGATGCAGCAGCCTGAGATTCCGATGGAGTGGAGCGGTCGTCCGGCGCATGCCCCGACGGGGGATAATACGCGTCCCGTGACCTTATTTTACTACAAAAACCATGCGGGGGCATTTCTGATGGTGGTGGGGATGCTGCTGGTGGCGGTGACGCTTTGGTTGCATCGCAGCGGGTGGCGCACCGCGATGCTCCGGCTGTCGGTGGCACTGTTGGGGGTGGCGGCGGTGTTGATCTCCGCCGACTGCCACACGCGGGCGGTTTATCTGCTGGGGCCGGTGATGCTGGTGGGGCTGGCGGGGCTCTCTCTGGTGCAGCGGATGGCTGCGGATGAGGAAGGCGGCGTGCTGATGCTGCTGTATGGTTTCCTGGTTATCACGGGCATGGGGGTGCTGGTGTACGAGCTGTTGTTCGGTCATGAGTGGTTGTCCTTTGTCGAGGATTTGGATTCGCACAGCCGCTATGATATTTGGAAGCAGGTGTGCGCCCTGTTGCCGCAGGTGCCGCCCGATGGTATGGGCGCGGGTGGGGTGCGTTGGCAGCTCCTTCCCCTGTACGGGCTGCATCGGAATGTCCTGAACTATGCGCACAATGAGTATCTGCAGGTTTGGGTGGATTACGGTCCGTTGGGGCTTGCGGCGGTGTTGGCGGTGGTGCTGGGGCATGTGGTGTATAGCATGGGGGCGATGATGTCTGCGGAGGTGACGGCGTTGCGCCGTTCGATCACCTCCCTGGCTCTGCTGAGTCTGGGGGCATGGCTGGCATGCAGCATGGTCGATTATTTTGAACACCATGTGTCCATCGCTGCTATGACAGCTTTTTCGCTGGGCGTTTTGGGCTCTCCCTATGCGCGGCGGGCACGGCGATCGACACATGTGGTGTCTGTGCGCGCGCAGGGGGGATGGGGCAAGGCCTGTCTGGTTTTGTTGATGCTGTTGGCCGCGTCGCTTGCGGGTAGGCTGATCTTGTGTACACAGGAGATATGGCGCGAGCAGTGGCGTTTCAATGAGCTGGCTGCCGGCGATGGGGGAGAGCAGCTCGCGGAGCGCCGCGCTATGATTGTGAAGCTGCTGCCGCGCTACCCCTCATCGCGCCTGATGGATTGCTATTACAGCATGGGGGGGGGCTACGGCGATTGGACGACCGAGCGTCAACTGTTGCAGCAGGTGCTGGAGGCCAACCCGAATCAGCTCTGCACAGCGGTGATGCTGGGCAAAGGCCTGACGGATCACGGGTGTTATGAGGAGGCTGAGGGGGTGTACCGTCGCTTTTTGGAACGCGAGCATTTGCCTTGGGCGTGCTCGGCCGATTGGGTGGCTTTTTATACGCTGAATCTGCTGCAATGGGGGCAGTGCGAGATGCTGCGCGGGGAGTTGCCGCGGGCGCTTTCGCTGATGGAGTACGGATTAAAGCTCCACAAGTCGCACTCCCGGATGAATTTCCGTTTCGGTCGGCGTGGTTCGCTTTTGCCGAACTGGGAAAACTTTCTCAAGGGGCGACGCTTTGATGTGCGCGCGCTGCGGGCAATCGGCACAGAGCCGGATGATTCGTGGCAGGCGCCTATGGAGCCGAGCGGACGCCCGGCTCTGTATCGGGAGCTTGTTGAGCCGCCTGCCCGGCTTTCTTCATGAGGCACTTTTCGGACAAAAGGGAAATTCATGTTCATCGTTCCCTTGGGTGAGTGAAGCGATGGGGGCTATCGGCGGCAGAGACTGATAAAAAAAAGAGAGGGAACAATCTTTTCCGCTTGCAAATCTCGCAGAAAAATGCTTTCTTGAAGAAAAGCCGCTTGTGTGGCCTCAAGACTTTACTGACGTTATGAGTACTCCCCCTGTTCCTCCCACGGCTCCGCGCCCCGCTGCGCCTGTTCCTCCTTCTGCCCCGCGCCCTGTCGCTCCGGCGGCATCGCGTCCGGTTCCCCCCGTTGCGCCCGGAATGGCTCGCCCGGCTGCGCCTGCCGCTCCGCGTCCTGTGGCTCCCGGCGCACCTGCGGCGCCGCGTCCGATGGCACCGCGCCCGGTAGCTCCCGGGGCTCCTGCGGCTCCCCGCCTGACACCGACGATGCCGCTGGGGGCTCCCCCCGCTCGTCCTGCGGCGCCCGTGGCTCCCGCTGCTCCTGCGGTGCCGACCGTTCCGGTGGCGTCTCCCGCAGCGCCTGTTGCTCCCGCAGCGCCTGCGGCGATGCCTACGGCTACGGTGCCGGTGGCGGCTCCTAAGCCCGCAGCCAAGCCTGCCGCCAAGCCTGCGGCGAAGGCGACTTCCCCCAAGCCGGCCGGCTTTAAGAAACCTGCCGGATTCTCCAAACCTGCCGTGGATGATTTGGACGAGGAGGAGGAGAAGCCCACGCACCCCACGATTTGGGCGGTGACGGCAGTGGCGATTGTCGTGATTCTCTTCGGGCTTTACCAGCAGTATAAGATTGACCAGAACATCGCCCGCGTCAGCGAGCCCGTTTTGGGCTGGCCCGCTGCCGGGGACGATGCCTCGGCGGCCGAGAGCTCCGACGAGGAGGCTACTTCCGAGGAAGAAGAGGGGGGCGAGGAGGATGCCGGCGAGGAGGATGCCGGCGAGGAAGAAGAATAAAAACTTGAACCATCGGGTGCCCGAGGTGCTCTCATCTTTATGGCTATTCAGATTTCAGGAAGTAATTTCGAGACGGAGGTGCTGCAATCTTCGGTGCCTGTCCTTGTGGACTTTTGGGCAACATGGTGCGGCCCCTGCAAGATGATTTCGCCCATCGTTGACCAGATTGCCGTTGAGCTTGCCGGGAGTGCCAAGATCTGCAAGGCCAATGTGGATGATGCCGCCAACGGCGAGCTCTGCAACCACTTCAACATCCGATCGATTCCCACGCTGCTGTTCTTTAAGGATGGGGAGCTGAAGGACACGATTGTGGGTGCCACCTCCAAGGAGAATATCGTCGGTCGACTGCGCCGCTTGGCTCTTTGAGCCGACAGACACATTGTTTCTCATCGCGACCGATGCCCCGATGGCGGCATCGGTCGTTTTTTCTGCTGCCGAGTCGTGAAAGTCAGGAATGGGACTTGCCGCCGAGGCGGTTCTTTTGCTAGAATGGACGCATGAGACGCTACATGCTTCCCCTTGCGTTGTCGGCTTCCCTGGCGGGGCTTGCGCAGCCCCTTATCGCGGCGGAGATGCCGAATCCCCTCATGGAGTTGGCTCCCACGGCGCATCAACTCAATGTCATTTACTTTGTTGCCGACGGGGTGGAACCCGTTCCCGGTTATGAGCAGCGCTTGAATGAGCTGCTGATTTATGTGCAGCAGTATTATGGACGCGAGATGGCGCGCAACGGCTACGGCCCGCGCTCCTTCGGGCTCCCCATGACCCCCGAGGGCAAGGTGGAGATGGTCTTGCTGCGCGGCAAGCGCCCGCAGACCGACTACGCTTACAGCGGCGAGGGAGCCATCAACTGCCTGCGCGAAATTGATGCCTTTTTCGAGGCTCACCCCGAAAAAAAGCGCAGTGAGCACACCTTCGTCATCATGCCGACCTTCTACAACGAGGAATACAACGACGAGAGCCCCGGCGGGGTTCCCTTTTTCGGCTTCGGCAAAAACTGTTTTGCGCTGGATTACGCCCATTTCGACCTCAGGTATCTGGGCGAGGACAGCCTGCGCGGCCGCCTGATGACCAAGTGGTTCGGCGGTTTTGCTCACGAGCTCGGGCACGGGCTCAACCTGCCGCACAATGACGGCACGGCTTCGGAGCGGGCGGCTTTGGGTACGCCGTTGATGGAGAGTGGCAACTACACCTTCGGGCGCAGCGCTACCTTCCTGACCCCCGCCTCGGCGCGCATTCTGGATCGCAATCAGGTCTTTGCCCCGGCCGGCAGCGGCATTGAGTATTATCAAACACAGGAGCGCCCCGACTTGCGTGACCTGACGGTGCGCTACACGGGAGCGAGCCTGGAGGTCTCGCTGCAAATTCCCGCAGGCTACCGCGCCAACGCCTACATCCAAGACCCGCCTTTCGTGGTGAATCAGGATTACGATAACGTGGCTTTCCCCATGCAGGAGGTCGGCGGCCCCGAGCAGGGCATGCAGCGCGTGGCGGTGCAGATGCCGCTGACGGAGCTCAGCCGACTGAAAAACGTGGGGAAGGGCGAGCAGTGCATCTCGCTGCTGCTCATCGCGCCGGACGGCTCCCGCTTCCGCCGCGAACTTCCCTTTGCCTGGGAGGGGCTGCAGCCCGGGGATGCGCTGCCCATTGCTCCGGGTGAGATGAGCTCGGGCTATTGAGCGCGCCCCGCCGTGTGGTGTTTTCCGAGGCGCCGTGCGGGGGCAATCCCGGCGGCGCCTCAGCGCAGCTGCGCGGCGGCGGCTTCGAGCTTCTTGGTCGAGGCACGTCCCTTGACCGCGAGCGTCGGCGCAAAGATGCTCAGGCGGAATTCCTGCAGCAGCAGTCCGTAGGCGACCCACGCCGGGTCGTGAGCGTGGCGGGCGTAGTCCCCCGCAAAGCGCGGCAGCGCAACGGCGCGGAAGCGCTCGATGCGCTCCAGCTCGCGGGCGGCGGGCTGCTGCGCAATGCGCGCCAGCCGCTCCTGCAGGCCGCGCAGGTAGCGCGAGAGGTCGGGCAGCGCCCCCGGTGGCAGCGTGCTCAGAAAGCCGGGGCGCGTCAGCCAGCCCCACTGCTGCTGCACATCCTCCGCGATGGCGGCTCCGTAGCGCTCGCGCCCCGCCGTCAGGCAGTAGCCGCGCACGGCCGCATCGGCAGCGGCGAGCTGCTCCCAGAGCTTGGACAGCGACCCCGCCACCGTGTCGTAGAGCCGCTCGCGCACGCGCAGGCAGGCCGCCTCGAACTCCTCTGCGTTGCGGGGCAGGGGCGGCAGGGCGGCATCAATGCCCGCCCACAGCGTCTCCTGCACATTCTGCTTGGGCTGCGCTCCCAGCGTGCCCAGCGCCAGTTTGGCGGCCATGTCGCGGATGGGGAGGCGCTTGCGGATGCTGTTGACAAAGTCGCCGTGGCGCAGCAGAAAGAGCCGCCGCACCCCCGCGCGGTGCGCCGTGGCCGCCGCCTCGGGCGTGGGGAACACCTGCAACTTCACGGCGCGTTCGCCGTCCTCGACCAGCGCGGGGTAGCCCGCGTCCTTGCCCACCTCCACCTGCTCGGGCAGGGCGCCGCAGTCCCAGCGCGTCATCGGCGTAGCGGAAACATGCTGCTGCGCCTTGCGGTGGAAGCGCTTTCGGCGGTAATCACCCAAGCGTTCGCGCAGGGCGGCCACATCCGAGCCCAGCGCCAGCTCCCGCCCCGCATCATCGCAGACCCAGATTTTGGTGACATACTCGGGCGGCCACTTCTGCGTGTCGAACTGCCCGGCGTTGCAGAACTTGCCGCTGCGCTGCGCCGCGAACTCCGCCAGCGCTTGCGTCAACGGGCGGTCGGGTTCGCGGTCGTACCACAGCTCGAAGAAATCATCTGCCGCGCCGGAGATGGGCATGAGAAACGCACGCAGATCTTTGGGCAGGGTGCGCAGCAGCAGCTCCGCCCGATCCGCCAAATGCGCAGGCACCCCCCAGCCGGGCAGCCAATCCGGCAGCGCCTCCAGTTGGTCGATATGCACCCCCAGCGTCACCCCATCGTCCGCCTCGCCCGGGGCGTGGTTGTAATAGACCTCGTAAGACTCCCCCGCGCAGCGCAGCGTGTCGGGGTAAAGGTCGGCGGGTGCCTCATCCTCGCCGGGGTACACACAGTCCTCGTAGGGTACGAAGAGCAGGCGCGGGTTCTTCTTCTCCGCCGTGCTGCGCCACGCCCGCAGGGCTTTCTCGCTGCACACGTCGGCGGGGATGCGCTCGGCGAAGAAGCGGAACACCCCCTCGCTGCACCAGATGAGGTCGCGGCGGCGCAGCTTGCTCTCCACTGTGCGCACGCGCTCGCGCATCTCTTGCAGGTGCTGCACAAAGGGCGGGGTGTCGCGCAGCTCGCCCGCCATGATGCCGTCGCGAATCATGATGTCGCGCGCGCCCTCGGGGTTGTAGCGCGCGTAGCTCACGCGCCGCCCGTCGATGATGGTCAGCCCGCCGCAGGTCACGCGCTCCTTGGCGTAGACCACTCCGGCAGCCTTGTCCCAGGCCGCATCGTAGGCGTGGTGTGCGCAGAGCCGCGGCGCCACCTGCTCCACCCAAGCGGGATCCAGCACCGCGCAGCGGCGCATGAACAGTCGGCTCGTCTCCACCAGCTCGGCACCCATGAGCCACTCCGCGCGCTTGCGGCGGCGGAAGAGCCCGCTGCCCGGGAAAATCGAAAAATCGCGCCCGCCCGCCCCGCGGTACACCTTGTCCTCCGCGCGCCAGAAGCCTATTTGCAGCGGAGCACCCGCCAGCAGCGCGCGGTGGATGCACTCGGAGCGCGCCTGTTGCGCCTCGGGCGGCAGCGAGGGGATGCGGCAGCGCAGTGTCTCGCCCAGCGAGCTGCCCAGATCCTGCACCAGATTGTGCCACTCGACCATGCGCAGGAAGGAGAGATAGTTCTTGCTGCACCACCTGCGCAAGGCATTGCGGCGCAGCCGCCCGCCCTCCGCACAGCTGAGCGAGGCGCGGAACAGCGTGAGCATGGCGAGAAAATCACTCTCCTCGTTCTTCCACGCGGCGTGGGCTTGGTCGGCTTGCGCCGCCGCCTCCTGCGGGCGTTCGCGCGGATCCATGACGCTGAGCCCCGCCACGATGACCAGCAGTTCCGGCAGCGCCTGCTCGCGCTCAGCCTCCAGCAGCATGCGCCCCAGGCGCGGGTCGAGCGGTAGCTTGGCCAAGCGGGCACCCGTGCGCGTCAGGCGTCGTTGGCGGTCGATGGCATCCACCTCGCGCAGCGTCTTGTAGCCCTCGTTGATGAGGCGCGGGCTCGGCGGGTCGGGCAGGGGGAACTCCCCCGGCGGCGGCAGGTGCAGGTCCGCCATGCGCAGGATGACCCCCGCCAGCGAACTGCGCTTGATTTCGGGGTCGGTGAAGGGTTCGCGCGCTTCGAAATCCTCCTCCGAATAGAGGCGGATGCACACACCCTCCGTCACGCGCCCGCAGCGCCCCGCGCGCTGGCGCGCACTGGCCTGCGAGATGGGCTCGATTTGCAAGCGCTGAATCTGCCGCCCCGGCAGGTAGCGCGAGATGCGCGCCAGGCCGCTGTCGATGACGTAGATGATGCCCGGGATGGTGAGCGAAGTCTCCGCCACATTCGTGGCCAGCACAATGCGCCGCCGCCCGCGCTGCGGGCTGAAGATGCGCTGTTGCTCCGCCAGCCCCATGCGGGCAAAGAGCGGCAGAATGTCCGTGGCGGGCAGGTCGAGACGCTCCAGCGCCTCCGCACAGTCGCGGATTTCGCGCTCCCCCGGCAGAAAGACAAGCGCATCGCCCCGCTCATCGTAGGACGACAGCCACTCCACCGCCCGAGCCACATGGTCGGGCAGCTCCTCATCCGCGCTGCGCGGCGGCATGTAGTGAAACTCCACCCCGTAGGTGCGCCCCTCCACATTGATGACGGGCGCCCCGCCGAAAAACGCCGAAAAGGCGGCAGCATCCATCGTGGCGGAGGAGATGATGAGCTTCAGATCGCGCCGTCGCTCCAGCAGCAGCTTCATGTAGCCCAGCAGAAAATCGATGTTGAGGCTGCGCTCGTGCGCCTCGTCCACAATCAGCGTGTGGTAGCGGCGCAGGTCGGGGTCGTTCTGCGTCTCCGCCAGCAGAATGCCGTCCGTCATGAGCTTGATGCGCGTCTCCGCGCTCGTGCGGTCATCGAAACGCACCTGGTAGCCCACAAAGCCGCCGGTCTCGCTGTTCGTTTCCTCCGCTAAACGGCGCGCCACGCTCACCGCCGCCAGACGGCGCGGTTGGGTGCAGCCCACCATGCCGCGGCGCTCGCCCGCCACCTCCAGCGCCATCTTGGGCAGCTGGGTCGTCTTGCCGCTGCCCGTTTCCCCCACCACGATGATGACGCGGTGGCGGCACAGCGCCTCCGTAATCTCGCGGCGGCGGCGTGAGATGGGCAGATCGGGGTACTGAAAGGCGGGCGTCATCGACCCCAGCGTTGCGTGATGCCGCCGTAGGAATCGATGCGGCGGTCGCGGAAGAAAGGCCAGATGCGGCGGTGCGCCTCCAGCGCGTCCAAATCGAGGTCGGCGTAGAGAATCGCCTCACCCTCCACGGGAGCCTTGGCGATGATTTGCCCGCAGTAATCCGCCGCAAAACTCTGCCCCCAGAAGGTGGTCTCGCCCTCGCGCCCGCAGCGGTTGACCGCGCAGACATAGCAGCCGTTGGCGACGGCGTGACCGCGCTGCACCGTCTCCCAGGCCGTGTGCTGCGCGGTGTAGAGCTCCTCCTCGCCGGGAATCCAGCCGATGGCCGTGGGGTAGAAGAGAATCTCCGCGCCCTGCATGGCCGTGAGGCGCGCGGCCTCGGGGTACCACTGATCCCAGCAGATGAGCACGCCGATGCGCCCGTAGCGCGTCTCGAAGCACTTGTAGCCCGTATCGCCGGGGGTGAAGTAGAATTTTTCCTCGAAGCCGGGATCCTGGGGGATGTGCATCTTGCGGTAGCTGCCGAGGAAGGAGCCGTCCGCATCGATGACCCAGGCCGTGTTGTGGTAGAGCCCGGTGGCGCGCTTCTCGAAACCCGCCGCTACGATGACGATGCCCAGCTCGCGCGCCAGCTCGCCCAGCTCCTCTGTCCAAGCGCCGGGAATGGGTTCGGCGCTGTCGAAGAGCGCGCAATCCTGCGTGCGGCAGAAGTAGAGGGTGGTGCACATCTCCTGCGTGCAGACAATCTGCGCCCCGCCGGCAGCGGCGCGGCGAATGGCCGCCATCTGGCGTTTCTTATTCTCGGCGGGCTCGGCGGCCGCCTCCAGCTGCAGGAGGGCAATTCTCGGCATGCCCGCATTGTATCATAGCCCCCGGCGGCGGGCAAGCGCATTCCGCCCCGCGCCGAGGGCGAGCAGCAGGGCGCTGACGGCGAGTCCGATGCCGACGGGCGGGGACTCGGTGCAGAGGCTCGCAGCGAGTGCGGCGGCGGTAGAGAGCAGCATGGTGCTCAGCACCCAAGCGCCGCCGATGTGGCGGACGATGCGTCCGCGCGTGAGGACGGCCAGCAGCAGGGGCAGGAAGATGCCGCCCCCGCGCAGCGCCATGGACAGGTAGTTCCACACCAGCACGGAGGCATCCGGGTTGACCCGGCAGAAGAGTGCCACGGCGGCCGCGGCTAGGACGAGGGTGGCGCGGTTGATGCCGAGCAGGGTGCGGTCGCGCTGCACACCCAGCAGCCCGGCGGCGAGGTCGCGCGAGACCATGGTGCCGATGGCGAGCGCTTGGGCGGCGGCGGAGCTGATGATGGCGAGGACAAGTCCTCCCAGCGTGGCGCCGCCGAGCCAGGGGGGGAGCTCCGTGAGCAGAAATTGCGGCAGTGCCAGCAGGGGGCAGGCGGCGAGCTCGGGGTGGCTCAGGCGCATGCGCATGCCCACGAGGGTGGACATGAGCCCCACGGGGACGGTGAGCGCGGCGCCCAGCAGCGCACCCTGCACGGCGGCGCGTTCGTGGCGAGCGGAGAAGATGGCTTGGATGTACATTTGCGCCGTCATGATGCCCACGGCGGTAGCGCCCAGACAGCTGAGGGTGTAGCCCCCGCCGCGCGAGAGCAGGGAGAAGGAGCCGGCGGCGTGCAGGTCGCTGCCGCGGCAGGCGCAGCAGGCAGCGATGCCCAGCCCCACCCAGAGCAGGGCGGATTTGAGCATGCCGCTGATGCCGGCGCCGCGCTGCCCGCCGACAAGGATGTAGGCGGCTATCAGCAGGACGGACAGGAGGGCGGCGGCATCGGGGCTGAGCCCGAAGAGGGCGTTCAGCAGGCTCATGCCGGGCAGCATGCTGCTGGCACAGGCGAAGAAGATGCCGAGGCAGGAGATGAGGCTGACCACGGGCTCCGCCGCGCGCCCGTAGCAGCGTGCCAGATACTGGGGGACGGTTTCCAGTCCGCTGTGGCGCAGCGCTTTGGCCAAAAAGAGCGCCAGCAGGACGAGCCCGAGCCCCATGCCCAGCGTGAAGCACCAGGCAACCATGCCGTGTTGGTAGGCGAGCTGGGCTGTGCCGATGGTGGCCCCGCCGCCGACGGACGAGCCGACAATGGCTCCAGCCACGAGCCCGGTACCCGACTGCCGCCCGCCGAGGCTGAAGCCCGCCGCGCCCCGCTGACGACGGCTCAGCGCGATGCCCGCTCCGATGACCAGCGCGAGCGTCAGCAGCAGGCTGACCCCGTGCAGCGGGCTGAGTCTCAAGACCGTTGATGCCAAGGGGAACACGCGCGGCAGTATACACCCGCCGGGGCGATTGTCAAGGGGTGGGTGTTGTTTCCCTTGACCGGGAGGGAGAGGGATGTTAGAGTGAGAGGTGATATGTTTGCAGATAAGAATTGTTCTAAATCAGGGGGGGGTAATACATATTGTCTGACCTGCGCGAGGGAGCGCGATTCGGGGATGGAGTGTTTGCGGATTGTGGCTATGTTGATGATTGTGGCGTTTCACATGGTTTATTTTGGTGGTTTTCGATATCCGATTGACCATGTGTCCGTGCCGAGGATGTGGGTGCAGATGCTGCTGATGGGGGGAAAGCTGGGGGTCAATTTGTTTGTGATGCTCTCGGGTTATCATTTGATTACCGGCACGCGGGGGCTATCTTTGGTAAGGGTGCTGAAGATATGGAATGCTCTGTTTTTTTATGCGGTGGTGATGCTGGCGGTTTCGCTGGGGAGGGGGGATTTTTCGTTGCGGAGCTTGGGTTGGTTGGCGCCGTGTTCCATGCGGGTGTGGTGGTTTGCCAGTGCGTACATGGGCTTGTATTTGGTGCATCCCTTTGTCAATGAATTGCTGAGGCAGCTTTCGCGGCGTCGCTATATTGCCCTGTTGCTGTTGCAGGCGCTGTTGTGGTCCCTCGTTCCGTTGTATGCACGCGGTGGTTTTGCTCTTGCCGATGTTTCGGAGTTTATTTTCTTCTATAGCCTGGCGGCCTATATTCGTTTGCACGGGGGAGAACAGCCCCTGCGATGGCGTTCTTGTGCAGCCCTGCTGCTGAGTGGTTTTGCGGTGACCTTTGGGGGGTCTCTCATTTTGGCGGCGATGCCGTCCGCGAGTTTGCGGAGCCTTTCCTGGTGTTTCTTGGCACAAACGGCACCGGGGATGGTGCTCTTGTCCTTGGGGGTGTTCCTGATTTTTGCGCGTCGACCGTTTCCCCAAAGTCGCATGGTGAATTTGGTGGCCTCGGCGTCCTTTGGGGTGTATCTGATTCACGATAACAGCGTGACGAAGCCCTTGCTGTGGTCGCGCTGGTTTCATGCGGCAAACTATCAGGATTCCCTGTGGCTGATTCCCTATTCGCTCATGGTGCCGGTAATTGTTTATACCGGCTGCACGTTCATTGAGTGGCTGCGGCAGCGGGCGGTGGAGCGTTGGTTGTTGCGGACATTGCGTCCGCTCTGCGAGCGCGGCGAGGCGCTGCTGCGCCGAGCTCTGACCTGGGCGGAGCAGCGCTTGCAGGCTTAGACCTCGGCACGGTGGCAGAGGGCATCCACCGTGCCCCAGCGGTGGGAGCGCGCGATGGCGCGGGCGGTGTAGTGCAGGGCGCGCTCCACGGCGTCGGGCAGGTCGCGCCCCTGCGCCAATTCGGCGGTGACGGCGGCGGAGAGGGTGCAGCCTGTGCCGTGGGTGGAGATGCCGTGGCTGCGGGGGTGGCGGTAGCGCCGCAGGGGCTCGCCGGGCAGGGCGAGGATGTCGGTGCAGTGCTCGCCCTGCAGGTGCCCGCCCTTGGCGAGGATGGCGCAGCCGAGCCGCTGCACGAGCTCGGTGGCGGCGGCGGCGAGCTCTTCCTCCCGACGGATGGGGCGCGCCTCACCTAGCAGCACGACGAGCTCATCGCAGTTGGGGGTGATGAGGGTGGCGCGGGGGAAGAGTTTTGCGTTGTAGGAGGCGAGGGCGGCGCGCTGCATGAGCGGCTCGCCCGCCGTGGCGACCATCACAGGGTCAACCACCAGCGGCAGCTGCGGGGCATGCTCGGCGAGCGCCTCGGCCACGGCGGCGATGATGTCCGGCGAATAGAGCATGCCGCACTTGGCGGCGCGTACGGGAAAGCGGCTCAGGCAGAGCTCGATTTGGCTGCGGACAAAGGCCGGCGGCAGTGGCTCAATGCCTGCCACGCAGCCCGGCACCTCGCTGACCACGCAGCTGAGCGCGGTGAGCGGGTAGCAGCCCAGCGCAAAGCCGGTTTTCAGGTCGGCCTGTGCGCCGGCTCCGGCGGAGCAGTCGGAACCGGCAATGCTGAGGATGACCGGGGTCTCCATGCGGGTGGGGGCTCAGCCCTTCAGAGCGCATTCTAAGGCGTGCGCCGCTTGCAGCAGGCGCGCTTCGGCAAAGGGCGGGGCGAGCAGCTGCACGCCCGTGGGCAGGCAGCCCGGCTGCGGGCAGGGCAGGGAGATGCCCGGCAGCCCTGCGAGGTTGGCGGGGATGGTGTAGATGTCCGAGAGGTAGACCTGCAGCGGCGTGAGTTGGGTATCGTGCAGCTTGGGAGCCGGGGTGGGTGCCACGGGACCGAGGATGAGGTCGACCTGCTCGAAGGCTCGGGTGAAATCCTGCGCGACGAGGGCGCGCACCTTTTGCGCCTTGGCGTAGTAGGCATCGTAGTAGCCGCCGGAGAGTACGTAGGTGCCCAGGATGATGCGGCGCTTGACCTCCGCGCCGAAGCCGGCTTCGCGGCTCTTGCTGTAGAGGGCATCGAGACTCATGTTGCCCTCGGCGCGGTACCCGTAGCGGATGCCGTCGAAGCGAGCAAGATTGGAGGAGGCCTCGGCACAGGCGATGATGTAATAGGCGGAGACGACGGCCTCGGTGTGCGGCAGGGATATTTCCGTCACCTCGGCTCCCAGCTCGGTGAAGCAGCGGATGCTCTGTTCCAGCGCGGCGCGCACCTCGGGCGCATTACCGGAGGTGAGGTATTCCTTGGGCAGGCCGATGCGCAACCCGCGGATGTCGCGCCCCAGGCCGGCGCAGAAGTCCTCGGTAGGCTGCGGGGAGGAGGTGGAATCCTTGGCGTCGTGGCCGCAGAGGACATTGAGCAGGGTGGCGGCATCGGCCACGTCCTGCGTCAGCGGTCCGATTTGGTCGAGCGAGGAGGCAAAGGCAACCAGCCCGTAGCGCGAGACGCGCCCGTAGGTCGGTTTGAGACCCACGATGCCGCAGTGCGAGGCGGGCTGGCGGATGGAGCCGCCGGTGTCGGAGCCCAGCGCGGCGATGGCCATGCCCCCCGCGACGGCGGCGGCGGAACCGCTCGACGAGCCGCCGGGCACGCGGTCGGGGTCGGCGGGGTTGTGCGTGGGGCCGAAGGCGGAGTTCTCGCCGGCGGAACCCATGGCGAATTCATCCATGTTCGTGCGGCCGAAGGGGATGGCGCCCGCAGCGCGAAGTCGCCGGATGGCGGTGGCATCGTAGGGCGAGACAAAGTTTTCCAGCATCTTGCTGGCGCAGCGCGCGGGCTCGCCCTGCACGCAGATGTTGTCTTTGACGGCGAGGGGGATGCCGCCCAGCGGCAGGCTCAGGTCGGCGCGGGCAGCGGCTTGCAGGGCGGTTTCCTTGTTGCGCGAGAGGTAGGCGTGGATTTGCGGGTCGTGCGCGGCGATGCTGTTGTCCAGCTCCTCAACGAGCTCGGCGGGGGAGATGGCGCCGCTCTGCAGCTGCGCGCGCCAGTGGGCGATGGTTCCGAAAAGCATGGGAAAGGAAGGGGGCTTAGTGGGCGGATTCAACAACCTTGGGCACGCGGAATTGCCCCTCCTGCGCGGCAGGGGCGTTGGACAGAGCGGCGGTGTTCGGCAGGCTCTCGCCCGGCACATCGGCGCGCAGGGCATCGAAAGCGGGCAGGGGGTGGTACATGGGTTCTACCCCCTCGGTGTCCCATGTGTCGAGCTTGCGTACATGCTCGAGGACTTGATTGAGGTCCTGGGAGAAACGCTTGGTTTCCTCGGCGCTGAGTTCGAGCTTGGCCAGCTCGGCAATGTAGGCGACGTCAAGTTGCGGTTCCATGGAAACAGGGGGGCTTAGGATTGGGTGAGCAGATAGAGCGCGAGACGGTAGAGGCCGTAGATGGAACCCGCCATCATGGCGAGTAGCAGAAGATTTTCAGACAGGGAGGAGCCGC
>JBJEVN010000022.1:0-20085 GCA_051884385.1 Akkermansia sp.
CAACTCACGCGCCCGCGAGGGGCGCGACTTCAAGCACGCTACCAAGGTGCATTATATCCGCTTGTTTCAACTCACGCGCCCGCGAGGGGCGCGACTTGCTTCTTGTAACGTACGCCGTTTCATAAGTCAAGATAATCACGTGCGCGAATCTCATCGATGGGAAGATGAGATTCACATAATTTATAATACACAATATTTCAAACTACTCATTTCCAAGTGATAAGCCTCTCCGCGAAACTCGCCGAAGAAAACAGACAACTTGGTGTTCGCGTTGCGGAACAAGGGGGCTCAGATCTCGGAGCTCCCTAAAGGATGAGAGGAGCCGTCACATCGAAGGCTTTTTGAATGCCCATGTGGATAATGCGGTCGCTGCCCTTGCCAAGGGGGTAGATGCGGATGCTGTCGCTCTCTACATCGATGAGTGCTCCCAGTTGCTCGCGAAAGGTCAGCAGTTGGGCGTATTCCAGCACACATTCAAAGACGGAGTTCTGCACGCGCACGCCGTGGGCTTCGCAGGCTTTGGCCACGCGACGCAACCGACGCTGCCCGGCGGGGGTGCTTGTATTCACATCGTAGCTGATCAGGTAGCGCATCATGGCTCAGGATTATTTGTGAAAATAGGGGGGATAGGCATCCAAGGCACCGCGCAGGTGCTGCGCCAGCAGGCGGGCTTGGATATGCGGAAGCATCCCCAGCGTGATTTTTTCCTGCAGAAAGGGGTGGGTGATGCTGTCTTGCTTGCGCTGCTGCCAGTGGGTCAACACGGTTTTGCGGGCACTGTCGCTCAGCAGAACGGCGCCGCTTTCCTGATACTCGAAGTCGCTCGGGATGATTTGGCGGCGGTTGATGAGGGTGAGGACGCAGCGGTCGGCCAGCGGGGCGCGGAATTCTTCCATGAGGTCAAGCGCCAGTGAGGGACGCCCCGGGCGTTCGCGGTGGTACATGCCTACAGCGCTGTCCAGTCCAACGGCTTCGGCGGCGGATTTGCAGTCGTTTGCCAACAGACTGTAGACGAAGGAGAGCAGTGCGTTGAAGGGGTCGGTGGGGGGCCGGCGGGAGCGAGTGCTGAAGGCAAAGCCGGGGGCGGTGATGAGCCGGGGGATGGCGCTGAAGTAGAGGTCGGCGGCGGCGCCTTCGATGCCCAGCAGGCGATTCTCGGCGTTTTCTTGCCGCGCTTGTTGCACGGCTCCGCCGAGTCGGTTGATGACGGGTTGCAGCTCGGGGCGTTCGTAGTCGCGCACGGCGCGTTGGAGGATGCTGCGGGCGTTGAGGATTTTGGCGGCGACCATTTCGCGCGCGATGCGGATGCGGGCGAAGGGGTCGTCGGCGATGCGGTATTGCTGCCGCCGCAGCAGGACGTTGCCGTGGGTGTAGCCGCAGACACGGCAGAGAAAGCGTCCGGAGGGGCTGCAGAAGGAGATGCTGATGCCCAGCTCGGCGCAGCGCGCCATGAGCTGCGGGCTGGCGCCGATGTCCCAACCGAAGCTTTGGATGGCTTCCAGGTTGAGGAGGGGGATACGCCGCAGGCTTTGCCCGTTGCGGGTGATGTCGACGGTTTCGCCGTTGAGACCCAGCCACAGACCGTCGGTGGTGAGGTAGAGGGTGTTGAGCTGTTGTTTCATTCTTCGCGGAGGGCGGTGCCGAAGCTGTTGTCGTTGTACTCTCCGGCGGCGGGATGGCGCGGCAGGCAGATGGGGCGCAGGGAGCAGGAGCGGCATTCGCGGCGGCTGTGCGCCGGCGGCAGGCGGCGGCTGTGCAAGAGTTCGCGCACAGCGGCGATGCAGCTTTCTGTTTTCTGCCTCAGGTCGGCATCGAGGGGGACGGCGAGTCGGTGGCGCGTGGCGTGGTAGTAGAGGTAGGCTTGGTCAATGCAGCAGCCGTGCATTTCTTCCAAGCAAAGGGCTTGGGCGCAGAGTTGGATGGCGTCGGCATCGTGTTCTTTGGGGCGTCCGTGTTTATATTCGATGGGGGCGATGAGCTCTCTGCCGCGGCTGCGGTATTCGATGGCGTCGGCGCGCCCGCGAATGCCGAGCCGTCGGCAGACGAGGTAGCATCCGCGCGCGGTGTAGCTGCCGCCCCGGGTGCTCCCCGGGGCGGTATCGACGCGTTGGTGCTCCATCTTTCCGAGGGTGGTGAGGCTGTTTTCCTGCCACTCCTGCTCGGTGTGGATGAGGGCGCACTGGCGCGGGCAGAAGACGTAGTGCTGCAATGCGGAGAGCGGCACGTAGTCTTCTTCCGGGATCTCCGTCGTCATCAGCAGTCGATTTCGTCGACCGTCACACCGGCGGGGATGGCGCCGCGGTCGAGCTCGATGTCGTAGTCGGCAATGCTGCGGGGGAACTCGACTCCTTCCTTTTTGACAACATGCAGGCTGTCGTAGAGCTTGTGGGCGGGGGCATTGCCCAGCTTGCTGTCGTGGCGGAAGAGGATAAGCTTGCGCACAGCCATGGAGCCCGCCGGACGGGCGGCGGAGGCATCGAAAGCAAAGAGGTTTTTCAAGGCTTGCAGCAGCAGCTCCAAGTCTGCCTCGTCGAAGCCGGTTTGCTCGGCCAGGTAGGGGTTGATGCAGCCTTTGGCGAGGTAGAGTCCGTAAGGGATGGTGAACTTGCGCCCGATGGTGCGTTCCTTGTTCACATCTTTCTCGTTGGTCACGGCACAACGGGTGACGGCGTATTCGCACTGGGTGACAGGGTCGATGCTGCGGGAGAAGGACAGCTGCACCGGGCCGCGCACCTGCCCGGCACCTTTGCCCGTGGTCAGCACGGCGCCGAAGCTGCGCACATCGTAAAAATTGCGGCACATCCATTCCCGTGCCTTGTCGGGGCTTGCGCCCTCGCCCAATGCTTGGTGAGCCGTCTCAATGTCGTTGTTGAGCACGGCTTTTTCCTTGATGAGGATGTCGTAGCCGCTCTCGCCCGCGCGGGTGAGCTGCACGAAGTTGCGGATTTTGCGCTTGAGACACACATCGGACACCATGCCGTGCCCGGTTTCGGCATCGATGCGGGGCAAATTGCCGGCATCGGGGTCGCCGTTGGGGTTGGCATCGAGAGCGTCGAAGAGGATGATGAAATCAATCTTGTTCATGGTATGTTATTGGTTATCGGGGTTGGTTTTCTTGGTGAAAAGTGCTTGGGTTTGATGGTAAAAGCCGAGGGCAAAGAGCCCTTGCTGCTCGGTGTTGAGATGCGCGGGAAATTCGCCCAGTAATGCCGTAACGGCTTGCATCTCTTTCTCGCGGTTGACGCGCCGTCCGCCTTCCAGCTTGGCCACATGGTGGTTGTAGAGCTTGAAAAGCCTCGGAAAAACGTAGGCGGGGGAGCTCGATGCGCTGGCGTAGTAGGCATCGCGTATGGTGCGGTTGAGATTGGGTAGAGCATCGTCCTGCGTTTTTTGCAGCAGAGCGAAGAGCCGCCCGAGGACATAGCCGACTTGGGTATTGTTTTCGTCTAACATGGGTGTGAGTTGGTAGGAAGGATTTTTGCGGGTAAGCCAGGCCTTGAGGTAGGCGCAGCGGATGTAGTTGACGTTGCGGTCGGCCTTGAAGCGACGCAGCATGGCCATCGCCAGCGAATCGGGATAGGGGCGCCCCAGCAGGATGGCGCGCATGAGAGGTTCCGTGTAGTTCGAGGGGATTTTGTCTTTGGCGGGGTCGCGCACGGTCTCGCAGAGGAGGCGTCGGGGTGCAATCAGCTCCGGATCCTTAAACTTCTCGTGCCTCGGCTGCAGGCGCAGGGCTGCGTAATGCTCCGCCAGACGGCGCATATAGTCGCCCATGGTGCCGGTCAGGAAGAAACGAACACTCAGACGAGCCACATTCGGTGCCAGACCGAGCAAAAAGAAGCGCACCGCCTCGGCTTCCGGCGGCACGACAGGCTGACCTGCGGCGATGTTCCGCATCAGATCCCGCACCCTGTCCATCACGGCCTCATCCTGCGCCTGTGGCTGCTCATCAAAGGCGAAGCCGATCATCTGCACCCAATCTGCTGCGCTGTCCGGCGGAGCATCCGTCCAAAACACCGTGGTTGCATCCCCCAACTGCACCCGCTGCCGCGACGAGCGCAGCAGGTAATTCAATGCGTTGCAATAGCCGAAGGCAGCGCGCTCCGAGACGGGCGAATTGCCGCCCTGCTCCTTGCCGTAGGATTCAAAGGCATTGCAGTTGAAGGAAACCAGTGCAGCTCCCATCGGGCTGGCATCGCGCACACCGGAAATCTGCGGTGCATGCACACGGGCGACACTCCCCTCCTGCCCCGTGATCAGGCACATCATGGAAGCAGCCTCCGTTTTCGGCGCGCCGAGCCAATGCTCCATTCCCTGTGCATGCCACCATGCGCCCATGCGAGGAAGCTCGTGCAGATACTGCATTTGCCCCTGCATGCGGAACACCCCGTTGCCCGTCTTCATCGCCTCGCGCACGGCGGGCTCGCATGCGAGTGCATCCAAGTCGGTAGGCGGCTCCCACGTCTCATAGAAGCGGCACAAGGCCTCGTATTCGGCACCAAGTCCGACCTCGCGCAAGCTCAGGTATTTTTTCCGGGTGGCGGCAAAAGCCTCCCGCGCCCGAGCTTTTTCCTTAGGCGACTTCTTCGCCTCGGTACAACCCAGCAGGTAGGCGACATTATCGAACAAAAAGCAGGGATTCAGTCCCGATCCCGTAGGCTTGTTGCCACCCAATACCAGCATGTCCGTGGGTATCAGCTTCGTCTTTGTCTTGCCGTTCTTGCCCGTCGGCAGCTCCACGGTTCGCCGCAGGTCACGGAAGGCATAGCCGCCCTCTGCGCTCAGTTCGATGCAGAAGGTAATTTTCTGCACGCTGGATCCCATCTGCGGCACCCCCCTGGCACCGCTCGCGAGCAGCCGCTCGTATAATCGGTATAATTCCTGTAAAATCATGATAAGGCTTGGTTCAGGGGTGGAACGGTAAGCACGCCGTCGCACAGCTCGGCCATGAAGAACTTGGGCGTTACGCTCTGCTTTTTGTTCGTGTGGGCGCAGATGACAGTACCCTTGCGGTCATCGGTGTACACCATATCATGCAGCATCAGCCCTAGGTTGCGGTTGCGCTGCTCGGGCGGCAGCTGGCAGGGCGGCGCGGGGTGCGACGCATCCACCAGAGCGAAGGAGGCAAAAAACTCGCGCATGCCCAAGCAGGGCTGGTGAAAGCACTGCCCGTTCGCGGCGCGGCGCTTGAACATCTCCAGATGCTTCGCCACGTTGTTGATGCCCTCTTGCTCGTGCAGCAGCTCCACATGCGCCTCGATGACGTAGGAGACGCGGCGCAGGTAGGTCATGGCGCGCTGCTGGCGCGTGTCCTCGATGAAGAGCCCCACCTTGGCTGCCGCTTCGCCGCGCATGGCTGCCGCGGAGGGCGGCGACACCTTGTTACCCACCTCGTTGCGGCGGATTTGCCCGAACTCGATGGGGTTGAGAACGCCAATGCGATCCACCACCCAGCGGAACTCGGGTTTCCAATAGATCGCGGTCAGGATACCGCGCGCGGCCGATGGCGTCATCACCTCGTAGGTCATACGCTCGGCCTTCAGCTCGGGACGCGTGAAACACGCATAATCGCCCCACACATGGAGTTTGATACCGTAGCTCATTGTTGTATCAGCAAATATAATCTTGGGATGCGCGCAGCAGGCCCAGAGCCGCATCGTAGCGCGCCGTGTCGTTCATGAGATAAATCCCCGCCTCCTCATGCAGGAGCTCGCAGGGCAAGCCCTGCGCCTCGTTGGCATACACCGCCACCGAAAACTGCTGCAGCTTGCGGAAATCGCTGCGCTTAGGCATGACACCCGCGCGGTTCAACGCGCGTAAATGCTCCGCCAGCGCATCGGCCTCTGCCCCATAGGGCACCATCACGCGGCGCGTCTCGGTCTCGATGAGGCGAAAGCGCTCCCCCACCGTGCGAAAAGCCATCGTCTCCAGTTGCTGCGGCTGGCTGCCGATTTCATCCAGCAGCCCATGCTGGTCCCAACCGTTCGTGCCACCCCCACGCCTCCAGTAAAAGTAGCGAAAATAGCTCTCCACCGCCTCGTTCGAGAACCAATCCGACACCCCAAGGTTCGACAGGGTGTTTTCCCCTGCCTCGATGGCATCGCGCAGGTTGACGAAGGAGGACGGCAGGTCGTACTCCTCCTCTGCTGCGGTGAAGGAATACACACGCCCCAGCGGCAGCTCGCCGTGGCGGTTGCAGCGCCCCGCCGCCTGCGCCAGCGAATCCAGCCCGCAGGCATCGCGATACACGAGAGGAAAGGAGACATCCACCCCTGCCTCCACCACGCGGGTGGACACCAGCAGCGTGGGCAGACCCGCGCTCAAGCGCGCGCGCACGGCATCCAGCACGGCGCGACGGTGGGCGGGGCACAGGCGCGCCGAGAGGTGGAACAGCCCTTCCTCGCCCCGCAGCGTCTTCAGGCGCGTGTACAAATCCTGCGCCTGTCGGGTCAGGTTGACGATGAAGAGCGCGGAGCTCTGCCCGCTGCTGCCGAAGTGCGCGACCAGCTCCGACAGGCTCAACTTCCCCAGGGTCTCGACCTGCACGCGCTTCATGCGCTCCTGCAGCTCGCGCTCCATGGCTTCCCCCAGCAAGCTGTGCATCTCGTTGTCGTCCCAGCCGATGGTAAACTTCTCCTCCGGGCGGTTGACCAACGCGGGCTGGGTAGCGGTGCAGAACACCAAGCTGCAGGCGCACAGGCGCTGCAAGCACTTGAGCGCCGCCAGACAGGGCGCCAGATACTCCGTCGGCAGGGACTGCGCCTCGTCGAAGATGATGACCGAGCGCCCGATGTTGTGCAGCTTGCGGCAGCGTTTGACCGAGGCGGCAAAGAGCGATTCAAAGAATTGCACGTTGGTCGTCACAATCAGGGGGGCATCCCAGTTTTCCGAAGCCAAGCGGCTGTCGCTGCTGTCGTTTTCCTCTGCAAGGTTGCCGTGGTGCTCCAGCACGGCGTCCTCCCCCAACACGGAGCGGAACTCCCCGGCGGTCTGTTCGATGATGCTCGTGTAGGGAATCACGTAAATCACGCGCTGCAAGCCCTGCCTCAAGGCGTGCTCCAGCGCAAAGCTCAGCGAGGAAAACGTTTTGCCGCCGCCCGTGGGCACCGACAGGCGATACACCCCGCGATCCCTTGCCCCGGCCTCGCGGCAACGGGCGTGAATCCGCGCGCGCAGCGCGTTGATGGAGCCGTGCGCCGAGCGCTCTCGCTCTGCCAGAAAGCACTCCAGCCGCTCCTGCATCTGCGCCAGGCTCGGCATCTGCACCGCGCGCCGCTGCTGCGCAGCCTCGGGCTCACAAAACGCCTCCGTCGCCAACCAGTCGGCATCCACCAGGCAGGAATGCAGCATGCGCACCAGCATGGAGCAGGTGAACACAACTTCCTGCCCGGAAGTACACTTGTCGAACAGGGTGGGGAGATGAATCTCCACGCGGCGAGCATACTCCGGCGGCAGAGCCTCCGACACCTCGGGCGGGATGCAGCCCTGCCCCATCTTAGTCGACAGTTCCGTTCCGTCGGGCAGAGCGACATGGTGCCCATAGAGGACGTAGGGGAGGAGTTTCGAGAGAAGCTCATTCTGCTGCTGCCGAGCGAAGAGCGCGGCGGCCGTTTTGTGATCAGCCGCGCCCTCGCCCCGAAGTCGACGCTGGAATGCGGGGGAAGCCTTGCCCATGTCGTGCGTCAGCGCCAGCAGCTCCATCATCTCCCGAACGGCGGGAGCCAAATCGGCACGGCACCAATCGGGAAAGGAGCGCATGTACTGGGCGGTTCGCTCAGCGTGCCCGTCGGAACCGTACAGCGGCTCCCACTGCTCGGGCGAGCAGTTTTTCCTGGTGTGGGCATAAATCATCGTGGTCATCCTGGGTAGCAGTTATCGCCGCACGCCCCACGCACGCCCCCGCGAGCAGAGCAAAGCCCCACCCCGATGAGGAAAAACGAACATAAGGCAGTCGACAACAGAGTAGTTTTGCCCCTCCGATCCAAGCCTCAGCACGGGAGGGCTCAATCATCGGGACAACGACGTTCTACTACAGGACAGACCGTAATGCAAGGACAAAAATGATATTTATGTTAAAAAAGGTCGAGGCTCAGGGGCACCAAACGCCGGGGGTGAGACACCCCCGGCGCAGGAAAAATACCATTCCTCGAATGGGCGAGCGCCCATCAGTACTTGACGTCGACGTAGAACTGGAACTGGCCGTCGTCGTCCGCCGCGTTGCCCGATTTGAAGGGGATGGCGTAGTCCACCGCCAAGGGGCCCATCGGCAGGTTGATGCGCAGGCCGATACCGTAGTCGGCGGCGATGTCCGAGCCGTCGAAGTCCATCGCATGCTCATGCACAAAGCCCACGTCCATGAACACGGCGAAGCGGATGGTTTCGATGACCGGCAGCGTCAGCTCGAATTGCGCGTAGGCCGAGGAGTTGCCGCCCATGGTCTCATCGCCCGAGAGTGCCGGGTCAATCATGCCGATGTCGCGGTACTTGAAGCCGCGCATGTTGTTCGGTCCGCCCAGGTAGCAGCGCTCGAAGATCGGCACCTCTTTGTCTTTATCCAGCGAATGCACGGTGTCGGCGCCGAAGTTGATGCTCCAAATCGAGTCCCAGAAGGAGTTGTAGTAGTAGCTGCCCGAGATGCCCGCGCTCGAGGTCTGCACCGTGCTGCCGGGGCCACTGTAGCCCACATAGCCCGACAGGCTCCCGCCCTTGCGCGGCGTGATCATGGCGTCGCGGCTGTCGTATTCCAGCGACAGGCGCAGGTGGCTGCGGTTGTAGTCGCCCTCCTGCTCGCGGAAGAAGATCGGTGCGTCGCCCTCCGGGTCGATGGTGTAGCGCTCGATGCGGTACTCGGCCTTGGCTGCGGTCAGGTCGTTGAGCGCGCGCTTGAGCGAGACAGCATAGCCGTAGTTGGTCTGCTGGTAGTAGTCGCTCATGTAGGAGGACTGCGTGTAGTACAGTTCGTTACCCAAGGCCAGTTTGCGGTCGAGGAACCAGGGTTCCAACAGGAAGACGGAGGCGCTTTGGTACTCTGTGCCCAGCTTGCCCGAGACGGTCATGCGCTGACCGCCGCCCACGAAGGAGCCGCCCCAGAAGCCGCTGATGTCGAAGTTGGACTGGGTAATGGTTGTGTAGAGGTACACGTTTTCCACCGTCGAGAAGGCAACACCGAAGGTCAGGCTGCCCGTCTGTTTTTCATGCACTTCGACGTTGATGTCGCGGTAGCCGTCCACCGTGGTCATGCCTTGCGAGACTTCGACCGCATCGAAGTAATTGAGGTTCTCCAGACGCTTTTTGGCGGTCTCCAGATCCACGGAGTTGAGGTTCTCGCCGGGACGCAGCGGCAGCTCGCGCAGGATGACGTAGGGTTTGGTCTTGGTGTTGCCGCGCACGTTGATGCGACCCACTTTGTAGCGAGCCCCCTCGTTGACATCATAGCGGATGTCGACCAGGTGGGTGCCGTCGGCCTCCACGCCCACCTCGTTGATGTCGGGGCGCACATCGGCATCGGCGTAGCCCTTGGCGCCGTAGTATTTGCGAATCATGTCGCAGTCGTCCGACACTTTCTGGAGTGAGTAGATGTCGCCGTCGAGCATGCTCATGCCGGGTTCGAGCTCCTTGGCGGTGTAGGCTTTCAGCGGGCCGAAGCTCACGCGGCGCACCTTGTAGCGGGGACCTTCATCCAGCGTGATGTGCATGTAGAGGCGCTTGCGCCCGGTTTCGTTGGGGCTGGCGGTGTATTCCACCTTGGCGATGCGGGCGCGCAGGTAGCCGTAGTTGCGGTATCGGCGCACGATGGCTTGCAGGTCGTCCTCCACCTGCTCGCGGTCGATGCGGCCGCTCTTGGTGATCCAAGTCAGCAGGCCGCGCTCCTTGGTCTGCATGAGTTGGCGCAGCTGTTCGCTGTCGAAGGCGTGATTGCCCGAGAACTCGATGCTGTTCATGCTGATTTTGCGCCCTTCCTGCACGTCGAACACCACATCGCGGTAGGCTCCGTTGGCCGTGGGGAGCGTGCGCCAGCTCACCTTAGTGTCGGGGTAGCCGGCTTCCTGATAGGCGCGGATGATGGCCGCGCGCGCCGTGGCCAGCGATTTGTCGTTGATGACGTAGCCCGTCTGCAATTTGGTCTCCTCGCGCAGGTCGCGCTCCGTAAACTCGTGAATGCCCGTGAAGCCTACTCCGGCGAGAGCCTGGCTGGCGGCCACTTCAAAAATCACGGTCACGCCGTCGCCGCCGGGCTGCACGCTGACGCTCGTGTCGGGAGCCACCATGCCGCGCTCAATCAGGCGCTCCAAATCCGCATTCACGCGGGTCGAGCTGTAGCGGGAGCCGGCGCGGGTCTGCACCAAATCGGCCAAGCGGCTGTCGGGCACCGTTTTGTCGCCGCCGCGGTAGCGGAAGCGCACGGAGGAGACTTTCTTGCCGTCAAAGGCGGCATCGTTGAGGAAGAGCCCCGTCATCGGTCCCAGCTCGCGGCGCACCTCGGCATCATCGAGAAGTTTGGTCTCATCGGCCGCGGAAACCAGACGCGTCTGCACGGGGGGGGCGGGCTCCTTCGCTTCCGCCTTGGGCTCTTCGGCGGCAGGTTTCTCGTTCCGGGGGCTCGGAAGCGGCTCGGTCGGGGCTGCGGCATCGGCCTGTTGGTCGGCCATCATGGCATCCAGAAAAGCATCGCCCGTCGAGCCTTGAGCACTCACGGGCGCGGAAAGGGAAAGAGCCAGCGCGGACAACACGGCGCTTCGTTGCAGCGGAAAACGATTCATACGACCTCATGTTAGCGAAACATCGGGTAGTCCGTCAAGGGAAAAGCCCGACTGCCGAATACCTTTGCAAGTCAGCAGGGCTCCGCAGCGCCCGCAGGTCTGCGGAATGCGGCTTTCCACCCGTTGGGCGAGAGCACGTCTGCGGGGCATGCGGATGCGCGTATTTCGACAGATCTATCTTGTTTCGGAAACACCTTGCATGCACAGGCGGAATATGGTACGCTGGGGAGCATGTTCAGGAAGATTGCTCTTGTCTTCATGGCGGGGCTGCTGCTGACGGCGGCGGCGCAGGACACGATGCTGTTGGATTGGGGTAGCCCGATGGTAGCGTCGGAGACACCCGCGCCCCCGACGCATCTCTCGGTCGAAGCGGTCGCCTCCGTGCAGAGCTACCGAATTGGCGGCACTCCGTTCTTCGTGGCGCTGCAGGTGCAGGCGCAGCAGGGCTGGCACGCCTACTACCGCAATCCCGCCACTGTCGGCGAGGCGATGACGGCTCAGCTGGAGGCTCCGCAGGGTTTTGAGGTGCGCGGGCCCTTTTGGCAGGTGCCCACCCGCGAGCAGTCTGCCGTCGGCACGGCCTACATTTATGAAGCCCCGCTGATTGTGTGGGAGCTGACCCCCACGGCCGCGGCTCCCGAGGGGGCTACGTTCCGCCTGAGCGGCACAGCGCAGCTCTGCTCCGAGGAGGGCTGCCTGCCGCCCGAGACGGCTGCGGCCGAGCTGCAGCTCAGCGCCGGGGACGGCGCGCCCAACCCCGCATGGGCGCAGCAGCAGCAGCGCGTGGAGGTGCTGGGCGATACCCCCCTGAGCTGCACGGCGGAGCAGGCGTCGGACGGCAGCAGTGTCACCCTGCATTTCACCGGCGCCCCGCAGGGGCTGCAGCACGCCTACTTCTTCTCCGATGACAACAGCATCGACCCCGCTGCTGAACAGCAGCTGAACGCCGATGGCGCGGGCGGCTACACCCTGAGCCTGCCGCGCAACAAAGGCGACAATCCCCTCACCCCCCTGCCCGCCGATGCCGCAGCACCCGGCAGCCCCCTGCCCGAACTGCGCGGGCTGCTCACCTGGGACGGCGGGCACAGCCGCGTGGCTGTCGCGCCCTCGCTCCTAAGCGGCGCCTCAGGCGCAAGCACCGGCGGCGCGGCGCTCAGCATGGGCAGTTTGGCAACCATCTGCGGCTCGCTCTTCCTCGGGGGGCTCATTCTCAACCTCATGCCCTGCGTGTTCCCGGTCATCGGGCTCAAGGTCATGAGTTTCGTCAAGCTCGGCGGTGGAAGCCGTCGCAGGGTGGTGGCGCACTCTCTCGTGTTTGCCGGGGGCATTCTCCTCTCGTTCTGGGCGATTGCGGCCGCTCTGCTGCTGCTCACCGACCCCGCCACGCGCAGTTGGGCGCTGTGGATGCAGAATGCCTGGGTGGTCTACGGCATCACCCTGCTGCTGCTGCTGCTCGCGCTGAGCATGAGCGGGGTTTTTGAAATCGGGCTGAGCGCCACCGCTGCGGGTCAGGGGCTGCAGTCGCGCGGCGGGCTCGCGGGCTCGTTCTTCCAGGGGCTGCTCATCACCGTAGTAGCCACGCCGTGCAGCGCCCCCTTCCTGGGCAGCGCCATGCCGTTGGCGCTGGCGCTGCCGGCGGCGGGCATGGTGACGGCGCTCACGGCCATGGCGCTGGGGCTCGCCCTGCCCTACCTGGTGCTGGGTTGCTTCCCGAGCCTGGTGGCTCGCCTGCCCCGCCCCGGCGAGTGGATGGAATCGCTCAAGCTGGCGCTCTCCTTCCTCATGTACGCCGCTGCGGCGTGGTTCCTCTTTGTCTACCTGCAATTTGCCGATGTGGCACAGGGGCCGTGGATTATGGTGGGCATGGTGCTGGTGGCCGCCGCAGCGTGGGTCTACGGCCGCTGGTTCCCGCCCTACCGCAGCCGCACCGCCCGCACGGTCGGCGGCATCGCCATGCTGCTGCTGCTGGCGGCGGGGCTCAGCCTCTCCCTCCCCAAGCCCCACAGCGACTGGCAGGAGTGGAGCCCCGCCGCCATGGAGGCCGCGCTGGAGGAGGGCTCGCCCGTTTTTGTGGACTTCACCGCCCAGTGGTGCGCCACCTGCCAATACAACAAGCAGTTTGCCTACAGCGATGCGGTGTATGCCCTGCTACGCCGTCACCACGTTGTGCTCATGCGTGCGGACATGACCGCGCCCAGCCCGAGCATCGCGAACGCACTTCGCCGCCTTCGCCGCAGCAATGTGCCTGTCAACGCGCTCTACCTGCCCGATGCCGAGCCGAGCGTCACGCCTGAGCTGCTCACGCCCGACAGCTTGGAGCAATTCCTGCGCGAACATCTGAGAACGGATGAGCCCTGAACAGCCCTGCAACACCGCGAAAAAGAGCGACATCCGTCGGGAATCTTCTTGACCTATGGTCGTCACCTGTTAGGATGGGCACGTAACCCCCATTTATCAACATGAAAAATATTCTTGCTCTCTCTGCTCTTGCATTGGCGCTGGTTTCCTGTGATTCTGCCCGTCCGATGGGCGCTCTGTACTCCAACACGGCTTGCCCCGTCTCGGCCGGTGCCGGTTCGGGTGCGCGCACAGGCACCGCTCAGGCCGTGTCCTACTTGGGTCTCATCGCTGTCGGCGACTGCTCCATCGAAAAGGCTAAGGCCAACGGCGGCATCAGCACCATCTCCAGCGTGGACATCAAGCGCGAGAACATCCTTGGCATCGTGACCAAATACGTCACCGTCGTCAAGGGCAACTAAGCGTTCCTGCTGATGATTCCGCGAAAGCCACTGCAGCGCCTCCGCTGCAGTGGCTTTCTTACTGCGTCCCGGCAACGCCATGGTGTCACCGGAAGCTGCGCCGACGCGGACACGCGCGCTTAGCCCTCGGAGGTCTGCTTCTCGACAAGCGCTGCAGCGCCCTCCATCCCGCACACAACCACCCTGTCACCGGCAACAAGTCCCGCGCGGCAACACTCCGCCAGCGGAAAAATTTGGTCACCAAGGCGTACGCAAAGCTGCTCACCACTACCGATGATACAGCCTTGACGCCCACTTAGCGTCTCGATACTCTCCCGGGGGCTGTGGCGCAGCATCACCCGCATCACAAAAGGTCGCACCAGCCGGTTCCACATGGCGAAGTACAGCCCCGCCGCCAGCGCCAGAAAGGCGCAGAACACCAACACCGACCATTGCAGCGGCAAACCTGCCAGCCATGTGCCCCAAGCGGCAAAGATGACCAGAGCCAGCCAAGAGAGCAGTTCCGTGTTGAAAAACACATCCAACACCAACAGAGTAATGCCGACAGCGAGCATCCAGTGCAGGAAGGTTCCCGAGTTCAGGAGTTCGGGGAGGAAAGCGAGCGTATTCATCGGAAGCGCGTTACTTCTTGAGGTCGACCACCCCCGAAACATTGTTCGGCAAGTAGACGGTGGACGCGGGGTTGCTGCTGATGGTCGTGTAGCCCTCCAGCGCCTGGCGGTTCATGAGCACACGCGCCGCCGCCTCCGGCCCGATAACCTCGGCAAGCTTGGCCACATACACAGCCTCGGCCTCCGCCGCCAAGCGAATGGCCTCCGCCGCCCCCTCGGCACGCAGGATCGCGGCCTTTTTTTCCGATTCCGCCAAGCGAATGCGCGCGGTGCTCTCGCCCTCGGCCTTCAGGGCAATCGAACGGCTGACGCGCTCGGCCTCCATCTGGCGCATCATGGCCTCCTTGGTGTCCTGGTCGGTGTTGAGCTCCTTGATTTCGATGGAGGTGATGTTCACCCCCCAGCGCGCGGCTGTGGTCGAAATGGCCACGGCCACCAGTTCGGAAATTTCGGAGCGGGACGAGAGAATTTCGTCGAGATTGCGGCTGCCGATGAGGGAACGAATCTCATTGAGCACCAACTCGATGAGCGATTTGTGCAGGTGCTCGACCTCGTAGACCGCCTTGATGGGGTCGACAATGCGCCAGCGGATGATGCAGTTGACCTGCATGGTGGCGTTGTCCTTGGTGATGCAGTTGCGGGGGCTGGTGTCCAGAATCTGCTCGCGCAGCTCGATATAGTAGCCGTCCTTATTGGTGAGCTCGCCCCATGCGGGACGCATATTCCGCAGCTGCTGAATGAAAGGCAGGTAAAAACACAGCCCGCTCTGTTTGACCGAGCAGGGTTTACCGAACATCTCGACAATGGCGCAGTGCCCCTGGGGAACCGTAAAGAGAAACATGGTAAGGTGTAGCGTTTGAACGGGGTTATACACGAGAAGGCTCCCGCAGACAAGCGCAAAATGACCGATAGATAAACAATAAAATATTTTCAAAGCAAAAACAAAGCAGAGCTCTCCGAACGCCTGAAAGAGTGAGGGGCACCACAACAAAGCCCCGCGATGACCATGAAAACGCTTCTTCCTGCTCTGTGTGCCTTAGCTCTGCTGGCGTCAAGCCCCGCCGAGGCGCGTGTCTGCGTCCATCTGAACATCGGGGGCGGCTTGCCGCTGTACACGCCACCTCCTCCCTATTGCGGCTGGTACCCGCCCCGGCGCTGCTGCCCGCCACCGCCGCCACCGCCGTACTGCGCGCGGCCGCACCACCACCGCAGGCATGTGGCTCCGCCGCCGCCGCCTCGGCACCACGCTGCCCCCCGGCATCGCGCCGTCCCTCCGCCACGGCATCCCTGAGCTACGGCGCGACACAAGCACAGAACATCCGAGGGCTGAGCCAATGCAGCCCTCGGATGCTCAACACCCGGCAGCCCGGCAGGGACACAGTGCCTTGCAGAGCCGCTTTGCAAGTAATCGCCCGATGGGAATCGAGCGCAGGTAGTATAGCGTGCGCACCGCGAAAAGCAAGAGGAATGATTCTTCCTCTCCCGACTCCCAATATCGGCTTCCTCTTCCTCCCCCCTGTGCCGCAAAAGGAAGCGGGGGTGTTGCAGACCTCACTGCAACACCCCCGTGAACAATAGTCAGACGTGATTAAAAATCATCATCACCGGAATCCTCATCCGCAGCGGATTCACCCTCCGTCTCGCTCTCGGAGCTGTCATCGCCGCTGCCCTCCTCCTCTTCGTCTTCCTCGTCGCTCGCCTCCGTGTCCGCCGCGGCGCTCTCGGCGGAAGCTGCGGAAGCCGCAGCTTCTGCCTCAGCCTTGGCCTTGGCAGCCTCCTCAGCAGCCTTGGCAGCCGCCTCCTCCTGAGCTTTCAGTTCGGCCAAGCGAGCCTTCTCCGCATCCGTCAGGGGCTTGGAAATCAGGTACTGCTCCTGAGTCAACCCCTTGGCGCGGCGAGCCTCCAAACGGAACTTGTCATACCCGGCATCGGCCAAAGACTCCATGATGGTATCGCTAAGAATCTTGCGCTGCGGCGTGTCGCACACATACATCTTGTAAGAGCCGATGTAGGGAAGATCCCACGCGGCGATTCCGTTGCGCGGAATCAGCAGACCGACCAGATTGCCCTGACCATCCGAGCAGACGCCCCACACGGACTGACCACCCGTGCGCGGATTGGTCAACGCAATATAATACTGCGGGCATGCATAGGAAAAATTCTTAACGGTCGAGTTCTCCAACCAAATCTTCAAGGCACGCCCGGCGGTCTCGGGAATGGGACCGGCCTCATCGCAGACGCGACTGCGAGCCGAGGATGAATCATTCGTGCTGTATACCGTCACAGCCGAGCTGTCCGCCAGCTGCTTGCTCTTGACGGAGGGGGACACATGCCCCGTGCAGGAAGAAACGAGAGAGACGCTTGCAGCAAGGCCGCAGGCAAAAGCCATTTGCGTAAAAAGGGAAAGGTGTTTCATGTTATCTCGGTGCTCTTTATTCTAGCCGAATCTCGTCGGAAAAGACAAGCCAAAACTTGCATTCCCGACAAAAAAACATGCAAGCCAAGGATGCAGAGGGGCAGGAAGCGGCTTTTTACCCCCGGAAGCTTGGGCTCACATCTGACCGGTCAATTGTTAGATATGCCCCGAAATGAGCTTGACGCAATGCCATGAAACTTGCAGAATGACGGTGTATGCTTTCTTTTCCGTTAGTCTTCAAATGCACCCTGCGCAACGCCGCGCTGGGGATTCTTTCCACCCTTTGTCTTTCCTCCTGTCACGATTCGGAACAGGACAGCACCCCGGCAAGCGCCCAACCAGACCCAGCCGCCGAGAAGGCCGCCGCTGAGGCGGAAGAAGCCGCTGCACGCCGGGAACAGGCCCGCGAAGATTTGTACCACGAAGTGCTCTATGTGTTGGCTGCCAAGACAACGGATGTCACCCTCTACCCCGCGCTCAACGCCGAGGTCAAGATTCTGTTGGAGAAGATGGAGGTCTACTACAACACGCTGGAGCAAACCAACGAATCCGGCGTCGAACGCGCCAACCTGTCGCAGCTCATCGCCAAAACCACCCTCGATTTAGGCGCTTTTGCCAAGGCAGAAGAGTTGTACAAACGCGCCATGAACGATTATACCGCCCTGCCCGAGGGATACCGGAGTTCGGCAGAAGGCACACGCGCCTGCAACGATTTGGAAAGCGGAATCGGCTCCTGCCTGCTGGCGCAGAACAAAGCGAGCGATGCCCTGCCGCACTACGAGAAAGCGCTGGGCATCGCGCAAAGCACCTACAATGCCTGCGCCCCCGCCGAAACCCCGGAAGGGGCACCTGCGGAGTCGCCTTCTCCCGAGCTCTCGCGCGCCGCTCGCGACCTGCTCGATTCTCTGCGTTGCCTGGGCGACTGCCAGCGCTACGCCGATGACCCCGAGGAAGCACGCAGCACCTACCTCAAGGGGCAGGAGCTGGTGCAAAAGCTCAAAACACTGACCCCGGAAATGGCCATCTCCTATGTCAAGCTGCTCACAGCCTTGGGCAATCTCGACAACACCTACGGGCGCAGCAAGGAGGCCTATGCCGAGTGGGTGCTGGCCGCCCGCATCTGCC
Organism: Akkermansia sp.; assembly: GCA_051884385.1. GTDB lineage: Bacteria > Verrucomicrobiota > Verrucomicrobiia > Verrucomicrobiales > Akkermansiaceae > Akkermansia. The sequence goes on from JBJEVN010000022.1 coordinate 17,672, forward strand.
AACAGGTCAATGGCGCCAACGAGCGTTTGGATGTCAAGTTTGACACCAAGCGCTGCTTCGACGCGCTCATCCCCGCTATTCAAGCCGTTCAGGCAAGCCTGCAGGCCAAGGAGCAACCGCAGGAGCCGGCGCTCGACAACAACGCCGTGACGGAACCGCTGAGCGGGGAGCTGCCGCCCGTCGAAGCCCCCGCCGTGCAAGTCACCCCGGAGCCCGCCCCAGCTGCACAAGCAGCGCCAAATGTCACCCCCGCCCCGAAACCCGCCAACAAATCAGCCAAAAAGGCGCGCAAGCGCAAGTAAGCTCCCGTGGCGCAATTTCTCATCTCCACCCTTGCGTTGCAGCGCAATGCGCGCCTACTCCGCGAACTCGCAGACTCCTGCGGCGCGCGCATGCTGGTCGCCCTCAAGGCCTTCGGTTCGCCCTCGGTTCTGCCCCTGCTGCGCCCCTATGCAGCGGGCTGCTGCGCCAGCGGGCTCTGCGAGGCACGTCTGGGCGCGCGTCACTTGGGCGGGCATGTCGCGGTCTATTCCCCCGCCTATCGTGAGGAAGAGCTGGCGGAGCTGCTAAACTTCGCCCACCACATCGACTTCAACAGCCTGCCCCAATGGCAGCGCTACCGCGAGCAGGTGCTGGCACACCCGCGCACACGCAGCGGCGCCCTGCGCGCAGGTCTCCGCGTCAATCCCTGCCACTCCACCGGTCATACCCCCCTCTACGACCCCTGCATTCCGGGATCTCGACTGGGTGTACCGGCCGAGCAGCTCCGCGACCCCGCCCAACTCGACGGGCTGAGCGGCCTTCATCTCCACACGCTCTGCGAACAGGGAGCCGAGGAACTCATCGCCACCTTTCGAGCTTTTGAGCGGGAATGGGGCTCCCTGCTAGCCACGCCCTCCATGCGCTATCTCAACCTCGGCGGCGGCCACTGGATCACCAAACCGGATTACAATCAGCGAGCTCTCGCAGAGCTGGTGTGCGACATCCGGCAGCGCTACGGCGTCGAGGTCTATCTGGAACCCGGCGAAGCGTGGTTCATCCACACGGGGGTGCTACGCACCCGCGTGCTCGACATCTTCGAATCTCTGGGCTACCGCCACGCCATCGTCGACGCCAGCGCCGCCGCGCACATGCCCGATGTGCTGGAGATGCCCTACCGCCCCGAACTCTATCTGGCGCGTCCTTCTGAGGGAGCCCATGCACAGGATGCGGGCGCTGCCCCCACACACCCCGCCGTGCAACTGCCGGGCATTCGCTATGAACAGGGTGCCGCAGCGGGGCAGAAAGCGCACAGCTATCGCATCGGTTCTGTCACCTGTCTGGCGGGCGATGTCATGGGGGACTATTCCTTTGATACGGAACTGCATGTAGGCGATGAGCTCGTGTTCGACGACATGACCCACTACACGCTCGTTAAAACGACCCATTTCAACGGCGTGCCGCACCCGGACATTGCCCTGCTGCAGGCAAACGGGCACATCGACACCACCCGCAGATTCGACTACGAGGATTTTGAATCCCGCCTGGGATGAGTGCGACATCGGACGAAAAGATTGATACTCAAGCATCAAGAAAAAAATTAAAATTCTTTATTGATTTAGCTTGACTTCAGCCCCCTACTTCGGTACAATGAGCGCACCGCAACGGCGGTTTTCTGATAGGGCGCAAGCCCGACAGGAATAAGCGCCCATAGCTCAATTGGATAGAGCATCTGACTACGGATCAGAAGGTTTGAGGTTCGAATCCTCATGGGCGTATTCACCGAAAGGTCGAGATTCAGAGAGCCGATTTCTGCAAGTGAAATCGGTTTTTTGGTCTTCAGACCGTTCGTGGAATACATGGGGGCGTCCCGGTTTCGACTGAACACTCGAGGCGTCGGCTGCATGTGGTGGTTGAACGGCTGGCCACCTTAAAAGCCGCTCAAAACATTAAGTGCCTATTCTCAGAACGAATACGCCATGGCTGCGTAAGATACGCGCCGAAGCCGCGGGCTGATACCTGCTAAGCCCCCCGCTTAATACACAGCAGGCTGGTGCCGTGCGGGGGAACCGCGTGCGGCGCGACGCTCACAGGTTTCTGGCTTGGTGCAAGGCTGACGCATTGCGGAGCACCGGCGAGAGCAGCAAAATGCGTCTGAACATGGAGATGCTTGCGTCAACAGTGTCCAGGACAGGGGTTCAATTCCCCTCGCCTCCACTAAAAAACGATACCGAAAGCCCACGGGTGAAAGCCCGTGGGGCTTTTGTTTTCAAGGATTACGCTTGCATTGTGCCGCAAGGTGCGGTATTAGTGGGGGTGCCCCTTGGGTGCCCCTATTGTGCAAGTATGGGTGCCCCTACGGGTGAATGTTCAACAAATAGGGGTCAACACCAATTTTTGTGGTTTGCGAAAAAAGTTCATCTGTGGCCACATTC
>JBJEVN010000023.1:0-177732 GCA_051884385.1 Akkermansia sp.
GAATGTGGCCACAGATGAACTTTTTTCGCAAACCACAAAAATTGGTGTTGACCCCCTCTTATTCATGCTACAGGGCACAGTTCTCCTGATTTTCGCAGAAGACAAAAGCGTTTCATGTTGTAGAGCAGATTGACTAACCCCTCTCGTACGCGCATCGGGCAGCTCATCCATTACCCCTATACCGACAAACTTCTGAAAACTCAGTCGGTCGTACAGATTGAACTCCATATCCTCATCACTCAGGTCATAGAGCGTTTGTAGGATGAGGATGCGGAACATTTTCACAACATCGTCATGCGGACGCCCCTTTTCGCTGTAGTGGCAGAGTTCATCCAGCTTCGGGCGAAAAGCCTCAACATTGATGTACTGTTCTCAATCCTGAAGCCCGTGACGGACAACTGTTATTCGACGAAAGCCCGGCAGGTCAACAATAGACAGGGAGGGTAACTCTAATTTCGGGGGAATATGATGTGCTATTTAGCATGATACCACCGAAAAGGGAGCATGGAAATTCCAAAATTTCCATTTCTGCTCCCTAACGAGGACTTTTTAGAAGTCCCCATAAGAACTCACCCTGCGGCACAAAGCAAGCGCAATCCATAGAATGAAAAGGGCTGCGGGGTTTTAATCCGCAGCCTTTCTGTATCTGTTTGACATATACCACAGACGGGACTCGAACCCGTACAGCCCGAAAGCCGGGAGATTTTAAGTCTCCTGCGTCTACCATTCCGCCACTGTGGCCTGTATGCCCGCCCATTCTGTCACAGCGACGGGGGGCTGACAAGGAAAAAGCATGCTCACAGGTCAAGAATGTCGCCCGCGAGTCCCTGGGCATCGTCGAAGCTCAGCAGGAAGAGTTCTCCTGTTTCGACCAGTCGTCCGTAGAAGTGAGGTTTGTCGCTGTCGTAGACGGCAGGGGCGATTTCGATGGTGCGGGTTTCGCGCCGGGTGGGACGCTCGGCCAGGGCGATGTCGCGCAGTTGCTCGGCTGTGGCGGCATCGCCGCCCTGCAGGAGCTCCTCGGTGCTGTCGCCGTTCGTGCCCGCCGCCTCCTTGCTGCGGATGATGGCGGCCTCGGCATCGCTGTAGTCGACGATTTCCAGATCGAGTTGCACGCGGAAGACGGGCTTTGCCAGAGTGGCGAGGGCTTCGGGGTCGTCCGCCTCGAGCCACTGCAATACCTTGAGCTTTTGCAGGCGGCGGATGTAGTATTCGGCGCGGTTGGGGTTGATGCGCGGGGTGATGTCTTGGCCGCCGAGGGTGCCGCTCCAGCTTTCGCCGATGTAGTCGTAGTTGAGGATGAGGGGGGCTTGGGCGTAGTCGAGGGTGAGCCGCCGCACGGCGGAGATGGGGAAGTCGGTCAGCGAGCGCTGTTTCCATTTGGCAACGCGCAGGGAGAGCTGGCGGGTGAAGAGGGGTTTGAGTTGCTTGATGCTGCCGGTGTGGAGTTCGTGGGCGTACCACGCAGCGCGGTTGTTGCCGGGGGCTGTGGCTCGGGCGATGAGCACGGTGCGCGGCTGGCGATCCTTGACGAGCGGCAGGTCGTGCCCGAAGATTTTGGCTCGGACGGCGCAGGGGTTGGGCTGCAGCATGAGGATGTAGCGCGGGTGGTCGAGGCCGTAGAGGGAGAGCAGGGGGGCAATGTCTTCGCCCGGGCGGGCATCGGCCACCACGGCTTCTGCAGGGATGTCGCCGAGGCTGCGCAGGAAGCGCTGCACCAGGGAGCCTTCGGCGGTGTAGGGGCGGTGGCGGCCGGGGGATTCGCTGCACATCCACAGGTCTTCGACTTGATTGTCGCTGTTGCCGGGGATGAGTCGGAAGAGCAGGCTGTGGCGTTGCTGAGGGTCGATGAGCGAGAAGCGCGCAATGTCCTTCGGGTCGATGTCGAGGAGTTGCAGCGAGCGCAGTTCGGGGAGGCTGAGTTGAAGTTCGCGGGTGTAGGTGGTGCTGTGGCCGGTGCGGACTTGCGCCAGCGCTTTTGGCGGCAGGACGGGCAGTTCGCACACGGCGTTGATGAGGTCGGCGTAGCTGCCCCGTCGCCCGATGGGCCGTTCGGCCGGCAGGGTGAAAACCACGGGTCGGTTGCTGACGGTGGCGTAGCAGTGCTCGCTGCCGCTTTCTTCATCGTGGAAGGGGGGGTAGAGGCAGAGTTCGATGGGGGCGGCTCCGTCGCTGCCTTGCAGGCGGATGCGACACTCGGGTTCGTCGGGGAGCGGCACGTCGACCGGTTCACTGACGCGCAGGGCACTCAGGCGGCAGAGTTGGGTCGCTAGGCGGCGGACGGCATCGTCATCCGCTGCGGTGGGGATGGGGGCGACTATGGTCCAGGGGGATTCGCTGCTCAGACGGCGCAGCTGCAGGGGGGTGCTGTGTTCGCCGCTGCCGGTGATGCTGATTTCCTGCACGGCCTCGGGGTCCAGCTGCAGGGGGCGGGGGTCGCGCAGGGCTTCGAGCCCGTTTTTGAAGAAGTGTGCGATGTTGCCGCTAACGACGTGAATGCGCTTGTCTCGACCGTAGAAGTCGGTACGGATGTAGGTGGTCGGGATGACGTCGATGCCGTTCCCTGCGTCTTCGAGCCAGGGGGAGGGGTTGCCGAGGGTGTAACGCGCGACGGTGCTGTAGCTGCCGTCGTGATTGTCGACCTTGAGGGTGATGCGGATGGGGTTGCTTTCGACGCCGTATTCGCGCATGTTGCGGCGGATGCCGCGCGTGTTGGGCAGGCTTTCGACCAGCTTGGCTCGGGCGGTGAAGTGGAGGATTCCGGCTACGACCTCGGGGTTGAGGCGGTCGCGGAAGGGGGTGGTGATCCACCAGATGCCCTGCGCGTCGCGGCTGCATTCGATGGTGTCGTGCAGGTCGCTCAGGCGCATCCACGAGACATCGCCCAGCCGTGCGGCGTTCTCCTTGCTGAAGAGGGGCATGCCGATTTCGTAGCGGTACCAGCCGGTGATGCGTGCCAGGTTGCCGTCGATGGCCATGAACACGGCCAGCGTGACAGCCAGGGCAGCCAGCAGGAACAGCAGAATGGTGCGGAAAAGACGCATGGCGGAGATGGGTGCAGATGTCCGGGATGCAGGGATGACTCAGTGGCGGCGGGTGTTCCAGATGAAGAGGGCGATGAGCAGCGCCAGCCCGGGCATGATGATGAGGGTCAGGTACTCGACCGCGCTGCGCGTGTGGCGGTTGAGGTCGATTTTCATGGTCAGGTCTTCGTTGGCGCTCTTGCCGGCGTATTCGGGGCGGTGGCTCATCCATGCCCAGAGGGTATACATGTAGTCGCGCTGCTCGGTGCGCGCGTTGTCCCGCCCGAGCATGTCGATGTTACCCAGCACGACGAGGGTGGAGAGGTTGTTGGGATCCTGCGTGCTGCCCCGGGTGACGGCTGCCTCCAGGCACAGAGGTCCGGGGTGGTCTTCACGTTCGTCGAAGGAAGGTTCGAGGTCTTTGCGGGTTTCACCGTAGTAGTCGGGGGTGGTCAGGAGCAGCGGGTAGGTGGTCAGGCGGCGCAGAGCCGCTTCGTTTTCGTTGGCGTGCTCCAGCGTGAGCGACATGCACTGGCCGTCGATGTGGGTGGAGCCGTTCCAGAAGCTCCTGGTGCAGTTGAGCCCCTTGGGGAAGACGGCGCTGATGTCGTAGTAGGCGCGTTTGCGGTCGCGCAGCAGCACGCGGTCGCTGTTGGGGCGGATGCCTTGTTCGCGCAGGAAGCGGTAGAGTCGCGGCAGTTTGTCAGCGGCGGGATCGAGGGCGATGAAGACCGAGTTGCGCCCGTCGCGCTCCCAGAACTCACGCACGGCATTCATCTCGCTGTCGGTGAAGTCGGTGTTCGGGGCGATGATGACGAGCCCCTGCGCATCGTTCGGCAGCAGCTGGCCATCGGCGATGTTGGTCCAGGCCAGTTGGATGTTGAGGGAGTTGGTGATGTGGCCGATGGCTTCGAGCAGCTCCTGATTGTCGCGCGAGACGCCGCCCTTGCCTTCGATGACGTACATGCGGCGCATGTCGCCCTCGATGGCTTCGGTGATGGCGCCGCAGACAACTTCGTCCATCATGAGGGCGACGGCGCGGCGGCTCTCGTCCGGCAGGGTTTCGTATTTGACGAAGGAGGTGCCGGGGCGGATGCGCACATGCTTGCGGTCGCTTTTTTCCTCTTCAAAGGAGTTCAGGGGCGCGTTAACATTGTCGCGGGCGTCGATGACGCAGAGATTTTGGTTGAACTCGACGCCGTATATTTGCGCGATTTCGCGGGCGCGGTTGGGCTGGCGCACGGGGTCGAAGCATTCGATGACAACTTTCCCCTTGCTGTGGCGTGCGTATTCCTCGAGCAGGGAGCGCATGCGCGCGTAGTTGGGGGTGGAGCGCTTGAAGGCGAAGAGAATGTGGACGGGGGTGTCGCGCTGCTGCACCTGCGGGCTGCGAAGGACGTTGAGGGTGCGCTCGGAGATGGTGTAGCGCTGGTCTTCGCTGAGGTCGCGGCGGGCGTATTCGCGGCAGCTGATGTAGTTGCAGGCGATGACGATGACGGCCAGCAGGATGAGGTTGAGCCAGGCGAGGGGGCTGCCCTTGCTGCGCCGGGCTTCGGGATGACCTTGGTAGGCGTTTTTACTCATGTCGGAGAGGAGAGTCGTGGTGGGGGGATATCAGCGGTGCCAGCGGCGGTAGTCGACGACGCGCACGGTCAGCGCCAGGGTGAAGATGGCGAGGCTGAGGTAGAGGACGAGGGGGCGGGTGTCGACCAGACCGCGCGAGAAGGCGCTGATTTGCTCGGTGCAGGAGAGGTAGTGGAAGAGGGGTGCGGCGGGGAACTCGCCCCAAAGCTCGGTGACACGCCCCGTGAAGTAGTACATAATCATGAGGCAGGTGCAGATGATGGCGGCGATGATTTGGCTGCGGGTGAGAGAGGAGCAGAAAATGCCCAGCGCGATGAAGAAGCTGCCGCAGAGGGTTAGGATGCTGATGGGGCCGAACCAGTCTGCCGGGTGGTAGATGATGCGCCCCTCGGGGGCGATGCCGTAGCGCAGTTGGGTGTACCAGTTGCCGATGTCGCTCATCCAGGGGTAGAGCAGCAGGGGCAGCCAGAGGGTGATGTAGAAGAGCAGGGCGGCAAAGTATTTGCCGAGGACAATTTGGGTGGTGGTCACGGGGGCGGTGAGCAGCCCCTCCAGCGTGCCCAGTCGCTCTTCCTCGGCCATGGAACGCATGGTGATGAGCGGGAAGATGAAGATGAAGTAGAACCAGAAGTTGATGTTGTTGAGCAGGTAGTACATGACACCCTCGCCGGTGGCCTTGCTCATGGTTTGCAGCACGGCCTGGAGCCAGAAGCCCTGCAGGGCCATGGTGCAGGCGAGCAGCACCCAACCGAAAGGGGTGCAGAGAAAGCTGCGCAGTTCCTTGGAAAAGATGGTGTGGAGGGTGGCCAGCCAGCTGCGGGTGCGTTGGATGCCGGGGGTGGGGTCGGACATGGTGGGGGGGGATAGGGGGTTAGTCGCGGCGCGTCATTTCGACGAATACGTCTTCGAGTGTGGGGATGTGGCGGTAGATGTGGCGCAGGGGGTAGCCGTGGGCGCTGATGATGGCGGCGGCTTTTTCGCGGGTGTCGGTTCCGGGTTCGGCGCGCACAACAACGCGCTGCCAACCGTCGGCCAGCGGCCCCTCGATCAGCACTTTTTTGACGGGTTCAAAGGCTTCCAGCTCGCGCACCACGGGGGCGAGCTCTCCCTTGTATTCGATGGAGACGCGACCTGCCGCGCGCAGGTCGTGGGTGAGTTTGGCGGGCGTGTCGGCGGCTTTGATGTCGCCTTGGTCGATGATGATGACCTTGTTGCAGATCATTTCCACCTCGCTGAGGATGTGCGTGGAAAGGATGACGGTGTGCTCGGTGGCCAGCGAGCGGATGAGTTCGCGAATTTGGCGGATTTGGTTGGGGTCGAGCCCGTTGGTGGGTTCGTCGAGGATAAGCAGATCGGGCTCGCCCAACAAGGCATCGGCCAGCCCGACGCGCTGGCGATAGCCCTTGGACAGAGTGCTGATAAGGTTGCGGTAGCGCTCGGTGAGGCCGCAGCGCTCCATCGCGCGTCCGATTTGTGCGCGCACGGATTTACCGCAGATGCCCTTGAGTTTGGCGCGGTATTGCAGGTATTCAAACACGCGCAGATCCTCGTAGAGCGGCACGTTTTCCGGCATGTAGCCGAGGTGGCGGCGGGCTTCGAGCGAGTTGCGGATGATGTCGTGCCCGGCGATGCGGGCGGTTCCGGCGGTGGGCGGCAGGTAGCCGGTGAGCATCTTCATGGTGGTGGTTTTGCCCGCGCCGTTGGGGCCGAGGAAACCGACGATTTCTCCCTTGTTGATGCTGAACGAGGCGTCCCTGACAGCGACGAAGCGCCCGAAGGTTTTGTGCAAATGTTCCGCAACGACCATACTCATACGCCCGAACATCTTAGCAGCTTGGTTCTGCCACTTCAAGGTCAATCTCCGAGGCGCCGGCTCCCGGAGCGACAGAATGTGTCATTTGACTTTGCATTACATATATTATGCGAAGTTGTAACTATGGCGACACCGGCACCCTCCTCTCCTCTCATGAGCCTCCCGTCGCTCTCTATAATCTATATAGAGTCGATGCGGAGCGAGGTTCAGCGGTAGACGGTGACGGGGCCGGTTCGCGAGGATTGCACAGAGCGAATCTTGCGGATGCAGCGGATGAAGATGTCGGACCCTCGATCGATTTCCTCGGCGCTACTGTAGCGGTTGAAGGAGAGCCGCAGGGATTCGCGGATGGCGGCATCGGGGATGCCCATGGCGCGCAGCACATGGCTGGGCTCGGGCTCAGCGCTGGTGCAGGCCGAACCGACGGCGCAGAGCACGCCCTGTGCTTCGAGCAGGAGGCTGAGCGATTCGGCGCTGATGCCGGGGATGCGCAGGTTGAGCACCTGGGGCAAGCGGGAGCTTGCCCCCCCGCCGTTGAGGACGGGCTCAATGCCTGCGGCTCGCAGGGCGGCGAGAAAGCGCATGCGGAGCGCTTCGAGGGCGCTGCGGTCGCGGCAGGCTTCGCGGGCAAGCTCGGCGGCGCGCCCCATGCCGATGATGCCGGCCACGTTCTCCGTGCCGGCACGGCGGTAATCCTCCTGCCCTCCGCCCAGCAGCAGGGGCTTCCAAGGAGTGCCACGGCGCACATAGAGGGCACCGACCCCCTTGGGGCCGTGAAACTTATGCGCCGAGAGCGAGGCGAAGCTGATGGGGTGTTCGTGCAGCGCGAGGGGAATTTTTCCGGCCGCTTGCACGAGGTCGACGTGCATGCGTGCTCCTGCTTGGGCGGCGACGCGGGCAAGCGATCCGACCGCCTGAATGACGCCCGTTTCGTGGTTGACCCAAGCCAGGGTGGCGGTATCGCAGCCGGGCAGTAGGCGAGCCCAAGCCTCGGTATCAATCTCGCCCTCGGGGGTGACGGGGGCAATGACCCCCCTGCTCTCTGCGCCGAGGCTGCGCAGCGTGGCCGGGTGTTCGATGGCGGGACAGAGGCAGCGCTTCGCGCCGCGCAGGGCGCTGTTGGTGGCTTCGGTCGCGCCGGAAGTGAAGATGATTTCATCAGGTTCGACTCCGAGGAGGGCGGCTACCTGAGCGCGCGCCGTCCCGATGGCGCGGCGGACGGCTTTGGCTTCGGGATAGGAGGCTGAGGGGTTGAAAAACTGCTCGCGCAGGTAGGGGAGCATGCTCTCAAGCACCTCGGGAGCCAGCGGGGTGGTGGCGTTGTTATCCCAGTAGATCATGATGGGTGGTTCAATCGCTCATAGACACAGGGCGGCACGCAGGCGCGTACCCAGCGCTGCCAGCCGGGGATGCCCACGCAATTGCGCACGACGGTGGAGGAGATTTCCTCCAGCTCGCTCGGCGGGGTGAGAAAGAGGGTGCGGATGTCGGGCTCCATGCGGCTGTTGAGGCGCGCCATGGTGCGCTCGTACTCAAAATCGGGAGTGTTGCGAATGCCGCGCAGGAGGTAGCTCGCGCCGACATCCTTGGCGAAGTCGACGAGGAAGCCGCTGTCGACCACCTCGATGCGCACCTTGCCGGGAATCTCGCGCACGATGTCAGTCAGGCAGCTGCGGCGCTCCTCCAGACTCATAAAGGCCTGCTTGGAGGGGTTGACGGCCAGCACGACCACCAGCTCATCGAAGAGCTCGGCACCGCGGCGGATCATCCAGGAATGCCCGTTGGTGGGCGGGTCAAAACTGCCCGCGTAGATGCCGATGCGCTTCATGCGCCGTATCATAGCGCGGGTGGCGGGCGGGGTCAAGACCGGAACGCATCCTTGACCCCGCTCCGGAACTGTGATAGCATGCTCCCATGGCTCGGCAATCCCGACTTAACGCTGCCGTAGCAACGGCTCGCCGCGCTGCCCTGCATGATAACCTGCAGGCTGCAGCGCAGCGCGAGCACGAGCGGCGGCGGAGGCATGAGCAACTGCTGCGCTTCTTGGAGGAGCCCCTGCCGAGAGGAGCTCGGGCTCTGCTTAAGCGTCTCCGCGAGCTGGAAGAGCTGGTCGCGCTGCCGGAGCTCGGATTGACGGAGGAGGAGCGTCGCTCAACGGATGCCGTGCTGGCGCGCCTGCGCCGCGCTGCTCGCCGGGAGCGTCGGCGTGCGTGCCTGTTGGTGGGCTCTGTGCTCCTGCTGGGACTGGCGACGGGGGCGGGTCTGTTGCTTACCCTGCCGGGGGGTGCGCCCCGTGCCGGGGCGATTTCGGTAGGCGACGCAACACCTTCGGAGTCGGCAGCAGCATCGCCCGAAGCTCCCCGCTCAACGAGCCTTGCGCTGCCTGCCGCGCTACCCACGATGACGGGTCACTGTGAGCACGATGCGGCGGTGCTGCAGGAATTTCGCGCCTCGCTCCGCAGCGGGGGCGATACCGACTCTCAGCTCTATCGGCTCAGCACACAGATGATGGAAGAGATTGCGGTATTTACCCGTCTGCAACAGCAGCTGGGGCGCCGGATGAGTTATGCGGACTACCGCGAGCTGCTACGCTCCCCTGCTCTGCAGCTGTACCAACCGGCGCAGCAGTTGTTGGAAGCGCTCTCTTCGCTGCCCGAGGCGGCTGAGTTGGAGAAGATGCTGCACGGTGAGCTGCTGCATCTTTCGCCCGAGAAACTGTCCCGCTGGTACGGGGTGTTGGCGGGAGAGGCGCCGACCTTCGGCTCGGCCTCGCCCGCTACGGCGGAGCAGGTGGCACAGCTGCGCGAGTTGGAAAGCAATCGTGCGCTGGCCGCCTGCCTGTACCACATCCAGATGCCTGATGGTTCCGCCTACGTCAGTGAGGAGCCTCCCTCGTTTGCCAATGGTGAACTGCGTTTGCGCCGCTCGCCCTTCGACCCGCTCCTACCGTTGGGACAGGCGAGCGAGGTGCGCCGCGGCGATCCGCAGCTGGCTCGGGTGGAGCTGTGCCGCACCGAACCCCTATGGCAGCTTTTGGGGCTGCCCGAACACCCTCCGGCAACGGAAAGCCGACTGGCGCAGCTGCTGACGGCAGTGGTAAATACACCGGCTCCCTCCTGTCCCGCCTTGGCTCGAGCCTATGTGTTTCATCATCTGCTCTGCCTGACCGAGACTCCCGATACGGCGGCAGAGGCGTTGCGACTGTTATGTCCGAGCCTGCGGGCGGATGCCGCTTCCTTTCGCCGTGTGCAACGGGATGCGGCGTTTCCCCTGACCGGCGACTGCTGGTTGCAGCCGCGCACGGCGGCCTACCAACACGCTGAAGCAGTTTGGAAAGCCTGGTTTCTCGAACGCCGCGACCGCGACTACGCCGGGGAGCTCCGGGAAAAGATGGAGCAAACGCGGGCGTTGCACGCGCAATGCTGCGGCTGTGCTGATGTGCAGGGGGAGCCGGTGCTGAATCGGCAGCTTGACCCGGAGCGCCGTGTCTGGTATGTGGACATGGGGCGTTTTCGCGCGGCAAGCGCGCAGCGACTCCCGAAGCGGCTGCCCCCGCTGTCTCCTCTGGTGATTCTTTCCCGTTTTTGAGAGCAGTATGGATTATGCCTTTTACCGACTGAAAGACCTGCCGCCGGCCGACAGAAGCCTGCTGGACGAGGGCGAGCGCGCTCGAGCCGCGCGGGGCGGCTCCGCTTTTGCGGCGGTGCGCTGCCTGCTCAAGCGCGAATTGGCGCGGCGGGCGGGCTGCGAGCCCGGTGAGGTGCATGTGACTTGCGGCCCGCACGGCAAGCCTCTGTTCCCGCCGCAGCCTTTCAACATCAGCCATGCGGGGGGATGGCTGGCGATGGCTTTCCACGGCGCCCCTGTCGGCATTGATATTGAGGCTCCGCGCTCCTTGCGCCACCGGGACGCGATGGCTCGGCGTATCATGACGGCGGAGCAGTGGCGCGCGTTTTGTCAACGGGGCTGCCCGGAGCGCGAGTTTTTTCGCTGCTGGTGTGTTGCCGAGGCGCTGGTGAAGTGGGCCGGAGATTCTGTGCTGCGAGCGCAGCAATTTCCTTTTGTGCTGGAGTCGGGGCGCGTCTGCCCCCTGTTTGAGCCAGCTCCGGTGGTCGAGTTCCTGTCTCCGCCGGAGGGGCTGTGCGGCGCCATTGCCTACAGCCCCCTTTCGTCTTGCCACAAGCGCTCGCTCACCTTATAATTCTGCCGAACATGCTCCCTCTTCACGCTTGGTTGTGCTTGACTTGTCTGGTCGGCTCCGGCGCGCTGTGCGCACTGGTGTATGCCCTTGGACGCTCCGTGCAGCCGGAGGGGGGGGAGGGGCGATTTCCCACGCGCTGGGATGCGTGGTACACCGCTCTGTTGCTCGCGCTGCTGCTGGCGGCGATGGCCGGCTCGCTGCCGTGGGGGGGCTCCGGCGAACAGACGGCGGCAGCGAGCTTGTGCGGGGGACGCGAGCTGCTCGTGAACTTTGCCCTGCAGTGGGTGCTCTATGTGCCGATGCTGTGGCGCTATACCACCCTGCCGCGCCCGGAAAAGCCCGTGGGCTTTTGGCGCGCCGGTATCGCCTTGGCGGGAGCGCTGGCGGCTATTTACACCCCCCTCCTCCTGTTGCAAGCGCTCGGGTGGGACTCCTGGATTACTGAGTTGACACACTGCCCCCCCGAACAAGAGATTGTCTCCCTCTTCAGCAAGAGCGATGCCGCCGCCAAGATCGTGATTGCGACAGCGGCCGTGCTGGGGGCTCCCTTGGTGGAGGAATGTTGCTTTCGCGGTTTTCTGTATCGGGTGCTGCGGCGCCGGGCGGGGATATGGCCTTCGGCGTTGGCGAGCGGGTTCCTGTTCGGTGCTATTCATCTTTCGCCGGTGCAGGTGTTGCCCTTGAGCATCTTCGGCGTGGTGCAGTGCCTTCTTCTGGAAAAGACGGGGCGTTTGTGGCTGCCGATGCTGGTGCATGCGCTGTTTAATCTGAGCACGGTGATCTACATGATCGGTTTTCCCTGATGCCGGATATTCTCACATTGGCTGACCTGGGCGAGAACGCCGTGCTGCGGCGTTTGCTGCGCCTGTTGCGCCCGACGGAAGCGGGCGTCGTGGGCCCGGGGGATGACTGTGCTGTTGTCCCGCGCGATGCGTGCTGGGACACGCTGCTCAAGACTGATGTTGTGGTGGAGTCTGTGCATTTTTTGCGCGAGACGGAGCCGCAGCTCATCGGGCGCAAGGCTCTGGCGCGCACCCTCTCCGACATCGCTGCCATGGGCGGGGTGCCCGAGTATGCGCTGGTCACCCTGCTGGTGCATCCCTCGCGACCCATGTCGCTCCCGGAGAACATTTACCGCGGCATGGAGGAGCTTGCCCGTGCTTACGATGTGCATCTCATCGGCGGTGAAACCTCCTCGCTGCCCGTCGACGGCTTGGTCATCAACGTGGCGATGACGGGGCGGGTGGAAAGGGGCTGCGCGGTGTTGCGCAGCGGCGGGCGTCCGGGCGATATCCTGTTTGTCAGCGGGCGGCTCGGGGGGTCTTTCCCCTCGCAGCGCCATCTGAACTTTGAACCGCGTGTGGCACTGGCGCGCGCACTGTCGGCGGCGGGACTACGCCCCCGCGCCATGATGGATCTCTCCGACGGACTGGCCACCGATTTGCCGCGGCTGGCGGCCGCCTCCGGTTGCGGTTATGAGCTCTTTCCCGAGCGTCTGCCGCTCCACCCCGGCTGCAATGTGCAGCAGGCTTTGTGCGATGGCGAGGATTATGAATTGCTCTTTGCCCTGAGCCCTGAGCAGGCTCTCCGCGCGGATAGGGAGTTTGAGTCTCCCGTGGCGCTCACCCGCATCGGCATGCTGACCGCCGACGGCTGTTCCACACTCGGAGACGGCTGGCAGCATTTCCAAAACGGTTAAGCGCGCCCTGCCCAAGCACTTAGGCATCCATCCCTTCCGGGGGCTCAACGTCCTTTTGCCCCTGGTTGAAAAATAGTTCAAGTTACTCATTATTAACGAGTTAATCTGTTTTGAAAACATGTTCCACAAGAATGGCAAGCTTACCCGAAAAACAAAAATAATAATCAAGATTCCTTAACTACATGCCGTCCACAGACGCAGTTTTTTTGAGCTCGTGGAACCCCCGTGGAATATGGACGAATGGGCATGGGCATCTCCCCCGCACAAAAAAAAATTCTTTTGCGGCGGGGGGGTGCATGGCATAGTTCTCCCCGCATCTCCCCCGCCCCGGCAAGCAACGCCGCCCGAGTGACTGCTTTCTTCAGCAAAGACGGCGCGTGCCAACGGCAGGAGGAGAGGCCTGATTTTCCGACCGCAAATTTTCATCGACACATGGAGCAAGCAATGACAGTTCAGGAACTTTGGGAACGCATGCTGACAGAACTGCGTTCCCACTGTGAGGTGGGCCAGTATGCCCTCGATTCACTTTTCTCCAATTTGGCACCCGTCGATGATAACGGCACCTGCCTGATGCTGTCTTACCCGGCATCCATGATGATTGACTGGGTCGAGGTTAACTACCAGGATATTCTGGCGCATGCGGCGGCTCGCGTATTGCAGGCTCCGCGCCGCATTATTTTCGTCCCCGAGGGGAGCGCCCTGCCCTCCCCCTGCCCGCACGCAGAAGCAACACCGAGCGCCCCCGGAGCAGAAGATTCGCCGGCTCCCCGCCGCAGTCCCAAGGCGCAGCACCCGCGCCGCAGCATGCTCAACAGCGGGCTCAACACCGATTTCACTTTCGAGAACTTCATCGTCGGTTCGACGAACAGCTTTGCCTACGCCGCCGCTCAGGCCGTGGCCAACCGCAGTGAGTCCTCACGCCTGCTCTTCATTCACGGCGAGTCCGGCCTGGGGAAAACCCACCTGTTGCAGGCCATCGGCAATGCCATCCGCCTTCGTGATGACAGCACGCAAGTGCTCTACCTGACCAGCGAAACTTTCATGAACGACTACATCGATGCCGTGGGCAAAAAGGGCGATGCCATTGCAGCCTTCCGCCGCAAGTATCGCAAGGCCGATGTGTTGCTCATCGACGATGTACAGTTCCTCGCCCGCACCTCCAAGACGCAGGAAGAGTTTTTCCACACCTTCAACGCCCTCTTCTCCAGCGGCAAACAGATTGTCCTCTCGGCCGACTGCCCCGCCTGCGCCATCACCAGCCTCGAGAAACGCCTTGTCTCGCGCTTTGAGCAGGGCTTGACCGTCTCGCTCCTGCCGCCGGATTACGAGACGCGTTTGGCCATCCTGCGCAGCCGTCTCAACCACGGTCGCAACAAGCTGCTCACGCCGGAGGTCATCGAATTCCTCGCCACCCATATCACCCGCTCCGTGCGAGCGCTGGAAGGAGCCCTCGTGCAACTGACCACCTATGCCTCCTTCTGCAACCGCACGCTGAGTGTGGCCGATGCCCGCGCGCAGTTGCGCGACCAGCTGCGCAGCAAGCGCAGCGGCGACAGCGCCGTGAGCATTGCCGACATCCAGCAGCGCGTGGCCGACGAATTCAACATCCGCGTGGCCGATCTCAACGGTCGCCGCCGCACCGCGCTGGTTGCCCAAGGGCGACAGGTGGCCATGTATCTGGCTCGCAAGCACACCGGGCGTTCCCTGCAGGACATCGGCGCCGCATTCGGAGGGCGTGATCACGGCACGGTGCTCCACGCCGAGCGCAGCATCGAGCAGAAAATGGTCGTCGACACCCTCCTCAATGAACGCGTGCAGCGCTTGGTCGCCACGCTGATTTGAGAGATTCTCCTACAGAGATATAGGGATATTCTCCTTGACTCTGCTCCCTCTCCCTCCTACAATCGGGGCGACATGATGAGGATATCCACCAAGGGACGCTATGCTCTCCGTATTATGCTTGATCTTGCCGAGCATGCCTCGCGGGGACCGGTTTCGCTGCGCGATGTCGCCGAGCGGCAACACATTACACCGAAATACATGGAGAGCATCATGGCCATTTTACTGCGTGAGGGGCTGGTGACCAGCGTGCGGGGAAAGTCGGGCGGCTATCGGCTTGCGCGCTCGGCCGAGCAGTACACCGCCTACGATATTCTGGAAGCTGCCGAGGGGGATTTGGTGCCCGTGCAATGCCTGGCCCAGCACGAGAACACCTGCGCGTTGCGGGAGTCCTGCGCCACCCTGCCGGTGTGGCAGGGCTTGGCGGATGTCATTCGGGACTACCTGCAAAGCGTTACGCTGGCGGACATGCGGGAGCGTAGCCATGGCTCACTGACCTATTGTGACGGCATCTGACACGATGCTTCGCGTGTGCGGCGGCAAACTGACCTGCCACATGCTTGACCTGAGCTCTTGAATGGCCTAAACTGCTCTTCGTCATGAGTTCCCTTTCCCGCCTGTTCCTGCTCTCCGCCCTTTCGGCTGCGTGCCTGTCGGCTTGCATCCGGCAGCAGCAGGCGACCCCGGCAACAGCACAGTCGGATGCGGGAGCGGACAAGGCGGTTCTTCCCCCGCCTCTGCATCTGGGAGCCGTCCACCAGGTTTACCCCGAGCAGGGCTTTTGCCTGCTGCGCATGCTCGGTCCGATTCCCGTTCCGGGAACGACCCTCATTTCCCACCCTGCCGACGGCTCCAACGACCGCGCGGGCAATCTCTGCGTGTCCCATTCTCAAGGCTCGCGCAACGGCATGATTGCCGCCGACATCCGTTCCGGCATTGTGTTGCGGGGAGACCGTGTCTTTCTCTACCGCGACATTGCCGCGCCCGAAACGCCGGGGACGGAAGAAGCGACATCCCCCGCCGAGGAAGATGACACCGTGCGCGACGATGACCCGCTCCTCAACACCCCCATCACGGATGAAGCGGCTCCGGCAGCCCCCGCCCCGTCGGAGGAGTCCCCGTCGGTGGACACCACGGTGCTGCCTGCCGAGGTGCAACCCGACGTACCCGATGCTCCATCCGGCAAGCTCGACGACATCCCCGACGATATTAACGATTGGGATTAACCCCTGACCGACATGAGACTGCAATACTACGCGGATGAAGAAGGCGAAAGCGTCATCGGACTGTGGATTCCGAAGCGCCGCTGCTATATTGATGTCAGCGCCCGCGAGGAGGCTCTGTGGAGCGCCATGCTGCCCGGAGGCAAGAAACTTCGCAAGGAAATTGAGACCTGGATTTCCCGCGGGGCGCCCGACGGCGTTCCCGTGGAGCCGGAGGGGCTCGTCCTCTCCAGCGCCCTGCATGTGCAGCCCGGAACCATCGCCTGTTTAGGCACCACTTACCGTGACCACGCGCGGGAGTTTGACGGCAGCAGCCCCACGGAGCCCGCGCTCTTTCTCAAATCCGTCGGCGCCATTGCCTCCGATTTGTCCTACGTCCTGCGCCCGCGGGGCGCCACCAAACTCGACTACGAAGTCGAGCTCGCCGTCATTCTCGGCGACACACTGCATCAGGCCACAGCTGCGGAGGCTCGCCGAGCCATCCTGGGCTACACGCTCATGTGCGACTACTCCGAGCGCTCCTACCAACTCGAGCACAACGGGCAGTGGACCAAGGGCAAGAGCTGCGACACCTTTGCGCCGTTCGGCCCCGTCCTCGTGACCAAGGATGAGCTGCCCGACCCCGACCATCTTCAGCTGGAGCTGCGCGTCAACGGCGAGCTGCGCCAGAGCGGCAACACCTCACAGCTCATCATGCCCGTGGCTGACTTGCTGGCTTATGTCTCGCAGTTTATGACCCTGTCCCCGGGCGATGTGGTCTCCACGGGAACTCCCTCCGGCGTTGCGCTCGGCATGCATTCGCCGCGCTATCTCCAACCCGGTGATTGCGTCGAGTTCTCCGCAAGGGGCATCGGCAGCGTGCGCCAAATGGTCGAGCAGGAAAAATAAATGAGAAAAAATGTTGCAAGCGCTCTCTTCTTAACATACACTGCACACACACACCGTCACTGATTTTCCCGAACCACTTACCATTATGAACATCCTCATCACAGGAGTCGCCGGCTTCATCGGCAGCCACCTCGTCAGCCATCTTCTCAGTCAGGGTGCCACCGTTGTCGGTATTGACAATCTCTTCAACAACAACGATCTGGACCTCAAGCGCGAGCGTCTGGCGCAGCTGGGCATTGATACCGAAGCCATCGGTAGCCGCAGCACTCTCACCGGGATCGGCGGCTGGCGTTTCGTGCGCCTCGACGTGCTGGATTTTAAGGCCGTGGATGAGCTTTTTGACCTCGAGCACTTCGATGCCGTGTTTCACTTGGCTGCAGTGACAGGTTCCCACCTCAGCAGCACCAATGCCGCACTCTGCTTTGATGTCAACGTCCGCGGCACCGGATCCATTCTCGAAGCCGCCCGCCGCCACGGCACGCGCCATGTCCTCTTTGCCTCCTCCAGCACCGTCTACGACCGCAACGCCCACTCCCCCATCGCCGAAACCGCTCCCGCGGGGACGCCGACGCAGGCCTATGCGGCCTCCAAGCGAGCTGCCGAAGTGATGTGCAGCGCCTACGCCCACCAATTCGGTATGCACATCACGGTGTTCCGCTTCTTCAACGCCTACGGCATCCGCGGGCGCAAAGACTCCATCCCCATGCGCCTCATTCGCGATGTGCTGGAGGGCAACGAAATCAAGCTGCCGCCGCATGGGGGTATCGTGCGCGACTTTACCTACATCGAGGATATTCTCGAGGGCATGCTGGCCGCCCTGAGCACAACCACCGTCAATCTCTCGGGCAATTCTTACGACCTGTTCAACATCGGCCGTTCCAAGCCCGTCTCCATCGAGACGCTGGTGCAGACCATTGCCTCCCATGTCGGACGCCCCGCCAACATCGTCCGCACGCTCTCCGGCTACCTCACCTTCGGCGAACAGCCCGAAATCTACGCCGACACGACCAAGCTGGAGCGCGACCTCGCCTACTCCCCCGTCTGGGACTGCGAGGAAGCCCTGCCGAGTGTCATCGACTGGTTCCGCAGCCATTACCATGTGACGTTCGATATGTAACCCCCGAACGCCACCCCTATTCGTGAATCCGCATCTCTATCGACTCGCCAAATCCGCCCTCTTCTGCCTCGACCCCGAGACAGCCCATCACCTCACCCTGACCGGGCTGCGGTGTGCTGAGAAACTGCACCTGCTCCCGCTCATCGCCGGCTCGCGCATCGACGACCCCGTCACCGTCATGGGACTGCACTTCCCCAACCGTGTCGGGCTGGCTGCCGGCATGGACAAGGAGGCCAACACCATCGCGGCCTTCGGTCATCTGGGCTTCGGCTTCGTCGAGGTCGGCACCCTGACCCCGCGTCCCCAACCGGGGAACCCCAAGCCCCGGCTCTTCCGCTGCATCCCCCAGCAGGCCATCATCAACCACATGGGTATCAACAATCCGGGCGTCGACCGAGGGGTGGAAAACATCCGCCGCACCCGCCGTTTCCACGGGGTTTTGGGGGTCAACATCAGCAAAAACGAGTTCACCCCCAACCGTGAGGCTCATCAGGACTATCTCGCCTGCCTGCGCGCCGTATGGGATGTAGCCGACTATGTGACCATCAACTTCTCCTGCCCCAACGTCCCCAATCTGCAGGAATTGGCCAAGGCCGACTCGGCCGCCGATCTGCTCTCGCTGCTCAAGAGCGAGCAGTCCAATCTCGCGCAGGAGACCGGGCGCTATGTTCCTCTGGTCATGAAGGTGTCTCCCGACATGCAGGAGTCGCAGATTACCGAGCTGGCTCACGTCTTCCTCGACTGCCAGCTCGATGGGCTCATCTGCACCAACACCACCACCTCCCGCTGCGGGGTGGAGGGGCATCCGGCGGCCGCCGAAAGCGGCGGACTCTCCGGGAAACCCCTCTACAACCGCGCCAACGAAACCCTCGAAGCCTTTGCGCAGCAGCTCGGGGGAGCCATTCCCATCATCGGGGTGGGCGGCATCACCACGGCCGAGGAAGCCGTCGCGAAAATCAGGGCCGGAGCCTCCCTCGTGCAGCTCTACAGCGGCTTTATTTTCCAAGGCCCCCCGCTGGTGCGCGAGGCGGCGAACGCCATCCGCAAGGCCTGCGCCGCGATTTGAGTTTGCCAAGGATACATTCATCTGCTACAATCCGAGTGAGAAAACCTTTATCCTGCCATCCCATGAAACACGCTCATTTGCTTTTCAGCCTGCTGGCTTGTTCCGTCGCCTGTGCTGCGGACAATGCCGAACAGTCCGCGCCTCCTCCCGCTGAAGCTGCTCCCGCCCCCACTCAGGAAGCCGTTGCCGATGGCAATATTGCCAAGAGTGAGGGAACCGAGGTGGCCACCGACGCCACCCTGCGCCTGCGTCAGCGTCTGGCCGAACTTGACAGCAAACTGGCAGCCATCAGCAATCCGACGAGAGCGCTGCGCAGCACATGCGACTCTGTAAAAAAACGTGTCACCAATGATTTGGCTCGCGTGGACAAGCAGGCTCTCGAAATTGCGGACTTGCAGCGGAAGTTCAACGAGGCCGGAGCGGGGGACTATAACTTTGAGCTGGTGCGCCCCGATGATCGCATGAAATACGTGCGCGACGGCGAGGCTGCCTACAAGGCCATGGTCATCGACATGAAGGAGAAAAAGGGGAAGCGCAAGGTGGCGGGCATTGATAAATTCGAGCTCATGAGCGAGCGCTACCAAGGTATTCCCGAATACAAGCAGGCCTACGAGTGGTACCAAAAGACGCTCCGAGCTCTCGACAAGAAGTGGAGCAAGATGTTGTCCGCGGAGAAGTCCAAGCGCAGCAAGCTCCAGGCGGCACAGAAGGAACGCCTGGATCAGAGTGATGCCGAACAATACAAGCGCCTGGAGGAGCAGTTTGAAGCCGAGGGAGAGAAGATCGCGGCGGTGTGGTACAACCCCAACACGCGCAATGAGAAAATGCTCGTCGAGTGCTGCCACAAGGTCAAGGATGCTCTGATGCGCAGTGAAAAGACCAAGCTCGATGAGCAGGTCGGCACTGTCCCCACCCTGCTGACGCAGTACTGGGAGGCGATGGACAAAGCGCGTCAGGCGATGCTCAACGGCGATTTGGATGGTGCCGAAAACATTCTCAAATCGGATCCGGTGTTCAAAATCATTCCCCGTCTCAAAGGTCAACTGCTCCCCTCGGAATATCGCGATCCCCTGATGGAGCAGCACAAGGACATGATCAACACCATCCGCACCCGGCAGCGTGACTATCAGCGTCTCAAGACCCTGCTGGAGCGTCAGACCGGCATCTTGGATCGCTCGATTTCCGGCATGACGGCTCAGTTGGATACCGCCTTTGACCGCATTGAGTCCGAGCTCGATCAAGACAACGGCGACACCACCCGCGAAGCCGTGAACGAGGAAGAGACCAAGCCCGCCGAGGAGGCCGCCCCCTCTGCAGAAACGGCTCCCGCAGAAGAAGCGGCACCCGCCGAGGCTGCTCCTGCGGCTGCGGAGGCTACTCCGGCTGCATGATGAAGCGTCTCGTTGCGAAGTTGATGCTCATGGGGATGTGCAGCGTGCTCACTCCCCCTGCCGCTGCCCTGCCCCCGACCATGTCCGAGGCTTTTGAAGCCTACATCGCGTTGCCGGATGCGCTGGCACCCATCCTGAATTCCGTGCAGGATCGGGAGACGGCCGATGCGGCTGCTGCCCCGCTGCACCAACAGCTCAGCGACATCCACCGCGCCGGCGAGCAGCTGCAGCGCATCGGCGAACTCAGCGCCGAGGAAAAACGCGAAATCGAGCAGCGATACGCACAACGCATGCGCGAGCAGTGGGCGCGTATCTATGCCGAGATTTTTCGGCTCCAGAAGGTGCAGTGCTATTCCTCCCCCACGTTTATCAAGGAATTCGGCATCATGACCATGATGCTCTCGCAATAATCCTTTCCGCGCATGAACAGGTTTTATCTTTTCCCGACCGCTCTTGCTTGCTTGCTGCTTCCTACCCAGGCCGATGAGCCCACGGCTCCCGTCAGCACCATACGGGAAAGTCCGGCAGCACCCGCGCTACCCTTGCCGGAGCAGCGCGTGCGCGCCGGCATCATCCTGCTGGGGGAGCTGGAGCAGGTTCTGGCTCGGGTCAGTGACCACGATTCGGCAGAAGCCTCCGTGGCACCCGTCATGCGCCTGCTGGACAAGCTGCGCTATTGGGCACAATCCTTCACCGCGCTGCCTCCGCTGAGTGAGGAGGACCGCCGCCTGCTGGAGGATCGCTACCTCCCCGTCATCCGAAAGCTCAACGAGCGAGTCCGCAGCCAGGGCGAGCGCCTTGCCGCCGCCGAGTACTACGGCTCGCACAAGCTGCCCGCCGCTCTGGTGCATCTGGCTCTTCTCAATCAATAACGCATGCCGGTAATGAACTATGTTCCCTGCGTCCTGACGGCGCTGCTCCTTCTGCCGCAACCACTCGCCGCCGATGAAGCGGCCATGAACCAAGCCCTCGCCGTCTGGCAAGGGCGGCTCGATGAATACCACGCTGCGCTTGAACGCGCCGAGACCCCCGAGGCCAAGGCTGCGGTCGAGCCACCCTCCGCTGCCGAACCGGCGCAAGCCATCTGGAAGAGCATCAGCGGCAGCACCGGCTCCCGCCAGCTGCAAATCAAGGGGAAGGACGGACAGGTACTCCGCACCGTCCACAGCTACGAATTCCAGCAGGCCTGGGCTGCCCCCGCCGTGAATTGGCTCCTGGCTCACCCCGTTGAATTTGCGGCTGCTCTGGGCACGGGAAAGCAGGCCGCCGCCTTTGCGCGAGCCGTCCGCGAGAGTTTGGCCGACAGACACTACAGCCACCCCTCGGCGGCCGAGCTCTGCCCCGTCCTCGCTGCCGGCACCTCGGTGGATGAGTACGGCATTCTGGAAAAAATCTATACCCGCAACCGCGACAGCAACGCGCGCGCCTGCGCCGCCCTGGGGATGAGTCTCATGCTCAACAACCCCATGATTACCGGCGCGGCCGGCAGTGAGGCGATGGCGCGGGGTAAGCGCCTCTACTACCTCAAGCAGGCTCTGCTGCTCGCCAAGCCCGACACGCCGTTCGGCGACCGCCCGCTGTTCGACATAGCCAACGAGCAGACCTACCGCCTGCGCCGCCTCTCCGTGGGCTGCGTTCCCCCGCAACTCAAGCTGCGCGATGCCCAAGGACAGGAGGTCACCCTGCCCGAAGCGGGAAAGCACACTCTGCTCTTCTTCTGGTCCCCGCAGGAGGCTCTCGGCAGCAGCCTCGTGAGCAAGCTCGCCGCGCTGCCGCAGCAATACCCGGAGCTCAACATCGTCGCCATTGCCCCTGCCGCAGCCGATGAGGCAGCGCTCGCCGCCCTGCAACAGACGGCGGGCAGCACCCCCTGCTACACCGACGATGCAGACGGAACAGCCGGGCGCGACTACCGCATCAGCATCCTCCCCACCGCCGTGCTGCTGGCACCCAACAGCACCATCCTCTACAGCGGCTACCCCGACATCCGCCTGCAAAGCGCTTTGGAAAACGCCTTCCCGACCCAGAGCGAAGACAACACCAAGGGTCGCATCGAGATTACACCCGCAGCGCAGGAACAGGCGCCGCAGGGCGAAGCGCCGACTCCTGCGGACGAAGAGCCCCCTGCCCTGCGCGACATGCCTGAGTTCTGACGCTCCCCGGCGCAGTCACCGAGCACGCCAAAACAAAAACCCCTGCCGTTGCGGACAGGGGCTTTTGTTTGCACGGCAGAGCCGCTGAACAGGTCTCAGAGCGCGCTGAGCACGCCGCGCAGTAGCTCCAAGCCCTCCGCCAACACCTCCTCGGGGATGTTGAGCGCGGGGATGAGGCGCAGCGTATCGGCACCCGCCGGGCAGGCCAGCAGCCCGGCCTCGCGGCACAGACCGTTGACATAGCCGGCGGGCGTCTGCCCCTCCGGCAGGGCAAAGGAACCCGGCTTGAGCGCCACACCACGCAGCAGCCCGAGCCCGCGCACCCCCTCCACACAAGGGAGATGCCAGCCCTCCACCGTCGTCTTGAGCTGCTCGCCCAGACGGGCGGCGCGGGCGGCATAGTTGCCGCGCACCAGCTCCGTCACCACCGCCAGCGAGGTAGCCGTGGCCAGCGGTGTGCCGCCGAAGGTCGAGCCGTGGGAGCCCGGACCCATGATCGAGGAAAGCTCCGTGCCCGCCGCATCAATGGCGCGGTCACTCACCCAGAAACAGCCCATGGGGAAGCCGCCGCCGATGCCCTTGGCGCAGGAAACGAGGTCGGGCTGCAGCTCGGGGCAAATGGCTTTCCAGCCCATCGTAGCACCGCAGCGGCAGAAGCCGCATTGCACCTCATCGAGCATCAGCAGCAAATCGCGCTCCTTGCATAGCTCCGCCACCGCGCGCAGGAACTCGGGCTTCACGGGGTTCACCCCGCCCTCGCCCTGAATCGCCTCCAGCAGAATGCCGCAGGTGGCGTCCGACACCGCGGCGCGCAGCGCTTCCGCATCGTTGAAATCCACGTAGCGGAAGCCCACCAACAACGGGTCAAACTCGATCTGAATCTTGCGCTGTCCCGTCGCCGCCATCGAGCCGAGCGTGCGCCCGTGGAAGCTCTTGTGGAAGGTGATGACCTCGTAGCGGGGACTGCCGTCGGCAGCGGGGTGACGGTGGCCGAAGCGCCGCGCCACCTTGATGATGCCGTCGTTGGCCTCCGCCCCCGAATTGCAGAAGAAAATCTTGCCGGGAATCCCGATGATGTCGGTCACAATGCGCTCCGCCAGCTCCCCCTGCCCCGGAATGCCGTAGAGATTGGAGCAGTGCATGAGCTTGTGCGCCTGCGCGCAGAGCGCATCCACCACCAGCGGGTTGGAATGCCCGAGGCAGCAGGTCGCAATCCCCGCGCAGAAATCAACATATCGTCGTCCTGCCGCATCATACAGGTAGGATCCCTCCCCGCGCACCATATCCATGGGCGCGCGACCGTAAGTAGGCAGCACGTATTGATTCTTCATAGCGAGCCGAACTTACACCCGCCGCCCCCCCCTGTCAAGCCCATTCCGTCGGGGCTGCATACGCCATTCTTGCTTGCCAGCGCCGAGCGGCGGCGCTACAATGGTCGGCGTGAAGTGGACACCCCTGCGCATCTACGCCCTCAAGCTCGCCCTGTTTTCGGCCGCGCTCGCCTATGTGGCGCTGGATCTGATGCTGCTGCACGGTCCGCTCTACCGCATGCTGCACCAACCCGATGCCGCCGCCGCCGACACCGTGCTGAGCGTCTACGGCACGCCCGTCTCGCAGGCGCAGCTCGACCGCTATGTCGCCGAGCAGAACCTCCTGGCCGGGCGCAAGGAGTGCCCGCCGCAGCTGCGCACGAGCATGGCGCTGGGTATGGCGCGCGAGGCTCTGCTGCGGCTGCGCGCGCGCTACAACGACAGCAAGCTGCCCGCCCTGCGCACACAGGCCGAGGAGGAAGTCGGCGCGCTCAGCACGCGCTGCCCCGATGAAAAAGCCTTTGTCGCGCAGCTGGCCTCGCAGGGCTACACCGTCCGCCGCTTCACCGATAAAATCGACGCACGCCTGCGCGAGCAGGCGCTTCTGGAGCGCGCCATCGCCCCCCACGGCGAGCCGGACAACGCCTCCATCGCCGCGCACTACCGCCAACTGCGCGAGGAGCTGCGCATCCCCGCCACGCGCCCCCTGCGCCACATCTTTTTCTCCACCGTCGAGCGCGATGCCGACGAGGCGCACGCCGCCGCCGAGCTGGCACTCAAGCGCCTGCAAGCCGGCGAGGAATTCAGCCGACTGGCCGCCGAGCTGAGCGACGACGAGCGCAGCCGCAAGGAGGGCGGGCAACTGGGGATTTTTCGCGACGACGGGCGCTGCCCCCTCGGCGAGCTGCCCCTCTTCGGCGAGGGAGCCGTTGCGGCGGGCGAGCCCACGCTGGTCTCCAGCCGCTGGGGCTGGCACATCCTGCTCGCCGGGCCCATCACCCCGTCCTACATCCCCGCCCTGGACGAGTGCCGCGAGACGCTGCGCAGCGCCATCATCAGCGCCCAGCGCGAACTGGGTGTCAACGCCTATTTCAACGCCGCCCTCCGCGAAGGGATCCACCAGAAACACATCCGATTCCATGTCAAGTGACCTCCTTACCGTCTGCCGCGCCGTGCACCCCCTGCGCGGCGAGCTCACCGTCCCCGGAGACAAAAGCATCTCCCACCGGGTCGCGCTGCTCGGCGCATTGGCGCGCGGCAGCATGCAGGTGCGCAACTACCTCTGCAGCGAGGACTGCCTGAACACCCTGCGCGCCATGGAGCAACTGGGTGCGCGCGTCTGCCGAGACGATGAGGCGCACCCGGAGAACTTCTGCCTGCACGGCACCGCCATGCAGCCCGGCGCTCCCGCCCGACCCATCGACTGCGGCAACTCCGGCACCGGCATGCGGCTCATGGCGGGGCTGCTGGCCGCCCTCCCCTTTTCCTGCCGCCTCTTCGGCGATGAATCGCTCTGCTCGCGCCCCATGAAGCGCATCATCGACCCGCTGGCGCTCATGGGCGCGCAACTCCGCGCCTGCGGCACCAAGCCCGGCTGCGCCCCGCTGGAAATCGACGGCACCCGCCTGCACCCCATCCGCTACGAGCTCCCCATGGCCAGCGCCCAGGTCAAGAGCGCCGTGCTGCTCGCCGGCATGCTCACCGAGGGCTGCACCACCGTGCGCCAACCCGCCCTGACCCGCGACCACACCGAGCGGCTCTTCGCGCACTTCGGCATTCCCTGCAACGTCTCACCCGACGGGCTGGAAATCTCCGTCTGCGGCCCCGCCGTGCCCGTCGCGCGCGACATCACCATCCCCGCCGACATCTCCAGCGCCGCGTTCTGGCTGGTCGCCGCCTCCATCGTGCCGGGCAGCGAGCTCTGCCTGCGCCGCGTGGGGCTGAACCCCACGCGCGACGCCATCATCCGCGTGCTGTGCCGCATGGGCGCCGATATCCGCATCAGCAACCGCAGCGACAGCGGTGAACCCTACGGCGACCTCACCGTCCGCTACGCCCCCCTGCACGGCACCGAAGTCAGCCGAGCGGAAATCCCCAACCTCATCGACGAAATCCCCGTGCTGGCCATCGCCGCCGCCTTTGCCGAAGGGCGCACCGCCATCCGCAACGCCGCCGAGCTGCGCGTCAAGGAAAGCGACCGCATCGCCACCACCGTCGGCAACCTGCGCGCCATAGGCGGGCAGGCGGAGGAGTTCGACGACGGCATGGTCATCACGGGCGGCGCCCCGCTGCGCGGCACCACGCTGGACAGCTACGGCGACCACCGCATCGCCATGGGCTTCCTCATGGCCGGACTCGCCGCCGAGGGCGACACCACCCTGCTGCGCTGCCGCAACATCAACACCTCCTACCCCGGCTTTGCCGACCACCTGCGCGCGCTGACGGACTGATGGGCAGAATCACGGAGGAATGCGTGGCACGCATTAAGGACGCGGTGGATATCGTGGACCTCGTCGGGCGCTATGTGCAACTGCGCCGCGCCGGAACCGCGTGGAAAGCCTGCTGCCCCTTCCACAACGAGAAAACCCCCTCCTTCCACGTCAACCCCGCGCGGCAGAGCTTCCACTGCTTCGGCTGCGGCGTGGGCGGCGATGCCGCGCGCTTCCTCATGATGTTCGAGAACCTCGACTTCCCCACAGCGCTGCGCCGCCTGGCGGACATCTACGGCATCGCCGTCATCGAGGAGGAAGAAAGCCCCGAACTCGCCCGCCGACGCCGTGCCCGCAGCCGCATTGTGGAGCTCAATACCCTGGCCGCCGACTACTTCCACAAAAAACTCTGCCGCGACCGCGCCGCCGACCATGTGCGCCGCTACCTCAGCAGCCGAGGACTGAGCATCGAGCCGGCCAAAGCCTGGCAAATGGGCTGGGCTCCGCCCGACATGCGCGAGCTGCGCGCCCTCGCCGAGCAGCGCGGCTTCCGCGAGCGCGACCTGGTCGATGCCTACCTGCTGGGGCGCGGCGAGCGCGGGCTCTACCCCGTCTTCCGCGACCGCCTCATGTTCCCCATCTGCAACGTGCGCGGCGAGGTGGTCGGCTTCTCGGGGCGCATCATGGCCGCCGACCAAGACCCGCGCAAGTACGTCAACACCGCCGAAACCGCCGCCTTCCGCAAGGGTGAGCTGCTCTTCGGGCTGTACAAGGCCACGGGACCCATCGCCAAAGCCGGCATGTGCGCCGTCGTCTGCGAGGGGCAAATCGACGTCATTGCCTGCCACGAAAAGGCCGACATCCGCAACGCTGTTGCGGGGCTGGGCACCGCCTTCACCGACGAGCACGCCGCCCTGCTCCGCAAGTATGCCAAAAAAGCCATCCTCTGCTACGATGGCGACCAGGCGGGCATCAAGGCCGGCGAAAAAACCTTTCGCAAGCTCGCCGCGGCGGGCATGGAGGTCTACCTGGCCTCCCTGCCGGAGGGGGAAGACCCAGACTCGCTCATCCGCCAACGCGGCGCCGAGGCGCTGCGCGCCGCCATCGACAACGCCCGCCCCTACCTCGAGCAGCGTGTCGAACACGAGAAAAGCACCGTCGCCGACGATGTGAACGCGCGCGCCGCCCTCATCCCCCGCATGGCCGACCTCGCCGCCGACATCAGCGACCCCATCCGCCGCGACGTCGCCGTCACTGACTTGGCCACGCGGCTCAACGTCGGACTGGACGAGCTGCGCCAAACGGTCAACGACATCCTGAGCGCACGCAAAAAAGCCCCCCGACACGAGCCGAGCGCGAGCGATTGGGTCGAGCAACAGCCCGAAGAGCTACCGGACGAACCGGACACCCGCCCCATCATCCCCCTTCGGCTGCACCCCGCCATCCGAGGACTGCTCAGCCTGGCCATCGCCGACCCGCAAGCACAGCAGCTGCTGGTGGAGCGCGTTGAGGACCTTCAGGAACCCATCCGCAGCCTCTCAGGCGGCAGCATCCTGCAAGCCCTGCTGGAGCGCCTGCCCCAACCGGGCAAGGAGGAGGACTGGAGCGCCTTTCTCGGCAGCCTCAGCCCCGAGCAATGCGCCGCCCTGCGCGATTGGGACACCACCCCCCTGCACCTGACAGATGCCGCCCCCTTTGTCGAACAAGCCTGTGACCGCGCCGCGCGCGACACCATCAAGGCGCGCATCGACGGCCTCAAAACCCGCATCCGCACGCAGGGCATCAGCACCGAGGAAGCCCTGCAACTCATGCAGGAATGCAACGAGCTGCAGCGCCTGCTCGACAGCTGATTTCCCTCCCCACCGGGACAGCCTCACTCCGAAAGCAGGCTGTGCAGGTCGGCAAAAAAGTCCTCGGTCTCCTCCTCGGAGACGGGCGTTTTCATGAGCTTGTCGTAATCGGTGAACTCGTAGAGTGCTTCGGGGATGTCCTGCAGGAAGCGCGAGGGGCGGCAGCGCTCCTGCTGCCCGTAGCGCGTGCGCTTGGCACAGTAGGTCAGCGTCAGCCGCTCGCGCGCCCGCGTGATGCCCACGTAGAACAGGCGCCGCTCCTCGTCCAGCGAACCCTCGTCCACCGAGCGGCTGTGCGGCAGGATGCCGTCCTCCACGCCCACGATGTACACCTGCGGGAACTCCAGCCCCTTGGCCGCATGCATGGTGATGAGGCAGACGCCGCTCTTGCTCTCGATGTCGTCCTCATCGTCGCGGTCGTCGAGCGTGATGCCCGCCAGAAAATCTTTCAACGCGCGCCCGGGGCTCCAGAACTGCCGCAGCGCCGTCTTGATGTCATCCAGCGAGGAGAGGCGGCGCAGGCGCTCCTCCTCCGTCTTGCAGCAGCCGGACAGGTAGTCATCGTAGCCCGTCTCCGACAAAAAATCGCCGGCAATATCCGCAAAATTCTCCTCCGAGCCCGCGAAGCGCTCGGCGTAGGCGCTCACCAGCTGCGTAAAGGCCTGGATATTTGCCTGCGAGCGCGCGGAGCACTTGCAGAGGAATTCGGGCGCCTGCAAGGCGCTCCACAGGCTGCAGCGCTGTTCGCGGCTCCAGTCGATGGCCAGATTGGCGGTCGCGGCGCCGATGCCGCGCGGCGGCGTGTTGAGCACGCGCAGCAGGTGCAGATCCGCCTCCGGGTTGACCATCAATTGCAGGTAGCTGAGGAGATCCTGCACCTCGCGGCGGTCAAAAAAACTCTTGGCGCCCACCATGCGGTAGGGGATATGGCGCTCGCGCAACGCCGTCTCCAGCAGGCGGCTCTGCGCGTTGGCGCGGAAGAGCACGGCAAATTCCTCCCACTCGCAGCCCTGGCGACGGCGCAGCTCATCAATCTCGTCGGCGATAAACTCGCTCTCCTCCTCCGCGCCCGGCATGGCCAAGAGACGCACGGGGTAGCGCCCCTCCTTGTTGGTGCGCAGGGTCTTATCGCGCCGCCCGGCGTTGTGGCGAATCAGGGTGTTAGCGCAGTCCAGCACCTGCCGCGTGCAGCGGTAATTCTCCTCCAGCTTAATCACCCGAGGGTTCGGGAAAAAGCTTTCGAACTCCAAAATGTTGGAAATCTGCGCGCCGCGCCAGCCGTAGATGGATTGGTCGTCGTCGCCCACGACACAGACATTGTGCTCCGGCCCCACCAGCTGCCGCAGCAGGCTCATCTGCAGGCTGTTTGTGTCCTGAAACTCATCGACCGTGATGTAGGGAAAACGCTTGTTCCAGTGCTCATGCACCGTGGGGTAGCAGCGCAGCAGCCGCTCCGTCAGCACCAGCAGATCGTCGAAATCCACCGCATTCTGCGCCTTGAGCTCGCGCTGGTAAACCTTGGCCACCGCCGCGATGAGGGTGTCCTCAATCTCCTCGCAACTGCCGCCGCGGTTGCGCACGCGCGAAAGCTCGTTGAGCACCTGCGCGGGCTCCAGCTTCTCGCGCCGCGCGCCGTACTGCACAATCAGTCGCTTGAGCAGCCCCGCCTGATCATTGCCCGTGTAGATGGAAAAATTCTCCTTGTAGCCCAGCCGCCCGATATCCTGCCGCAGGATGCGCACGCAGAGCGAATGGAAGGTGCAGACCGTCATCCGGCGCGCCGCCTTGCGATCCACCAACCCGGCCACGCGCTCGGCCATCTCGTTGGCGGCCTTGTTGGTGAAGGTCAGCGCGAGAATGCCGCGCGGGTTCACCCCGCACTTGAGCATCTGCGCGATGCGGCAGGTCACGGTGCGCGTCTTACCCGTTCCCGCCCCCGCCAGAATCAGCACGGGTCCCCGCAGCGTGCGCACCGCCTCGCGCTGGGCGGCATTGAGCGAACGGATGTCAAAAGTCTCGGCCATGGGCAGTGTACAATCGGTCGCCGAGGGTAGCACGCCGCGCCCGCGCGGGCAAGCGCAAACTGCGCCCCCCGCTCAATCCGCCTCCGGCGCGGAGCCCGCCTCGGCGCTCTCTCCCAGCTCGGCGCGGAGGTAGGGGGCGGTCGGGGAGCTCTGACTGCGGGCGACCTGCCGCACGCTGCCCTGCGCCACGATGCGCCCGCCCTCGCTGCCGGCTCCGGGGCCGAGGTCGATGATGTAGTCGGCCTCGGCGATGAGTTCGAGATTGTGCTCGATGACCACCACGGTGTTGCCCATCTCCACCAGTCGCCGCAGCACCTGCACGAGCAGGCGCACATCCTGCGGGTGCAGGCCGATGGTCGGCTCCTCAATGAGGTAGAGATCCTGCGGCAGGGGGCGCCCGCGGCGGATGGCCGTCAGCGCGGCGCGGCGTCCCTTGATGAGCTCGGCCACCAGCTTGATGCGCTGCGCCTCGCCGCCGCTGAGGGTGTTGCTGGCCTGCCCGAGTGTCAGGTAGCCCAGCCCCGTCTCGCAGAGCAGACGCAGGGGCTCGGCCAGCCGCGCCTGCCCCGCGAAGAACTCGGCGGCTTCCTCCATGTTCATGTCCAGCACCTCGGCAATGTTCTTGCCTTTGTAGCGCACCTGGAGGGTGCGGGCGTTGTAGCGCGCGCCCCGGCAGCTTTCGCAGCGCACGGCGCAGGGCGGCAGGAAGCTCATCTCCTGCACCCGGTAGCCCGTGCCCTTGCAGCTCTCGCAGTGCCCCGCCGCTGTGTTGAAGGAAAAGCGCTCGGCGCCGAAGCCGAGCCGTCGCGCGTCGGCGCTCTGGGCAAAGAGCGCGCGGATTTCGTTGAAGATGCCGATGTAGGTGGCGGGGGTGGAGCGCGGGGTTTTACCCAGCGGGCTCTGATCCACCCGATAGAGGGCGCGGATGCTCTCCAGCCCGCGGGTCTTGCCGAAGCCGGCTCGCAGCTCCGCGCTGGTGCTGCCGCCCAGCTGTGCCTCGACCGCAGCGGCCAGCACCCCGGTGATGAGGCTGGTCTTGCCCGCGCCACTGGGGCCCGTCACCACGCTGAGCCGCGCGCGGGGGATGCGCAGCTTCACCCCGCGCAGATTGTGCAGCGTGCAGTCGTCCACCTCCAGCCACTCGGCGTTGCGCAGCGGCAGCCACGCGCCGCAGAAGGGGTGTTTTTCGCGCTGGCTCAGAGCCTTGCCCGTCACGGAGTTCGGGTTGTGCAGCACCTCGTCAAAGCGACCCTGCGCGACCATCTGCCCGCCGTGAATGCCTGCCCCCGGCCCTAGGTCGATGATTCGGTCGGCGGCGCGCATGGTGTCCTCGTCGTGTTCCACCACCAGCAGGGTGTTGCCCTTGTGCTTCAGCTCGGCGAGCGTTTGCAACAGGCGGGCGTTGTCGCGGGGGTGCAAGCCGATGGTCGGCTCGTCGAGCACGTAGAGCACCCCGCGCAGGTCGGAGCCCAGCTGCGCCGCGAGGCGGATGCGTTGTGTTTCGCCGCCGCTGAGGGTGGTCGCGGCGCGGTCGAGCGTGAGGTAGCCCAGCCCCACGCGCTCCAGAAAGCGCAGGCGCGGGAGAATCTCGGCCACGATGTTGCGGGCGATGTCGGCCTCGCGCCCCTCAAAATGCCAGCGCTCCACCTCGGCGGCGGCGCTGCGGGCGTCCAGGTGCCCCAGGGCGGTGATGGGCTTGCCGAAGAGGGTGACGCCCAGGGCAAAGGGGTTCAGCCGCTCGCCCTGACAAAGGGGGCAGAGCTTGCTCTCCTGCCCCTTGGCGGCAGCCTTCTCGGCGTTTTTGTCCTCCTCCAGCTCCTTTTCCAGCTCGCTGCGCTTGTCGTCGGGCTTGCTCTTGGCGCTTGCGGGCAGGAGACCCACGCGCCCGTGCCCCTTGCAGTGCGGGCACCAGCCGCGCGGGGAGTTGAAGGAGAAGGTCGAGGGCTCGGGCGCGTCGTAGCTCTGCCCGCAGACGGGGCAGCTGAGTTGCGTGCCCAGCAGGCTCTCGCGCCCGTCTGCCAGCAGCCGCAACTGCCCGCCGCCCATCTCCAGCACGCGCTGCACCGTCTCGGCCAGCGTGTCGGCATCGCAGTCCGCGCCGTTGAGGGTGATGCGGCTGCCGCAGACGGCAAACTCGGCGGGCACGAGGTCGACATCGTGGTTGGCGTAGCGATCCAACGGCACAAAGTCCTCGCTGCGCACCAGCACGCCGTCCGCGCGCAGGTAGGGATAGTGCTTCTTCACCGCCCAACGGGCGAGGTCGGCGTAGTGCCCCTTGCGGTTGCGCACCACGGGAGCCGCCAGCAGCAGCTGCGCGGGGCGCTCGTCCAGCGCCTTCTGCACCAGCGCGAGGATTTCGGCGGGCGTGCGGCTGCCCACGGGCACCCTGCAGCGCGGGCAGTGCGGCGTGCCGAGCTTGGCATAGAGCAGGCGCAGGAACTGCCAAATCTCCGTCACGGTGCCCACGGTGGACTTGCAGCCGCCGCGCGAGCGGTTCTGCTCGATGGCGACAGTGGGCGGCAGCCCCGTCAGCCGGTCGATGTCCGGGGTCTCCATCTGCTCGGTGAACTGGCGCGCGTAGGGGCTCATGACATCCATAAAGCGCTTTTGCCCCTCGGCAAAGATAATATCGAAGGCCAGCGTGCTCTTGCCGCTGCCCGACAGCCCCGTGACCACGGTCATTTCCCCGCGGGGGATGTCGACGTCGATATTCTTGAGCTGGTGGTGGCGCGCCCCGCGCAGGGCAATGACCCCCTCGGGAATGCCGCTGTCTGCCGCCTGCGGCGCGGCGGGGCGCGCGCTGCTCCGCGAAGCCCCCAGTGCCTGTGCAAGATAAGCGGCCGTGTAGCCCCGCCCGGCGGCAGCGACTTCCTCGGGCGTGCCCTGCGCCACAATCCGACCGCCGCCGCGACCGCCCTCGGGGCCGAGGTCGATCACATGGTCGGCGCATTTGATGAGCTCCGTGTTGTGCTCGATGACCAGCAGGGTATTCCCCTGCTCCGTGAGTCGCGCAAAGACGCGCAG
Organism: Akkermansia sp.; assembly: GCA_051884385.1. GTDB lineage: Bacteria > Verrucomicrobiota > Verrucomicrobiia > Verrucomicrobiales > Akkermansiaceae > Akkermansia. The sequence continues at coordinate 32,635 of JBJEVN010000023.1, forward strand.
GAGCTGCTCGATGTCGCCGAAGTGCAGCCCGGTGCTCGGCTCGTCGAGGATGAGCAGGCTGCCCTTGCCCGGAGCGCCGCCCGAGAGTGATTCCGCCAGAATTTTCGCCAGCTTCAGGCGCTGGTTCTCGCCGCCCGAGAGGGTGTTGAGCGGCTGTCCCAGTCCCAAATGCCCCAGACCGACTTCCACGAGAAGCTGCAGGCGCTCGGCAATGCGTCGGGCGCGCGCGCCGCGCTCTCGGGCAAAGAGGCGCTGCGCACTCTGCACATCCAGCGCCAGCAGCTCGGCCATGTTGTAGCCCAGCAGGCGGATGGTGAGCGCCTGGGGGGTGTAGCGGCTGCCGTGGCAGAGGGCGCAGGGCACCTCGATGTCGGAGAGAAACTGCATCTCCACCTTCTCCAGCCCCAGCCCAGCGCAGCGCGGGCAGCGCCCCTCGCCGCTGTTAAAGGAAAAATAGCCGGGTTTGAGCCCGCGCGCCTGCGCCGCAGGCTCGGCGCAGAAGAGGGCGCGGATGTCCTCGAACACGCCGATGTAAACGGCGGGCGTGGAGCGCGGCGTGCGCACGATGGGGCTCTGGTCGACCAGCAGGATTTGGCTCAACTGCTCGATGCCGTGAATGGCGCGCAGCTGCAGCTCCTCCTCGTCATCCAGCTCGCCGGGGTGCTGCGAGCCGTAGAGCACGGAGCAGGCCAGCGTGCTCTTGCCGCTGCCCGAGACACCCGTCAGGCAGGTGTACACCCCCAGCGGAATCTCCACGGAAAAATCGTGCAGGTTGTGGCACTCGGCTCCCTCGATGCGGATGCAGCCGCACGCTCGCCGCCGTTGCTGCGGCACGGGAATGAGGCGCGCCCCGCTCAGGTATTGCCCCGTGAGCGAGCGCGGCGCGGCGGTGATGCCCTGCGGCGTGCCGGCATACACCACCTCGCCGCCCAGACTGCCGCTCTGCGGCCCCATGTCCACCAGATAGTCGGCGGCGCGCATGACGGCCTCCTCGTGCTCGGTGACGACCAAGGTGTTACCTCGCTCGGTCAGGCGGCGCATGGCCGCCATGAGCCGCGCCGTATCGCGGGGGTGCAGACCCACCGTGGGCTCATCCAGCACAAAGAGGGTCTCCGTGAGCGCTGCGCCCAGGCAGGTGGTCAGGCTCACGCGCTCTATCTCGCCGCCGGAGAGCGTGCGCGTCAGGCGATCCGCCGTCAGATAGCTCAGCCCCACCTCGCAGAGGTAGGCCACGCGGCTACGCAGCTCGCGCACGCCCTGCGCCAGCGAGCGGTCGCCCTGCGCCGCGGGCAGCACATGGGCATCCAGCCAAGCCAGCAGCTCCTCCATGGGCAGCGCCTGCACCTGCGGCACCGTCAGCCCGCCGATGGTGAAGGCCAGCGCCTCCGGGCGGAGCCGCCCGCCGCCGCAGGCGGGGCAGAGGCTGTACACGCGGTAATAGGCCAGAAAGACGCGCACGCTGAGCTTGTGCGCGTGCTTCTCCATATCCTCGAAAATGCCCTTGTAACCGTACCAAAGCCCGGCATCGTACGCGCTCCACACATCGAGCTCGCCGCAGTTCCCCTTGAGCACCCAGTCCTGCTCGCGAGGCGTCAGCTCGCACCAGGGGGTGTGCATGCGCACGGCCTTGCACTTCTTGTTGACGCGCACGAAATCGCGGTAGCACTCCGAGAGCGTGGGCGAGGAGAGCATCTTCAGCGCGCCGTCCGCAATGCTGCGATCAGGCAGTAGCCCCTTGGCGTAGTCGTAGGTGATGGCGCGCCCGTAGCCCTTGCAACAGGGGCAGGCTCCCAGCGGCGAGTTGCCCGAAAAGAGCTCCGGCACGGGCTCGCGCAGCGGCGACCAGTCGCAGCGGTGGCAGCGCGGGGCCTCCCAAGCGCCGTCCGCGCGGCGCAGAACCGTCTCGGCGGCATCCTGCCCCAGGTGAAACGCCGTCTCCAGCGCCTCGATGAGTCGGGGACGGTTCTCGGCGCTCAGGCGCACGCGATCCTGAATGACGCACCAGTCCCCCTCCCCGACCTGTTCGGCGCTCGCCTGCTCCAGCCGCAGCGGCTCCCCCGCCACCCGGAGACGCAGGTAGCCCTGTGCCGTGAGGTTCTGCCGCATCTCCTCAAATCCGCCCACGCAGGGCGTGCGGAAACAGACCAAGACCTCAGCCCCCGCCGCCTCGGCCAGCAGCGCATCCGCCACCCCCTGCGGCGTGGCGGGGCGCACCACGCGACCCTCGGCATCGCGCCCCACGGCCAGCCGGGAGAACACGAGCTTAAGATACTCGTTGATGCCGGTCATGGTGCCCACGGTGGAGCGCGAGTTCTTCACGGCGTTGCGCTGGCCGATGGCGATGGCGGGCGGCACATTCTCCACGGCCTCCACAGCGGGGCGCTCCATGCGATCCATGAACTGCCGCACATAGGGCGAGAAGGTCTCCACATAGCGGCGCTGACCTTCAGCGTAGAGGGTGGCCATGGCCAGCGAGGTTTTGCCGCTGCCGCTGGGGCCCGTCACCACGGTGATTCGCCCCAGCGGGATGTCGACATCTACCCCCTTGAGGTTGTGCTCTGCCGCTCCGCGGATGCGGATGTTGCTGTCTGCCGATGGCTCCGCTTGCATGGAGCCATTGTAGCGCAGAGCTTCGCCGCAGAAAAGCCCCAATCGCGGCCGCATGTCTCCCACAGATTTTCGAAACAGGGCGTCTCCCCCGGGCTCGCCCTATTTGACTCCGTTTTCACCGCAGTGATTCTTGTTAGATTGTATTGGAGGAATCGCACCGCCAAAAAAGGCCCCTTTTACCTCTCCTTCCCCCCTCTCCCGCGTCAGCGGATTTGAAACCGACCCATTTCTACAAAATCATACACGATTTCACCTTGACACAGCATTAACAATGATGTAGCTGCGCCTGTGAACGAGCTCACCCAACGGTGGACGCTCACCCCGAGGGCGGGCGAGGTGATAGGGCGCCTGATCAACGGATAACGAGGCGCTCTCGCAAGGCTGAGGCAAGAGGAAGCCGCCGTTAATAGCGGTAGCGATCCTCGGGGAAGTTGCGGTAGACGATGGGCAAGGGGCTCATGTCGTTAAGCAAGCTGCGATCGTAACGACGTGAGGGGGGCGGCAGATTGCCTAGAGTTTTGCCCTTGCCGGCATCAAAGAAAAATTGCAGGTAGTAGTTGCCCGTGTAGCCGAAGGACATGGTCTCGCGGATCATGCGGAGAATGTCGGCCTCGTCCAGCAGGCCGGGGTGCACGGTGGTGCGCACTTCGTGCGGCAGGGCGTAGTGCTGCAACACCTTGAGGGTGGCACGGAAGCGGTCGAAGAGGAGGGCGCCGCCGGGCAGGTGCCAACTGCGGTTGCCGGGCATTTTGTTATCCAACGCCACGTAGTCGATGAGCTGCTCCTCGGCCAGGGCTCGCACCACCTGCGGGTTAGAGCCGTTGGTGTCGATCTTAATGAGCAGCCCCGTTTCGCGCTTGATGGCGCGGCAGAGTTCCGCGATGTCGGGGTTGAGGGTACACTCGCCCCCGCTGAGCACCACGGCATCCAGAAAACCCGCCCGCTCGCGCAGGAAGGCCATTTCGTCCAGCCCCCCGCCCCGCCCCAGCACCAGCTCGGGGTTGTAGCAGTAGGGGCAGCGCAGGTTGCAGCCCGTGTACCACAGGATGCAGGCGGCCTTCTTCGGGTAGTCGAGGAAGGTCAGCGGGGTGATGTCAATGGGGTGCACCATGGTGGGAAAATTCGGCGTTTGCTGCCGCGGCGGGCAGCAAACGCCGCGAGATGACGCACAAGGCGGCTCCTCTTATTTGAGGATGGCATCGCCGCAGCAGCCGCAGGGTTCTTCGAAGTGCTCGCGCTCTTCAAACTCGCCCTGCTTGCCGGCGTTGAAGGTTTCCACCGGGCGGTGGTAGCCCATCACGCGGGTGTAGACGGTACACTTGGTGCGCTCGGCTGCGTGCTCCTGCAGCAGCTCTTCATCGGTCTTGACGACTCCTTTGATTTCGGGATTCATGGTTTTCGGAATATTTTGGGGAAAAAGGGGATATTCTGTTGGCGGGGGGGGGGGGGGCTCAGAAGAGCGGCAGCTGGGGCTGCTCCTCGCGGCGGGCTTTCTCCAGCAGCTCGGCATCGCAGAGCGGGCAGTAGTCGTGCCGCCCCTTGAGGTAGCCGTGCTTCTCGCAGACGGAGAAGAGCGGCGTGACGGTGATGTAGGGCATCTTGAAGTTCGTCAACACCTTGCGCACGATGTCGCGGCAGGCTTCGGGCGAGGAAATGGCCTCGCTCATGTACATGTGGAAGACGGTGCCGCCCGTGTAGCAGCACTGCAGCTTGTCCTGCATCTTGAGCGCCTTGAAGAGGTCGTGCGTGTAGCCGGCGGGCAGCTGCGAGCTGTTGGTGTAGTAGCGGTGCCCCGGCGAGCCGGATTGGATGATGTCGGGGTAGCGCTTGAGGTCTTCGCGGGCAAAGCGGTGCGTGGTGCCCTCGGCCGGCGTGGCTTCCAGGTTGTAGAGGTTGCCGGTTTCCTCCTGGTAGCCGCGGATGCGCTCGCGCATGTAGTGCAACACATCCTCGGCAAAGGCGATGCCTTCGGGCGTGGCGGTGTTCATGGTGTCGCCGGAGAAGTTGCGCAGCATCTCGTTGATGCCGTTGAGGCCTATGGTGGAGAAGTGGTTGCGCAGGTGCGGCAGGTAGCGCTTGGTGTAGGGGTAGAGACCGCGCTCGTAGAGATTGTTGATAAACACGCGCTTTTTCTCCAGCGTGCTCTTGGCCAAATCCATCAGTTCGCCCAATTTGCTGTAGAGCAGGTTGCGGTTGCCTTTGTAGAGGTAGCCCAGGCGCGCCATGTTGATGGTGACCACGCCGATGGAGCCCGTCATTTCCGCCGAGCCGAAGAGGCCGCCGCCGCGCTTGAGCAGCTCGCGCAGGTCGAGCTGCAGGCGGCAGCACATGGAACGCACGGCATCGGGCTTGTAGGCGGCTTCGTCGATGATTTTGTTGCCGTTCTCGTCGTAGGTGTACTGCGAGCCGATGAAGTTCTGGAAGTACGAGGAGCCGATCTTGGCGGCGTTCTCGAAGAGCAGCGGCACGTTCTCCCCCTCCCAGTCGAAATCTTCGGTGATGTTGACGGTGGGGATGGGGAAGGTGAAGGGCTGCCCGGTGCTGTCGCCCTCGGTCAGCACCTCGTAGAAAGCGCGCTGAATCACCTTCATCTCGGGCTGGAAGTGCTTGTAGGTCAGCTCCGTCAGCTCCTCCACCCCGCGTTCCTTGGCCAGCGCCAGCAGATGCTCGTCGTGCAGCCCCTCGAAGATGTGCGCCCCGCCGCTGTAGGGGGTCTGCTCGCGCAGGTCGCGCGGCACGGTCCAGTCGATGGTGACGTTGGTGAAGGGGCTCTGCCCCCAGCGGCTCGGCACGTTGAGATTGTACACAAAGCTGCGCAGGGCTTTCTTCACATCGTCAAAGGAGAGCTGATCCTTGAAGAGGTAGGGGGAGAGGTAGGTATCGAAGGAGGAGAAGGCCTGCGCGCCGGCCCACTCGCTCTGCAGAATGCCCAGGAAGTTGGCCATCTGCCCCAGCGCCTCGCGGAAGTGCTTGGGCGGGCGGCTGTTGACGCGGCTGCGCACGCCGTTGAAGCCTTCGTTGAGCAGGTTGCGCAAGCTCCAACCCGCGCAGTAGCCCGTCAGGCAGTCGAGATCGTGGATGTGGTAGTCGCCGTTGCGGTGGGCAGCGCCCTCCTCGGGAGAATAAACCTGGTCGAGCCAGTAGTTGGCAATCACCTTGCCCGCCGTGTTGTTGACCAGCCCGGCGTTGGAATAGGTGGTGTTGGAGTTGGCCTTGATGCGCCAGTCGGTGTTGCCGATGTATTCTTCGATGGTTTGCTTGCAGTCCACCCAGGTGTTGCCCTGGTACATGCCGGCAATCTGCTCGCGCTGCAACTTGTGCAGGAAGCGGTACTTGATGAAGCTGCGCGCCGTCTCAAACGACCCCGCCTTCATGAGCTCCTTTTCGATGATGTCCTGCACCTTTTCGACAGGCAGGTACTCCTCTTTCGCCAGCGCATCGAGCACGTTGGCGTAGACGAGGGGGTTGTAGTCCTCATGGGTGGAGTGGTAAGCCTTTTCGATGGCCTGCTGCACTTTGTAGGCCTCGAAGCGCTCACGTTTTCCGTTGCGTTTGATGATTTCCGGCATGGCGATGTGGTCAGGTTGATAGATTTTCTCGTTGCCGCACGAGGGGCAACACATCGGGGTACTCAGGCGTCACCGATGGCTCCGAGACGAGCAGGAATGCGCTTAATCTAGCATGAGGCACACGGCGCGGCAAGGAAAAAAAACGAGAAGTGAAAAATTCTTTCCACTATATTTTGTTGTCATTTTTGAACAATAGTACTATATATAGCGTTTACGCGTCTTGTTCCCCCAAGCGGCAACAGGGGGTAGACCTACGCTGCCCGCCCCGGGGCAGCGGCGGCGCTCAATAGCGCTGCACCGCCGATTCCGGCAGAGCCGCCGCCGGCTCGGGCACCCGCGCGCAGAACTCGGACGCGTTCTGCAGGTACTCCCGCCAAGCCATGAAGGGCATGGGGCGCTCGGAATGCAGGTGCAGGCGAAAGCGCGCCACGCGCTCGGCCGACTCGGCCAACAGCTCCGGGGGAACCTCGCTCGCCACCGCCGCCGCCACCGCCTCCAGATGCTCGCAGGCTCCGTGGCACAGCAGGGGCAGGTCGCAGCCCGCGCGCAGCGCCAGCGGCACCGACTGTTCGGGCGTGTAGCGCCCCGCGATGGCGCCCATGCATAGGTCATCCGTGAACACCACCCCCTCGTAGCCCAGCCGCAGGCGCAGAAAATCGCGAATCACCGCCGGGGAGAGCGAGGAAGGCAGCTCGGCATCCATCTCAGGGATGAGCAGGTGCGCCACCATGAGCGAGGGCAGCTCGGGCATCAGCGCGAGGAAAGGCAGCGCGGCCTCCGCCAAAAATGCCTCGGCATCGCCGTGCAGCACGGGCAAATCGAGGTGCGGATCGCACTGCGCCGCCCCCATGCCGGGGAAATGCTTGCCGCAGGTGGCGATGCAGCGGCGGCTCACCGTGCGATTCCACTCCCCTGCCCGCTCGAGCACGGACTGCGCATCGCTGCCCCAGCAGCGGCCGGGCAGCGCGTTGGCGTGCGGGCTCGCGATGTCGAGCACCGGAGCCAGCACCGTGTTGATGCCCAGCGAGTGCAACCCCGCCGCGTTGTAAAGCGCCGCCTGGCGAATCAGGTGCGCATCCCCCGCCGCCGCCAGCGCGGCCGCCGAGGGCAGATGCAGCCCCAGCGCCGCCGTGCGCACCACGCGACCACCCTCCTGGTCGACGGCAATCACGGGCGCATCCGGTCCCTCGGTCAGGCGGCGCAGCTCGTCCGTCAGCTCGCGCAGCTGCTCCTCGTCCGCCACATTGCGCGAGAAGAGGATGTACCCGGCGGGCTGCAGGCGCGCAAAGAGAACGCGCTCGCGCTCGCTGAGGGCGAGCCCCTCAATCCCGGCAATCAGCGGCAACATGGCTTACTTGTCCCCAAAGATGCTGCGGCGGGTGAAGAGCGGGAACACGGGCACGCCGCGCCCCTCGATGGCCTCGCGACCGCCCTCCTCGCGGTCGACCAGCACCAGCGCCGCCACCACCTTGCCGCCCTCGGCCTCGATGGCGTCAATCGCCTTGAGGGTGGAGCCGCCCGTGGTAATCACGTCGTCGACCACAATGATGTGCTGCCCGGCCTCGAAATTGCCCTCGATGCGCTTGCCGCGCCCATGATCCTTGGCCTCCTTGCGCACGGTGAACACCTTGAGCGGCTGCTCGGCGCTCGCGCTGTACATGCCGATAGCCAGCGCGATGGGATCCGCCCCCATGGTCATGCCGCCGATGGCGCAGGCCTCGGGGAAGCGGGGAAGAATCTCCTCCTGCACGAGCTTCCAGCCCAGCTCGCCGATGAGCTTGGCGCCCTTGGCATCGAGCGTGGTGACGCGGCAATCGCAGTACAAATCGCTCTCCTTGCCCGAGGCAAGAATAAAATGACCCGTCTTGATGGACTTGGCGAGGAGAATCTCCAACAATTCTTTCTTGGCGCTACTCATAACGCGGGTTATTCTACCCCCCTACCCGGCGGAAATCAACGCAAAAGCCGCGCCATGTCGGGCGGTAGGGGCGATTCCACGCAGAGCATGCGCCCGCCCCGCGGGAAGCAGAGCCGCGCGGCGTGCAGCGCCTGGCGGGGCAGCAGCAGCCGCTCCGCCAGCTCCGGCGTCCACCCGCCCGCAATGAAGTCGAGGTAATCCTGCTCGCGTCCGCCGTAGATCTTGTCGCCCACGAGGGGGAAGCCCAGGTGCGCCGCATGCACGCGGATTTGATGCATGCGCCCCGTCTCCGGCACACAACGCAGCAGCGACAGACCGCGCTGCGGCAAACGGCGCAGCAATTCAAAATGCGTGCGGCAGGCTTTGCCGTCGGGGCGGCAGCACTGCCGCACATGCACACGGGTGGGCGCCACCCCCTCCATGCGCCCGATGGGCTCGGCGCAAAGGGCGCTCTCCCACAGCGGGCAACCGCGCACCAGCGCGAGGTACTCCTTGTGCAAGCGGTGCTCCATCATCGCCCTACCCAGCTCGCGCGCCGCCGCCGCCGTCTTGGCCACCAGCACGATGCCGCTCGTCTCGCGATCCAGGCGGTTGATGAGCGAGAGCTGCCCGCCCGTGGACAACTCGTAAGCCAGCAGCTCGCGCAAGCCGTGCCACAGCGTCGGCTCCGGCTTCGGCCCGGTCGGGTGCATCAGCAGGGGGGCTGCCTTATCCACCGCCAGAACCTCCTCATCCTCGTAGAGAATGCGGAAATCCGCCTCCACGGCAATCGGCTCGTCCTTGCCCATGCTTCAGACCTTGCTCGCGATAAACAGCGCCGGGTCAACGGCGCACCACTCCCCGGGAGCCAAGCCCAGCGACTCCAAACGCAGCGGACCGATGGCGCAGCGCTCCAGCACCACCACGGGGGTCCCCACCGCCGCGAGCATGCGACGCACCTGGTGGTAGCGCCCCTCGTGCAGGGTCAGTACACCCTCGCAATCCCCCGTCAGGCGCAGCTCCGCCGGCAGACAGGGCGTGCGCTCGCCCTCCAGCAACAGTGTTCCCGCCGCAAAGAGCTCCGCCGCCGCCGGGGGCACCGGAGCCGCCGTGCGGAAAGCATATTCCTTGGGCACATGGCGGCGCGGGCTGCACATGGCGTGCTCGAAGGCGCCGTCATCCGTCAGCAGCAGCAGGCCGCTCGTCTCCTTATCCAGCCGCCCGACCGTGTTGACACCCGGCTTGCGCGCCAGCCACTGCGGCGGCAGATAATCGTACACGAGCTTCCCCGCCTCACGGTGGCTGCACGTGCAGCCAAGCGGCTTGTTGAACGCCACATACAGACCGTTGACGAAGGGGACAGGCTCGCCGTCCACCAGCACCTCAGTCGGCTCCACCGGAGCATTGGCGCGCCGCACGGTCTCACCGCGAAACAAGAGCCGCCCCTGCGCCAACCAAGCGGCACATTCGCGGCGGGAACAGTAGCCATAGCGACTCAGGAGAGCATCAGCACGCATTGCGGGCAAATTCTGCCATATTTTTTTCAAAAAACAAGGTTGAAATCTCCGGGGGAATGTGCTAGAAAGCAGAGAGCGCCGCCGCACCCCGGCGGCACGCTTCACGGTTCGCTTTTCTTTTCCTCACTTGCCATGATTACCATCATCACCGAACGCGAGCTTCCCGCCGACCTCCGCGGTCTGTGGGTCAAGGCTCAGCAGGCTGTTCAGACCCGCAACTATAAGTACGCCGTCAGCATCCTCCGCACCGTTATCAAGCGCGCCCCGGGCTTTCTGGAGGGGCGCAAGGTCTTGCGCGCCTGCGAAATCAAATCCACCCCCGAGGCCGGCAAACGCAGCTCGCTCTTCGGCGGCATGCGCCTGACCACCTCGCGCAAGAACCCCGAGGAAACGCTGGCCGCCGTGGAGGACGAGCTGGAGAAGGATCCCTACTCCGTCAGCGCCAACGAAACCCTCTTTGCCGCCGCCAACGATTTGGGGCTGCACGACATGGCTGCCTTTGCGCTGGAAACCATTTGCCAAGGGCAGCCCAACCCGAAGAAGCACCTGCACATGCTGGCCAACCACTACATCAAGCACGAGCAGTTTGCCCAGGCCGCCGATGCCTACCGCCGCATCTTGGCCATCGACCGCACCGACCCCATCGCCATGCGCGGCGAGAAGGACTGCTCCGCCCGCGCGTCCATGAAGCAGGGCAACTGGGAGGGCAAGGGCGACTTCCGCACCAAGATGAAAAACGCCGGTGCCACCGCCGCGCTCGAAAGCGCAGACAAGGTGGGGCTGACGGGAGCCGAGCTCGAGGCGCGCCTCGCCCAGCTCTCCGAGCAATACGCCGCCGACAACACCAACCTGCAGGTCGTGCGCGACATCGCCTCCTGCTACGAGCAGATGGAAGACTACGCCAATGCCTACTCCTTCTACGCCTATGCCTTCCAGCTGGGCGGCAGCGCCGATGTCTCCATCAACGACAAGGCCATGGAGATGCACGAGAAAGCCATGGAGGCCGAGCTGGCCTACTACGAGCAGGTGCTGGCCGCCGACCCGAACAACGAGGAGGCCAAGACCGCCCTGGCCAACCGCAAGAAGGAGATTGCCGAAGCGGTGGTGGCCGATGCCAAAGCGCGCGTGGAGGCCAACCCCACCGATGCCCAGCTGCAGTTCAAGTACGGGCAGGCGCTCTTCGATGCCGAGCACTTCTCCGAGGCCATCCCCGCCCTGCAGCGTGCCCGCACCAACCCCAACCTGCGCATCAAGGCCATGCTCATGCTCGGCAAGTGCTACCACGCCAAGAAGATGCTCGACATGGCCATTCGCCAGCTCGAGGAGGCCAACAACGAGCTGCAGGTCATGGACGAGACCAAGAAGGAGCTCCACTACATGATTGGCCTGCTCTGCGACGAGGCGGGCAACAAGGAAAAAGCCCTCGAAAACTTCAAGGTCATCTACGAGGTGGACTACGGCTACAAGGATGTCGCCACCCGCGTCGAATCCGCCTACAGCTAAAACCTGACACCATTTTCTCCGCCGCCGGATGTTCCCCCACGGGAGCATCCGGCTTGTTGATGGCATAACAAAAGCATGCCGCTCGGCACTACGCGCGGAAGAGCCGCGCGCACCCAATCACTCAGCGGCGACGATGCCGGCGTACCAACATCCCACGGAAGCGATGGGAACACGCGCGGAGACCTTGGTAAAACACATAGCGCACGGGTGTTCGGAACATGCGCGGCACCGCAGCAAACACACGATCGGCTTCCGCTCGGGCAATCGCGAAAAACTCGGCACGACGCAACAAGGGATGAGCCTCCTGCAGCCCCCGTCGCAGTGACAAGAACGCCACTCGGAACATCTTCACAACGGCGCCGGCAGCCACCCCGCGCACACTGCGAGCCCAATCCCGCCAGAAAAAAAAGACCAAGCCCCGAGCATAGGAAACCTGTTCCTCCCGACTCCATGGAGCCGGGATTTGGGCACACAGCGAGGACTTGCAGCAGGAAAAATCGAAGCGCCCTGCCTCAAACGCTCCCATGGCCGAGGACGAACGCACATAGTAGCGCTACACCTCGTCTTCAATGATATAAAAAGACCTCGCGCGCGGGAAACCCCGCCGTTTGCCTGATGAATCACGCGGAAGCGGGAATCGGCTCGCGCGTATTCATCGAGGATAGCTCCCGAAGCATCCGGCGAACCATCGTCCACACAGACGGCCTCCCAGTCCGTCAGCGCTGCTGCACCAACGAGTCCGGCGCAACCCGAAGATAGGGCTCCGCCTTGTACACCGATACAATAACACTGATCAGCGGCTCGGTCATCTCAAAGCACCCGGAGGAACTCCGGCATGGCGGCAACCATGAGCGGCGCTCTCAAAGCTTCTTCCACGGCAGCGCCGCCAGCAGCTTGTCGAAGCCGAGCCCCGTACCGGAGGGAATGCGGAACTCCGGCGTCACATCCATCCCCAGCTCCTCGGAAAAGGCGTTGGGCTTGAAGATGTGCTGCGTCACCAGCCCGCAGAGAGGCACCTCGCTCTCGGGCTTGTCGGTGTAGTACAAAGCGGCGTTGTAAGCCGCCCAGCACTGACCCAGCGGATGATCCATGTAGCTGGTGAAGATGGGCTTGCCCGTGTTGCTGTGGTGGTGCGCAGGTTTCACGATGCGCATCATGGGCTTGCTGGTGCGCGTGGGGATGCTGCTGCCCTCGGCCACGGGCATGTCGTAGCCCAGCGGCATGCCGGCGTCCTGCAGCTGCTGCCACACGGTCACATCGTAGGCGCAGGGGTCTTCGATGAAATCAATGCGCTCCTTCATGGCATCCGAAAGCGTGTCCCAGAACTTCAGCGCCGCCTCGGGCGAGAGAGTGCAGTTAAAATCCACGCGCCACTTCCAGTCCGGTACCATGGCGGCCAAATTGACCAGGCGCTCCACCGTGGAGGCAATCTTGGGAATCACCTTGATTTTGCCCACGCGGAAGCCTTTCTGATGCAGGCAGTACACCTGCGAGGGGGTGGCGCTGACGGTAAGGGTAGCGTGGCTGCGGGGCACGCGCAGCCCCTCGAACAAACTGACGCCCTTGGCGCGCGCCGCGCCATCGAGCTCCATGCACTTGAGAGCACGCTCGCCCAGACGCAGGGGAGTCCCCTCGCGCAGGGCATCCAGCTCATACTCCAACGGAGCGTCGCCCAGCTCCGGCCATGCCTGCAAACAGGCATACCCGCCATTGTCACCACGCAGCAGAACGCCCTCGCGGGGTTGGGCGGCAGCGCGGGCGCTCAGCGCGCCGACAGGGTACAAAGTGTACGGGGTATAGTGCATACGGCGCTATTAAAGCACATTGCCCCCATTTGTCACGCTCATTTTGCGTCCTCTGCGGGCTTTTTCCGTCACGCCCCGCGCGCGGCGTCGGCGAGAGCCTGCAGCGGGGCGCAGTCGTAGGACTCAGCCCATTTTTTGAGCTCCTTGCCGGTGTAGGAGGACAGGCCGTCCGCCGTGAGCTGCCGCGCGAGCTGCGGCGCCGGGAGCAGCATGCAGAGGAAGTCCGCATCGCTGCTGTTGCCGGTGCGTACGCGCCCCGCGCGGGTCATGATGATGCCTTCGTCGGGGCACATGGAGTTGAGCTTGATGATGGCGGCGGCCAGCTCGGCCTGAGTGATGAGGAAGGGTGTTGCGTCGTCTGCCATAACAGGAATGAATAGGAAAGAGCATCAGCGCAGCATGTCCAACGCGCGGCGGGTGGCGCTCAGAGCGCGCTCCACGTCGTCCTCGTTGTTGTAAAGTGCCAAGGAGTAGCGCGTGGTGCCCGTGATGCCCAGGCTCGCCATCAGCGGCTGGCAGCAGTGGTGCCCCGTGCGCACGGCAATGCCCATGTGATCCAGCAGGGTGCCCAAATCGTAGTGGTGAACACCGGGCACGACGATGGAAACCAGCGCCCCCCTGCCCTCGCGCGCGCCGAGAATCCGCACGCCGTCCAGCGCTGCCAAGCCGTCGTAGAGGCGGCGGGTAAGCGCCTGCTCGCGGGCGGCGATGCGCTCAAGCCCCACGCGCTGCACATAGCGCAGCGCCTCCGCCAGCACGATGTTGCCGCCGATGTTGGGCGTGCCGGCCTCGTATTTAAAGGGTAGCTTGTTGTAGGTAGTGCCGGCAAAGCTGACTTCGGCAATCATCTCGCCGCCGCCCTGCCAAGGCGGCAGCTGCTCCAGCAGCTCCTCGCGCCCCCACAGAGCACCCGTCCCCGTGGGTGCGTAAATCTTGTGCCCCGAGAACACGTAGAAATCACAGCCAAGCGCCTGAACATCCACCGCTTGGTGGGCGGTGCTCTGCGCCCCGTCAAGCAGCACCAGCGTGTCACGGCGGTTGCGCTTGGCGGCGGCCGTCATCTGCTGCACCGGGTGCGCCGCGCCCAGCGCGTTGGAGACGCAGGGGATGGCCACCAGACGGGTGCGCGGGTTGAGCATCTGCTCATAGGCTGCCGTGTCGAGGCGCAGCTCGGGCGTCAGAGGAATGGGGCGCAGCACGGCGCCCGTGCGCTCGCAGAGCATCTGCCAGGGCACGATATTGGAGTGGTGCGCGTCCGTCGTGGTCAGAATCTCGTCCCCGGGTCTAAACGAGGAGGTCAGCACCTGCGCCACGAGATTGATGCCCGCCGTGGTACCGGAGGTAAACAGAATCTCGCGGGGCGAGGCGGCGTGCAGGAACTCGGCGACCGTCTGCCGCGCGGCCTCGTGCTGCTCGGTGGCCAAGCGGCTCAGGTAGTGCGCGCCGCGGTGGATGTTGGCGTTGACACTGCGGTAGTAGCGCTCCAGAGCCTCCAACACGCAGAGGGGCTTTTGCGTCGTGGCGGCGTTGTCCAGGTAGACAAGGGGAGCCTTGCCGACCGAGCAGCCCAGCAGGGGGAACTGCGCCCGTTCGTCCGTCACGCGTTGCCTCCTTTCAGATGGTCGGCCATGCGGTACGCGGCCTCCGGCACATAGTCGCGCCACTGCTCATCGCCCTCGCGAATCATGCGAATAATGTCGCGCGGGGTGCAGAGGAGCAGCTTTTGGTTGAAGTAGGGCACCTCGATGATGTCGCCGCTCTCGCGCAGGTGGCGGTAGAGGTAGTGGTACTTGTCCGGGGCGCGGTAGGTACCGGCGGTGACGAATTCACCCGTCTTGCGGTTAATCCAGGGCGTGACGTAGAAGCGCGTCTCGTTGAGGAAGATGTGCCCCATGCTGGCCAAAATGCCGCCGGGCAGGTCGTCGGCCCACTTGTCCTTGAAAAGCTCGTTGAGCAAGCCGATGGAAAGCGCGATGGCGATGGGCGCCTTCGTGAACTGGTTGAGCAACTGCGAGATGCGGTGGAAGTGGGTGATGTTGGTGACCATGACGATTTTGCCGAGGGCCGCCAGGGCATCGGCGCGGTCGATGAAGTCGAGTAAATCCACCTCCGACCCGCGCAAGAGGTTGCTGAGCGAAATCTCGCAGATGTCCACCGCGCGCTCGCGCTGCTCGGGGCTGAGGGTGGGCAGGAATTTGGCGCGCACGGCCTCCATCATCTCCGAGTGGATGTTGCACAGCGGCATGAAGCTGCCGCGCATGAGCACGATGGGGCGCTTGTAGAGCAAGTCGGCCGGTTGCGCCACCGTGCCGTCGGGGCAGAAGAGGGTCGCCTCGGAAAGTCCGCTGCGCACAAGCTGCAGGGCGAGGATGCGGTTGTCGAACATGCCGAAGCCGTTGCCCGAGAAGCGCATGAAGTCGATTTCAAAGAAGTGGCGGTCGATATTCTCGCCCACGCTCTCCACAAACTCCTCCATGCGCTCGCGCTTGTAGAAAAGCGCATAGAGCAGATTGACACCGAGGATGCCCAGCACGCGCATCTGCAGGTCGTGATCGGGCACCAGCAGGCGCACGTGCATCACCAAATCGCTGGGCTCGGCGCCGGGGCGCAGCTGAAAGCGCACGCCCAGCCAGGCGAACCAGGGCCCGTTGTCGCGGTAGCCCTTGCACTTGACGGTGTTGCAGAAGGTGAAGAAGCAGGTGCTCTCCCCGCGCTTGGCATTCAAGCGCTCGATGAGGTGGCTGTACTCATAGTCGAGCATCTGCTTCAGGCGCTCCTCGGAGACGTAGCGCTTGGCGGAGCCGTACAGGGTATCGCTCACGGTCATGTCGTAGGCCGAGATGGTCTTGGCGACGGTGCCCGCCGCGGCACCCGCGCGAAAGAACCAGTTGGCGGTTTCCTGCCCGGCGCCGATTTCGGCAAAGGAGCCGTAGAAACTGTTGTCGAGGTTGATGTGCAGGGCTTTTTCCTGCGTGGCGGCCAGAGCTTGTTCGATGGAAGACATGGGACAATCAGAGTTGAAGGGGGACGAGGGGCAGATGGCGCAGGGGGCGGGGCGGTGTCAGTTGCAGGGTGCTGTCGGTCGGGGTTTCGCCCGTCTCTTCGGGGGTGTCGGCGGCGCTCTCGCTCACCTCCTCGGCCGTGCTGCCGACATCGCCCAGGTCGGCGGCATCCTTGTACTTGGGCGAGAGGGTCGTATCACACTCGTAGGGATCCTTGCCGAGCAGCGCCGAGGATTTGGGCAGCACGGGCAGCACGGGCAGCACGCGCGTGTTGCTCAGGCGCCCGCCGTGGATGTCGAGAAAGTCCACGAGCGAGGGGCTCCCGTCGCCGTGCACCGAGCAGAGCCCCAGTGAAACATCGCCCTTGTTGAAGTACTCGCGGTAGGTGGGGCGCACATAGCCCGCCTTGCCATTGCGCATCACCGATTCAAAGCAAAAATTCGTCGCCAGTTGCCCGCTGGTGGTGCAGATTTCCACCTCCTCCACGCCCTCGGGTAGCGGCAGGGGCTCGTCCGCATAGCGCTTGCCCGCCGCTTGCAACACCGCCCCCATGATGGGCGCGCAGGTGTCGCCGCCGAAGGCTTCGGGGTAAATGGGCTGATGGTCGTTCAGGTAGCCCAACCAAATGCCGCAGGTGAAGGAGGAGTTGTAGACAAAGAGCGCGTTGTCGGCAAAATCATAATTGGTGCCGGTCTTGACCGCGCCGTTGAAGCCATCGGGCAGGTAGGGGCGCAAGCGTTGCGCGGAGCCCTTGTCCAGCGATTCGCGCATGATGCTGTGCAGGCGGTAGGCCGTGCAGGGGGTGGTGCTCGCCACCATGTTGTGCGTGACGGCCAGGGGATTTTCCCACAAAATCTTGCCGTTGCTGTCCGTCACCTTGGTGACGATGTAGGGGGCGATGGGGCGGCGCCCCGCGTTGGGGAACACCGTGTAGGCCATGGTTACCTCGCGCAGCGAGGCGGGCTCCGTGCCTAGATAGACGCGGGGATAATACTGCGGCTTGGCCTCGGTGCTGGCGGGGTTGCGCGGCGGCGGGGTGATGCCCACGTTGGTCAGCGTATCGACAAAGGCCTTGGCACCCTTGGTCGGGTGCGAGCCCAGCGCGATGCCGAGCCGCGCCGAGGCGGCGATTTTGCTCCACTCCAGCGCCTGACGCGCCGTCACCGAATCGAGATAGCGCCCCTTGTTGACCTCCATGCCCCATTCGCCCAAAATCCCCTCCGAACCGCCGATGCCCGCCAGACGGTTGTCCATGGCGTCGTCGACCAGACGCGAGCAGGGTGAATAGCCGTTGTCAAAGGCACTCATGTAGAGGAAGGGCAGCATGGCCGTGCCTAGGGGGCGGCGCCCCGCATCGATAATGTCGAAATTATCGCGCTCGAAGCTGCGCCCACCCACGTAGACCAGCACCCCGCCCGTCTTGTTGTCGACGGCATACACCGCGCCGTCGATGTAGCGGTGCTGGGCGCAGCGGGGGTCGTCCCTGTCCTCAAAGCGCACATGGGCGTAGCCCTCGTGCTGCTCCAATTCGCCCAAGCGTTTGGTAAGCGCGTTCTCCGCCGCTTCCTGCATCTCTTTGTCGATGGTCGTGTAGACCTTGATGCCGCGGCTCTTGACGATTTCCTCCCCGCGCTCGGGGTTGCGGAAGATGTCCACCGCCTGTTGCTGCACAAGTGAGTGGAGAAAGGAGGTGTTGCGGCGCAGCGGCTTGGGGTTGAGCCCCAACGGCTGCTCCTTCACACGAGCCGCCTCACCCGCCGTCAGATAGCCCGCGCGCTCCATGCGGTCGATGACATCGTTGCGCCAGGTTTGATTGAGCTTGGGGTTGCGGATGGGGTTGTAGTTCTCGGGGTTCTTGATGAGGGCGGCGATGCTGGCCGCCTCGCGCACGGTCAGGTCGGCGGGTTCCTTGCCGAAGTAGCCCAGCGAGGCCGAGCGGATGCCGTAGAAGCCGCGCCCGAAGTAGACGCGGTTGAGGTAGAACTCCATGATTTGGCTCTTGTCGTACTTGTCCTCAATACGCATCGCCAGGAAAATTTCCACGATTTTGCGCTCGTAGCGGCTGCCGCCGCGCGCCTGCGTGCGGCGCTCCAGGTCGTAGGCATTGCGCGCCAGCTGCTGCGTGATGGTCGAGGCGCCCTGATTGGCCTTACCATGAGCCGCCGCAGCCTCCTTGGCCGCGCGCAGAATGCCCATGGGGTCAAAGCCGTGGTGGGTCCAGAAGGTCTTGTCTTCCTGCGCCACGAGCGCATCAATCATGCTGCGCGAGATGCGGTCGATGGTCACATAGCTGCGGTTCTCATCGTAGATGCGCCCGATTTCCTGCTGGTGGCGATCATAGATAATGCAGGGGTGGTCGAGGTTGTTGATATCCTCCAGGTTAAACTCCTCGGCCCACTTGGAATACTTGGCGGTAATCACCGTAAAGAGCAGGTAGCCCAGCGCGGCCATCACCACGGCTGCCAGCAGCCCCAGCAGGAAGAGCCGCCGAAAAAAACGCCGCACGGGGTGGGCATCGCGGCGGTAGGTGTTCTCCTTGGCGCGATGGCGGCGCTCATCAGCCGCACGACGGCTCCGAAATTCTTCCAGCGGGTCCATGCTTACGGCACGATTCTAGCAAAGCGCCCGCCGCATGGCAAGCGGCAATGGGGGCATGGGGCAGATTTCGCGCGCTCCCTGTCCGTGCTGCGATCGTTCTTCCGCCCAAGCGGGCGGGCGCGTGTCATGGTCGGCACATCAGCCTTGCATTTCCGCCGCAGGCGCGCTATAGTCGCGCGCGATATGTCCGACCGCAAGAATCCGTATCCGTTCGATGTTTTTGAGCCCAAGTGGCAGGCCGTCTGGGATGCCGAAAAGACCTTTCGCGTGGCCAACCCGGGCGAAGCGGGCTTTGATGCATCCAAGCCCAAGTGCTACATTCTCGATATGTTCCCCTACCCCAGCGGCGCGGGGCTGCACGTCGGCCACCCCGAGGGGTACACGGCGACGGACATCGTGAGCCGCTACAAGCGCATGCGCGGCTTCAACGTGCTGCACCCCATGGGCTGGGATTCTTTCGGTCTGCCCGCCGAACAGTATGCCATCAAGACGGGGCAGCACCCGAGCATCACCACCTACGCCAACATCGACAATTTCCGCCGCCAGCTCAAGATGCTGGGTTTTTCCTACGACTGGGATCGCGAAATCGCCACCACCGACCCGCACTACGTGCGCTGGACACAGTGGATTTTCCTGCGCTTGTACAACTCCTACTACAACACGGAGCTGAACAAGGCGCGCCCCATCAGCGAGCTGGAGGCGCAGGGCTGGACGCGCGAACAGATTGACGAGGTGCGCCTGGCCTACGTCGCCGAAGGGATGGTGAACTGGAGCCCCGACATGGGCACCGTGCTGGCCAACGAGGAGGCCGAGGAGTGGAAGAGCAAGGGCTTTACCGTGGAGCGCCGCAAGCTGCGCCAGTGGATGCTGCGCATCACCGCCTATGCCGAGCGCCTGATTGACGAGCTCGAGCCGCTCGACTGGCCGGAGAGCATCAAGCTGCTGCAGCGCAACTGGATCGGCAAGAGCCAGGGGGCAGAGGTCACCTTCCCCTGCGGCGAGCACCGCATCACCGTCTACACCACCCGCCCCGACACCCTCTACGGTGCCACCTACATGGTGCTCTCGCCCGAGCACGAGCTGGTCGATGCCATCACCACGCCCGAGCAGCGCGGGGCCGTGGAGGCCTACCGCGCCGCCTGCGCCGGCAAGAGCGACTTGGAGCGCACCGACCTCGCCAAGGAAAAGACGGGCGTCTTTACAGGCGCCTACGCCGTCAACCCCGTCAACGGGCGCGAGATTCCCATCTGGATTACCGATTACGTGCTGGCCGGTTACGGCACGGGCGCGGTCATGGCCGTGCCGGCGCACGACAGCCGCGACTACGAGTTTGCCACCAAGTTCGGACTGCCCATCCTGCAGGTCGTGCAGCCCGATGACCCCGCTACCCCGTGGAAGGACTTTGTGGGCTACAACGGCACGATGGTCAACTCCGAGCACCTCAACGGGCTCTCCGTGCCGGAGGCCAAGAAGCGCATGATTGCCTGGCTGGAGGAAAAGGGCTTCGGCCACGGCAAGGTGAACTACAAGCTGCGCGACTGGCTCTTTAGCCGCCAGCGCTACTGGGGCGAGCCCTTCCCCATCATCTGGGACAAGGAGGACGGTCACCACTACGCCATCCCGGAGAGCGAGCTGCCCCTGCTGCAGCCGGAGATGGAGGATTTCAAGCCCAGCGGCGACCCCCGCGGTCCGCTGGTCAAGGCGACCGACTGGATTCACTACTCCGACCGCTACACCCGCGAGACAAACACCATGCCCCAGTGGGCGGGCTCCTGCTGGTACTACCTGCGCTACCTCGACCCCAAGAACGACCGCGCCTTCGTCGACAAAAAGGTCGAGGAGTACTGGATGGGCAGCAGCGGCAACCCCGGCGGCGTCGATCTCTACGTCGGCGGCACCGAGCACGCCGTGCTGCACCTGCTCTATGCCCGATTCTGGCACAAGGTGCTCTACGACTACGGCTTGGTCTCCACCAACGAACCCTTCAACAAGCTGGTCAACCAAGGGCTGATTCTCGGCGAAGACGGGCAGAAGATGTCCAAGAGCCGGGGCAATGTGGTCAACCCCGATGACATCGTGCGCGCCTATGGTGCCGACTCCATCCGCCTCTACGAAATGTTCATGGGACCCCTGAAGGAAGTCAAACCCTGGGCGACCAAGGGGGTGGAGGGCATCAGCCGCTTCCTCGCCCGCGTGTGGCGTATCGCCATGGTCGAGAATCAGCAGGGCGAGTGGCAGCTCTCCGGCAAGGTCACGGCCGCCGATGACGGCAAGGTGACCCTCGTGCGCAAGGAAGTGCACAAGACCATCAAAAAGGTGACGGAGGATATTGAAGCCATGAGCTTCAATACCGCCATTTCCAAGATGATGGAATGCACCAATGCCATGACGTCAGCGGAGAAGGTCACACTCAGCGACTACACCGCCCTGCTCCATGTACTCAATCCCTTTGCCCCGCACATCACCGAGGAGCTCTACAGCCTCCTCTGCGCCGCTTTCCCCGAGCTGCCGCAGCAGCAGCTCTGCGCGCAGCCCTGGCCGAGCTACAAGGAGGAGTACCTCGTGGAAAACACGCGCGAGATTGTCATTCAAGTGAACGGCAAACTGCGCGACCGCATGACGGTAGCCATCGATGCCGCCAAGGAGGAGCTGGAAGCAGCCGCCCTCGCCTCGCCCCGCGTGGTCGAATTCACCGCAGGCAAAACGGTACGCAAGGTCGTCGTGGTGCCGGGTCGCCTGGTCAACATTGTGGCGAACTGATTTTCCGAGCGTTCTGCAAGTCGCGCGCAGCTTCTGTGCTCCGGAGCTGCGCGCGTTGTTTTTGCCGCTTGCCAGCGCGCGGCGCGCGTGATAGAATAGCGTGCGTTCTCCCCCACCCATGCGCGCCGCCCCCACCCACATCCTCGAAGTGAACCGACTGCGGATGCACTTCCCCGTGCAGCGCCGCGCAACGGGCAGGCAAGGCGGCATCCTCAAGGCGGTGGATGATGTCTCCTTCTCCATCGCCCCGGGCGAGACGCTGGGGCTGGTGGGTGAGAGCGGCTGCGGCAAGAGCACCATCGGGCGCTGCATCGTGCGTCTGCTCAACCCCACGGACGGCTGCATCCGCTTCATGGGGCAGGACATCACCCACCGTTCGCAGTGGGGGCTGCGCAAGCTGCGCCGCCGCGTGCAGATGGTGTTCCAAGATCCGGCCGAATCGCTCAACCCGCGCATGGATGTGCGCCACCTGATTGCGGAACCGCTGGAAATCCACGGGCTCGGCACGCGCGCCTCGCGCCGCAAGCGGGTGGATCTGCTGCTCGACCTCGTGGGGCTGCCCGCCTCGGCCGCCGACAAGTTTCCGCACGAATTTTCGGGCGGGCAACGCCAGCGCATCGGCATTGCCCGCGCCATCGCGCTGGGTCCCAAGCTGCTGGTGCTCGATGAGCCCGTCAGTGCGCTGGATGTCTCCGTGCAGTCGCAGGTACTCAACCTGCTGCTCGACCTGCAGCGCGAGCTGAACATGGCCTACCTCTTCATCTCGCACGACCTTTCCGTCGTGCGCCACATTTCCGACCGCGTGGCCGTCATGTACCTCGGCAAAATTGTCGAAATGGCGTCGGCCAAGGCGCTCTACCACCGCCCGCGCCATGCCTACACCAAGGCGCTACTCTCAGCCATTCCTGTTCCCGACCCGACGCAGCGGCGCCACATCCCCATCCTGCCGGGCGATGTGCCCTCCCCCATTGACCCACCGCCGGGCAGCGCCTTCGGGCGGCGCATCAACCACCCTTATCTCGAGGTCACCTATGGCATGGATCTGACGCCGCAGGAAATCGAGCCCGGTCACTGGGTCGCGCCCGACCCCTGCTCCCTCTCGCTGAGCGATTTGGCCAAGCTCGGCATCGACCTCTACAACTGAGCGGCATCTGCGCGCATACCCCCCGGCACAGTCCCCGGAAAGCAGAAGCGCGCCCCCCAACACACGGAGAACGCGCTCACGCGACAGCCTCGAATGCGGCGCTGTGGCTTTACGCGCCGCCGGCGTTGGCCAAGGCCGCGCTCTCGGGCGGCAGGAAATTTTGGAAGCGTTTCTTGTCGATGGCCTTCATGTAGGCCTCTTCAGGCGACACCTGCCCGGCGAGAAGCTTTTCCCAAATGGCATCGTCCATGAACTGCATGCCCAGTTGCTTGCCGCCCACGATGACATCTGCCAGCTTCTGCGTCGCCCCCTCGCGGATGATAGCCGACACGGCGGGCGTAGCAAAGAGGATTTCGTTGACAGCTACGCGCCCCGGCTTGTCGCAGCGCTTCATGAGCAACTGCGCCACCACGCCGCGCAACGAGCCCGCCAGCATGGTGCGCGCCTGCGCCTGCTGCTCGGCGGGGAACACGTCAATAATACGATCCACCGTCTTGCGTGCGTTGTTCGTGTGCAAGGTGCCGAACACGAGCAAGCCCGTCTCTGCCGCCGTCAACGCCAACGAAATGGTCTCCAAATCACGCATTTCGCCCACCAGCACGATGTCCGTATCCTCGCGCAGCGAGGCGCGCAGACCGTCCGCGAAGGTCGGGCAGTTGTTGGGCACCTCGCGCTGGGTGATGATGCTCTTCTTGCTGGGGTGAACGAACTCAATGGGCTCCTCCACCGTGATGATGTGGCGCGAGTAGTTCGTGTTGATGTAATCGATGATGGCGGCCAGCGTAGTCGATTTGCCCGAGCCTGTCGGGCCCGTCACCAGCACGAGGCCGGACTTCATCTCGCCGAATTTCTTAATCTGCTCGGGCACATTGAGCTGCTCCAGCGTCAGAATCTTGGTCGGGATGAGACGGAACACGCAGCAGTAGCCGCGCTGCTGCTTCATGTAGTTGCAACGGAAGCGCGAGGTTTCATCCATCTCATAGGCAAAGTCGGCATCCCCGCCCTCGGTGTACTGCGCCCAGAGTTTGGGCGGGCAAATGGGCTGCATCAGCTCCACCATCTGCTCATGGGTCAGCACGCTGTCCTCCACGGGCACAATGGAGCCATGGACGCGGATTTTAGCGGGCTGTCCCTCCGACAGGTGCAGGTCAGAACCGCCCTGCTCCACCAAGATGCGGAAATAGTGGTCAATTTTGTTGCTCATCGTCGTTCGGAAAGGGTTCAGTGTTCGGGGTTAGCGGCAAGGAACTTGGACATGGTGGCCGAGTCGGTGGCGCGCATGCGGCACTCCAGCGCTGAAATCAGACCTTGCTTGTAGAGCTCCTGCAGCGAGTCATCCATCAGGCGCATGCCCTGCGACTTGCCCGTCTGAATCAGCCCGGGAATCATGAAGGTCTTACCCTCGCGGATGCAGTTGGCAATGGCCGCCGTGTTCACCAGAAGCTCCAGCGCCATCACGCGCCCGCTGCCGTCTTTCTTGGGAACCAGCTGCTGCGAGAACACACCCCGCAGCGATTCGGACACCATCACGCGGATGTGGTCGCGCTCCTCCACGGGGAAGGCATCCAAAATACGGTCGATGGTGCGCGCTGCCGAGCCCGTATGCAGGGTGCCCAGCACCAGGTGACCCGTCTCTGCGGCGGAGAGCGCCAGCGAAATGGTCTCCAGGTTGCGCATCTCGCCCACCATGATGACATCCGGGTCCTCGCGCAGGGCGGCGCGCAGGGCGCGACCGAAGGATTCCGTGTGCTTGTGCACCTCGCGCTGGTTGACCTGGCACTCGCGGCAGGGGAACACCGTCTCGATGGGGTCCTCCAGCGTGATGATGTGGTCCTTGCGGTCGCCGTTGATGAAGTCGATGATGGAGGCCAGCGTGGTCGATTTGCCCGAGCCCACGGCACCCGTCACCAAAATGAGCCCGTTGGTGAAGCGCGTCAGCGGCACCACGTACTCCTTGGGCAGGTTGATGTCCTCCATCGTCAGAATCTTGCTGTTGATGATGCGGTAGCAGATGTCGTAGCCCAGGCGTTGCGACACCACCGAGGCGCGGTAGCGACCGTGCTCATTTTGGTAGGCAAAGTCCACATCGCCCACCTCGCGCAGGCGAGCCCATTCTTTCGCGCCGAGGAAACTGTTGACCAGGCACTCGGCATCCTCGCGCGTCAGGGTGGGAGCCCCCTCCCACATGGGCTGCAGCAGGCCGTGGCGGCGCCACGAGGGCGCGCAGGCTGAGGGCAGGTGAATGTCCGAGCACTTACAGTCCAGCCCCTGTTGCAGGTAGCTGTCCACATGCAGGCTCAGCGTCACCAGCAGATAGCCCTCTTCCTGTGCGTAGAGGTAGAGGTGGTACTTGCCCACGGAGGGACTCTCGGCAATAAAGTCGAGGGCTCCCTGTTCGTCCAATGTCGCGCGCTGCTCGGGGGTGGTCACGCTCTCCACCAGCCGCTGCATGTCCTCCTGACTCAGGGCGGCAGCCTCCTCGTCCACGGGGATGTAGGTCGCCTCGCGCATCCAGTAGGGCTGCAAGCCCGCGCCCAAATACATCGTCGGGCTCAGCACCGTCTGCCCCAGCTTCAGGTACTCCTCCAGATTGTCGTAAATGTAAGATTCGCTCATGTCGGATTGGCGACCATTGTAACAGCTTTGCGCCCTGCTGGCGAGTAAAAAGCTTCTCTTTTCCGCTGAAAAACGCCGTTTCCGATTGACAGGGGCGCGCACCGCAGCGTAGCATAGCTCCCATGGAGGCTCACCTGTGGCAACAACTGCTGTTCGGCGGCTCACTTTCCCTGCTGGCCGGGCTCAGCACCGGCATCGGCGCGGCGGTCGCGCTGTTCGTCCGCAAGCCCGATACGCGGCTGCTCACGCTGGCGTTGGGTGCCAGCGCCGGGGTCATGGTCTACATCTCTTTTATGGAGCTCATGCCCACGGCGTCCGACATGCTCGGCAGCCCGCGGCACTGGCTGCCCACCCTGCTCTTCTTCGGCGGCATGGGTCTGGCGGCGCTCATCGACTTCCTCATTCCCGAGGATGAAAACCCCCACGAGCTTCCCGCCGCGGGGGAGCTCGAACACGCCCACGGCACGGGGCAGTTCACTCCGCTGGCCGGGGTGCGGCGCTCGGCCATCCTCTTCTGCCTCGCCATCGGCATCCACAACTTCCCCGAGGGCATCGCCACCATGGCCTCAGCCTTTGAGAGCACGGGCATTGCCGCCTCGGTGGCGCTGGCGGTAGCCATCCACAATGTGCCGGAGGGCATCGCCGTGGCGCTTCCCCTGCTCTACGGCACGGGCGACCGCCGCAAGGCCTTTCTCTGGGCGACGGCCAGCGGCTTGGCCGAGCCTGTGGGGGCACTCATCGGCATGGCTATTCTGCTACCCTTCCTCTCGCCGGCTCTTCTCTCGGCGCTCTTCGGGCTGGTGTCGGGCATCATGGTCTACATTGCTTTCGACGAGCTGTTGCCCATGGCCGAGCGCTGGGGGCAGCACCATTTTGCCATCAGCGGCGTGATTCTCGGCATGGCCATCATGGCGCTGGTGCTGTGACAGCTGATTTTCGCTTTACTTTCGCGGCGGCCGGGTGTATGCTCGGCGCCGTTCGGGTTCGGGCGGTCGCTGCGGGGGGAACCCCGTAGAGGAAAGTCCGGACATCACAAGGCAGCGCGCCCTCTGAAAGGGGGGGCTCCCCGCTTTCAAGAGCGGGGGGACGGCCAGTGCCACAGAAAACAAACCGCCCGCAAGGGTAAGGGTGAAAAGGTGGGGTAAGAGCCCACCGCTCCCGAGGCAACAAGGGAGGCAGGGTAAACCCCGCGCGATGCAAGACAAACAGGGGAAGGGTCGCCTGCCCGCTATTCCCCGGGTATTAGTTGCACCCCGCCGTCACAGGCGGGGCACGGCTCCGGCCGCGAGAAAAATGACCGCACAGCCCGCCAGGGCGGACAGAATCCGGCTTACAGAGCCCGAACGGCTCCCTGCTCTCCCCGCCGCCGACGCACTCGGCAGCGGGGAGCGGCGTTTCAATGCCGGGCAGCCTGCTCGCGGACAAAGCGGCGGAAGCGCTCCAAGCCCTCGAGCAGACGACTGCGCGGGCAGGCGAAGTTCCAGCGCATGTAGCCCTCGCCCCGCGATCCGTAGAGGCTGCCGGGGCTGAGCCGCAGCGCCGCCCGCGCGCGGAGAGCCTTGTCAAGCTCCCCGGAGCTCAGCCCGAGGGCGCGGCAGTCCATCCAGCCCAGGTAGGTGCACTCGATGCGGCTGAGGGGGAACTCCGGCAAATGCTCGCGGCAGTAGGCGCAGAGGGTGTCGCGGTTGCCTTTCAGGTAGTCCAGCAGGCGGTCGAGCCATTCACCGCTCTCGTTGTAGGCGGCGATGGTGGCGCACACGCCGAAGGGGTTGACATCGCACACCTCGTTGATGTTGAGGGCGCGGTCGATGCGGCGGCGCATGGCAGCGTCCTCTGCGATGATGTTGGCGATCTGCAAGCCCGCGATGTTAAAGGCTTTGCTCGCGGAGACGCAGCTGATACTGCGCTGCCGGATATCCGCGCCGAGGGAGCCGAGGGGGGTGTAGCGATGCGGTGCGTAGACCAGCTCGCCGTGGATTTCATCGGAGATGATGGTAAGGTCGTGGCGCTGCGCGAGCTCGGCCAGCGCCGCGAGCTCCTCCCGCGTCCACACGCGACCGACGGGGTTGTGCGGGTTGCAGAGCAGCAGCAGACGCACATGCGGAGCGGCGGCCTTGCGCTCCAGGTCTTCCCAATCAATCTGCCACGCGCCCTGCTCGAGCCGCAGGGGGTTGCTGACGACCTCGCAGCCGTTGTTGCGGATGGAGGAGAAGAAGCAGTTGTAGACGGGAGTCTGCACGATCACGCCGTCGCCGGGCTTGGTCAGCGCCTTGATGACGGCCGAGAGGGCGGGTACCACCCCCGAGGTGTACAGCACGGACTCGCGCGCGATCTCCCAGCCGTGGCGGCGGCGGAACCACTGTATCACGGCGTCGTAGTAGGCCTCGGGCACGCGGGTGTAGCCGAACACGCCGTGCTCGACCCGTCGGCGCAGCGCCTCGAGAATGGCGGGAGCCGTGCGGAAGTCCATGTCGGCCACCCACAGGGGCAGCATGTTGTCATCGGCGTCGCTGTCCCACTTATAGGACGCGCTGCCGCGGCGTATCGGGGTGTCGTCAAAGAGCGTATTCATGAGGAGCGGAGGCAGATGCGGCAGTTGCCGGGTGCGCGGAGGTGCTCGTCGAGGGTGACGGAGCCGATGGCATCGGCAATAATCTGCCCCGAGAGCGGGTTTTTGATGTTGGTGATGCTGCCGCAGATGTCGGCCTGCACACTGCTGTACTCAAAAGCACGGTCGCAGTCGGCGCCGAATCGGCAGTTCTCCAGTACGAGATTTTGCGCATAGCAGAGCGGCTGCTCGCCCGTGATGAGGCAGTTGACGAGCCGCAGATTCCGCGAATGCCAGCCGAGGTATTCGCCGTTGAGCTCGGAGTCGTAGATGGTGACATCCTCCGCCTCCCACAGGGCGTCCTTGGTGGTGATGCGGGCGTGCCGGATTTCGGCGTTGCGGACGTACTGAAAGACATATTTGCTGTCGGTTTCGAGCCCGTCGACCACGATGTCTCGGCTGAACATGAAGGGGTAGGTGCCGCCATGCAGGCGGACATGGCGCAGGCGCAGGTGTTCGCAGCGCCAGAACACCTCGTCGGCATCGCGCATCTCCACATCTTCCAGCTCCAGGTGATGCATCTCGCGGAACATCTTGGGCGCGTCGATGCGGGTGCGGCGCATCTGCAAGTGGTCGGAGTACCACAGAGCTGAGCGTCCGCCGACATCGAAATAGCAGTCCTCGATGACAAAGCCATGCACATGCCACAGGGGGTAGTTGCCCTCGAAGCGGCAGTTCGTGGCGCGGATGTTGCGGCATTCCTTGAGTGCCGACTCACCCGCGCGAATCACCACATTGTCGAGCTGCAGGTTCTGCGCGCCGAAGAGGGGGCGCTCCCCGCCGAATTCTGTGTTTGCGATTGTTTCCATCCTGTTTTCCCCCGGTATAAAGCCTCCAGTAACTTGAGGGCAAGCTTTTTCTGTGCCTGTCCGTCGGGCAGCGTGAGGAAGGGCTCAGCGAGCGGCGTATTCGCGAGCCAACGCGGCATAATCGCGCGCGTGGGCGCGTTGCTGCTGCTCGATGTCCGGCTCCAAGCAGCGCACGACCTTGGCGGGCGAGCCGAGTACGAGGCTGTGCGGCGGGATGCAGCTGTTCTTCGTCACGAGGGCGTTGGCACCCACGATGCTGCCCCGACCGATGACGGCTCCGTCCAGCACCGTGGCGCCCATACCGATGAGTGCGGCATCCTCCACTGTGCATGCGTGCAGGGTGACGCTGTGGCCGATGGTGACGTCTTCGCCCACGATGCAGGGCTGCCCCGCCTCCACATGAATGCAGCTGTTGTCCTGCACATTGCTGCCGCGCCCAATGACGATGGGCGCCAAATCCGCCCGCAGGGTGGCGTGGTGCCACACCGAGCTCCCCTCCTCCAGCCGCACCGCGCCGATCAGGTCGGCGCTGTCGGCGACAAACGCAGGGCGGCGGAGCTCAGGGCTCTGACCGCGAAATGACTCCGTGCTCATGCGAACAGGATACCGCCCCGCCCCCTCGGCTGCAAGCCCCAAACGGGGCAGCAGCGCAAAAAGAGGACAGAACGCCTGCTCACGTCAGATATCCCACACATCCAGCCACTTGAAGGAAACGACCTGGAAGCGGCGACCCAGCACGCGGTTCAGCTTGGTGAGACCCTTGCCCTTGGTGCCGTCGGGATTGTATTCCGCATCGGCGGGGTCGTTCGTCGGATCCACGTAGTTCATCGTGCGCTGCACCACAGCCTCGCACCAAGCCTGCGCCAAGATGGCGTTGGACGCGCTCTTGACGCAGCCGTAAGAACGCACGGTGAAAGTATCGTCGCGCACGGTCAGGATGTTGCCCAGCGACATGAGCACATCGCTTTGAATCAGGTAGCCCGGCGCCGCCGTGTACATGGAGCCCTTCTCCGCATCGGGGTTGGCGTACAAGTCTCCGTTGTTGCGCGGCTGCACGATGACATCCTGGAAATCGCGGTTGATGTCCGTGGCATCGATGGCGGCCTGCAGCGCCCCCTTGAGTCCCGTCTCACCCTGCGTCAAGCGACGGTTGATGAAATCGGACATGGAGAGGAAGGGACCACGCTTGCGCACCTGCTTCACCATCTCTTCGGCCAGACGACGGATGGATTCCGGCTCGAGCATGCGAACCTCGCCCCAGGCGTTGAGCATGCCGCTGTTGCGGAAGCGGCTGGAGCCCTGCATCATGCTGTAGCCGCCGAGGGAGTCCACACTCTTGTCGGTCGTAGAGTACATGAAGCGCGAGAAGAGCACCTGTTGTTCGCCCTTGTTCTCTTCCACCAGCGAGAGGCGGCTGCCATCGCCCGTGACAAGCTTGCGGCGAGCCAAGCCCTGCAAAACCGCCGTCCATGCCTCCACCGAGGTGGAGTTCACGTTGAAGCCGCCGTCAATCATGAGGTACTGCGCAATGTACTTCCAGCCGTCGCCTGACATCAGACGGTTGATGACCTGCTCATCGTTGTAAGGTGTGGCGCATTTCTTGTAGCGCGCCACGGGCAGCGCCTCCTTGCCGCTGAGGAAGTCGCTGAGCACCTCCTGTGCCTTGCGGGTGCCATCGCCCGTCGGCATGTCGGAGACAGAGGACATGAACCAACGATCCCACAAGGCATCGTTAATCAGCAAACCGTGGTCAAAATAATCGCCGTAAATCTGCTTGTTCGACGGCACCGAGGCACCCCCGCTCATATCGTTAAGCCCCTGCGAGGTCTGCGTGCGGTGGAAGGCATACACCCCATCCGCAGGGATGGTCGGATCCGCAAAGGCGTTGCCGATACCCACGCCCGGCACACCGCCGATGTAGGCCGAGCGACGCATCGCCCCGACAACCGAGGAACCGACATCTCCGTTCCAGGAGGCCGCATACCAACCGGGCGTCAGGCGCATGCCGGCCAAGCCCGCCAGCGAGAAGGGGGGATGCACCGGCAGTTCGGAAACCGATGCAAAAGAGACTTGCTCGCCATCGCTCGTGATGCCGATGTAACCATTGTTGCCAATGTTGTCCATCGGCGCCGTTGCCAGACCACCGCTGATTTTAAGCGTCGCCAACTGGTAGGGGTGGTACTGGCGCTCCTGATCCGTCGGTGCCAGCAGAGCACCGCCCCAGGTGGCCGGGGTGGCATGCTGCCACAGCTTGCCGCGGTAATCGCTGTCTCCGTAGAGATATTCCTCCACCTGTGTATTGGCACTCTTGGCCACGACACCAACGGCGCACACGAAATAGGGCTGGTCATCCTCGACCATGCTCGTATCCCAGGTGGAATCGTTCAGCTGTCGGGAACACACCATGCGCTGCTCCGGGGAGAGTTCTCCGGGAGCGAACCAGTTGAGAATATGGCGCTGGGGTGACTGGATGGCAAAGAATTTCGATTGGTCAGCCCAGTTGTTGTCGGACTCGGGGTTGTCGCGTCGACCGCCGAAACCATGCTGAATGGTGATGCACTCCGCATGACCGCGCGAGAAGTAATACCCGTCGGTAATGTATTCATCGGCACCCAGATTGACATCGAAATAGCCTTCGTTGGTCAACTGCTCGTTGCAGTTTGAATACATGCGAGCCTTGTAGGAGCTAACGACATCCGGCCAGAATTGCAGCACCAGCGGTGTTCTCCACGCCTCGCTCGACCCCTTCCCCGAAGCCAAGGAGAAGAAGAGCACCTCACCGGGGCGGAACACAATGTCCGAATTGTCGTTCAACGAGTTCTGCAGGCATTGCCCGTAGTCGGTATAGAGCTTATCCCTCGTGTAGCTGCCGACATTCTTGCGCGCCGGATTACCCGTTTTCCATCCGTTGGACAGCCAGTTGCTGCGACCATCCTTCGGCACAAGGTTGTTAAACTCCAGATTCAGCAGCTTGTAAGGTGTCGTCTTGGTCCACAGGCGACGCGACTTGACCCGCATCGGCACATTGTAGGGGTTCCAGTACAGGAACATGGGCGCAAAGGTGAAATTGAGCGAATAGGTGGGAATCTCATTGCCCTGATCATCCGTTTTCTTGTCACCCCTTTCGACATCCAAGCCCAGATTGCACATGTAGGCCAGCATGATGGGGGTGCGGGCATAGCCGGCACTCTTGCTGCCGCTGTCCATCATGGATCGGGCATCAAACACACTGTTGGGCACATCCGACACCGCCTCATTCGCCTCGCGGAAATAGCCCAAACCGTTCTGCGTGTAGGCCGCTCCGCTCATGCGGGTGTAGGGATCTTTCAGACTACCCGGCAGGCGCGCCGTAAAGTCCTCCGTACCGGCCTCGCCGTTCGGCCAGCAGTTGTAGTAGGCGTAGAGTGTCTGCCAGGAGCCGATGGGCATATTCGCCTCCGTGCCGACGGGCACATCATTTCCCTGAACCAGCGGACAATCCTGATCGGAGCGCGGCGCAAACTCCGTCCCCTTGAGCGTCTCTTTGTTGAGCAGCAGGCACAGATCCTGCTTCAACCCGCCCGTACTCACATTGACAGGCAAGCTGTAGGACGAGGTCGTCACATCGAAGAAATAGGGAGTGCCCGCCGGCTGGGACGAGCTGTCGAGCAGGGGCAGGCTGTTGAGCGTGGTCAGCTTGGCCGCGTTCTCCACGCGCGAGGGCACGAAATCGAGGTCTCGATTGTCCACCACCATCGGCGCCGGGGTGTTCCAGGTCCGGTGCAGCAGCTCGATGGGATCCTTGCTCTCCTCAGGATCCTCCACCGAGAGCTTGGCCTTCTGGTTCTCCCCGCCGACCCACCAGGCGAAGCAGGCCTGATTCTTACCCGTGGAGGGCATACTCAGCAAATCGGCATACACCCAGTGCGTGTTGTCAAGGCTGCGCCCGAGCGTCCCGGCACCCACCATGCAGATGCGTTGCCCGGGGCGGCGGGAGCACAGGCTCTTGGCCGCCTTAAAATCGCGGGTATCGCGCGCGCTGCGGCTGGAAATGAGCCACTTGCGGAACTGAGAAGCGCGCCCCTGCGTGTAAGTGTCCTGAATCTTGCTTTTGGACTTGCCCGTGCGCCCGGAGCCGTAGATGGGGCCGTCCCAACTGTCCCAAACCCCCAGGAGATGCTGGGGCGTGCCGCTTTCGTTCTCGGAGCATACACCGCTACTTGCCGTCACGCGCTGATCGGCGCCCAACTGCGCCTGCAGCTCACCGATGGCGGCATCCAAGCCGATAAGCGCCTGCTGGCGCGCCTCGGCCTGCAGCACCGACTGCATGGCGATGCGATTCTGCGAAGCAGCAGTCGCCATCAGCGCGGTGGCAATCATAGCGAGCAGCATCATGAGCGTCAGCGTGGCAATGAGCGCAAAACCACGGCGACGGGCGAAACGCGCCCCGGGGCAGCAAAGACGTTGTTTGATCTTCATGCGAATCAGGAGAAAAGGATGAGCGGACGGCCGACGATGCGACCATCCTATTGGGTTTATTTAGCAAAAAAATTCGGCGGATGTCAACTGAAAACAGCGCTGCCCTGCTCGGCAAGGCAGAAATTCGAAACAAGACGCCTCAATGTCCCGACTTTTGAGCGCGGGAGCGCGCATCCCACCGGTTGAAGAGCCCCGCCAGCAGGGTGCCGGTGATGCTGTGCCAGGCGCAACAAATAGCGGCAGCCACCGCCGCCTCGGGCAACGCGGCAAAATGCCGTCCGGCCAGCACCGTGGCCATGCCCGCGTTCTGCATGCCCACCTCGATGGCCAGCGTGCGGCGCTTGGGGCGGCTCATGCGTGCGGCGCAGGCGATGGCGAAGCCCAGCGCGTAGCCCAGACCGTTGTGCAGAAAGATAACGAGGAAGATGAGCGCCCCGCTCGTGAAGAAACAGCCGCCCTTGGCCGCCACCACACCGCCGACGATGCAGGCCAGACCCAGCACGGAGAGTCCCGGCATCAGGCGGCAGAGCTCGGCGTAGGCGCGGCGCTGCCCCCAGAGCACATTGCAGAGCGTCCCCGTGGTCACGGGGAGCAGCGTCACCAGCAGGATGCTGCGGAACATGCCCCACGCATCCGTCTCGATGCCCGTGCCGGACAACCACAGCACCAGCAGCGGCGTCACCATCGGCGCCAGGAGGGTGGACACCGTGGTCATGCCCACGGAATAGGCCACATCGCCCTTGCAGAGGAAGCTCATGATGTTGCTGGAGACGCCCCCGGGGCAACAGCCCACGAGAATGAGCCCCGCCGCAATGCCGGGCGGCAGCTCGAAAAGCGCCGTAAGCCCCCAGGCCAGCAGGGGCATGACGCTGTACTGCGCCGCTGCCCCGATGAGGATGTCGAGCGGTCGCGCCGCCAGAATACGAAAGTCACAGGCACGGAGAGTCATCCCCATCGTCAGCATGATGAGGCCGAGGATGAGGCTCTGCGTATCGCCGTGCACCCAAAGGAAGGCATCGCGCCAAAAGAAGGCCAGCACCGCCACGGCGATGACCAAGGCCGAGGTGTGGCGCGACAAGAGGACGCTGAGGCGTTGCAAGGCGGAGAGCATGGTTCAAGAGCGTTGCGGTGTGGGGAAACAGGCGGCTACCGCCAGCGTGACCAGCGTGCCGATGGTCACGCGCCACGGGAAGGCGATGGCGGGGATGAGCTCGCGGCGCCCGAGCAGCTCCAGCGAGATGACGGCGGCAAAGCCCGCCAGCATGCCCAGCACGTTGCCGGCATCGCAGCCGCGTCGCTTGGTGAGCATGCCGAGCAGGAAAATCCCCAGCAGCGAGCCGTAGGTGTAGCCGAAAATGCCCAGCGCAATGGGCAGAATGCGCACGCTCGGATCCATGACGACATACCAAGCCGTCACCGCGCCCACGAGGATGAGCAGCGCCGCGAAGAGCACCGTCAGCACGCGCACGGCGCGCAGCATCTGCCGCTCGCTCGCGGCGGGACGGAACACATCGCGGTACCAGTCGCGCGTGGCGGTGGTGGCCAGCGCGTTAAGCGCGGTGGAGAGCGAGCCCATGGCCGTGGCCAGCAGCGCCGCCACCAGCAGCCCGCGCACCCCCACGGGCAGGCAGTGGATGATGAACCAAGGGAAAATCTCGATTTGCTTCTCGGGCGGGGTGATGCCGTTGCGCGCAAAGTAGACGAAGAGCAGCATCCCGCAGGAGAGGAAGATGAACACAATCGGCATGTCCATCAGCCCCGAGATGATGACGGCGCGGGTGCCGGTCTTGCTGTCCTTGGCGGCCAGCATGCGCTGCACCATATCCTGGTCGGTGCCGTGCGTCGCCATCGTGATGAAGGTGGAGCCCAACACGGCGCTCCACAGCGTGTACTCATTGCCCAGGATGTTGCGGACATCGGCCCAAAGCCCCTGCCCCGTCAGCCCCGTGTCCGCGAAGGCCCAGGGTTTCAGGTTACGAATGCCGCAGGGGTTGTAGTCGGTGTTGCTCAAGGTGCTGCAGATGCTCTGCCAGGCCTGCGCAAGTGTCCCCTCGCCCATGATGTTACAGAAGAGCACCCCGATGGTGGTGATGACGGAGACGGCGAGGATGGAGGCCTGCAGCACATCCGTCCACACCACGGCTTTCAGCCCGCCGAGGGTGGTATACACCGCCGTGGCAATGGTGATGAGCGTGAGTGCCGCGATATAAATCACCACCGTTTCGAGCTTGCCGGCGCTCTCCTGCCCCGTGACGAACAGGTAGGCAATCACCAGCAGGATGCCTGCGAAGAACAGGCGGGTGCCGCTGGCCAGCACGCGGCTGATGAGGAAGGTGATGCTGGCGCAGCGCCGCGTGGTCACCCCGAAGCGTTTTTCCAGATATTCGTAGATGGACACGACGCGGTAGTCGTAGTAGGGCTTGAGGAAGAGCCTGCCCACGATGATGCGCCCGAGAATGGTGCCGATGGCGAGCTGCATGTAGGTGTAGTTGCGCAGCGCAAAGCCCTCGCCGGGGGCTCCGAGAAAAGTGGCGGCGCTGATTTCCGCCGCGATGATGGAGGCGAGGATGGCCCACCAGGGCAGGCTGCGGTTGCCGAGGGCGTAACCCTCCAGGCTGTCCTGGCGGCGGCTGACGCAGAGCCCGATGCCGAAGATGGCGCAAAAGTAGGCCAGAATGACGAAGCAATCGAAGAACATGGCGAAAAAAGGGGGCGCGGTGTGGAAACCGCGCCCGGAAAACAGGGGAACAGCTGCCTCAGTCCTCCTTCTTGTGCCGGAGGGCGGCGGCCACCAAGCCCGAGAAGAGCGGGTGCGGGTGCGTCGGGCGGCTCTGGAACTCGGGATGATACTGGCAGGCGATGTAGAAGGGATGCCCGGGCAGCTCCACCACCTCCACCAGCCCGTGCTCGTCGTTCACGGCGGAGATGACGAGCCCGGCCGCCTCCACCGCCTCGCGGTAATCGGCGTTGAACTCGTAGCGGTGGCGGTGGCGCTCGGAGATGGTCTCTTCCCCGCCGTAGAGGGTGCTGCACAGGGTGCCGGGCTTAATGTGCGCCGGATAGGCACCCAGACGCATGGTGGCGCCCATGTTCTCGATGTGCTTTTGCTCCTCCTGCAGGCAGATGATGGGGTGCGGCGTGTGCTTGTCGAACTCGGTGGAGTTGGCATCCGCCAAGCCGAGCACGTTGCGGGCAAACTCGATGCAGGCAATCTGCATGCCGAGGCAGATGCCGAAGTAGGGGATGCCTTTCTCGCGGGCGTAGCGCGCGGCGGCAATCTTGCCCTCGATGCCGCGGTCGCCGAAACCACCGGGCACCAAGATGCCGTCCACATCGCCGATGAGTTCCTCGGGATTGCCCTGCTCCAGCGCCTCGGCATCCACGCGCACGACCTCCACGCGGCAGTCGTTGGCGGCGCCGGCGTGCGTAAAGCTCTCGTAAATGGACTTGTAGGCGTCCTGCAGCGAGATGTATTTGCCGACCACGGCGATGCGCACGCTATGGTTCGGGTGGATGACGCGGCCGACAAACTGCTGCCAATCCGCCATCTTGGGGTGCGGCACGGTGATGCCCAACACCTCGGTGACGATGCGGTCGATGCGGTCGCGCCCCAGGTCAATCGGGCATTCGTAGATGCTGTGCTTCACATCGCAGAACGCCACCACGTTGCGCGGCGGCACGTTGCAGAACATGCCGATTTTCTTCTTCTCGCCGTCCGTCAGGTTGTCCATCTCCGTGCGGCAGACGATGATGTCGGGCTGAATGCCGATTTCGCGCAGCTTGGCCACACTCTGCTGGGTGGGCTTGGTCTTGGTCTCGCCCGCCGCCTTAATGTAGGGCAGCAGGGTCACGTGGATGAAGCAGCAGTTGGAGCGCCCCACCTCCAGCGCAAACTGGCGCAGTGCCTCGAGGAAGAGGTAGCCCTCGATATCGCCCACGGTGCCGCCGATTTCGGTGATGATGACATCGCAGTCCTTGTTCTGCTCGGTCACATCGTAGAGGCGCTGCTTGATTTCATCCGTCACATGCGGGATGTACTGCACCGTCTTGCCGAGGTAGTCGCCGCGGCGCTCCTTCTCCAGCACATGCTCAAACACCTTGCCGGAGGTCAGATTGTTCAGGCGCGTCAGGCGGCAATGCACAAAGCGCTCGTAGTGACCCAAGTCCAAGTCCGTCTCCGCGCCGTCGTCGAGCACATAGACCTCGCCGTGCTGGTAGGGGCTCATGGTGCCGGGATCAATGTTGAGGTAGGGGTCGAACTTCTGCATGGTCACTTCCAAACCGCAGTGCTCGAGCAAGGTGCCGATGGAGGCAGCTGCCAGCCCCTTACCCAAAGAGGAAACCACGCCGCCGGTCACAAAGATATATTTCATGGTGAAAGGAGAAGATTGCGTTCGGCGGCGAGTTTAGCACAGCTCGCCCCGTTCTGTCCAGCCCAAACCGCCGAGCGCCCGGGGCAAACGCGCATAAAAAAGCTCCGCCTCCCCTTGCCGGGGAAACGGAGACCTTGAAAAACGGCAGCCGAGGCTTCAGTCCTCGGAAAGGCGGCTGTAGTTGTACTTGCTCTCGAAGCCCAGCTCCTCGGGGAACTCAGAGAAGCCGCCCCACACATTGTACTCCTTGAGGCCGTTGCGACCGCAGCTGGCCTGGTAGGGAGGACGATAGGTACACTTGTAGGTGGGAGCCCAGAAGGTCACCAGCTCGTAGAAACCGTAGCCGATGCGGGTGGCGGTGCGGGTGGTACCCTCGACAATGCCTGCGGAGAAGCCGGCCGTGGTGCCCTCGTTGGCCGTCCAGCGGATGATGGTGTTCGGCAACTCGGAGATGCCCCACACGATGTTGTCGACCGCGCGGCCGAGCTTGCGGGTGGCGGTGTACTCAGAGGCGGGAGGAGCCTGAATGTCCGCATAAGCAGCACCGGCCATCGCCACGATAAGGGAGGAAAGGAGTAAGCGCTTCATGACATCAACATACATAGCACAGCCCCACAGCTCATGCAAGAGAAAAGCGGAAAAAAAGGGCAATTTTTCTCATTTTTCAGCCGTCGAATTCAAAAAATCCGCCAAATCCGTCTGCGTTTCCTCGTCGGTGAGGTAGCACCCCGTGTCCGAGCCGTACCAATGGCCGTTGAGGAAGGCCGCGCGCGTGCGGAATCCCCCGCCGCAGAGCGCAAAATGCTTGCAGTGAGCGCAGCGCCCGCTGAGACGACGCTGGCGCTCGGCAGGGTCATCGCTGCCGCGCAACTCGCGCAGCGCCGCCGCCGAGGGCTCGCTCGCCGCCTCCCACACGTCGGAAAACTTCTGCGTCTTGACATTGCCGAGCGTCACGCTCTGCCAGAACTGGTCGGGGTGGATGTTGCCCTGCGTGTCAATGTTGGCAAAGCCGCGACCGCTGGAGTTCGCGCCGCCGCCGTTCCAGCGCAGCAGGCGCAGCGTCTCCGCCGCCAGTGGGCTACCCTCGCGCAGCTGGCGCAGCAGCAGGTAAACCCCGTCGGCAGGCTGCGTCACCGTCAGCAACTCGCGGTCATCGCCCGCCGCCGCCCACTTCTCCGCGCGGGCAATCAGCAGGTCGATGGCGCGCCGAGCCTCCTCCGGGCGCAGGCTCGCCACCTCCACCCCGCGCCCCGTCGGCACCAGGTGGTAGAAGCACACGCGGCGGATGTTCTCGCGCTCGATGAAGTCGAGAATCTCCTCCATGCTCTGCACATTGTTGCGCGTGAGCGTCAGCCGCAGCCCCGTCTTCTGCCCCACCTCCTCGCAGAGGCGAAAGCCGCGAATAGCACCCTCAAAGGCGCCCGGCACGCCGCGGAAAGCGTCGTGAACTGCGCCGATGCCATCCAGCGAAATACCCACATAGGCCACCCCCAACTCCTTGAAACGCGCCGCCAGCGCGGGGGTAATCTTCGTGCCGTTGGTGGAGATGGTCACCTTGAGCCCGCGTCCGATGGCGCGCTCTAAGATCTGCGGCAGCTGCGGATGCAGCAGCGGCTCACCGCCGGAGAGCAGCAGAGCACTCACGCGGTAGGCCGCCAAGTCATCAATCACCGCGCAGCACTGCTCCCAAGAGAGCTCGCCCGGGTAGCGCTCGGCGTGCGAATCGGCGTAACAGTGCACGCAGCGCAGGTTGCAGGTGCGCGAGATGTTCCACACCACCACGGGTTTGCGGGCGCGCGAGGAAACGGGCGCGCAGCAGGCCGTGCTCGGGTTAAGACGCCCCGAGCCGTCGCCCTGCCCGTAGCGCAGGTGGTCGGCAGGTTGCGCCTGCCCCGTCCACAGTTTGGTGATATTAATCATGAGTTTGCCTTGGAGCGCCATGCGGCGGGAATGTATGCACACAGAGGCTCGGCGCCCATCATGTCGCCGAGCAACCCGTAGGCGCGCGAGCGCGAGCCGCCGCACACGCGGCGATACTCGCAACACCCGCACTTGCCGCCCAGCGCGTCGTCGTCGCGCAAGCGCATAAAGAGGGGGTGCGTGCGGTACACCTCGGCCAGGCGATCGGTGCGCACATTGCCCGCCGTCAGCGGCAAAAAACCGCTGGGCTGAATCTCCCCCGTGTGCGAAATAAACAGCACGCCCTTGCCGTCGCGCGTGGCGATGACATGGCGCGGCGGCGCCGTCTGCCCCGCAGCGGCCGCCCGCAGCAGCGCGCGGCGGTAGTGGTGCCCCTCGGTCGTCTTGACGGCAAAGGGCACCTCCTCGCGCAGACGAATCAGGCGCGCCCACAGCTGCTCCAGCTCCGCCGCCGTCGGCAGCTCCGCCGCCGAGGCGCGCCCCGTGGGCACCAGCACAAACACGCTCCACACATCGGGGCGCAGCTCGCGCATCAGCTCCGCAAAAGCCTCGAACTCCGGCAGGGTGCTGCGCGCCACCGTTGTGTTGATCTGCAGCTCGATACCCGCCTCGCGAGCGCGACGCGCCGCCTCCAGTGTGCGCTCAAAGGTGTGCGGCACGCCGCGGAACGCATCGTGCGTCTGCTGCGTCGCGCCGTCCAGGCTCAGGCTCATGCTCACCACCCCCGCCGCGCGCAGAGCGCGAAAATCGCAGCGCAGCAGGCGCGGGGTCGCCGCCGGGCTCAGCGCCACGCGCAGCCCCGCCCCCGCCAAGCGCTCGATCAACTCCGTGACATCCGGGCGCATCATGGGGTCGCCCCCCGTCAGCACCACGATGGGCGGGCGCAACTCGGCAATCTCATCCGCCAAGCGCAGCGCCTCCTCGTGCGAGAGCTGCTGCGAGTGCGCCTGCGGCTGCGCCACCGCGCGGCAGTGGCGGCAAGCGAGAGCACAGGCGCGCGTCACCTCCCAAAAAAGAATGAAAGGACGTTCGTTGAAATCCACGGCAGAAATAGGCGGGTGAGCAGCCACGCGCGCATTCTACCCGAGAAGCACCCCCAAGGCAAGCGAAACCGCCCCCGCTGCCACACTGCGGGGCAAGACCGCCGCCGCAGCGCGCCAACATTTTTGCACGCTCTAACCGTTTTTCTGTTGACTTGCACCGCCCGCGGCATACAATGAAAGATGATGAACAAAGCGCTCACTCTCTGCCTGTTAGCAGCGACACTCGACGGAGCTGCCGCGGCTCCCGGGGAAACGGCCGCGCCCGCCGCCCCCGGCGAGACTGCCCCCGCGCCGCCGCCCATGGCCACGGTGGCGCTCGAGGGCTGGGCGCGCTTCACCCTGCCCGTCCCCCCCGGCTACGAGGTCGAGTGCCACAAGAGCGCCGACCACACCCTCTATTACCTGCGCCGCGCTAAGCAGACTCCCGACCTCATCCTCTACTCCGGCTTCAGCCCCA
This sequence comes from Akkermansia sp., assembly GCA_051884385.1. Classification (GTDB taxonomy): domain Bacteria; phylum Verrucomicrobiota; class Verrucomicrobiia; order Verrucomicrobiales; family Akkermansiaceae; genus Akkermansia. Next base: position 73,324 of record JBJEVN010000023.1, read on the forward strand.
ACATCGACACGAGCGGCAAGAGCTGCTACGCCAACATCGCGGGCAAGCGCACCAAGGGGCATGTGCGCCCGACCGCCGAGGGCGGGCAGGCCTGGGAGTTCGTGCTGGAGAAGGGGGTGGACGGTGCCGCCTTTGTCATCACCCTGCCGCAGAGCCCCGAGGTCAACACCATGCTGGAGGTGCTCAAAGGGCTGCAATTCCGCGAGGACACCCCTACCCCCAAGGATGAGCCCACCCCGGACATCAGCACCGCCCCCGTGCAGCACTTCAAATGCTGGGGTAGCTTTGCCCTGCCCGTGCCGCCCGACATCCGCGTGGTCAGCTCCTCGGGGGCGGAGTCCTACCAGTTCCACTTCATCGACAGCGCAGATAAGACCGCCATGATTATCTACAGCGGCCACACCCCCACCCTGCAGAGCGGCGGTAAGCCCGTGAGCGCCGTCATCGCCGGGCAGCAGGTGGAGGGGCAGATGCTCACCGGCAAGACCGAGGAGCTACAGGCGCTCACCCCCTCGGGCGCCGTGCCCATGAAGCTGGTGGACAAGGGGCGCGAGTTCGTGCTTCCGCGCGGTACGGACGGGGCGCTCTACCACATCGTCGTCTGCGAGGGGGCGCAGCGCAACCGCATGCTCGCCATGCTGGCCGCCATGAGCATCACCTCCGGCAGCAGCCTCTCGGAACCCGTCATGCAGCAGGCCAACACCGCCGTACAGAACAGCCGGCTCATGCTGGCGCGCGCCGACCGCATCCTCGCCAAGGTCACCAACCGCAAAACAGCCGATGCCGCCGTGCCGCAGCTGGAGGAACTGGTCGCGCAGCTGGCCGCGCACGACAAAGTGGTTGACGCCCTCGTGCGCAAGCACGGCAAGGGGGTTAACGCCTACGTCAACACCATCGACCAAAGCGGCGACAGCCCGCAGGGCAGCGGCGAGCACGAGATTCAGCGCGTGTACGAGGCAGACTGCTACGGATCCGAAGCGCTGGAGGCCATCCTGCAGCGACTCATGGGCATGGAGGAGGAGTGAGCGGCAGCGGATCGATTCCAGAACGCCGCCGCACAGCGCATCGAGATGCCGACGGTGTGCACATAGCGCGTGCGTAGCAGCGAGACATCGCGGTGCCCCATCTCCTGCTGCAGCAGGGCGTAATCGCGAAAGTACACCGCATGGTAGCTGGCAAAGGTGTGCCGCAGCACATCCGGCACCCAGCGCGCAAAGCCGGCGCGGCGCCGAAAGCGCTGCCACAAGGCGGGCGAAGGCCCCGGCGGAAAGCTCCTCGGCAGGGAGCTCAGGTCTCCGCCACGCAGCGGCACCACGCGTCCGCCGCCGGTCTTGGAGCAATTCGGGCGAATAGTCACCGTGCGCTCGCGCCAGTCGATATCACGGAGCGGATCCAGGCGTCTGACCTCGGTCGGTCGTATCCCGCAATAAAGCATCAGGTGCAGCGGCAGGCGCAGCGAGCGGAAGGCCGGCAGCTCAGCCGTTTGCTCCAGCCGCGCGACCTCCTGCAGGGTCAAGGGCAGCACCTCGTGCTCCCGTACGGTAGGCACCTCCACACGGTCCACCGGGTTCGATTCGCACCACTCGCGGCGGAACCCGAAAGCGAACACACTGTGCAAAATCGAACGCCCCTTGCGATAGCTGTGCACGCTCGCGGGGAAGGCCCGCTCCAGCAGCTCGCGACACTCGCGCGCCGTCATTGCCCGCAGCGGGCGCTCAGCCACGCCCGGCACCCGCAGCATGCGGCGCACAAAGTAACACAAATCGGCATGCGTTGCCGGGCGGCGGTGCTCGCGGGCACGCACGCTAGCCCAAGCCGCCTCCTCAAAACAAACCGTGTGCTCCTCACGGCGCAGCGCCTCGACCCCGGCGCGAATCACGCGGCGCATCCGAGCCAGTAAAGCCAGGCGGGAGAACGATTCTCCCGGCAAAGCCGCCTCCTCCAATAATTCCAAACACAGACGAACAGCATCGGACACCGACAAGGGCAAATGCTCCATAAGTGAGTCAACGGAATGATTCATGGCGAAAATAGCTAGGCGTGTCAAGCTGCATTCAGAAAGCATAACATAGTGGTACGGGGCATTCTGCCCATACCACATCCAAAGAGACCATAACTCTTTTACAACCATGAAATTACATCTACCTGTCAAACTGAGGAGCAACCTCATCGCCGCCGTGATCGCGGTGTCGGCAGCCGTTTACAACGCGCAAGCCACCACCTACACGGAGCCGATTCAGCAACTGACCTCTCAGTACCAGCAAACGGCCGGCAATACCTACAATGCCGCTACCTCCATCACCATCGGGACCACGACCCCCACCGGGGACAAGCTGATCACCTTCATCGAAGGTGAGACAACGCTGACCACCGATGCCCTGATCATCAAGAACTCGGTCATGCTCGGCGCCACCGGTACCGCGGAAATCCACGGCTACACCAACATCGAGGCCGCCAGCTCCATCACCATCGAGAAGGACAGCAACAATCAGGGCTCCCGAGTCGAGCTGGTCGATGCCAATGTCACCACAGCCGCGACCTCGGTTGCCCAGGCCTCTGCCCTCGTCATCGTTGATGGCACGCAAGACCTGAGCGACGCGCAAAAAGTCTCCCTCAACATCACCGGCACCGATCTGCACACCGATCTGGTCCATAACGACACGGAGCACACCATCGCGCTGGGCGCCCTGACCAACAACGGCAGTGTCACCCTCATCGGCAACAAGGAACACTCGGAGGCCACAGTCGATGCGGACAGCAGTGTCACCACCGCTCAGGCTTGGGAGAACGCCGCCGCCATCGTCGACGATGACGTTGACCTCACCCTCGACGGCGTCACCGGAACCGGCTCGCTCAACATCGGCAACGCCAACGCCGCTATCACCGGCGACGTGACTCAAAATGACCTCAACCTCGTCAACAGTGCGACCGCCGTCACAGGCACCGTCAGCACGAAAGGCATTGAGCTCAACAACGAATCCTCCCTGGTAGCCACGGGCGACATCACGGCCGGGGAAGCCAACAGCGGTGTTTCCATTGCCGGCGAGCTGAAGAGCACCGGCGGCAATATCAGCCTCACCAACGGTGTGCACGGCCGGGGCAATGGTCTGCGCGAGGGCGCTTCTGTCGTAGCCACCACGGGCAACATCACGCTCAACAATGTTGGCGGTCAATCGCTGCACGGTCTTGAGGCCAGGAATGAGATCCGCCTCACCGGCTCGGACACCATCATCACAGACACCGACAACATTCAGGCCGGGGAGCGGCTGACTGTCGAAAATGGTGCCATCCTGCGCCGCGATACCGTGGGAGACATGAACGATGACCTCACCATCAATCAGGGCGAACTCGAGGATGTCACCATCGGCAACGTCGGCGGTGATGCCTCCATCACCGACAGCACGCTGACGAATACCGAGATCGGCGCCATCACGGGCGACCTCACCATTGAAGCCACCCCCGGGAACGACAACACGCTCACCAATGTCACCATCGGTACGGTCGACGGTGATGCCGACATTACCAACAGCACGCTGACGGACACCGAGATCGGCGACATCGACGGTGATGCCGACATCACTGACAGCACGCTGGAGGGAACCGCCATCGGCGCCATCGGCGGCAATGCCACCATCAGCGGCAGCACGCTGGGCGACACGACGACGACCGAAGAAGACGGCAGTGTCACCACCACAAACAGCACCCTCGGCGATATCACGGGCGACCTCACCATTGAGAACGGCAGCGAGCTCACCAACGCCACCATCGGTACGGTCGGCGGCAACGCCGACATCGACGACAGCACGCTGACGGGAACCGAGATCGGCAACATCACGGGCGACCTCACTATTGAGAACGCCAGCGAGCTCACCAACGCCACTATCGGTACGGTCGGCGGCGATGTCACCATCAACAACAGCACGCTGGCGGGCGTGTCGACAACCGATGAGGACGGCAATATCACGGTCGATACAACCACCATCGGCACCATCAGCGGAGCCCTCGTGATTGAAAACGGCAGCGACATCTCCGACACGGAGATTGCGGGCGCGGGTTCGGTGGCGGTTGACGACTCGACCGTGAGCGACACCTCCGTCACCAACATCAAGGGAGACATCACCATTACCAACGATTCCGACGTCAGCAACACGGTACTCACCACGGCTGACGAGGCCGTCACCGGCAACATTACCATCAACGGCTCGACGGTTACAACGACCACCATCGGTCTGGACGAGAACAACACCAACGGCACGCTGGCGGGCGATATCGACATCACGAACAACAGCACCGTGCAAGGTGCCACCATCAGCGCCACCCAGGGCCATCTCCACATCTCGGACAGCACCCTGCTCGGCCACACGGACGGCACGACCTACACCAAGACGGACATCGCCCTGAGCGGCAGCACGACCGATACCCTCGGCGTGACGGACAATGCCAACACCATCGCGAGCAGCTCCGTCAGCGGCACAAACATCGAGCTCAGCGCCCCCACGAGCAATCTGACCGTGAACGCTGACTCTCACATCACGGGTGACACCAACATCAGCGTCGGCGATACGCTCACCATCACGGGGGGCTCCGAGCTCGCGCTCGACGGCGCCGCCCACACGACAGACGGCACCGATGCGAGCATCAGCGCCGACAAGCTGGTTCTGGAGACCTTGAACAACAACAGCGCCTCCATCCGCAATGGGCAGATTCATGTGGAAACCCAAACCACCATCAAAGACGGCAACACGCTGACGCTGACGGCGGTCAACGGTGGCACCGCAGTGGATGGCAGCACCAACCCCGGCACGCTGGGCGATTTGGTGCAAACGACCAATGACGGCACCGTCAACACCAAGTTGAATGTCCTCGGCGGATCGACCATTGAAACAGGCGCCATTGCCACCCAGGACGGGTTGAGCGGGGACAAGCAATCCTTGGACCACTACTTTGATCAGGTGCTCGTCAAGGAAGACTCGCAACTCACCGCGACCGAAACCGTTGCTCTGCGTCAGCTTTACGTCGGCTCTGAGGCCGGGGGCTATAATGCGGACAGCGGAAGCGTCGGCAGCAGCGTCACCTTCGAGAAAGATGCCTGGTTGGTCGCCGCAAGAGTCAACGGTAACGAAGGTGCCGGTCTCGACACCAAGCTGACCATCAACGGCAACGCCCACATCGGCACCCTGACGCCCAACAACGGCGGCTCCGTCAATCTGGTCGCAACAGAGGACGGCGTGCACTCCTATATCGCCAACATCTCCAGCGGCGCCTACGGAGCACCTCACACGGCGCTGAACGTCGTCAACGAGGAACTCTCCACCCCCGTTCTGAGGAGCGATTTCGTCGATCTCGGTCTCAACGGCGGCACCATCACGCTGGAGCGGGTCTCTGCGGCCAACGGAGCCACGGTCGCCTCGACCGCAGACGTCAATCCGCATGTTTTGGTGCGTAAAATCACCAATGCCTCTGCTGCGGGAGCTCCGGACGGAACCGCGCTGGGAAGCTCCACCATCCGCACTACGCTGAATCACGTGTCCGTCCCCTACTCCTACTCGCCAGGAGAAGCTGTCACAACCGAGTGCCGTACGTATTACTACGTCGCACGGATGGACGGCACCCTGAGCGACGGCTCCACCGTCACCGCCGGGCAGCTCATCGAACGTAAGGATCTGATCGTCACGACAACAACGCTCAGCGACGGAACCGTCGTCGAGACCGGAATCATCCGTCAGGATGCCACCACACTGACGGCCAACGATGCGAACATTCTGGATCGTATCGATGTCCCCGCTTTGGACGAGAACGGGAACCTTCAGTATGCCGCAAACGGGGAAGTGTTAGTCACCGGTCAACAGGTCACAACCGAACCCATCACCTACTATCCCCAGGCAACGGAAACCCTGGGCACCTTGGAGACGGTCACCGATGGCATCGCCTCCCTGACCGTGAAGCAGAATGTTGATGCTGACTCCCTCACCATCAAGGCCTACGAGACCGGAACGCTCGATACCAACAATCGGGTAGTTGCCGATGCCAACACCGGTTACATCACGATTGAGGGCAATTTGACCGGAACGCACGCAGACTTCACCGCTGACAACAACATCAGCATTGCGGGCATTGTCGCCGATGGCAGCGCTGACACGGAGAACAACAACACCCTGCTCTCCAACCGAGGCAACATCGCCATCGGTGCAAACGGCATCACGGGCAGCGGCAACAGCCTGACCGCCACCACGGGCAGCGTGAGCGTGCAGGGAGCCACCAACGGCAACGAGAACGTGCTCGACGCCGGAACAACGGTCACCACCGGTGCCATCACCGGCAATGATAACGTGCTCGACGCAGGCACCAGCATCACCACCGGTGCCATCACCGGCGATGAGAATGAGCTCACCGCAGGCACCAGCATCACCACCGGTGACATCACCGGCGATGATAACGTGCTCACCGCAGGGACGACCATCACCGTGGCTTCCATCGATGGCGACAGCAACATGCTGGACGCAACGGAGAGCATTGAGGTGACCGGAACCCTCGAGGGCGCTTCCAACGTCCTCACCGCAGGCACCAGCATCACCACCGGTGCCCTCACCGGCGACGACAATGAGCTCACCGCAGGGACGACCATCACCGTGGCTTCCATCGATGGCGACCGCAACACGCTGGACGCTCAGGAGAGCATTGAGGTGACCGGAACCCTCGAGGGCGCTTCCAACGTCCTCACCGCAGGCACCAGCATCACCACCGGTGCCCTCACCGGCGACGACAATGAGCTCACCGCAGGGACGACCATCACCGTGGCTTCCATCGATGGCGACCGCAACACGCTGGACGCTCAGGAGAGCATTGAGGTGACCGGAACCCTCGAGGGCGCTTCCAACGTCCTCACCGCAGGCACCAGCATCACCACCGGTGCCCTCACCGGCAATGAGAATGAGCTCACCGCCGGCACCAGCATCACCACCGGTGCCCTCACCGGCGATGATAACGTGCTCACCGCAGGGACGACCATCACCGTGGCTTCCATCGATGGCGACCGCAACGAGCTGACGGCGTCGAACGGCAACCTGACGGTGACCGGCGGCGTAGAAGGCGAGAACAATGTCCTGTCCGCCATCCGCGGCAGCCTGAGCATCGGCACCCAAGCCGGTGAGAACGCTCAGTTGACGGCACAAAAGACCATCAGCATCGGCACGCTTGCGGGCAAGGGTCACGAGCTGACCGCCTACGCCAACGGGCTGAGTCAGGATGACGTCGCTATCCGCATCGGCAGCTTTGCCGCGCAGGACAGCACGCTGGGCATGGCCACCACCACGGATCCCGACTTCGGCACCGCCACCGGCAACGGAAGTATTATCATCGATGCGCTGACCGCTGTGGACGGCGCGCCGGACGCCGCCCTGATGAACAACATCACGGCCGGCAACAGCTATGTGCAGCTCGGAACGCTGACTGGCTTCAATGCCTACACCACCATCACGGCGGCGAAGGATCTCATCATCACCGGCACCGGCAATAACAGCGCTTCCAACCAACGCTGGAACGCCGCGAATGTGCAGCTGACCACGCTGACCCTGAGCGACTCGGTCATCAACACCGGCAGTATCACGGGCACCTCCCTGACCCTGACCACCACCGGGACGACGACCTTCGGCAGCACGGCCACCGGCAGCGTCACGCTGGATAGTTTGAGTCTCGGCGGCTATGCCACGCTGACGACCGGCCGCGCCACCATCGGCACGCTCACCATCACGGGAACACACGCAACGCTGCTGGCGACCAACGCCGACATCGGTCATCTGATCCTGCGCGACGGCGCCAGCTACGATGGCACAAACCTGCGCGCCGACGATCTGGTGCTCGAGAACTCCTCGATGGTGGTTGCCCGCCTGGACGATGTGGATACGCTCACGCTGGACAACTCCTCCGTCACCATCACGGGTGCGCAGGGCTTTGTGGACCGCAGCGGAGACATCACGCTGGAGAACGGCTCCACCTTCTCCACCACGACGGGGAAGATTGCCACCACCGGCAACATCACGCTCAGCGGTCAATCCACCATCTCCTCCGCGCAGGGGATTTCGGGCGCGGTCATCAGTGTGACGGACAGCAGCCTGACCGCCGGCGCTGCGCTGAGGGCGAGCGGCAAGCTCACGGGCACCGCAGCTCAGATCTCGGCCGCCTCGGTCTCGGCTGCCGGGATGGAGCTCACCGACAGCCAGCTCACGGCGAACGGCGGCATCGCTCTGAACAACCACGACCTGAAGCTGACGAACTCGACCGTCAACGGGAACATCGCGGGTGCTACCTCGGCTGAGCTGACCAACGCCACCACCGGCGGCATTCAGGTGAACGGCGCGCTGACGGCGGATCACTCCACCACCGGCGCCATCACCGGCACCGTGACAGATGCGACCATCACCAACGGCTCGAGCATCGGCAGCGGCTTCGGCATGACCGGCGCGCTGACGGTGGCGGATTCGACCGTCAACGGGGACATCGCGGGTGCTACCTCGGCTGAGCTGACCAACGCCACCACCGGCGGCATTCAGGTGAACGGCGCGCTGACGGCGGATCACTCCACCACCGGCGCCATCACCGGCACCGTGACAGATGCGACCATCACCAACGGCTCGAGCATCGGCAGCGGCCTCACCATGAGCGGCGCGCTGACGGTGACGGATTCGACCGTCCACGGGGACATCACGGGTGCTACCTCGGCTGAACTGACCAACGCCTCCACCGGTAACGTCACGCTGACGAACAACGGCGCGCTGGCAGCGGATCACTCCACGCTGGGTGCCATCAGTGGCGCGTCGAGCGTCGATCTGACGAACGGCTCCACGGTGACGGGCGATGTGGCCATGAACGGCAAGCTGACCATGAGCGGCTCCACGGTGGCGGGCAGTGTGTCCGGGGCCACCGATGCCGTGCTCACGCAGAGCTCCCGCATCGAAGGCAACCTCGGCATGAACGGCGAACTGACCATCACCGGCGGCTCGACCATCACCGGCACCGTCACGGGGGCGTCCAAGCTGACCGTGGAGGATGCTGCCTCGGTGGGCGGTGTCAACGGCAACTTTGACGAGGTGGTCATCGACGGCTCGGCCTCCGGCGCAGTGACGGCGACGGACGGCAGTGTGACCGTGAAGAACGGCGCAAGCGTCAACGGCAGCATCACCACCACCGCCGTGACGGCAGGCAAGAACCACGACATCTCGGTGCTGACGGGCTCGACCGTGACCGGCGATGTGACGGCGGCCGGCGATGCGCTGGTGTCCGGCTCGAACACCACGGTGAGCGGCACGGTGAGCGGCGCGAATGTGACCGTCGCGGATCACGCTCAGGCCGGCTCCGTCTCGACGACCGGCACGGCGACCATCACCGATGCAACGGTGACCGAATCGCTGACGGCCGGCACGCTGGCGGCTGACGGAGCCATCCTCAAGGATGCTACGGTGACCAACGCGAACCTGAGCGACAACACGCAGGTGAGCGGCACGCTGACCATGAACGGCGGCGCGCTGACAGCGAATCACGCCACGGTAAACGCCATCACCGGCACCGTGTCGACGGCTGACCTCAGCACCTCCGAGCTCAGCGGCAACCTGGCGGCGACCGGCGATGTCACGATGACGCATGCCACGCTGAACGGTACGCTGAGCTCCACCGGAGACAAGGTGACCCTCACGCAGGGCGCCTCCGTGACCGAGGTGAACGCCGCGGGTTCCGTGAAGGTGACGGACTCGACGGTTGATACGCTGACGGCCGACACGCTGGTGGCGCAGAACGCCCAGCTCGGCACGGTTCAGGCCGACCAAAGCACCATCACCGGCAGCAGCATCTCCGGCAACCTGACGGGGCGTCCCGCCCGCACCCGCGATGCTTCGCTGACGGGTGAGGCGACGGTCGACGGCACGCCCATTGCGGGCAATGTCGAGCTGAACAAGCTCACCATCTCGAACGTGTCGGTGGGCGGCCACATTCTCACGAATGAGCTGACCGCCAAGTCCGGTACGAACACCGCGAAGGAGGTGACGACGGGCAGCCTGACGGTGAACGACGGCGCTTCCCTCACGGCGACGACGGGCAACATCACCACCAACGGCAAGCTGGCTGTGGCCGGAACGCTGGAATCGCAGAACGGTTCGGTGTCCCTGCGCAGCACGGATGCATCTTCGGCGGTGAGCGGCACGGTGAAGGCGGCTCAGGACATCGCGACGGACGGTACGCTGGCGCTGAACGGCGCTGAGCTGACGGCCGGGCAGAAGGTGACACTCGGCGGCACCGTGAGTGCGACGGAGACGACCCTGACGGCGGCGAACGGCATTGCCGTGAACGGCACGCTCAAGGCCGGCGCAGGCACGACGCTGAACGGCACGGTTTCCGGCGCCGGTCGCATCGAGAAGAGCGGCGGCGATGCGCTGGTGCTGGCTGATGGTTCTTCCGTCGGCAGCCTGGCGGTGAGCGACGGCTCGACGCTGGATATTGCCGGCGATGCCAAGGGCTCGCTGCGTGTCAATACCGCGAGCTTCAGCAACGATGCGACGCTGCGCGTGAGCTCGGATCTGACGGCCGGGGGCACGGATGTGCTGCAGGCCGGCACGGTGAACGGCGGTGGCGCGACGGTCAAGCTGGACTCCGTGGGGAACATCCGCGAGGCAGCTGTGGCCGATCAGACCCGACTGACGGTCATCGACGGCGCGGTGCTCACGAGCTTCAACGCCGATGTGGAGCACTCGCTCGACACACTGAATGCCCACATGGACGGCGGCGATGTGGTTCTTAGCAAGAACTACAAGGGCGCTTCCAAGAACCACAATCAGAGCCAGACGGCCGATGCCCTCAGCAGCATCAACACGGCTTCGGTGGCCGGGACGCAGCTGGGCGCGGTGCTGGATGCGCTGGCGCACACCCGCAGCGAGGCAGATGCCCTGAAGGCTCTGGACACGCTGAGCGGTCGCGGCTTGGCCGGGGCTCAGAAGATTGTGGCCGACGAGACGCACGAGCACGTGCAGACCATGCGCTCGACGCTCGCCGCGGCCAATGCCGGGCTGAAGCATCGCTTTACCCCGGACGGCTCGATCATCCCCGGTCTGAGCTCGAATGCGGTGACGGCGTCGATGACGGCCGGGCACTCGGATGTCTCGGACAACGGCAACAGCGGCAAGTACACCCGCAACAGCACCGGCGCCATGGTGGCGCTCGCCCATGCGATCAACTCGCACTGGTCCTTCGGTGCCGATGTGGCTTACAGCCGCGGTGATGCCGATTGCGCCGAGACGAGCTTCACCAGCGACACGATCTTTGCCGACGTGGCCATGATGTACCGCAACCTCCGCTTCGCGCAGATGGCGTCCCTGGGTGTTGCGTTCGTCAACATGGACACGGAGCGCACCCTCGGCGTGCGCGCCGCCGGTCACGACTATGCCGGCAAGGCCGAAGGCTCCACCACGGGCACGGCGGTCACCTTCTCCTACGAGGCTACTTATGACCTCATTGCGAGCGAGGAGACGACGACCGGAACCCGCAACGGGCGCTCCAAGCACCTCCTCAGCTCGGTTGTTCAGGCCGATGCGGTGTACGCATCGATTGACGACCTGACGGAGAACGGTGCCGGGAACGCCGGGCTGAAGGCGGAGTTCGATGATGTGGCCGCTCTGACGGCGGGTGTCGGTGCCCGCTACACCTACAACTTCGGTGAGGAAACCAATCCCGGTTACCTGAACTTCGAGGTCATGGGTGTTGTGAACGCCGGCGATTCGACGCCCAAGGTCAACAACAGCTTCATCGGCGGATCCCCCATGTTCGCCGTTGAAGGGCCGGAATCCGGCAATGCCGGGCTCCGACTCAATGCCAGCGCTTTGGCTCCGATCAGCGATGAATGGGCTGTGTTCGGTACGGTGACCTCCGAGTTCCGCGCCGACCAGACCTTCGTCGGTGGTTCTGTGGGTCTGAAGTGCGAGTTCTAACTCCACCCACCCGTCGGGGATATCCCCGGCGGGTGGTTCCTCCCTTTCCGGCGCAGTGCCGCTCCCTCACCGGGCGGCACTGCGTTTGTTTTCCCGAGGAAAAGCCCGCGGGCATCCCCCGCCGTCCCTAACCGCCCGCGCACCGCTTGCTGCCGACCAGGCTCCGGGAGAGGAAATTCTTTCTTTCGCCACGCGTCATCTCGAAAAAATAGTTGTTTTTTTCTTGACCCGACTACAAGCAAACGATACAATCTCCCCGTCTACGGAGGCAGACGTAAAATGGCTTCCAAGGCGCGAAAGCGCCTTATTCATAGGGTAGTTGGGCACCCGGGGGCTTCGGCTCCCGGGTGACTTCCTTTTCAGGGTCGCGAGGGGAGCTTCCGGCGTGCAGTTTTCGCTTCAGCGGCTACTTATGACATATTTTATGCTTGCCAAGAGCGCGGATACTTTTTATATTCCCCGCCGATGAGCGTTTTTTCCCACAGCACACCGACCAAGCAGGAGGCTTGGAGCTGGCGACTGTCCTGATTTTTTGGGAAGCCTCACGGCGCGCCCCCGGCGGCGCGCATTCTTCATTCACACGCATTTTTCTGCTGCCTCGGCTTCCCCGCAAGCCGAGGTTTTTCTTTTTCACCTCAATATTCAGACCATGCAAACACTCGATCAACTGACACGCCCCGGCTATTTCGGTGCCTACGGCGGTCGCTATGTTCCCGAAATCCTCATGCCGCCGCTGACGGAGCTGGAGGAGGCCATCGCCGACATCATGCCGAGCGCGGCGTTCCGCGAGCGCTATGAGGAGCTCCTGCACGATTACTGCGGGCGCGAGACCCCCCTCACCCGCTGTGACAATCTGAGCCGCGAGCTGGGCTTTGAGCTCTACCTCAAGCGCGAGGATCTGCTGCACACGGGCGCGCACAAAATCAACAACGCTATCGGCCAGGCGCTCCTGGCCAAGATGATGGGCAAGACCCACGTCATCGCCGAGACCGGGGCGGGTCAGCACGGCGTGGCTACGGCGACCGCCGCCGCCAAGTTCGGGCTGCGCTGCACGGTGTTCATGGGCGCCAAGGACGTGGAGCGCCAGGCGCCCAATGTGCAGCGCATGAAACTCATGGGCGCCACGGTGGTGCCCGTCCGCAACGGATCCTGCACCCTCAAGGATGCCATCAACGAGGCGCTGCGCTACTGGATTTCGCACCAGCACGATACGCTCTACGTCTTCGGCACGGCGGCGGGTCCCCACCCCTTCCCCACCTTGGTGCGCGAGCTGCAAAAGGTCATCGGCACCGAGGCGCGGCAGCAGATGCTCGACCGCACGGGACAGCTGCCGGACTATGTGGTGGCGGCGGTGGGCGGCGGCTCGAACGCCATCGGCATGCTCTACCCCTTTGTGCCCGACAGCGCGGTGAAGCTCATCGGCGTGGAGGCGGGCGGCACCGGCGAACCCGGTTGCGAGAACTCCGCCGCCATCAACCTCGGTCGTCCGGGCATCCTGCACGGCGAGTACACCATGCTGCTGCAGGACACCGATGGGCAAATCGAAGAATCGTCCTCGATTTCCGCCGGCTTGGACTACCCCGGCGTCGGCCCCGAGCATGTGTACCTGCACAGCATCGGTCGCGTTCACTACGGCGTTGCCTACGACCGCGAGGCGCTGGAGGCTTTTCAGCGCCTGTCGCGCAGCGAGGGTATCATCCCCGCGCTGGAGAGCAGCCACGCGCTCGCCTGGGTGTTCTCCCACGCCGCCGAAATTCCCGCCGGCAGCCGCGTGCTGGTCAACCTTTCCGGGCGGGGCGACAAGGATCTCGCCCACGCCCTGCACTACATCACCCTCGATTGAATTTTCTCTCCGCTATGAAAGAAACCATCCTAAAAGCCCACGCCGAAGGGCGCTACGCCCTCATCCCCTACATCACGGTCGGCTATCCCGAGCCGGCGCGCTTCCGGGAGACCCTGCTGGCGATCGACGCCGCCGGTGCCGACATCATCGAGCTGGGCATCCCCTTCTCCGACCCTGTGGCTGACGGACCCGTCATCGAGGCTGCCGGGCGCAAGGCTCTGGCCGACGGCGTCACCCTGCGCGGCACTCTGCGCGAACTGCGCGAGCTGCGGGGCAGCCTGCACGCCAAGCTCGTGCTCATGGGCTACGCCAACCCCTTCCTGCAGTACGGCTTGGAGCAGCTGGCCGCCGATGCGCGCGAGGCGGGGGTGTCGGGCTTCATCATCCCCGACATGCCGCTGGAGGAAACCCCGGAGTTCCGCGCTGCGTTCGATCGCGAGGGGCTGGCGCTCATCACCCTCGTGGGGCAGAACACCACGGAGGAACGCATGCGCCAATATGCCCCCTACAGCAAGGAGTATGTGTATGTCGTCTCGATGCTGGGCACTACGGGCAGCCGAAATGACCATGTGGAAACCATCGCCGAGACGATGCGCCGCGCCCGCCGAGCGTTCCCCGGCGTGCCGCTGGCTCTGGGTTTCGGTCTGCGCAGCCCCGAGCAGCTGGATGTGCTACCGGAGGATGCCCGCCCCGATGCCGCTATCTTCGGCACCGCCCTGCTGCGCTACATTGCCGAGGGCAAAGCTGTAGCGGATTTCTTCGCCGCGTGGCAGCAGCATTGAGCTCAACACCGAGCCCCCCGCTGCATGCGGTGGGGCTCGGTGCCCTCTCCGCTCCGCAAAATGCGAAGTAGACTCTAAGTGTTTGCTTGACCTGAGCGGCACACTCTGCTAGGATGCCTGAAACGCATTCTGCAACATGAGTACGGTGGTCGTCGAAGGAGCGGAGAATATCCGAAAACCGGCTTTTTACATTCCCAATCGCCTGAGCATCGCGAGCGCTCGGGAGCTCTACCACTTGCTCGACCGCAAGGTCTGCTTCCACATTGCCAGCCACTTTCAGCCCGCGCCGGACATCATGGCGTATATGGAAAGCAAGAAGGTTCACATCGAATACTTCGACTTCCGCCACACCACGCCGCGCCGCGTCCGCGAACAGATTTGGGAGCAAATGGAGGCGGGCAACAGCGTCATCTTTCTGCCGGGCACCATTGCCCGCACCAAGAATGCACTGGCGGATCTGCCCTCCCCCTTTTTGCGCGAGCTGGCTCGCCTGCACATCTCCCCCATTCCCCTCTTTCTCTCCCGCAACGGCGAGGAGCTCGGGCAGCTCCGCACAGAGGATGAGGAAGCCGAGGAACACCTCTGCATCCTACCCAAGCTCAAGCCCGGCGTGCTGACCGGGGAGCGACTTTTCTCCGCCTGGATCGAGAAGAGTGCCGAGCTGTACTCGCGCCACCCCAAGCTCTCCGGCAGCGTAGCCACGGCCATGGTGCGCGCCCTCAAGGCCAACACAAGCGTGGCCGTGGCCGACGGGGTGAGCGGCAAGCGCTACTCCGGCCCCATGCTGCTGGGCATGGCCATCACGCTGGCGCGCCATCTGCAGCGCCACCACATGAAACGCGTGGGGGTGATTCTCCCCCCGAGCCCGGAGGCCTGTGTCGCCGTCCTGGCCGGGTTGCTGGCGGGTGCCACCCCGGTGATGATTAACTACACGGCCTCACGCAGCACCTTCGAGAGCATCGTGCGCCAGACGGGCATCGAGTGGTTCCTCTCCTCGCAGGCCTTCATGCAGAAGCATGCCGGCTTCTGCTGGCCGGAGGCCGACCGCATCTATCTGGTGGACGAGCTGGTGCACCGCCGCATGCATCGCCACCTGCTCACCGTGAGCGCGCGCGTCTCGCGCATCGTCCCGGCCGAGTTCATCTGCAAGCGCTTCCGCACGGAGGAGCGCCGGGGCGATGACGAAGCCGTTCTGCTCTTCACCAGCGGCTCCAGCGGCGAGCCCAAGGGGGTACCGCTGACGCATCGCATGCTGCTGGCCAACATCTCCCAGCTTTCGGCGCGACTCAGCCTGAAGGAGGAGCGCTTTCTAGGCAACCTGCCCGTTTTCCACAGCTTCGGACTCACGGCGCAGCTCTTCCTCCCCATGCTCAACCGCCAGCCGCTCTTCACCTACCCCAACCCAACGGATGCCCGCAACCTCTGCGAGCTCGTGCGCCGCGAAAAACTCTCGTTCCTCTGCGCCACGCCCACCTTTGCCCGCGCCATGCTGCGCCGCGCCGAGGCCGACACCTTTGCGACCGTGCGCTACTTCATCGTCGGAGCTGAGAAGCTGCAGCCCGATTTGGACGCCGAGTTCCGCGAGCGCCACGGCATCCAACTGCTGGAGGCTTACGGGCTCACGGAAACAGCCCCTGTCTGCAGCATCAATCTGCCCGATGCCCCGCTGATTGAAGGCTGCGATTTCTACATTCCCGGGCATGTGCCGGGCAGCATCGGCGCGCTACTGCCCGGGGTAGCTGTCCGCATCACCGATGTGAACGACGACAGCCGCGAGCTTCCCATCACCCAACAGGGCATGCTCTGGTTCAAGGGCAGCAACGTGTTCCGCGGCTATCTCAACCGCCCTGAGCTGAGTGACAGCGTGCTGCACGACGGTTGGTTCAAGAGCGGCGACATCGGACAACTGGATCTCAACGGCTTCATCCGGCTCGGCGGACGACTCTCGCGCTTCTCCAAAATCGGCGGCGAAATGGTGCCGCATGTCGTGGTGGAGGAGGTGCTCACGCGCGTGCTGCACTTGGACGCCTCCGCGGGGGCGCCGCAAATCGCCATCATGGGCGTGAGCGACGAGCGCAAGGGCGAGGTGCTGGTGCTCGTTTCCACCCTGCCCGAACACCAGCGCTACTCCGCCGAAAAAGATAACCTCAACCGCCTGCAGCAGGCCATGCTCGCCGAGCGCGTGCCCAACCTCTGGGTGCCGCGCCACATTGTCCCCGTCGAGGCCATCCCCGTGCTCGGCACGGGCAAGATGGACCTGTGCAGCTGCAAGAAACTGGTGGAAGAAACACTCTCGCTGCGCTGCATTTGAGCCAACACGCGCAGAAAACGTCTCTGCATGCCCAAAAAAGGCTTGCGGAGCGGGGGCAGACAGGCTAAAATCGCCCGTCGCTTTCCGCGCGGTGGCATACAGGCGCCCGCTAACCACCGTTTCAGGGCCTCAGAGGAAAGCTCAACACGAAACCCAAACCATATACAATGAGTATTTCTGAACTGGAAGCTCTGATTGATTCCAAGCTTCCGTCTTTCCGCAAGGGTGATATCGTCCCCGGCACCATCCTTGAAATCCGCCCCCAGGTCGTCCTCGTGGACATCGGCTACAAGTCCGAGGGTGTCATCCCCGTCTCCGAGTTTGAGGACGAAGACATCGAGGTAGGCGATTCCGTGGAGGTTCTCATCGAGAGCCTGGAGAATGATGAGGGTCTGGTCGTTCTCTCCAAGGAGAAGGCCGCCCACAAGCAGAACTGGGACAAGATTGTGGCCGTTTACAAGGACGGCGGTCTCGTCAAGGGCAAGGTCAAGAGCGTCGTCAAGGGCGGTCTCATGGTCAACGTGGGCGTCGAGGCCTTCCTGCCCGGCTCGCAGGTGGACATCATCCCCCCGAAGGATCTCAACGAGTTTGTCGGCAAGATTTACGAGTTCAAGATTGTCAAGGTCAACGACGAGCGCAAGAACATCGTGCTCTCCCGCCGCGAGGTCATCGAGGCCGAGCGCAGCGAGCAGCGCCAGCGCTTCCTCGAGACGGTCAACATCGGCGACAAGGTGACGGGCACCGTCAAGAACATCACGGACTTCGGCGCTTTCGTCGACCTCTCCGGCATGGACGGCCTGCTGCACATCACCGACATGAGCTGGGGGCGCGTCAACCACCCCTCCGAGGTGCTGCACATCGGCCAGGAGCTCACCGTGCTCATCCTCGACGTGGATCGCGAGAAGGAGCGCGTCTCCCTCGGACTCAAGCAGCTCTCCAACAACCCCTGGGCCGACATCGAGCAGAAATACCCCATCGGTTCCCGCGTCAAGGGTCGCGTCACCAAGCTGCTGGCCTACGGCGCCTTCGTGGAGCTGGAGAAGGGTGTGGAGGGTCTCGTACACGTTTCCGAGCTTTCCTGGACCAAGCGCATCACTCGCCCCAGCGATGTCCTCTCCCTCGATCAGGAAATCGAGGCCGTGGTGCTCAACATCTCCGTGGCCGAGCAGAAGATTTCCCTCGGCATCCGTCAGCTCGACGAGAACCCCTGGGATGCCATCGAGACCCGCTTCCCCGTGGGCACGGTTATCTCCGGTGCCGTGCGCAATCTGACCCCCTACGGCGCGTTCGTGGCGCTGGAGGAGGGCATCGACGGCATGATCCACGTCTCCGACATGAGCTGGACGCGCAAGATCAACCACCCCTCCGAGGTGCTCAAGAAGGGCGATGTGGTCGAGGCTCGCGTGCTCAATATCGACAAGGAGAACCAGCGTGTCTCCCTCGGCATCAAGCAGCTTGAGTCCGACCCCTGGGAGTCCATCGACAGCCGCTTCAAGGTCGGCGACCTCGTCTCCGGCACTGTGGCCAAGATTGCCTCCTTCGGCGCCTTCGTCAACCTCGACGGCGACATCGACGGCCTCATCCACATCTCCCAGCTTTCCGAGGAGCACGTGGAGCGCGTCAAGGACGTCATCAAGGTGGGCGATGCCATCAAGGCTCGCGTCATCAAGGTGGACAAGGTCGAGCGCCGCATCGGTCTTTCCATCAAGGCCGTCAACTACGATCCCGAGCAGCTGCGCCGCGAGACGGCCGCGTTTGAGACCGTCCGCGCCGGCGACATGGTGGGTCTGGAGCAGGCCTTCAACCTCGCTGCCCTGCAGTCCGAGGAGTGGTCACCCTCCGACAAGTAAGACCCGCAGTCTCACCACTTCACGCCCCGCCGCAGGCAACTGCGGCGGGCGTTTTGTTGCGCCTGCTCCGGCTCGGGGAAGCGCTGCGGCAACATCGCCCGGCGACAGCTTGCAGCTATTCACACGCATCTGCCACGAAGCTTTCTTGACAAACGCAACGAAGCACAGTACCCTAGCCGCCGACGTGAGCATGTTAACGCGCGAAACAGTGTTCGGGGTTCCCCTGGTGGCGACCTCGTTTGAGGAGGCGGTGCCGACGCTGCTCGCGCAGGCTCCCCGCAGCCCCATTCTCATCGCCCATGCTGATGTGCATGTCCTCACCCGTATTCTTCACGATGCCGACTATGGGCGCGGCATGCAACACTTTGATTACATCTGCCCCGACGGTATGCCGCTGGTGTGGATTTTGCGCCACAAGGGAGCGCGGCAGGCGCAGCGCCTGTACGGCTCGGCCATGATGGAGCAAATGTGGCAGCAGGGTCGCGCGTGCGGACTGCGCCACTTTCTGCTCGGCAGCACGGAGAGCACCTGCGCCCGCCTGCAGGAGCGCCTGTGTGCCCGCTTTCCGGGGAGCATCGTTGCCGGGCACTACTGCCCGCCCATGCTCCCCTGGCCCGAGGGGGAGGACGCGCGCATGCTCGCCGCACTGCGCAACAGCGGAGCCAACTGCGTGTGGGTGGGGCTGGGCTGCCCCCGCCAAGAGCGCTGGCTGTTCACGCACCGGGATGAACTCCCCCCGGCGCTGTATTTCGGCGTGGGCGCGGCCTTCGACTTCCATGCGGGGAGGGTGCGCCAAGCCCCGGCGTGGATGCGCAGCCACGGGCTCGAATGGCTCTACCGCATTTTCCGCGAGCCGCGCCGACTGCTGCGACGCTACCTGGTGCATAACTCGCTGTTCCTGTGGTATTGCCTGACGCGGCGTTTCTGAATGTCGCCTCTTTTTTTCGCGGGCGATGGCGCATTATCGCCTTGCAATGCGAATCAAAAGACCTATAATGCCCGCCGACGCCTGAATGCCATGAGCGAGACTCTTGCCGAAAAAGCCTTGTCGTACCACGAGCAACCCCGCCCGGGCAAGCTCGAGGTGTTGCCCTGCAAATCCTGTTTTTCGATTGACGACCTGACGGTGGCCTACTCCCCGGGGGTGGCGGTGCCCTGCTTGGAGATTGCAGCCGACAGCTCCAAAGCCGCGCGCTACACCAACCGCAACAATCTGGTGGGAGTCATCAGCAACGGCACGGCCGTGCTGGGGCTGGGCAATATCGGGGCGCAGGCTTCTAAGCCCGTGATGGAGGGCAAGGGGCTGCTCTTCAAGATTTACGCCGATGTCGATGTCTTTGACATTGAGCTCGACATCAAGAAGCCGGAAACGCTCATCGAGGTCATCAAGACGATGGAGCCCACCTTCGGCGCCATCAATCTGGAGGACATCAAGGCGCCGGAATGCTTCATCGTGGAACAACGCCTGCGCGAGGAGATGAACATCCCCGTGTTCCACGACGACCAGCACGGCACGGCCGTCATCTCGGGCGCGGCGCTGCTCAACGGCGCGCACCTGACGGGGCGCCTGCTACAGGACATGCGCTGCGTGGTTTCGGGCGCGGGGGCGGCGGGCATCGCCTGCGCCAAGTTCTACATGGCACTCGGCGTGCGCCGCGAAAACATCTTCATGTTCGACTCCAAGGGGCTCATTCACACGGGGCGCCTGGATCTGCACCCAACCAAGGCCATGTTCGCCCAGAGCGAGGACTGCACCATGGAAGTGGCGCTGCAAGGGGCGGATATTTTCCTGGGGCTGTCCAAGAAAGGGATTCTCAAGCCCGAGATGGTCAAGAGCATGGCGCCCAACCCCATCATCTTTGCCTGCGCCAACCCCGACCCGGAAATCACCTACGAGGAGGCCAAGGCTGCCCGCCCCGACTGTATCATGGGCAGCGGGCGCAGCGACTGGCCCAACCAGGTCAACAACGTGAGCTGCTTCCCCTACATGTTCCGCGCCGCGCTGGACATGCACGCCACCTGCATCAACGAGGCCATGAAGATTGCCGCCGCTCGCGCGCTGGCCGATTTGGCGCGCCAACCCGTCCCGCAGGAGGTGGTGGAGGCCAATGGCGGTGTGCCGCTGAGCTTCGGGCACGACTATGTGATTCCCAAGCCCTTCGATCCGCGCATGATCGAGTATCTCTGCCCGGCGATTGCGCAGGCCGCCGTCATCTCCGGCGTGGCACAGCGCCCCCTGCCCGACACCGCCGCCTACACCGCTGAGCTCAAGGCGCGCGTAGCCAAGGTGCGCGAGCGCACCCGCGCGCTGGTGGACAGCTACCGGGGCTGAGGGCGCACATGCCCCTTCTTCTTTTGCACCGCATGACGGCTTCTGCCCGCCATGCGGTGTTTTGCTGACGGGCTTTGCCCTTGCATTCTTCGGGCGCTTTTGCTACTTTGCGCCGCGTATGGCTACTGACAAGAACATCACGATGACCACGAGCAAGGGGGATATTCACCTGACGGTGTTTGCCTCCAAGACGCCCATGACGGCGGCCAGCTTCCTCAACCTCGCCAAGCGGGGCTACTACGACGGGCTGACCTTCCATCGCGTGATTGCCGATTTCATGATTCAGGGCGGCGACCCTACGGGCACGGGCTGCGGCGGACCCGGCTATCAGTTTGACGACGAATGCCGCCCCGACCTGCGCTTCAGCAAGCCCGGTCTGCTGGCCATGGCCAATGCCGGGCGCACCTGGACCGGCCAGGGCACCAACGGCTCGCAGTTCTTCATCACCCATGTGCCAACCGACTGGCTCAACGGCAAGCACACTATTTTCGGCGAGGTTCAGGGCGAGGCCGACCAGCAAGTTGTCAACGCCATTCGCCAGGGCGACACCATCGTCTCCATCACCATCCACGACGATTGCAGCGACCTCTTTGCCGAGCAGGCGCGTAACATCGAGCGCTGGAACAGCAAGCTCTGAGCTCCATCAGGCTGCCCCATGGAATTCGCTGTCCGCGACCTGCACATTGAGTTCGGAGCGCGCGTCTTATTCGACGCGCTCTCCTTTGTCGTGGAGCGCGGCGAGCGCATTGCCTTTGCCGGGCAGAACGGCGCGGGCAAATCCACGCTGATGAAGTGCATCGTGGGGGTCATGGAGCCCGACCGGGGCGAAATTCTGCTACCCAAGCACACCAAGGTCGGCTACCTGCCCCAGGACGGCATCCATATCGCCGGCACGGCGCTGCTGGAGGAGCTGCTGAGCAGCGCGGGCCAACTCACGGAGTTGCAGGCCAAGGTCGATGAGCTCTCCGCTGAACTGCAGCGGCTCGCCCCCGAGAGCGGTGCCTACCGCGACACGCTCGATGAAATCGGGCGGCTGGAGCTCATCCTGCACGACCGCGATGCCGCTGCCCTGCGCCCGCGTGCCGAATCCATCCTGCGCGGGCTCGGCTTTGCGGATGCGGATTTTACGCGCGACTGCGGCGAGTTCTCCGGCGGCTGGCAGATGCGCATTGCGCTGGCCAAGCTCCTGCTGCAGGAGCCCGAGGTGCTGCTGCTGGACGAGCCGACCAATCACCTCGACCTGCAAAGCCAGCGCTGGCTGGAGCAGAGCCTCAAGAGCTACCGCGGCGCCATCTGCATCATCAGCCACGACATTGCCCTGCTCGACAACCTCGTCTCGCGCACCATCGCTTTCCACCACGGGCGCGCCGAGGAATACGCCGGCAACTTCTCCTTCTACCTGCGCGAGAGCAAGGCGCGCAGGGAAGCGCTGCTGCGCCAAGCCAAAGCTCAGCAACGCGAAATCGCCAAGACGCAGGAGTTTATCGACCGCTTCCGCGCCAAGGCGACTAAGGCCACGCAGGTGCAAAGCCGCATCAAGCAATTGGAAAAAGTCGAGCTCATCGAGGTGGAGGATGAGGATGCCGTGATGAATTTCCACTTCCCTCCCCCGCCCCCCGGCGGGCATGTGGTGGTGCGTCTCGACAAGGCGAGCAAAGCCTACGGATCCATCGTGCTGCTGCGCGACTACGATTTCATGGTAGGCAAGGGCGATCGCATCGCCATCGTGGGGGTTAACGGCAGCGGCAAATCCACCTTCACGCGCCTCATCTCCGGCACCGAGCCGCCCGACAGCGGCGAACTGAGCTTCGGCAGCCACACGGAGGTCGCCTTCTTTTCCCAGACTCATGCCGACGTGCTGGACGACAGCCAAACGGTACTGGAATGTGTGGAAGCGGCCGCCGGGCGCGAGACTCGCCCGCTGGTGCGCAACATCCTGGGCTGCTTTCTCTTTCGGGGGGATGATGTGTTTAAGAAAATCGGTGTTCTCTCCGGCGGCGAGCGCTCGCGTGTGGCGTTGGTCTGCATGCTGCTCAAACCGGCCAACTTCCTTATCATGGACGAGCCGACCAACCACCTCGATTTCCAAAGTCAGGAGGTCTTGCAGCGCGCGCTGGCCGAGTATCCCGGTTCCTACTGCATCGTCTCGCACAATCGCCAATTCCTCGATCCCATCGTCAACAAGGTGCTGGAGTTCCGCCCGGGGCAGCCGCCGCGCCTCTTCTACGGCAATGTCTCGCAGTACATCGACAGCATCGAAGCCGAGGAGCGCCGCAACAGCGCTGCCACACCGCCAACCGCCGCCAATACGCCGCAGGAGGGCAATCGCCGCGAAGCACGCCGCGCCCGCGCCCAAGCGCGCGAATGGCGCGCCAAAATCATCCGCCCGCTGGAGCGCGAGCTGGAGCAGGTCGAGAGCGACATTGCCGTCCGCGACGCCGAGAAAGAAACCATCACGGCCGAACTGAGCAAGCCCGAAAACATGAGCGACAACCAAAAGCTCATGGAGCTCACCCAACGCTATCGCCAACTCGAAGCCGAGAGCGAAGCGCTCTACACACGCTGGGAGGAACTTTCGCTCGACATTGAGCGCAAAACCGCCGAATGGGAGCGAGAAAACGGCGGAGAAAACAACTAATCGCGTCATAACGGCGCTATAGTGCTTGCAATCATTGCGTCAATGAGCTATATATGTCGCACCTTTTCTGTTAGCCACTTGACAGAAAGTGTAATAGGTGGGCTATACCCATCGGATTCTATTCTTCTCTACCATGTCAACCCCCAAGAAGAGCTCAACGTCCCCTGCCAAGAAAGCCACCGAAACCAAGGCTGAAAAGAAAACGACCAAACAGCCCAAGACTCCCTCGACGACAGCCGGAGAATCGCCGGAAGAGAAGCGCCCCGCAGCGGTCGCGAAAGCTCCCGGCAAGACGGCTGCGACCAAAGCGTCTGCTCCCGCGCCGAAAAAAAGCAGCACCAAGCCGAAAAAAGCATCGACAAGCGCCACCGCCCCCTCCCCGCAAGAGGCGCCGGTGCAGCAGGCAGCCATTGATCTCGCCGCCGACCGCGACCAAGAGACCAAAAAACGTCGCCGCTCTTCGTTCAACTTGCGGGTGACCAACCAGCAGCTCTCGGAGTTCTTTCAGGAGGATAACACCCTCAAAACGGCTTTCAAAGCCCTCTTGGTCATCGCCAAGAAGAACAACGGCTATGTCACCGACGAGGATATCGCCAACTCCTTGCCGCCCGACATGACGGAGGACGAGGATCAGAACCGCCTCTTCGAGCATCTGCACGAAATCGGCGTCGAAGTTCGCGATGAGGCATTCTCACCGACCCCGCTCAGCAGCTTGGAACTCAAGTCGGGAGGGGGCAACATCGTCAACACCCCCGAGGTGCAGGAGAAAATCAAGGAGCTGGTGCGCCTGGCACAGGAGCACGGCTACCTGACCTACGATGACATCAATGATGTGCTGCCCCACGATGTCATCGACCCGGCGGATCACGAGGAAATCATGGAGCGTCTGCGCGGAATGCAGTTCGACATCATCGACGCCTCTGATGTCGATTCCTACAGCGACCGCCAGCGCATGACGGACACGGGCGAGGAGGACGAGGCCGAGAAGCTGGAGGCCAAGATGGACATTCTGGACGATCCCGTGCGCATGTACCTCAAGCAAATGGGCTTGAAGGATCTGCTCTCGCGCCAGAAGGAAGTGGAGATCTCCCGCCGCATCGATCAGGCCGAGGAGCAGCTGCAAAAGAGTCTGCACCGCTTCGGCATGGTGGCGGAGTTCTACTGCGACATGGCCGACAAAATCGTCAACAACGATGAGCGCTTTGATCGCGTGGTCGTCGACAAGAACATCGATCGCCGCGACAAATACATCAAGGAGCTCAATCCCCTGATCGGCAAGGTTTTGCACCAGCACAACATCGTCTCCGCCGCCTACGCTCGGCTCAGCCGTGCCACACGCACCAACAAGGGAGTGGAGCATGCACGCGCCGAGTTCGAGTCGCAGCTGAGTGAGCTGAGCGGCATGTACAGCGGGTTTTCGTTCAAGAACAAGGTGTATGAAGATTTTGTCAAACGCCTGCGCGAGCTGCGTCAACGCATTGTCAAGCTTCTGCGCCAACGCGAGGCCGATCCCTCCAACACCCGAGGGAACGATGCCCTCCGCGAATACGAGATGCAGCTTTGGATGCCCATCCCGCAGTTTCTGGACAACTACAGGACCATGCGCCAGAGCATGAAAGACGCTCAGGACGCCAAGCGCGAAATGATCGAGGCCAACCTGCGTCTCGTCATCTCCATCGCCAAAAAATACACCAACCGCGGTCTGGCATTCCTCGACCTGATTCAGGAGGGCAATATGGGGCTGATGAAAGCCGTGGAGAAATTTGAATACCGCCGCGGCTATAAGTTCTCCACCTACGCGACCTGGTGGATTCGCCAGGCCATCACGCGCTCCATTGCCGATCAGGCGCGCACCATCCGCATCCCTGTGCACATGATCGAGACCATCAACAAGCTCATGCGCGTGCAGAAAAAACTGGTGCAGGACTTCGGCCGCGAACCCACACCCGAGGAAATCTCCGCCGAATGCGGCATGCCGGTGGAGAAGGTGCGCAGCGTGCTCAAGATGGCTCAGCAACCCATCTCCATGCAGCAACCCGTCGGTGATTCCGATGACACGTCTTTCGGCGATTTCCTAGAGGACAAGAGCGCCGAAAATCCGATGGACGGAGCCTCCTACAACTCCCTGCGCGACAAAATCGGCGATGTGCTCAACACGCTCTCCCCGCGCGAGCGCGCCGTCATCGAGCAACGCTTCGGTCTGCGAGACGGCAACCCCCGCACCCTCGAAGAGGTAGGACGCCAATTCAACGTAACCCGCGAACGCATCCGCCAGATTGAGGCCAAAGCGCTGCGCAAGCTGCGGCATCCCACGCGCATCAGCAAAATCAAGGGCTACCTGCCCGATTCTGCCGAATCCTGATCCGGATCATTTGGTGAGATCATCGCGCCCCGCTCCTTGTCCCACGATCAGAGCGGGGCTGCTTATATTCCGCCGCAAGACAGGGCTTGGGCTTGACCTCCCCGAGCACTTGGGCTAGAATGCGGCAACATCATTTTCCCGCCCTGCACCGCACCACCCCATGCAGCCATGAGATACCTTTACCACCAAGGGGGTCGCAACCACGGCCCCGTGCGCTTTGAACAGCTCCGGCAGCTGGCCGAGGCGGGCACCATCGACAACATGACCCCGGTTCTGGCCGAGGGTGCCGCAGCGTGGAGCCGATGGCTCTTCATCAAGGAGCAATCCCCCGCCGAACAGAAACCCGCCTCACCTGAGACTGCCGAGGAGACTCAAACAGCCAAGGCTGCTCACGTCGCCACCAAACCGGGAAAACCCACGACACCCGCCCGCCCGGCGGTACCCGCAGCAGCAGCCTCGCCGAAGCCACCGGCACCTGCTTCGACTGCAAAAGCTACACCTGTTGCGGCAAGGCCTGCCGACGACGAGGCTCCCTCCCGGCGTTTCCTGCCGGCCTATCTTCCCGCCGCTCTCGCGACCGCGGTGTTGCTGTGCAGCCTCGGCGCCGCCTTTGTGTGGCAGCTGGAGGTGCATGACCTGCAGGCTCAGGCGGAACAGCGCGCTGCCTATGCCCGGCAGCAAGCCGAGAACTGCCCCGAGCTCAGCACGCTGCAACAACAGCTGCAGGAGCAAGAGGCGCAGAAGAAACAGCTTGCCGAAGAACTCGCCGCCGGCACCGCCAAGCTGACGGAGCTGAAGCAGGAGCTTGCCAAACTGGGCTCTCCCGGCTCCGGCACCAGCGAGCTCGACGCTAAAATCACCCAACTCCACGACAAAATCAAAGAGCTGGACAAACAGACCGCCGACCTCGCGAAATAAGAACGAACAGCCCGCACACGCCATGAACAAAAGGATTCTCATCAACACGGGAGCTGCGGTGCTGGCTCTGGGCTCGATGCTCGCCGCCGCGACGCAACACCAGCGCGTCTCGCAGGCGCGGCATGCGTTGGAAGCTCAACCCACCCGAGAGGCTACCGATCGGCAAATCGAGCAGGTCACCGCCGTGCAGGCCACGCTCCATCAGGCGCAGCTCGATGTCGCCGCGCTGCAGCAGAAACTCAAGAGCACGAAGAAGGATGTGGCCGAAAACGCCTACGCCATCACCAAAAAGCGCGAGCAATACAACAGCAACGAGAAGAAGCGCAGCGCCAAAAACGAAGAGCTTGCCAAGGCCGAGCGCGAGCTCAAAACCGCGCAGAAGCGCTACGATGACGCCGTAGCCGCCAAGGCCAAGGCTGAAGCGGAGAAAAAAGCCGCCGCCGAAAAGGCTGCCGCCGAGGAAGAAGCGCGCCGCAAAGCCGAAGCGGGCAAAAAGGATAGCACCAAGAGCAAACCCAGAACGAGACGCCGCCGCTGATTGATTTCCCTGTACCGAACGCCATGTCACTCCCCCCTGCCATTGCCATCGACGGGCCCGCTGCCTCGGGCAAATCCACCGTTGCCAAACTCATTGCCCGCGAGCTCGGCTACACCTTTATTAACACGGGAGCCATGTACCGCGCCGTCACTTGGTGCCTGCTGCAACGCGGCATCGATCCGAGCGACCACGCAGCGGTGGCGGCGGCTCTGCCCGAGCTTTCCCTGTCCTTCGGCAAGGAGGGAAGCGTCTCGACCGTGTTGCACGAGGGACGTGTGCTACGCGAAGAGCTCACCGCCCCGGAAACCAATGCCAATGTATCGGCCGTAGCAGGCATCCCCGCCGTACGCGCGCTGCTCGTCGCCCAACAGCGCGAGTACAACACCCACGAGGCCGTGGTGATGGAGGGGCGCGACATCGGCACCGTCGTCTTCCCCGATACCCCCTACAAATACTTTGTCACCGCCAGCGAGGAGGTGCGCGCCGCCCGCCGCGCAGCCGAGGGAATCACCGACTCCATCGCCGAGCGCGATCGCAAGGACAGCTCGCGTGCCTGCGCCCCCCTCCGCAAAGCCGATGATGCCCTCCTGGTGGACACCTCCGACATGAGCATCGAGCAGGTCGTCTCCTTCATCGTCGGCGACATCCGCCGCCAACTTTCCGCTCACTCCTGATATTTCCCGCACCATGGCCGGCATACTCTACCACATCGGACACGGCTTTTTCCGAGCCGCACTTCCCGCCTGTTTTGACATCAAGATTCTGGGGCGCGACAAACTCATTGAGGAAGGTCCCAGCATCGTGGTGGCCAACCACCAAAGCTTCTTGGATCCGCCCCTCATCGGCGGCTACCTGTTCGACACGCCCGTACGCTTTCTCGCCCGCCACACCCTGTGGACGGATTCCCGACTCCTGCAACTCGTCATGTACATGTCGGAGAGCATCCCCATCAACCAGAGCCGCCCCGACCCCGCCCACCTGCTGGAGTTCATCCGCACGGTGCGCCGCGGCGAGCGCGTTGTCATCTTCCCCGAGGGTGCCCGCACGCCGGACGGTGTCATTCACGATGCCATGCCGGGCATCGGCTTCATCCTCAGCAAGCTCACGGGCATGCCTGTGCAACCCGTGCGCATCGACGGTGCCTACGAGTGCTTGCCCATCCACCGCAAGAGCATCGAGCGCCACCCCATCACCCTCACCGTGGGCGACCCCATCCGCATCCCCGACGAGCTGCTCCGCGCCAAGGGACGCGAGGCGCAGCGCGCCGTCGGTCGCTATGTGATGGATGCCATCCGCGCGCTCCCCACCCGCCCCTGAGCGCCCCGCCATGCTCACAGCGCTGCGACTGCACCACTTTCGCTGCTACGACACCCTCCGCTGGGAAATCCCGGCAGAGGGTGCCCTGCTGCTCGGCGACAACGCGCAGGGCAAGACCAGCCTGCTCGAGGCGCTCTGCCTTGCGCTCAGCCTGCATTCCCCGCGCTCCACGCGTTTGGAGCGGCTGGCGCAGCACGGCAGCGCGCACTTCGGCCTAGCGCTCGATAGCGACGAGGGCAATCGCCGCCTGCTGTGGCAAAAGGGGCAGAAACTTTCCATGCAAGTCGACGGTGCCGAGCGCCGCGACTACGCAGACTTCCTGCGCGATGCCCACCCCGTCACCTGGCTGGGCAATGGAGACATGGCTCTCGTGAGCGGCAGCGCCGAGCAGCGCCGCGCCTTTCTCAATTTTCTGGGGGCGCAGTGGCACCCCCATTACCGCCAAGCCCTGCAAGCCTACCGCCGAGCGCTCCGCGCGCGCAATGCCCTGCTGCGGCACCCGCGCCGCGACCGCAGCGCTCTCGACTGCTACGCCCGAATCCTCGGGCAACACGGCAGCGTGCTGGTCGCGCTGCGCCGACAACTGCTGGAACTCCTGCAACCGCATGTGCGCCAACGGCACCACCTCATCAGCGGGCAAAGGGAAGAAGTCGGGCTGCGCTACGCCCCCGCCACAGAGCACGACATCGCCGAGGCCATCTGCGCCGCAACGGCCGACGATGAGCGGCTGGGCTTCACCGGCCCGGGGCCGCACCGCGACGACTTTCTGCTGAGCATCAACGGCAGCGCCGCCGCCGACTACGCCTCCGAAGGGCAGCAACGCACGCTGGCCATCTCCCTCTTGCTCGCGCAGAATGCCCTGCTGCACGACGAGGTCGGGCGCAGCCCCCTGCTGCTCATCGACGACATCTTCGGCGAGCTCGACCCGCCGCGCCGCCGCGCCCTGCTCCGCGAGCTCCCCGCCGACAGCCAAGTGTTCATCACCACCACCCACCTCGGCTGGCTGGGCGACAGCCCCTGCCCCCTGCCGCTCTTCGAGGTCGGCAAGGGCAGCGTCCTCCCCCGCTGAGGCAGCGCTCGCCTGCCTTTCCGCGCCAAAATCCGCGCTTGCCAATGCGGGCATGCCTGTGCTAAATTGGGAGCGTTATGGGTTCTCTCCGCATTCGGACCCGCCACGCCTGCCGCGGGCTGCGCCGCTTCCTCGCTCAGGGGCGCCTCGACCCCCTGCCCATGCGCCACTCCCTGCGCGGCTACACGCCGGGCAAAGCCGGGCGCGACCTCAAGGCCGCGCTCGATGTCGCCCTCGTCGGGCTGCCGCAAGGCATGGCCTTTGCCGCCATGGCCGGGCTCGACAGCATCTACGGCATCATGGCCGCCACGGTGGGCACCTTCATCGCGCCTTTCTTCACCCGCTGCAGCATGACCGTCAGCGGCCCCAGCAACGCCACCGCCTTCATGCTGGCCAGCTTTTTCCTGGCGGCCTCGCCCGCCGTGCAGGCGCAGCCGATGGTCTTTGTGCCGCTCATCGTCTTTATGGCAGGGCTGCTCTGCGTGCTGGGAGCCTTTGTCAAGGCCACGGAGATGCTGCAATTCGTCAGCCGCAGCGTGCTCGTCGGCTACATCACGGGCGCCGCCACGCTCATCATCGCCAGCCAGCTACGCTATGTACTGGGGCTCAACGACATCAACGCAGGCAGCTCCTTCTTCTCCATGAGCGCCGCCATCCTCAGCCATCTGGACGAAGTGCAGTGGCAGCCGATGCTGCTTGGGGGGCTCTCTTTCCTGCTCTTCATCCCGCTCAAGCGCTACTTCCGCTTTCTACCCACCTTCGCCGTCATTCTCGTGGTCATGAGCGGGCTCAACGCTCTGCTTTGTCTCCCGTGGGCGGGCGGCAGCTTCTGCGGGGTGCGCATGCTGCGCGATTTCACCATGAGCGACCTCGTCTGCACGCCTCCGGCTCTCGGGGAGCTTCCCTCGCACCTCACCGAGCTCTTCCCCATCATCGTCGGCATCGCGTTCCTCTCCACCCTGGAGCAGACCGTCATGAGCAAGACTCTCTCGGCCAAGACGGGAGAGCCCCTCAACCTCAACCAGGACACGCTGGCCGTCGGACTGGCCAATATCGGCTCGTCTTTCACCACCTCGCTGCCCTGCTCCGCCTCGCTGACGCGCAGCATGCTCAACTACACCGGCGGCGCAGCGACGCGCTTCTCCGGCATGTACTGCGGCATCATCTGCCTGGGCATCACGCTGGTGTTGGCCTGCTTCCCCCTCATCTCGCGCATCCCGCACAGCGTCTTGGCGGCACTCGTGCTAGCCAATGCCGTCTCGCTCTACGACCGCAAGCTGCTGCGCATCTGCTTCCGCAGCACCCCCGGCGATGCCGTGGTGCTGGTCGTCACCTTTGTCGCCGCGCTCCTGCTGCCGCTGCACATGGCCATCTTTGTGGGCGTGCTGCTCTCCGTCGCCATCTTCCTGCGCAAGGCCGGCAAGCCGGAGCTGGTGGAATACGCCTTTGACGACAAGGGCACCCTGCGCGCCGCGGGAACCAGCGCGCAGCGCGTCCCGCTCATCTCCATCGTCCATGTCGAAGGCGACCTCTTCTTCGGCGCCGCCGACCTCTTCCGCAGGCAGGTTGCCCGCCTCAGCGAGGATCCGAGCCTCGCCGTCATCATCCTGCGCATGCGCAATGCCCGCAATCTGGATGCCACCGCCATCTGCGCCCTCGAAGAACTCATCCGCTCCATCCGCGAGAAAGGGCGACACCTCATCATCAGCGGTGCCGGGCGCGAGGTCTGCCGCATCCTGCGCAAGAGCGGCGTATTCGACCTGTTGCAGGAGGGCTGTGCCCCCGGCGAAAGCAACATCTTCTCCTTTGAACCGCGTAACCCCAACCTCTCCACCCGCAAGGCGCTGCTGCGCGCCCAACAACTGCTGGGCACCGGCAAGGCCGACATCTCCATCTACACCACCGAAACGCGGCAGGAATAGCCCCCGAAGCAGGGTATTCCGCATTGACAGCCCCCGAGCGCCTGTTGTACAATCCCCGGCGTGATGAGACACGCCATGAGCCTTTGCGCGGCTCTCGCCGCTGCCTGTTGCCCCCTGTCCGCCGCCGAGGCTCCCGCACCCTACGGTCCCGTGCCCACCGAACATCAAGTGCGCTGGCAGCGCTTGGAATGGTATGCCTTCATGCACTTCGGCATCAACACCTACACCGGGCGGGAATGGGGATACGGCAACGAGGATATCACCCTCTTCAACCCCACGGCCTTCAACGCCGACAAAGTGGTCAAAACCCTCAAAAAAGCGGGCATGCCCGGCTTCATCTACACCGCCAAACACCACGACGGCTGGTGCGCCTGGCCCACCAAGACCACCAAGCACAACATCAGCGCCACGCCCTACAAAAAAGGACGCGGCGATCTCGTGCGCGAATGGGCAACAGCCGCCAAGAATAACGGCATGCTCTTCGGCGTCTACCTCTCCCCCTGGGATCGCAACGCCGCCTCCTACGGCAAGCCCGAATATCAGGAGATGTACATGGCTCAAATCCGCGAACTGCTCACGGGCTACGGTCCCATCTTCGAAATCTGGTTTGACGGCGCCATGGGCGGCGACGGCTGGTACGGCGGAGCCAAGGAGAAGCGCGACATCGGCAACGCCACCACCTACTACCGCTACCCCGAGGTTGTCCGCATGATTCGCGAGCTGCAGCCCCGCACCATCATCTGGGGCGCCTCGCAGTACGGCGACGTCCACTGGGGAGGCTCCGAAAAGGGGCATGTGCCCTACCCCTGCCACAACGTGTACCGACGCGAGGACGGCGCTATGGTCTGGAACCCGCTGGAGGGCGATACCACCATCAACCGCGCCGGGTGGTTCTGGCACGAGGGGCAAGCGCCCAAGACCAAATCCCCCGCCCATCTCATGCAGGTGTATCTGGACAGCGTCGGGCGCGGAGCCAACCTCATCCTCAACATTGCGCCCAACAAAAAGGGCGAGCTCGACCCCACGGATGTCAAGGCGCTGCAGCAACTGGGCGAGGCGCGGCGCAAGCTGCTGGCCAAGGACAGAGCCCGCGGGGCAGCTGCCCAAGCCTCCGAGGTGCGCGGCAACGACCCTCAATTCGGCGCCGACAAGGTGACGGACGGCGACATCGAGAGCTACTGGTGCCCCAACGACGGCACCACCACCGGAACGCTGGAAATCACCCTGCGCAAGGCGGCCACCTTTGACATCGTGCGCCTGCGCGAGCAGATTCGGCTGGGACAGCGCGTGCGCAGCTTTGAAATCGACGTGTGGCAGGACGGCGCGTGGAAAACCCTCGATGCCGGGGGCAAGAGCATCGGCAACCAAGTCATGCGCCGCCTGCCATCCCCCGTGACCACCGACCGCGTGCGCGTGCGCATCACTGCGGCCGATGCCTGCCCCTGCATCAGCGAGCTGTCGCTGCTGCGCATGCCCGCGATTCCCGCCTGGGAAGCCGATACCCGCCCGACCCTCAGCCGCGCCCAGTGGAAGAGCGAGGCCGCGCGCGCCTTGGACGGCAAGCCGAAGACCCTGTGGGAGGGCAAGAAAACACCCGATAGCTTCACCATCGATCTGGGGCAGGAAGAACGCTTCTCCGCCTTCAGCTACACCCCCCGCCAGGATGGCAAAACCGCCGGCATGACCGACCGCTATCGCCTGTCCGTCAGCGCCGACGGCAAGCTGTGGCGCGAGGCGGCGCAGGGCGAGTTCGGCAACCTGCGCGCCAACCCCGTGGAGCAAACGATCCAACTGTCCGAGCCGGTTCGCGCCCGCTATGTCCGCTTCACGGCCGAACGCTGTGTCGAAGCAGGCGCCCCCACCGTTGCCGAGTTCAACCTACACCCCTGATATTCCCCCATGTGGCACTGGCACAAGAGCGCCGCTGCGGCGCATGAATCGCTGTGGCAGGAGCGTCTGCACCGCTTCCCCGGAGCCGTCATCAGCGCCGGATACAAAGCCGGGCGCATCGCCCTCGATGTCTACACCGAGCAAGCCGAGGAGGCGCTCGTTCTGCAAGCCCTCTACGGCGGGCAAGCCGCCCCGCTGCCCGAAACGGACTGGGTGGCAGCCACTGCTCCCGAGCAAAGCCCGCCGCTGCTCATCCGGCAGAAGCTGGTGCTCACCAGCTCCGAATCCCCGCAGGAGCTGGAGCGCCTGCGGCAGCAGTACCCCCGGAGAATCCTCCTCTCCCTGCCGGCGGAGCAGGCCTTCGGCACCGGCAACCACGCCACCACCGCCACCTGCCTACGGCTGCTCTGCGATGCCGCTGCCCGGCTCCCGAAACCCTGGTCGCTCATCGATGTGGGCTGCGGCACGGGGGTGCTGGCGCTGGCGGGGCTGAAACTGGGTGCCGCGCACGCCGAGGGCTTTGATTTTGACCCCAAGGCGGTGGAAGTCGCCCGCCGCAACATCGCCCGCAACGGCGGTGCCGACGAACTGCGGCTCTTTCAGGCCGATGTCTTTGAGTGGGAGCCCGCGGCACCTGCCGACATTGTGCTGGCCAACCTGTTTTCCACCGTGTTGCAACGCGCCTTTCCCCGCCTGCTGCGCGCGCTCAAACCGGGCGGGCTACTCATCATCTCCGGCATTCTGCGCGAGCAGGCGCCCGAAACCCTCGCCGCCGCCCAAGCCGCCGGGCTGACGGTCGACAAGAGTATCACCCGCGGCAAATGGACCACCGCCCAACTGCATCGGCTATGAATATCCTCGCCATTGAATGCTCCTGCAACCCGGCCTCCCTCTGCCTCTGCACCGAGGAAGAGGGTATCTGCGCCCGCGCCTCATGGAGCGCCGAGCGCAACCACGATGCCTACCTCTTCCCCGCGCTGCAACAAGCGCTTGCCACGCTGGGCGAGCGCCCCCTGCATACCATCCTCGTGGGCGCGGGGCCCGGCAGCTACGGCGGCGTCCGCGTGGCACTGGCGGCCGGGGTGGGTCTTGCCTTGGTGCGCGGCGCACAGCTCGTAGCGCTCGACTCTTGGGCTCATCTGGCGCAGGGCAGGCTCAGCCTCATCTCCGATGCTCGGCGCGGCGGCTGGACCCTGCGCCACCCCGACGGGCGCATCGAGGTGCTGAGCACGGCGCAGCTTCTGGCATGGTCCGAGCCCTTGGCAACCGTCGAGGCACCGGGCGTGGTCGCCGCCAAAACAGGCGTGCAACCTCAGCAGGAGGGGCTGCACCCCACCGCTGAGGGGCTGGCCACACAGTGGCTGCACATGGGCGCGGAAGAGCGCGCGGCGGCAGCAGCCAAAGCCCCGGAGCCCATCTATGTGCGTCCGCCGCACATCACGGACGCCCAACACAAGCCCTGGGAAATCAAACACTGAATCCTCGCCCGTGTCCCCCGATTCCCCCACCATCGACCATCGCTGCCTCTGCTGCGGCACCTGCTGCCGCTGGGAGGGTGATGTCTGCCTGACCGAGGCGGATATCAGCGCCATTGCCGACCACCTGGGCTTGGCGGAAAGCACCTTTATCAACCGCTACTGCCGCCTGCAGCGCAACCGCCGCGGGCTCTCCCTCATCGATGCCCCCGACGGCGCCTGCATCATGCTGGGGGAGGACATGCGCTGCCGCATCAACCCCGTCAAACCGCAGCAGTGCCGCGATTTCCCCCACAAATGGAACTTCCCGGGCTGGGAACAGCGCTGCCCGGGAGCCCGCCATCCCGGTCAACAGCCATGCTCACCCGACTGCAAGAGTTCTGCCTCCGCAGAATAACCCTCCTGCGCCGCCAGATTCTCCACTGGCGCAGCACCCTCGTCACCCTTTTTGTCAGCGTGCCGCAGCGCTTCGCCGCCCGCGATGAGTCGCGCCGGGCGCATGCGGGCACCATCGTCGACCTCTTCGCCTCCATCATGGCGCAAGTCAAGGGCATGGACATCGACAAGATGGACACGACCATGGATCTGCTGCGCCACGACTTTCCCAACGTGGAGCACATCTGGCTGGCCGAGCGCTTTCAGCGAGCCTACGAGGCTCGCTACGCCCTCTCCGCCACGCTGACGCTGGCCGCCGCCCACCGCACCGAGGAGGAACGCATCGCCCTCGCGCTGGAAATCTTCGCCATGCTGCAACGCGTGGGCGGCGACCTGACCAACCCCCATCTCTTTGCGGAAGTCACCGCCGGACTCAACCTGCCGGGAGCCGCCGCTATCATGGAGCGCATCCTCCGCTCACCGCAGGAGGAAGCCCCGCGACCCATCGAATGTATTGCGTTCTCCCGACAACTCCGGGATGATACCATTCTGCTGCCGGAATGCGAGGAGGGTGTGAGCTTCCGCGCCCTGCGCTGCGTCAATTTCCTGCTCGTCGTCAACGACGGCAGCACCCCCATCACCGTCAGCGGCAAACAGCTGCGGCAGGGGGAGGTGCATCCGCTCTCCAACGGGCAAGCCGTCGAGCTGAAGAGCTGCCGCTTTTCCGAAAACCTCATTCTGCGTTTCCTGCAAATACGCTCGACGGGCACCAAGCTCATCGGATACCTGCAGATGGAGGGAGACCACATCACCCTGACGCGCCAACGCCAGCTCAACAGCGTGGCACGCGTCAAATTCGGTATCCACGTCGAAATTGAGATCCTGCGGCAGGACGCGAGCTTCACCCTCGACAGCGTTTCCATGCGTGCCGGTGATACCGTCTGCACCGACTACTACACCCCCTTCACCATCCGCGAGCAAGGTCCCTACACCTTTGCCTCTATCTCCGACAGCGACACCACGGGACGCAATTTCCAGCTCGATCCGGCCACCCGTCGCGTACTCGTTACCAACCTACCCGCCATGAATCGCCCGGGCGCCCTCATGCTCACCCCGGGACTCGCCCCGGGCGCCGTGTTTGAGGTCACCTACTCGCGCGACAACGGCACCGGCACCATCCGCGTGCTGGAGGGCTCCTCGCACACCCTGACCGTGGGCGACCAACCCGTCCGCGGCGAGATGGAGCTGAGCGACGGCGACCTCATCGGGCTCAGCCCCGTGCAATTCCTGCGCTGTCGCTTCTCCTCCGGGGTGCTGGAGGAAGAATCCTGCACCATCACCGATCTGCAGGTGCGCGGTCTGACCAAAGACTATGTGCGCGCCCGGCGCGTGGTCGACAACATCGTGTTCAACCTCAAGCGCGGCGAGATGGCCTGCATCCTCGGCCCCAGCGGATCGGGCAAGAGCACGCTGCTTTCCATGCTGGCAGGGCACACTGAGCCATCCTTCGGCAACATCCGCTACAACGGAGAGCTCATGACCCCCGCTGCCGAAAACCTGCGCCGCCATGTGGCTTTCATCCCCCGCGAGGACATCCTCGACGAGGTGATGACCGTGGGCGAGCACATCTACCAAGCCTCCATCGCCCGCCGCCCCCGCCTGAGCCATGCCGACCGCATGCGCCGCGTGCTCGCCGTGCTGAGCTTCGTCGGCATCGGTCGCCTGGCCAATCGCCATGTCGGACGCGCCGGCGAGCGCACCATCTCCGACGGCGAGCGCACCCGCCTCAACCTGGGGCTCGACCTCACGGGTACCGCCGAGGTCTTCCTCATCGACGAACCCATCAGCGGGCTCTCCTCGCGCGATGCCGAACGCGTCATCGAAACCCTCGAAAAAATGTCCCGAGGGCGCATCGTCATCTGCACCCTGCACCGCCCGGCGCAGAGCCTGCTCAACCGCTTTCAGAAAGTCATGGTGCTCGATGCCCACGGACGCATGGCCTTCTGGGGCAGCCCGGAGGAAATGCGCGCCTACTTCCGCGAAGCCGCCTCGCGCCTGCACCTGCATGTCACCCGCGAAGCCATTGCCGCCGGAGGAGCCGACTATGTCTTCGAGGTGCTCGAAGCGCCCTTCCGCCGAGTCGGCCAGAAAAGCGCCGCCAGCCCCGACATGTGGCAGGCTCGCTTCGAGAAATCGCAGCTCTACGCCAAAACTCTGGCAGAACAGCAATCGGCACAGCCGAACAGCGACAACCCGGCGGCAGAACAAGCGGGAAAGACCTCCGCCGGCAATATCCCGACCATGCCGCACCGCAGCTTCATCGAGCACTGGCGCCTCCTGCGCCTCTGGGTGCTGCGCACCTTCCTCGCTCGCGTCCGCAGCCGCATGGGGCTCTACGCCATGCTTCTCGAAGGTCCGGTGCTCGCCCTGCTCATCGCCGGCACCCTGCGCGCTGCCGGGGATGGCTCTTACACATTCTACAAATCGCTCCACATCAGCGAATACCTCTTCCTCTCGCTCGTGCTGGCCATGTTTTTCGGGTTGACGGACTCCGCCTGCGAAATCCTGCGCGACCGCCCGCTGCTGCGCCGTGAGAGCAACTACCGCATCTTCACCACGGGCTACCTACTGGCCAAAACCTTTGTACTCACCGGCATTGCCGGCATCCAATGCGCCTTCTACCTTCTGGTCGGCAACTCCATTCTGGGCATCCACCACATGTTCTGGCTCCACTTCGGAGTCATGCTGCTCACGGCCTTCATCGGTATCTCCCTCTCGCTGATGGTCTCGGCCTTTGCGCGCTCGGAGCGCTCGGCGCTCAACATCGTCCCGCTGCTGCTTGTCCCGCAGATCCTGCTGGCCGGAGCCCTCGTCCGCTTCGAGGAGATGAACGAATTTACCCCGCGCATCCCCGACGGGCTCATCCCCGCCGCCTTGGAAAAACCGCTCTCCAACATGCGCCACCGCGTCGCCTACCAAGACGAAGCCACCCACAACATCTCCAGCAAACCCGTTCCCCTCATCGCCGAGTTCTGCCCCCTGCGCTACGCCTTCGAGATGATTTTCGTGCTGCAAACCAGCCAAAATCTGTGGGATCTGGAAAACGACCGCGTCAACAAACGGCGCGAGGCGCTCAAGGAGAAACGCGACTCCGACGAAGAACTGCGCTTTCTCAACCGCGCCGCGCTAGCCTTCAACGGCCTGGCAGCCAACCACGAAGAGGCGGAGGACATCCTGCGACTCGCGCGCAAGGCCGCCCTCCGCCACGATGAGAAGCTGCTCGAGGAGATTTTGGAAAAGCAGGACACGCGCCAGGCCACCCCCACCGATCAGCCCGCCGAGTTCTACTTCTCCAACCGCAAATTGGCCACCCTGCGCGAAGGGGTCAAAACAGCGCGCAAAGACGACCGCAAGGACGAGCGCCGCGGGTTCTACCTGGCGCCCCGTCAGGCGCGTCCCTTCTCCGACATCGACCAGGGCACCGATGCGGGTTCCGTCTCCACCATCCTGCGCGATGCCCTCTACCTCTTGGGCATGGGGCTCGTTCCCGTCCTGCTGGCCGGCTGGCAGCTCCGGCGAATCGCCCGAGGAAAATAAAGACTCTGTTCCTTCCCCCGCAAGCCTCCCGGCTCCGCCCGTGCGCGCGCCGGAATTGTGCGTATGTCCGTGTCGTGTACGGAGGAGGGAGCCCCCTCCCTCAGCGGCGCTGCCACTCGGTGCTGCCGTCGGTATAGAGGGAGAGGACGGCCTCGCCCTCGCGGGTGCGGGTGTAGTTTTTGCGGTAGCAGGGGGCGGGATTGCCGACGGCATCCCAAAAGTACTCGCTTTGCAGCTGCCCGGCGGGGCTGTATTCGCACACGCGCTCGGCGTAGCCCAGGCGGGGGTGGACGCAGGGCATGCCGTCCGCCGCGTTGTAGCACTCCCACTCGGGAAGCCCGCGCTCGTCGCAGCGGCGCAGGTGCTCGACGGCCAGGCGCGGGCGCGGGGGCGAGGCACCGTCTGCCGCGCAGTATCGCGTGCGCTCGACCCCGGGGGCGGCGGTGTGTTCGTGCAGGGCGACGGGGGCTCCCCATTCGGGGTCGGGCACGGGTTGCCCCTCGGCGTTCAGGCGGCAGATGCGCAGGCTGCGACCGCCCGGGCTGCGCTCGATGCGCTCGATGGCGACGCCGTGGATGTTGTCGCGCAGCTCGCCGCGTACGCAGTTGCGGCGGGTACACGTCCCTTTGGCGTCGTCGTAGGCGTATTCCAGCGTCTCCTCGCCCTCGGCGTTGGTAATGGGCGTGCCCTCGGCATCGCAATGGCGCACGAGAAGGGGGCGCCCCTGGGCATCGTAGGTGGTGAGTTTTTCGGCGTAGCCGGGCATGCGGGGGACCACACCCCGCCCGGCGCTGTCGCGAAAGGCGATGCGGGTGGGGCGCCCGTCCTTGTCGTAGGCGTATTCGCGCACGGCGACGCCGGAGGCATCGGCAGCCGGTTGGCCTGCCGCGTCGTAGTTGCTTTTGCGAATGATGCGCCCGGCGCGGTCGTACTCCACGCGCTGCTCGGCGATGCGGCTGCCGGGGAAGCGGCTGAGCTGCCCGGATGCATCGAGGTGCAGCATGCGCTGCGGCAGTCCGTTGCGGTCGTACTCGATGCGCACATGGGCCAGGGGGAGCGCATCGGCCGGGGCATTGCTCAGGGGCAGCAGGCCGCGGGGAGGCTCGGCGGAAGCGCTGTTGTACACCCCCGCGTAGCAGCGCAGGCGCTGAAGCTCCAGCGTCTGCGGGGTGACGATGTAGCTCACGCCCATGGACATGACGCCCAGCATCAGGGCGACGGCGGAGACGCTGCCGAGATAAGCCCAGCTGTACTCAAACAGGCGCTGCAGGCGCCGCAAGGTGTCGTGCAAAACAGGGTGCATATCGGCTGAGATGACCCTCGCCCACGGCAGCTTCAATACCTTGTAGAGGAAGCGGGCGCACGGCTTTTGTCATAACGGAGTGTTGCCGCGTTTCGCGCTTTTCCCCATCCGCGCTTTGTGCTAGGGTGGCGGAAGCACGTTATGGATACCCTACAGAATTACTACATTCCGACGGTGATTGAAAAGACGGGACAGGGCGAGCGAGCCTATGATATTTACTCGCGCCTGTTGCTTGATCGCGTGATTTTCATCGGCACGGAGATTGACGACACAGTGGCGAATTCGGTGATTGCGCAGCTGCTTTTCCTGCAGATGACGGATCCGAAGAAGGATATCCATCTCTACATCAACTCGCCGGGCGGCTCGGTGACGGCGGGGCTGGCGATTTACGACACGATGCAGTTTGTCTCCTGCGACATCAACACCTACTGCATCGGCATCGCGGCCTCGATGGCCAGCGTGCTGCTGGCAGCGGGAACCAAGGGCAAGCGCTTTTGCCTGCCCAACGCGCATGTGATGATTCACCAGGTGCGCGGCGGAGCGCAGGGCACGGCGGCGGACGTGGAGCGCACCATCAAGTTTATGTTCAGCTTGGACAAGAGGCTGACGGGCATTTTGGCCAAGCACACGGGCAAGGATTTCGCCACGGTGAAGCAGGATCAGGACCGCGATAATTACATGACCGCCGAGGAGTCGCTGGCCTACGGGCTGGTGGATCGGGTTCTGGAGCACAAGCCGAGCAAGTAAGCAGCACGATGGCCAAAAAAATCAAACGCTGCATGCTCTGCGCCGGTGCAGAGGAGGACGGGCGTCCCATGCTGACGCTGACCCCCGACACGCATATCTGCTACCCCTGCATCGAGCAGCTGGATCGCCTGATGTTTTCTTCGTCCAACATGGGCGATGTGGCGGCAGAGCGCGTGCTGGGGCTGATTCGCCACACGCACCCCGAGCTGTTGCCGCCGGAGCCGAACAGCGATGCCCCGGTACTGGAGGTGCAGACGCGGGCGCAGGATGAGCTGCCCACGCCGCAGGAGCTGCACCGAGGGCTGGATGATTATGTGATCGGGCAGGAGCAGGCCAAGCGCACGCTGTGTGTGGCGGTGTACAACCACTACCTGCGCCTGCGCCAGCCGAAGAGCGAGGACGGCACGGAGATTGAGAAGAGCAATATCCTGTTGGCGGGCAGCACGGGCAGCGGCAAGACGCTGCTGGCCAAGACGCTGGCGCGCATTCTCGATGTGCCCTTCTGCATTGTGGATGCGACGACGCTGACGGAGGCGGGCTATGTGGGCGAGGATGTGGAGAACATCGTACTGCGGCTCTTGCAGGCGG
The DNA here is from genome assembly GCA_051884385.1 of Akkermansia sp. Lineage (GTDB taxonomy): Bacteria > Verrucomicrobiota > Verrucomicrobiia > Verrucomicrobiales > Akkermansiaceae > Akkermansia. The sequence continues at coordinate 115,150 of JBJEVN010000023.1, forward strand.
CGGACATGAATGTGGCCAAGGCAGAGCGCGGCATCATCTATGTGGATGAAATCGACAAAATCGGCCGCAAGACGCAGAATGTGAGCATCACGCGCGATGTGTCGGGCGAGGGGGTGCAGCAGGCGCTGCTGAAGATTGTGGAGGGCACGGAGTGCAATATCCCGCCCAAGGGGGGGCGCAAGCACCCCAATGAGCAGTACATCCGCGTCAACACGGAGAATATTCTCTTTATCTGCGGCGGCGCTTTTGTGGGGCTGGAGGGGATTGTGCGCAAGCGCTTGGGCTCCTCGGCCATGGGCTTTGCGAGCATTGAGGAGGAGCGCGAGACGCGCGAAATGAGCGAGGAGGAGGTGCTGTCCAAGGCGCTGCCGGAGGATTTTTTCATGTTCGGCATGATTCCCGAGCTCATGGGGCGTTTGCCGATTTTTGCGCCGCTGACGACGCTGACGGAGGAGCAGCTGGTGCAGCTGATGACGGAGCCCAAGAATGCGCTGGTGAAGCAGTACACGAAGCTGCTGGCGATGAACGGGGTGGAGCTGCGGGTGGAGCCCGCAGCGCTGCACGCCATGGCCAAGCTGGCTATCGACCGCGGCACGGGGGCGCGCGCGCTGCGCGGCATTTTCGAGCGCCTGATGCTGGATATTATGTACAAGGTGCCCGGCGACAAGAGCATCCGCAGCGTGACGCTGACGGAGGATGCGGTGCTGGGCAAGGCGGAGCCCTTGGTGGAGCGCGGGGAGACCGCCGCCGCGCCGCCCAAGTGCCCGCGCAGAAAGGCCTGAGTTATGTTGGTGCTGGGGATTGAGAGCAGCTGCGATGAGACGGCGGCGGCGCTGATGGAGTCGACGGCGGAGGGGGGCTATCGCCTGCTTTCCTCGGTGGTGTCGACGCAGATTCCCCTGCACCGCCTCTACGGCGGCGTGATTCCCGAGCTGGCCTCGCGCAACCACATCACGGCGCTGCCGGGGGTGCTGCGCGAGGCGCTGGAGCGCGCGGGGCGCGGCGTGCACGAGGTGGATGCCTTCGCGGGCACGGCGGGGCCGGGGCTGGTGGCGGCGCTGCTGGTGGGCAATACGGCCGCCAAGGCGCTGGCGCTGGCGGCGCGTAAACCCTTTGTGGCGGTGAACCATTTGGAGGGGCACATGCTCTCGCCCTTCATCACGCGCCCGGGCGGGGTGCCGCCGCATTTGGGGCTGGTGGTGTCCGGAGGGCACAGCTTGCTGGTGGATGTGCGCAGCAGCAGTGATTATGCGCTGCTGGGGCGATCAGCGGATGATGCGGCGGGCGAGGCTTTTGACAAGATTGCCAAGATGCTGGGGCTGCCCTACCCAGGGGGACCGGAGATTGACCGCTTGGCCGAGTCGGGCGACCCGGAGCGTTTTGCCTTCCCCCGCCCCATGCTGCACGAGCCTCATCTCAACTTCTCGTTCTCGGGGCTCAAGACGGCGGTGCTGTATACCCTGCCCAAGCTGGTGGCGAGCGGCGATCCGCACGATTTGGACGCGCAGACGCTGGCGGATGTGTGCGCCGGGGTGCGCGCGGCCATTACGGAGGTGCTGGTGCGCAAGACACTGCGGGCGGCGAAGCAGACGCGCCGCCGCGTGGTGGCGGTGTCGGGCGGGGTGTCGTGCAACGCGGGCTTGCGGCGAGCCCTGCAGGCAGCCTGCGAACGCACGCGCCTGGAGCTGGTGCTGCCGCCGCCGAGCCTGACGACGGACAACGCGGCGATGATTGCCTTTGCGGGGCTGCTGCGGGCAGAGGCGGGGGCGTACTCGCCGCTGGAGACGCCCGTGGATCCCAACCTGAAGCTGGGCGGCTCGCAGGCGCGGGTGTGAGTTTTTTTGAGTCAGGTCATGAGTTTACGCGATCGTCTGAATGAGATTTTGCCCTCGCTGCTTCCCGAGTACCCGGAGGAGGCCATCAAAGGGCGCGAGCTGATTGCGCGGGTGCGCGCGGTGCTGGGCGATTCGTATTCGGATCACTCGCTGCGCTCGCAGTTTTCGTTCATCGCGCTGGATCCGGATTCCTGCCTGGCGCGCGTACCCAATGGCCAGGGTTACTACCTGCGCCGCCCGGAGGGGGAGGATGCGCTGCAGAGCATGTTCTCGGGCGATGCGCGGGCGCTTCAGGGGGCGGACAGCCCGCAGCTCAAGCGTCTGTCGCTGGCAATTCGACTGTATGATACAGCGGGCATGGGGGTGTTCGTTTTCCCGCCGGAGGAGGAGAGCTGGGTACACCCGGATTTGGTGGCGGTGCAGTGGCCGGCCGGGCACCGCGAGGCTGACGGCGCGTATGTGATGGAGGATGCGGAGGGCTCGGCCTCGCTCCGCGCGGTGTGTTTGGCGGCGGCGGGGGATGCGGAGTCGCTGCGCCGCGCGCTGTTCCGCACGCTGGCCTGCGGGCTGTGGGCGCAGGAGTGCGAGCTGCTGCTGCTGACGGAGGAGCCGCAGGAGGACGCGGAGATGTCGGCGGATTTGGCGGCGCGCTTCGGCGTGGGGCTGCGTCGGCTGACGCTCGATGCGTACACGATGGAGGAGCTGCCGCGCGCGGATGCGCTGCTGCACATGACGGCGGCGGAGGCGCGCGCGCTGCTGGCGGAGCTGCCGCAGGAACTGGTGGCTCACCCGCGTCGGCGCGAGGGGGGGCTTGATGCGGCCGGGGCGGCGCTGCCCGTCACTCCGGCGGTGCGCCGCTGGGTGGCCTATTGCCTGCACCGGGGGCGTATCGAGGCGGCGGAACAGCGGGTGGCACTGAGCTGACGTTTTTTTCTCTTCTCTCTCCATGAAGGCTTTGTTCAAGCGATTGTGCGGACGGCGCTACTATCGCCTGTGGGCGGCGGCGGGGCTGCTGACGGCGCTCGGGGCGCTGTGGCAGTTGGCGCAGACGCTGCTGTTTGTTTACGAGGCACAGCGGGTGCCGGCATTGGTCGTCGATGTGCGCCAGCAGCCCTTTGAGAGCACGCTCGGGGCGCTGCTGGGTGGCAATGCGGCAGTGGAAGGCGATGTATCCTACCGCCCGATTGTGCGTTTTGCGCTGCCGGGCAACGGCGCGGAAATCACGCGCCTGATGCCGGATGCCGATGCGGAGGATTACGCGCTGGACGCGCCGCTGGAGGTGCTGACGCTGCCGCTGGATCCGAGCTCGGCGAGGGTGTACAAGCTGCGCCTGCTATGGGCGGCTCCGGCGGCGCAACTGGGGCTGGGCGTACTCCTGCTGCTGCTGAGCCGACTGCTGCGGGGGACGGTGCGCAGGCCCGCGGACAAGGCGGCACCGGCAAGTTCGCCCCAAACGCCCCGCAAAGCCGCCCGCAAGGCTGCTGCCCCCGCTGCTGCCGAGAAGCCCCGCAGGGCGCGCACGCCGCGCCAGCGCAACAGCGGCAGCGGAAGGAAAAGCAAACGGAAAGAGGGCTGAACCGCATGGCGCGCATGCACCCCAGGCAATTGGAGGACAACACCCAGCACGGCGAAAAGCTGGTCTATGCCGCGCTGGCGGAGCTGCCCGATGATTGGGTCGTGCTGCACAGCTGCCGCGAGCACTACCTCGCGCCGAACGGCTATGTGCATTACGAGGCGGATTTTGTGGTCTTGGTGCCACAGCACGGCTTTGTGGTCATCGAGGTGAAGGACTGGCCGCATGTGCGCATTTGCGATGGTGAGTGGCAGGGCAAGAGCGCCGCGCCGAACGCGCGCTGGTATTCCATGGGGCGCAAGAACAGCCCGCTCCACCAGGCGGATATGGCCTGCAACCACCTGAAGAGCAGTTTGGTGCTGGCGGGGATTTTCCCCGCCGAGGAGTATCGGCAACCCGAGCGCCGCTCGCTGGCGATTCTGACCGACAGCGTGCCCGAGGGGCTGTGCGAACAGGCGACGGAGCACGACCGCCGCATCTGCGCCCGCATGCGCGGGGTGGAACTCGGCTCGCTCTATGTCTGCGGTGCGGCGGCGCTGCAGAAGGGGCTGCGCGAGCGCATCGAGACGCTGTTTGTCCGGCGCGCCAAGCTGGGGGCGAACATGGATGCAGCGATGCTGGCGGCGATGGAGTGCTACCTGGTGCCGACGATGCGCTTTCGCTTGGATTTGCGTCATTATCAGCAGATGTTCGACGAGGCGGCGCAACCGCTGGTGCGGCTGCTGGCCATGCTGGAGGAGAGCCGCGAGGGGATGTTGGTGACGGGCCCGGCGGGCAGCGGCAAGACGCTGCTGGCAACCCGCGAAGCGGCGCGTCTGGCGGCAAAGCACGAGCGCGACGGGCAGCCGCACCTGCTGATGCTCTGCTACAACCACAACATGGCCGATGCGCTGTACGCCCATCCTCTGCTGCGCGCACAGGCCGAGGTGCTGCGCGTGTCCAATTTCCACGATTATTGCCGCGCCCGGCTCCCCGAGGCTTTGCGACTGAAGCCCGGGACGCCGGGCGACATGCTCACGGAGCAAGCGCTGGACTACCTGCAGGAGCATGCGGGCGAGCACCCGAGTTACGACTACATCTTTGTGGACGAGGGGCAGGATTTCCGCGACAGTTGGTGGCAACTCATCCGCCGCTGGCTGGCGCCGCAGGGGCGGCTCTACGTCTTTGCCGACCCCGGGCAAAAGCTCTACGGGTCGCGCGGCCCCCTGCCCGATTTGCCCACACGGCTGCGCCTGCGCCGCAACCTGCGCAATGCCTACGACATCGCGCGCTACTGCGCGGCCTATCGCCCCGATGCGGCTCAGGAGGAGCCCCTGCCCTTGCAGGGAGCCACGCTGATGCCCCCGGCGCCGGCGAGTGACGACCCGGCCGAGCGCGCCGCCGCTGTGCGCGAGCTCATCGCCGGCATCCGCGACCAGAGCGCCTTCACCGTCCGCAACTGCGACATCGTGGTGCTCTCGCCCTGGAAAGCGAGCAACCCGCGCAGCTGCCTGCCCCTGCTGGCCGACCTGCTGGACTTTGCCCCCGACAACGAATCGCACGCGCAGATGCTCGCGCGGCATCAGCGCTGCGCCGAGCCCGACAGCCCCCGCATCTTGGCCGACACCATCAAGGCCTTCAAGGGTCTGGAGGCGCCCTACGTCATTCTCACCGACATCTGCGCCCCCGATGAAAGCCGCGGCTTCAACGAGGATGCTTTCTATGTGGCCTGCACGCGCGCCCGATTCGGGCTGGCAATAGTGCCGACACGCAGCGGCGAGGAGCTGGTGCATCGCCACCTGAAAAAAGGCTGCTGAGCCCCTCCGGTGATTACCGGACTACCGGGTTTCCGAAAGCTGCGGTCAGCTTTGCCCCCCTCCGCGGCTTCAGCCACGGCGCTTGCGCCCCGTACGGCGGTAGGCCAGGCGCTTGGTGCTGCTCTTGCTGCGGCGATGGCTCGCCACATAGCGGCGGCTGCTCTTGCGCGTGCTGCGCAGGGTGTTGCGGCTCTCATCCGGCAGCGCCGCCACAATGGAATCCGGCACCCGAATGTCGCGCATGGCTGCATTCTTCTCCGCTTCGAGATAGGTCTTCTGCGTGCAGCTCTCGATGACCACCGGCATGCCGCGATGCACGCGGCGGTAGAGGTCCACCACATCGTCGCTGCGCATGCGGATGCAGCCGTAGGAGGCCGGACGGCCGATTTTGCGCTCCTCGGGCGTGCCGTGGATGTAGATGCGGCGCGCGTGCGAGTTCTTGTTGGACTCCTCCAAGCCCGCCAGCTGAATCACCCGCGTCACCACGGGGTCGCGGCCGGGCGCATCGGCCTTCACCACCTCGCCCGTGGGGCGGGCACCCTTGAACACCATGCCCTTGGGTTGACCCTCGCCGCGCTTCTCAGACACCGCATGGATGCCCAGCGGCGTGCGGCGACTGCCGTGCGTGCTGCCCAAGCCGAATTTCGAGGTGCTCACATCGTAATCCTTGACTTTCTTCCCATCGCGGAACACCGTCAGCTTTTGGTCGCACACCGTGATGGCCACCCCGTCCTTCACGACCGCACGCGGCGGAATATCGCGGGCATAGGAGCCGGAATGACGACACGAAACCACCAGCAACGCGGCGGCAAAGCAGCAGAGGATGCGGGAAAGGGCGGGCATACGGAGCACAATCGTGTGATAAAGATATTTTAACAATACCCGCGCCGCCGTCAAGCAATTTCTTTTGCCGTCTGCCGACGGCGGTAGCCCTCCCACAGGCGGCTCAGCGAGCAAAAGCTCGTGTAGAAGAAGCCGAGGAAGGGCGACATGAGCACAAAGCCCAAGATATTGCCGGAGAAGAGGTTGCTGAGCTCGATGAAGAGGAAGAAACAACCGAAAACCAGCTCGAGCACGGGAACGAGCACCGACTTGATGGCCTTGTAGCCCGCGGAGCGTTTTTCGACGGAGAGCTCGCCCTCCTGCGATTCACCGAACTTGGGCGTGCGCACAAACTCACTCGACTGCCCGAACATGGCTTCCAGCACCGCTTTGGCGTTGTTGACGGCCATACCCACGCCCAGCGCCAGCAGCGGCACAATGAGCGGGAACACCATCCACCAGCGCCGCGGGCGCACAATCAGCTCGGCCACCACATAGAAGAGCACCACGGCAATCGTGGCAAAGAAAAAGAGCGTGAAGGTCAGCACCGCCATCTGTGTCGTCTGCCAGGACCACTCGCCCGTGGGACGCACAAAGCCCAGGCTGATGGGCATCACCAGGAAACAGAAGAGGATGAGCGCCAAATAGGTGTAGTTGCAGGTGAGGTGGGTGAAGGCCTCCATCTTGGCCTTGAGGGGCAGCTTGCTGCGCAGAATAGTGAAGAGCATCTTGCGGCAGACCTGGATGCAGCCCTTGGTCCAGCGGTGCTGCTGCGCCTTGAAGCCATCCATATCCTCGGGCAGCTCGGCGGGGGTCACATAGTCGTTGAGGTAGACAAAGCGCCAGCCCTTCATCTGCACGCGGTACGAGAGATCCATGTCCTCGGTGATGGTGTCGTGCTCCCAGCCGCCGGCGTCGGCAATGGCACACTTGCGCCACACCCCCGCCGTGCCGTTAAAGGTGAAGCAGCGTCCGCTGCGGTTACGGCAAGTCTGTTCCAGCGCGAAATGTCCGTCCAGGAAAATGCTCTGCAAGCGCGTCAGGAGGTTCTTGTTGCGGTTGAGGTGTCCCCAGCGCGTCTGCACCAGCGCGATGTTCGGATCCGTGAAATAGGGCATACACACCTTGAGAATGTCCGGCTCGGGGCGGAAATCGGCATCGAGAATCAGCAAAAACTCACCCTTAGCCACAGCATCAGCCGCCTCCAGAGCCCCCGCCTTGAAGCCGGTGCGATCGGTGCGGTGCAGGCACACGATGTCAAAGCCCTGCGCGCGGTACTGCTCCACCAGCTGCCGACACAGGTCGTAGGTGTCGTCGGTGGAATCGTCCAAAATCTGAATTTCCAGCTTGTCCTTGGGGTAGTCGATGGCCGTCACCTTCTTCAGCAGCCCCTCGACCACGAATTTCTCGTTGAACATGGGCAGCTGCACCGTCACCGGGGGCAGCTCCGCCCACTGCCCCGCCGGGCGGGGAATGTCCCGGCGGTGCCGGATGTAAAGCATGACCATCAGCAGGCGGTGGAACCCATAACCCGCCATCCCGAACAACACAATAAAGTAGGCGAGCAACCAGCAGAAATTGAACCAGTAGAACGAAGAATCCATAGCGAGTAACAGCAGAAAGGACACGAGCCCCGAGGAAGGGAGCGCCGCGGATTTTTCACGTCAGCAGCGTAGATTCGCTTGACGCGCGGGCATCCTAATGTAGAATCGAGGCGGAGTCAAGTCTATTTTACCCTCACCCCCGCCTGTTATGAGAATACAGCTTTGCCTGATGACCGTTTTGCTCGCCGCCCTTCCGCTCGCCGCGCAGGATGAGCCGGGAGGCGCCGAGCCGGAGGTGTTTGACGGGGTGCCCGATTTTGAGGAAAGCGCCGGCGTAACGCGCCGCCCCGGCGAGGTACCCGCCCTCTTCCGCGATGATTCTCGCTTGGATGACAACCACGCCAATCAGGAACTGGGCATCAACGTGTACACTGCGCCCTCCATCAGCAAAATTTTTGACCAGCTGGATAACCTGCCCGCCATCCCCGAATCCTATGTACTGCGCGACCGTGCCGAAAATCTGCCGACGGACACGGGCTCGCTGGCCATCGAGATGGGTTATCTGATGGCGGACGGGTTCATCGCCGTGCGTAGCGGTCACATGAACGACATCAAGCCCATTGCGCTGGATCTGACGCGCTTCGGCAAAGCCATCGGCGTGGGCGAGAAGATGAATGCCCACTCGGCCGGGCTGCTGGAAAACGCCGAGAAGGGCAAGCTGGAGGAATTCAAGCGCCTGCTGGCCTCGACCCAGAGCGATGTCAACGAGGAGCTGGCCGCCATGCGTGACCCGGATTTGGCGCATCTGCTGGCGATGGGCGGCTGGGTGCGCGCACTGGATGCCGCCGCTGCAGCCATTGAACAGAAGTTCGATGCCGAGCAGGCTGCGGCCATCTTCTACCCCGATGCCCCCTCCTATTTCAGCGAGATTCTGACCTACCTCAACCCCAAGACGGCCAAAAAGCTCAATGTGGCCGAGATGAGCCGACTGCTGAACCTCCTCACCGAGCAGATGACACTCGCCCCGGGCGAGTTGCCCACGCCGGAGAAGGTGCGCGCCATGCACGAGACGACGCTGCGCATCTCGACTATCTGCGTCGGCGAAGGTCATGAACACTGAATGCCGCAGCCTCCCCGTCCGGGATTTTCTCGCCATGCGCCTCTCGGCCGTCGCGATGCAGTACACCCGCAGCCCGCGCCCGCAGTATCGGCTCTGCTTTCGGCTGAACATGACCAATGAGGGGAGCAGCAGCGTGCGGCTCCTGGGGCGCAAGTGGATTCTGCGCGAGCGCAACGGCTGCACCCGCATCATCGAGGCGGAGCAGGTGTTCAACCAACGCCCCGTTCTCATGCCCGGCGAAGTGTTTGCCTACAGCGGCTACCGCATCCTCGACACCGCGCTCGAGGACGTTGAGCTGCGCTTCTTCGGCACCGACCGCAGCCAGTCGCCCTTCATCTCCCCGCCGCTCCGTTTCCCCCGCCGCTGTTTTTCCCGCCCGCGCCGCGGCTGAATCTTTTCCGTTCCTCCCCCACCGCCATGCTGATAGCTCCCTCCATGCTCGCCTGCGATTTCCGCAGCATCGGCGCCGAAGCGCGCCGCGCCCTCGACGCCGGTGCCGACTGGCTCCACCTCGATGTGATGGATGGCACCTTTGTCGACAACATCTCCTTCGGCCCCGACATCTGCGCCGCCATCCGCAACAGCGTGCCGGGCGACACCTACCTGGACGCTCACCTCATGGTCATGGCGCCGGATCACTACTACCCGCGTTTTGTCAAGGCCGGGGTCAACATGATTACTTTCCACGTCGAGCGCGAGGGCGAGGTCGACCTCCGCGCCACGCTGGCGGCCATCCGCGCTGCCGGCTTGCAGGCCGGGCTGGCGGTCAACCCCGCCACCCCGGTGGACATGGTGCTGCCCTACCTGGCGGAGCTCGACATGGTGCTCATCATGAGCGTGGTACCCGGTTTCGGCGGGCAGAGCTTCATGCCCCATGTGCTCGACAAGGTGCGCCGCCTGGCCGAAGAACGCAGCAAAAACGGCCTCGCCTTCCTCATCCAAATGGACGGGGGCATCGGTGCGGCGCAGGCCGCGCTCTGCCGCGAGGCGGGGGCGGACTGCCTCGTGGCCGGCTCCTCCACCTTCCGCGCGCCGGACATGGCAGCTGCCATCGCATCCATGAAGTAAAACCACCCCCCTGCCCCCATGGACAAAGGCACCCACAGTCTGCTCACGGTCGTCCTCAGCGTGCTGCTCCCCGTGCTGATTTTGGAGCACTGCTCCGCCCCGGGCGATGCCCTGTGGCAGCTGGGCACCACCCGGGCGATGGTGCTGGCGCTCTCCCTGCCCATCGGCTGCGGGCTGTGGATATTTGCCCGCGAACACCGCGCCGACACTATCACCCTGCTGGGGCTGGGCGGCACCCTGCTCACAGGCGTCGTCACCCTCTACGCCAACACGGGCGACACCCTCGCCATCCGCCCCGATGCCCCCTGGTGGTACGCCGCCAAGGAGGCGCTCGTCGCGGGGCTGCTGGGCGCCGCCGTGTGGGTCACGGGCGCGCGCCCCGGCTCGCTGCTGCGGCTCTTTGTCTATGCCGACAGCCTCTTCGACATCGCGCGCATTGAGCGCCGCGTGGCCGAGCGCGGCTGCGGCGAGGGCTACGCGCGCATCCTGCGCCGCGCCTGCTTCTTCACCGGACTCTCGCTGCTCCTCTCCGCCGCAGGCAATTTCCTGCTTTCCCTGTGGTTCCTGCTGCCCGTCTGCGAGCTGCCCGCCGAAGCCCAGCCCCTCGCCTACAACGAAGCCGTGGGCAGCATGATGTGGTGGAGCTATGTGGTCATTGGCGTGCCCCTGCTGGGCACCCTGCTGGGGGTGGTCGCCTACCTGCGCCGCGCGCTGAGCCGCCTCACGGGACTGAGCCGGGGGGAAATTTCGCTGCTGTAAGCGACCGCATCTCCACAAACCGCGCATTATCAGCTTTTTTCCCCACTTTCTGCTTGCCTCGGCACAGCAGCACGCTATAATGACAGCGTCCATGAAAATGAAGCATACTTCTTTTCTCCTTCTGGCCGCTCTGCCCGCCCTCGCGCAGGGTCCCAAGGCGGCACCACCCTCCTATGTGCAGGTCGAGGCCGTCAGCAGCGGGCATGACAAGGTCATGCGCAAGAGCATCGGCCATGCCGACGCAGTGCGCACCGTGAACATCTGCGCTGCCGTGGAAGGCTTCCTGCACGAGGTCAATGTGCAGGAGGGTGCCCCGGTGAAGGAAGGAGATGTGCTCATGAAAATCTACCCCCTGCGCTATGAAGCGGCGCTCAAGCAGAAAGAAGCCGCCGTCAAGGCGCTGGAGGCGCAGATTATCTACGCGCAGAACCGCTACAAGCGCCTCCGCGAGCTCTCCAAGCAATTCGCCGCCAGTCAGCAGGACACGGAAACCGCCCTGACCAAGCTCGAAACCCTCAAGGCACAGAAAGCCGGAGCCGAGGCCGATGTCATCAAAGCCCGCAAGGATTTGGAGGACTGCACCATCCGCGCCGAAGTGACGGGACGCATCGGACGGCTGGCGCTCTCGCGCGGCAACTACATCACCAAGGGCGAGCAACTGGCCACCATCACCCAAATCGACCCCATCTACGTGCGCTTCCCCCTGTCGCAGAACGATGTCGACAGCATTTTCCACGGCGCGGACAACATCGGCAAGCTTGCCAAGGTCAACATCCGCACGGCCGACGGGCTGGCCTACCCCGCCACGGGCAAGGTGAGCATCGTCAACAACCTGCTCACCGGCAACACCGACACCTACACCCTGTGGGCCGAGTTCGAGAACCCCGACCACAAGCTAACCCACCGCAGCGGCGCAGCCGTCTATGTCACTCTGGCCGAGACAGCCGAGGTCTGCATGGTGCCGCTGACCGCCGTGCATCACGATGCCCGGGGCTCCTTCGTCTACACCGTGGACGAGGCGGGCAAGGTCGCGCGCCGCAACGTCACCACCGGCGGCATCCAAGGCCGCATGCAATCCGTGTACGACGGTCTGCAGGTCGGAGAAATCGTCATCACCGACGGCGCGCACAAAACGCGCGAGGGCGGCACCATCATCCCCGTCTTTCCCCGCAACGCCGCGCCCGCCGCCGATTCCGCCCAAGCTCAAGCCGAGGAAGCCCCCCTCGCTGTCTCCGCCGCCACCGTGGGCGAAATGAGCGACCCCACCGTCATCACTTGCCAAGGTGCGCGTGTGGAAGCCATCAACAAGGTGGAGCTGCGCCCCCTGGTGCAGGGGCTCTTGCAGCACCAGGACTTCCGCGAGGGTGATCTCGTCACCAAGGACGAGGTACTCTTCCGCATCGACCCCACGCGCTACGCCGCCGAGGTGGCCGCCTGCAAATCGGCGCTGGCGCAGCTGGAGGTCAGCATCGGCGATGCCCGCACCAAGTACCTGCGCCAGCAGCAACTCATGGAGCGCAACGCCAGCAGCAAGGACGACTTGGAAAGCGCCAAAGCCACGCTCGATGAGCTGCTGGCACAGAAAGAAAGCGCCGAGGCCGCCCTCGCCATTGCCGAGGATGACCTCTCGCGCTGCACCATCCGCAGCGGGCTGGAGGCGCGCATCGGCCGCGTACACTTCTCCGAGGGCAACTACATCACCGACATCAAGAGCCCGCTGGCCACCATCGTCCAGCTCAGCCCCATCTACGTGCGCTTCCCCCTCAGCGAACGCACCATCCTGTCCGGCTACGGCAACGACGAGCGCTTCATCCACGAGGCCGCCATCACCCTCATCACCGCCACCGGCAAGGAGCTCAGCGAGACGGGGCAGGTCTCCTTCTGCGACAACATCATCCAGATCGGCACCGACACGCAGAACGTATGGGCCACCTTCCGGAACGCCGACCACGAACTGACCCCGGGCGGGGTCGTCACCGTGCGCATCGCCCGCAAGCCCGAGTACAAGGTACCCTGCGTGCCCGAGGCCGCCGTCCAGATTGACACCGCCGGGCACTACGTCTACACCGTGCAGGACGGGCACGCCGTGCGCACCGACATCATCATCGGCTCGACGGCGGAGGACGGGCAGGTCGCCGTACACCACGGTCTGCAACCCGGGCAGCAGGTTATCATCAGCCGTCTGGCCGAGGTGCAGGACGGCAGCCCCGTCACCATCGAATAAGCCCCCCTTCCCCACCATGTTTTCCGAATTCTTCATTCACCGCCCCAAGTTCGCCTTCGTCGTCTCCATCCTGATGATGCTGGCGGGTCTGCTCTGCCTGAGCAAGATGCCCATCTCCGAATACCCGGAGGTCTCGCCGCCCACCATCTCCGTCAAGATGACCTACAGCGGCGCCAGCGCCGAGGAAATGGCGCAGGTCGTCGCCGCCCCCGTCGAGGAGCAGCTCATCGGCATGGACGATCTGGAGTACTTCTCCTCCAGCTGCGGCAACGACGGCTCCTACTCGCTCACCCTCATCTTCAGGTCGGGCTCGAACGACGACATGGCCATGATCAACGTCTCCAACGCCATCAAGGCGGTGGAGTCCAAGCTGCCGAGCGAAATCAAGCAGACGGGCTACACCGTCCGCAAGCGCTCGGGCGACATGCTCTGCTTCGTCAACTTCATGTGCGATGAAAACAAGATGAACATCCTGGAGCTCTCCAACTGGGTGCGCATGAATGTCAAGGACCGCTTGGCGCAGGTGGACGGCATTTCCAGCGCCGACATCATCCCCAGCCGCAACTACGCCATGCGCGTGTGGATGAACACCACCCGCATGAGCGCGCTCAACATCACGCCCCAAGATGTGAGCAACGCCATCACCGCCCAAAATGTGCAGGCCGCCGCCGGCTCCGTGGGCTCGCAGGATGTGCAATCCTACGCCACCTTCAAAGTCACCGCCCTCGGCCGCCTGAAAACCGCCGAGCAATTCGGTGAAATCGTCGTCAAACGCGGCGAGGACGGCCATGTCACCCTGCTCAAGGACATCGCCACCATCGAGCTGGGCGCCGAGAGCAACTCCGGCTACAGCCGCCTCAACGGCAAGGACGCCGTGGGCATGATTATCTTCCGCAACAACGAAGCCAACGCGCTGGCCACCGTCGCCGCCGCGCAACAATGCATCCGCGAGATCGAACCCACCTTCCCCGACGGCGTGAGTTGGTGCATGGGCTACGACCCCACCAAGGCCATCTCGGCCACCATGGAGGAAATTGCCACCACGCTGGTGCTGGCGCTGCTGCTGGTCATCCTCGTCACCTACATCTTCCTGCAGGATTGGCGCGCCACGCTCATCCCCGCGCTGGCCATCCCCGTCTCGTTGCTGGGAGCCTTCACGCTCATGTATGCCTTCGGCTACACCATCAACGTGCTGACCATGTTCGGGCTCATCCTCGTCATCGGCTCGCTGGTGGACGATGCCATCGTCGTGGTTGAGAACGTCATGCGCATCATCCACGAAGAAGGACTCTCGCCCAAGGAGGCCACCATCCGCAGCATGAAGCAAATCACGGGAGCCGTCATTGCCACCACGCTGGTGACACTGGCCGTCTACGTGCCCATCGCCTTCTACGGCGGCATGGTCGGCACCATCTACACCCAGTTCTCCGTGACCATGTGCGTAGCGCTCTGCATCTCCACCTTCAACGCGCTGACCCTCTCGCCCGCGCTCTGCGCGCTCATCCTGCGCCCGGCCGGAGCCAAACCCAACCGCCTGGCCGTGTGGCTCTTCCGCCCCTTCAACCGGCTCATGGAGCTTGCCCGCCGCATCTACCTGGCGGGCGCGGGGCTGCTCGTGCGCCACGCCTGGCTCACCGTGCTCGTCATGGCGCTGGTCTTTGCGGGCAACTACATCTACTACAAGGGCAGCGGGGACGGCTGGGCTCGCTTCTGGCACGGGGAGCAACTCGCCACCGCTCACGGTGCCAAAAAGCTGTTGGCCCCCACCGCCATCAACAGCTCCTTCATCCCCACCGAGGACAAGGGCAACCTCTTCGTCATGGTCACCATGGAGGGCACTGCCACCGCCAAGCAGCGCACCGACAAAGTCATGCGCCAGATTGAAGCCCGGCTCAAGGACATCCCCGGCATCGACATGGTGACGGCGCAAAGCGGCTACAGCTTCTCCAGCGGCTCAGGCGAGAACGCCGGCATGGTCATCATCCAGCTCAAACCCTGGAGCGAGCGCACCACGCCCGACCTGCATGTGCAGGCCATCGCCGCCAAAGTCAACGCCGCCTGCGCCGACATCCCCGAGGCCTCCGTCATGGCCGTCACCCCGCCGGCCATCATGGGGCTGGGTATCACGGGCGGTGTCTCCATGGTGCTCACGGGCAGCGGCGACATCAGCACCGCCGACCTGGGCGACATGGTCAAGGAGGTGCAGGCGCGGCTCATGCGACATCCCGAGCTGGTCATGATGGCGCGCAGCGAGTACGACGCCTCCAACCCGCAAATCCACCTCGAAATCAACCGCGAGAAGGCGCAGTCGCTCCATGTGCCCGTCAACACCATCTTCAGCACCCTGCAGAGCGTCATGGCCTCGTCCTACGTCAACGACTTCACGCTCAACGGCTTCAACTTCAAGGTGATGATTCAGGGCAGCACGCGCGACCGCCGCACGGCCGACGACATCCTCAACCAGCTGGTGCGCAACGACAAGGGCGAGATGGTGCCGCTCTCCGCCGTCTGCTCCCTCTCCTACCGCATGGGTCCCAAGCAGTACCAGCGCTTCGAGCAGTTCATGAGCGCCGACATCACCGTCATCGGTGCGCAGGGCGTCGGCTCGGGGCAGGTCATGCAGCTCATCGAGGACACCATCGCCGAGCTCAACCGCGAGGAACGCGCCGCCGGGCGCAACCGCAGCTGGGGCGTGAGCTGGAAAGACCTCTCCTACCAAGAGCGGCAGAACGACGGCAAAATCGGCTCGCTGCTCGCCATGGCGCTGCTCTTTGCCTACCTCTTCCTCGTGGCGCAGTACGAGAGCTGGACCACGCCCATCCCCGTCATGCTCTCCGTCGGCGTGGCCACGCTGGGCGCGCTCATGGGTGCGCAGATCTTCGGGCTCTCGCTCTCCATCTATGTGCAGCTGGGCATCCTCATGCTCATCGCCCTGGCGGCCAAGAACGCCATCCTCATGGTCGAGTTCAGCAAGGAAGACCACGAGAAGAACGGCACCGGCATCATGCAGGCTGCGCTCAACGGCGCGGGCATGCGCTTCCGCGCCGTGCTCATGACCGCCATCTCCTTCCTCTGCGGTGTCTTCCCTATGGTCATCGCCACGGGCTCGGGCGCGGCCAGCCGCCAGGAAATCGGCATCACCACCTTCTGCGGCATGCTGCTGGCCACCTGCTTCGGCATCTTCACCGTGCCGGGGCTCTACGCCCTCTTCGCCCGCCTGCGCGAGGCGACCGTGCGCTGCTTCCGCCGCCGCAAAGCGTAACCCCCTCGGCAGGCAGCCCCCGAAAAAAAACGCCCCGCAGGCATCCCTGCGGGGCGTTTTGGCAAAGCTCGGCTTCCGCCGGAAGTCGCCGCTCAGGCGCGGCGGCGGCGCGCCGCCAAACCAACCAGCGCCAACAAGCTCAGCGTCGCCGTAGTCGGCTCGGGCATCAGCTTGGCGCGAGCCGCCGTGTCAAACGTCTTATTGAGGGGTTTGGCATCCCCATTGGTCGGCCAAGTCGTCGAGAACTGTACGGCCTCCACATACGAAGTATTCACCGTAATACTATTGAAGACCGTATTATCATCCGAGCGCAGCTTTGAATCTTCCCACAACATCTCCGATGAAGAATAAAGTTTCGCCCCCGACGCATACTGCACCATCGTCAAGGTAATGCACTGATTACCATAGGCATCCCGAAACACGGAGGATGCCTCTTTCAGCAGATCCTTATAGGCAACACTCTCCCGACCGCTGGTCGCTTCATTCCATGCCCCCGAAACCCCGCTTGAGGTCAGACTCAGTCCGACATCACCACCGGCCTTCGTATCCCCCGCCATATCTATCTTCAACAAGGTCAAGGTCGTACTCGATGTCAGCTGCTGCGCCGCTGTCAGATTCAACACAAAGCTGATGTTGGTCTGAATCTTGTCCAGATTATTGGCATAACTCAACACCGTGCCGGGAATCGATTTGTTATCCGTGAAGCACCCGGTGGTTGCATTGTAGAAATAGGGGCTGTCCGAAGCCCCTACGCTCGTCGTCAGGTCGAATACCTGCGTCTCAACAGCCCAAGCCATACCGGCGAAAGCCAGGAAAGTCGCTGAAATCGTTTTCATGGTAATATCATTTTTTCAATGTTTTGGAGAAAATACAAGGGGCTGTGCTTCACCACATCCCTACCTGCGCCCTCATTGTACAGCATTAGCGATGCTGCCCCACCTACCAAGCTTCACGCTCAAGACACAATAATCAACAAATCGATGAGTCCCACCCCCTTGTTTCCATGCAACGCGAGAATTGTCAATTTTATACTTGATACAGCATCGCTAATGCTGTAGTTTTCCGACCCGAACGGATAACAGACACGTTGTGAACTTGACACCGCCCCCCGGAGCAGGCAGAATGAGCTCGTATCATTCTGTCGGCATGAATAACAAACACCTCTTCTGCACCGCTCTCCTTGTTGGTTCGCTTGTCATGCTCCCCTCCTGCGATGAGAACACCCCCCAAGCGTCCGAACCGGCAGTCGAGCAACCCGCCGAACCCGCCAAGCCCACGGCGCCCACCGCCGAGGAGCTCACCGCCCTATTGACCGAGCATCTGCCGAGCTGTGATGTGGCCGAGGTCGGCACCCTCAGCAGCGAATGCACCGAGCCCGCTGAGGACGGCAGCGTGAGCATCACCGCCCACATTCCCCTGACTCTTCGGGAAAATCTCTACGCCGAGCAAAGCGCTCCCGAATGCTTCAACGAGCAGCGCAAGGCCATGAACGACGCGGCCAACGCCGCCGTGAAGCCTGAGTCCGTCTACCTGCTGCAGGTGGGCGGCACCACCGACATCCTCACCGATGCCGACCGCGCGCCCAAGCCCCTGCCCGAGGAGATGCAAAAGCTCGCCAATGAGCTCAAAAATCTGGCCGAATCCTCGGTCTGTGTGCAGCAAAAAGCGGCGGGCGACACCCTCGAGCTCATTGCCCGCGCCACCGCCCGCTACGAGGGCGAGGCCTGGGTGCTCAGCGATGTCACCATTGACAGCTCGGCGCTGCAAGCCATCGCCGAGCTGAAACCCGAATCCGCCGTGCAGGCCGCGGGCATCCCCGTGCTGACCCCGGAGTTCGAGCAGGCTCGCAAGGACGAAATCGCCGCCAAGCTCGACGCATTCAACGCACTCGCCGAACCCTACATCAACAGCCGCGAGGACAACGCCCGCGCCACTCTCGCCCGCCTGCAGGCCGAGGCCGAGGAAGCCGCCCACCGCGCTAACGAGGAAGCCGCCAAGGCCGAGGCTACCCGCCAAACCTGGCTCAGCCTCTGCACCAAGGCTCTGGCTCAGGGCAAGAACTTTTCCGGCGAATGGACCCGCGACAACCAATTCGGCGAGCTGACGCTGCACATCGAAACGGTCAAGCAATTCGACAACTCGATTCAGTTCATCGGCAGCATCTACGACACCAAGCTCCCCGAAGCCAGTCTCGACATTGCCGGGCGCTGCGAACTCACCCCCACGGAGCAAGGAGCCAAGGTAGACATCTCCATCTACGACGGGCGCTACGACCCCGACCAGCCCACGGCGGAGGTCTATGATGCCCGCGACGGTCTGCTCGCGCTCTTCCTGACGCAGGATGGCAAGCTGAACGGCGTCATGAGCTGCGGTGCCTGGGCAAACAGCCCGGAAAAGGCTTTCCGCATCTCGCTGACGCCCCGCGCCGAAACGGCGGAGAAAAGCTCCTCGCGCCGCCGCCGCTGAAGCAACATCCCCCTCCCGTTCACAAGCCTGCAACCCACTCGGTTACAGGCTTTTTTCCATGCTGCCCCCGGTGCGGGAAATGTGTCTTTCTCCGGAAAAAGGATTGCATTTCCGTGCGCCATCCGCTAGAATGCCCGCTCAAGCGATTATGGCCAGACAAGCTTTAGGAAAAGGACTCAGCGCACTGCTCACCAAGAAACCCGAAATCACCTCCCCCGTGGAAGCCCTGGTGGATGGCGAGAGTGTCATTCTGGCTCGGGTAGATGAGATCAAGGCCTCGCCTTTCCAACCCCGCCGCCACTTTGACGAACAGCAGATCGAGGAGCTGGCCGCCTCCATCCGCGAGCGCGGGCTCATCCAGCCCCTCGTGGTGCGCAAAGTCGACGGCAAGTTCGAGCTCATCGCGGGTGAGCGCCGTCTGCGCGCCGTCACCAGCCTGGGCTACACGGAGGTGCGCGTGGTCGTGCATGACGCCTCGGACGAGGAGGTGGCTGAGCTCACACTCATCGAGAACCTGCAACGCGCCGACCTCACCCCTCTGGAAGAGGCCGAGCAGTACCGCCTGCTGCAAACCCGCTTCGGCATGAAGCAGGAGGTCATCGCCCGCCACATCGGCAAATCGCGCGCCGCCGTGGCCAACATGGTACGCCTGCTCGACCTGGCTCCCCTCTCCCGCGACCTTCTGGAGAAGAAAAGCATCACCGTCGGTCACGCCAAGGTACTGCTCCAGCTCAAGGACGATTACCAGCAATCCACTGCCGCTGAGAAGGTGGCGCGCCAAAACCTCACCGTGCGCCAAACCGAGCAGCTGGTGCGCAGCATACTCTCCCCCGAGCCGCCCGCTGCCCTTCCCGCCCCCGAGCGCAAACTGCCCGATGCCTACGCCCGCGTCTGCGAGCAGCTCTCGCACGACTTCGGCACCCGCGTCAACATCAACCTCAAGGGCAAGAGCAACGGCATCATCGAAATCCCCTATGCCGGGCGCGAGGAGCTGGTGCGCATCCTCCAAATGTTCGGCATCAGCGAGCAATTCTGAGCCATGTTCCGTGCAGGCAGGCTATGCGCGGCAGCAGCAGCGGCAGCCGTCCTCGTACTGACCACGGCCTGCAAGGAAAAGCCCGCCACCATCCCCCCGCGGGCACCATCAACGCCCCCCCCCGCGGGGGCAGCCTTTGAGGCCGAGGCCGCCTACCGCCACGCGCTCGCGCTCTGTGCTCTGGGACCCCGCCCCAGCGGCAGCGCCGCCTACGCCGCGCAGGTCGACTACATCGAGCGCGTCCTGAATGCCGCCGGCTGGAACGTCACGCGCGACAGCTTCACCCCACCGTCCCCTGCTCCGCCAACCCTGCGCATGCTCAACCTGCGCGCGCGCCGGGGCGAGGACGCCGCCCCGCGCCCCATCCTACTCTCCTGTCACATCGACACCAAGCGCATCGAGGGTTTTATCGGCGCCGATGACGGCGCCAGCGGCGCGGGCGTCCTCCTCGAACTGGCGCGCGCACTCGCGCAGCAGCCGGAACTTGCGGCACAGGTTGAACTCATCTTCCTGGACGGCGAGGAAGCCTTCGCACCCTCCATGAGCCGCCGCGACGGGCTCTACGGCTCGCGCTACGATGTCGCCCGGCGCGGACAGGACGGGCTGCCGCGCTTCCAGATCAACCTCGACATGGTGGGTGGGCGCGACACCCGCATCGCCGTCTCCGCGCCGGACAGCTCCGACGCCATGCTACGCCGTTACGCCCGAGCCATCGCGGCGGCCGGACTCTCGCCGCAGCGCTGGAGCCTGACGGAGCGCTCCTATCTCGACGACCACCTGCCCTACCTCGAAGCCGGGGTCGACAGTCTCAACCTCATCGCCGACTTCAGCGGCAGCGATTGGTGGCACACCCACCGCGACAAGGCCGAGCGCCTCTCCCCACGCCTCATGGGTGAATGCGCCCGCCTGCTCCTGCAACTCCTCCCCGAAATCTGCCGCGAGCTCCGCTCCTGAGCAGCCCCCCCATTTCGGCAGCAGCGGCAGGTACACATTCGCGAAAGCGGTGGAGAAGGTGTGTTCCTTCTTCCACGCAACATGAGCGTGCAAGCGCCTAAAAAATACCTCGGGCGAACGCGGATAGACGATTCAAACCTCAGGACGCAGCATAAGCTTGATCAAAGCTGTACACTGCCTCCGGCCTGATTCCCGGGCGATGTCTCGCTATCCTCACGCATATAATAGCTATCCTTCTCTTCCTCTGACCCGGAAAACACCACCACCCCCTGCCCTCCGCCGCCGGACACACGGAAGCGGAGGGGGCATGCGTCGAGCTGCTCCGCTCCACGGAGGCCTCCCGAGTTCATTCAGCTCAGCGAGCGCCACAGTGAGCACATGCAGCGTCCGGAAGAGCAAAGGCTCATGAAACCCCGAGCTGCGCGCCGTGCTGCAACCGCCCCTGATTTTTTTTCCAAGGGGGTCTTCCCAAGATATGGTACCCTCCGGCGCGCGGCACCCGATGATATGCTGCACAGCCGCTTCGGCATCCCCGTCAGGACCCCGACGCAGGGAATTTTCTGCTTGCAAAATGTCAGCATTGCTTTAGTATCGGCAAAAACGAAGCACTTTTGCCTCTATGAGCTCTCACCCCTCCGAAAAACTGTCCCACACGGACGTGCAAAATCTGGCTGATTTCGTTCTCTTCTCCCAGCGTAGCTGCATCCTTCGGCTCTCGCCCGTGCTCAACCAAGGTCGCGTTTCCTACCCGCAGTTTTTCCTGCTGGCCTATCTGGCAGAGGAGGATTGCCTCTCCATGAGCAACATTGCCAAGATGATGGGGCACAGCACGGCGGCCGCCACCGGAATGGTCGACAAGCTGGAGGAGTTGGGGCACCTGCGCCGCAACACCGCCGCCGCCGATCGGCGCAAAATCGTCGTAAGAATCACAGAACAAGGGCGGGCGCTCGTACAGCAAATGCGCAACAATATCGCACAGGATTTGGCTCGCATGATGGCTCACCCCAGCCCGGAGAGCGACAACCTGCTGGAGACGGGCAAGCTGCTCCACCGCCGCAGCGTGCGCGAACACTAAACACCCCTTTCCCCTGATTTGCCATGAGTTCCTATTCCCCTGACTATCTCAAGCGTCTCAACGACTATCCCGACAACTTCGCCCGCTTCATCACCCGCGTGCCCGAAGTGCCCGTCAGCACGGATCGCAGCGCCGTCATCGCCGCGCTGACCCCCACGCACGAGGCCGTGCTGCGCGAGGGCGGCATCTCCCCCAAGCTGTTGCGCCGCGCGCAACAAATCCACGGCAACAAGGTGGCGCTCGTGGGCGACATCGGCTGCTCCTACCCCGTGGAGGGGGTCGACGCACTCTTCTGCGGAGGCGTGGCCGACTGCTGCCTGGGCATCTATGTGGCCGACTGCGCTGCCGTGTGGATTTACGACCCCGTGACGGGGTGCCGCGGGCTGGCACATTCGGGCAAACTGGGCACGCAGCAAAACATCGTCGGTGAACTGCTGGGCTCCATGCACAAAATCCTCGGCGTCAAGCCGCTGGACTGCATCGCCGTCATCTCGCCCTGCATTCGCCCCCCGCACTACGAGGTCGACATCCCCACCCGCATTCACGAAGAGCTGGAGGAAGCCGGACTGCTGCGCGAGAACATCATCGACAGCGGACTCGACACCGCCGCCGACCTTGACACCTTCTACTCCTACCGCATGGAGAAGGGGCGCACGGGGCGCATGCTCGCTCTCTTCGGGCGCCTGAGTCCCCATGACTAAGACCGACGCCAAGAAGCAGCTGCGCCGCGCCATGCTCAGCCGCGTGAAGGCTGCCGCTGCCGCCGACCCGTGCGGCGAGCGTTCGGCGATGCTGCGGGAGCTGCTCCGCCCCATCCTTTCGTCCGACAAGCCGCTGCTGGTCGGTCTCTTCTACCCCATGGCGCACGAGGTGGATCTGCTGCCGCTGCTGCGCGACTACCCGCAGCACCGCTACGCTTTTCCGCGCTGTCTCGGGGCGCGCCGCATGGAGTTCCGCATTGTGCGCGACCTCGCGCGCGACATGGCTCCCGCTGCCATGGGCATTCCCGCCCCGCTGCCGCACTGCCACGCCGTCGAACCGCAGGAGCTCGACCTGATTCTCGTTCCCGGCGTGGCTTTCACACCGGGAGGCATGCGACTAGGCTACGGCGGCGGCTATTACGACAACTACCTACCGCGCTGCGCGCGCGCGCGGCGCCTCGCCCTCGCCTTTGCCGAACAGCTGGTAGACAGCCTGCCCACCGAGCCGCACGACTGCAGCGTGCCGCTGATACACCTCTGAGCAAACGGGCTCAGAGCCGATGCCCGCTGCGTGCCTCGTAGTCCGCGCGCTGGTCATCGCCCAGAGGACCTACGGCGAAGTAATGCGCCTGCGGATGATTGAACAGCAGGGCGCAGACCGACGCCGTCGGGTTCATCATGTAGGACTCCGTGAGCGTGGCACCTGTGAGCTCCGTAGCGTTGAGCAGGCGGAACACCGTCTCTTTCTCCGCGTGGTCGGGCTGGCTGGGGTAGCCACAGGCGGGGCGAATCGACGTCTCCCCCGGCCAGAACTCCCGCACCCGCTCGTGCGCCAGCTCGGCCAGCGCCTCCGCCAGCATGCAGGCCAGCGCCCCCACCAGCAGCGCGCTGTAGGTGTCGTGCGCCGCCTCCAGCTCCGCCGCCCAGGCCTCGGCGCCCGTGACGGAAAGCTGTAGGGCACCCACATAGCCCCCCTGCCCCTCGGGCGCCACAAAATCGGCCAGTGCCAGGCGCGGCTTGTCGCTCGGCTTTTGCTGGCGCAGACTGTGCAGCACCGTGCCGCCCGCCACAACGATGTCGTCGCCCTGCCGATGCGCCGACCAGATGCCGACCACCGCGCGTGCGTGCAGGCGGCTCTCGCGCTGCGCCTGCGCCAGCAAGGCGCGAGCATCGTCCATCAGTCGACGCGCCTCGGCCACCTTGTCGGCCGGAGCCCCGGGCTGCGGCTCATGGCGCAAGGGGTGCCAAACATCCTGCATCTCAAAAAAGCGCAACAAGATGCTCCAATCGGCGCGCTCCGCCAGCTCCGCCCAACTCACAGGCACATCGGGCCGGCGATGGTGGCAAGCGCAGCCCTCGGGCACCCCGATGGTGATGAGCCCGCGGCGCTGCGGCACCGGCTGCGGCTGAGCCGTCCAATCGAAGCGCGGGGCGCGCGCGCGCGCCTCCTCCAGCGTCAGCAAGGGCTCCTGCTTCTGCGCGTAGGCCTCGCGCTGCCGCTGCTGTTCCTCCTTGAGAGCGGCAATCGTCGCCGCGCGAGCGCTGCCGATGAGCGAGGCCACGGCGGGAACAATCGTTGAGGCATCCGCCGTCTGCATCACCACCCCGCTCGGGTAGTGCGGCGCCAGGCGCAGCGCCGTGTGCAAGGGGCTCGTCGTCGCACCGCCCACCAGCAGGGGCACCCTCATACCCGCCGCCTCCAAGGCCGCGGCCACCTTGGCCATCTCGTCCAGCGAGGGCGTAATCAAGCCCGAAAGCGCCACCACATCCGCCCGTTCGCGCTGCGCCGCTGCCACCACATCCTCCGTGGGCACCATGACCCCCAAATCAACCACGCGGTAACCGTTGCAGGCCAGCACCACACCCACGATATTCTTGCCGATGTCGTGCACATCGCCCTTGACCGTGGCGAGCACCACCGTGCCGGCGGACGCAGAGCCGGCGCCCCAGTTCTGCTCCATCAACGGCGTGAGCACCGCCACGCTCTGCTTCATCACGCGCGCGCTCTTCACCACCTGCGGCAGGAACATCTTGCCGCTGCCGAAGAGCTCGCCCACCTGCTTCATGCCCTCCATCAGCGGTCCCTCAATGACCGCCAGCGGCGAGCCAAACTGCTCCAGCGCCTCGCGCGTATCCGCCTCCACAAACTGGCTGATACCCTGCACCAGAGCATGCGCCAAGCGCTCCTGCACCGAGCCGCTGCGCCAGGCATCGCCCGCCGGCTTGGGCGCCGATGCTTTGGGCGCACCCGCCCCCGCCGCCTTGAGCGCTGCCTTGGCCTCACTCAGCTCCTGAGCATAGGCAATCAGGCATTCCGTCGCATCCGCACAGCGGTTGAGCAGCACATCCTCCACCAGCTTGCGGCGGTGGGCAGGAATGCTCTCGTAATCCACCATCAGGGCGGCGTTGACAATACACACATCCAGCCCCGCCGCCCCCGCGTGGTGCAGGAAGGCGCTGTGCATCGCCTCGCGCACGGGATTGACCCCGCGGAAGGAAAACGACACGTTGGAAATACCGCCGCTGATGTGGCAGAGCGGGTGGCAGCGGTGAATCTCCTCCGCCGCCTGGAAGAAGTGCAGCGCGTGGTTGGCGTGCTCCGCAAAGCCCGTGCCCACCGTCAGCACATTGGGGTCGAAGATGATGTCCTCCTCGGGAAAGCCCGCCTGCTCCGTCAGCAGGCGGTGCGCCCGGTGCGCGATGGCGATGCGGTCATCCTTGGCGTGCGCCTGACCGCTCTCGTCGAATCCCATCACCACGACCGCCGCGCCGTAGCGGCGGATGAGCCGCGCCTCGCGCAGGAACTCCGCCTCTCCGTTCTTCAGGGAGATGGAGTTGACAATACCCTTGCCCTGCAGGCACTGCAAGCCTGCCTCGATAATCTCCCACTTGGAGGAATCCACCATCACGGGCACACGTGCGATGTCCGGCTCCGCCGCGATGAGGTTCAGGAAGCGCCGCATGGCCGCCGGGCCGTCAATCATGCCGTCGTCGAAGCAAATATCCAGCACCCGCGCCCCTTTCTGCACCTGGGCGCGGGCAATCTCCAGCGCCTCCTCATACTTCTCCTCGCGGATGAGTTTGGCAAACTTCGGTGAACCAGCCACGTTGCAGCGCTCGCCGATGAAGAGCAGCCCCTCGCGGCGATCGTGAGTCAGCGGCTCCAGCCCCGCCAGGCGCAGCCTGCCGTCCGGCGCCTGCACGGGAATACGGCGCGGGGCAAAGGGTGACACCGCCTCGCGGATGGCGGCAATATACTCGGGTGTGGTGCCGCAGCAGCCGCCCACCAGATTCAGCAGCCCCTCCTCCGCATAGCCGCGCAGGATGGTCGCCATGTGCGCCGCCGTGTGCTCATAGCCGGCAGGGCTCAGCGGGTCGGGCAGCCCCGCATTCGGGTAGAAACTCAGGGCGCAGTCGGCGATGGCGGACAGCTCGCGCGCAAAGGGCAGCATCAGGTCGGCACCCAGCGCGCAGTTGATACCCACCGCCAGCGGGCGCGCATGGCGCACGGAATACCAGAACGCCTCCACCGTCTGCCCCGAGAGGGTGCGGCCCGCGCGGTCGGTCACGGTAAAGCTGATGAGCAGTGGGGGCAGCTCAAGCTCCTCGCGCAGCTCGGCGATGGCATACAGGCAGGCCTTGGCGTTGAGTGTGTCGAAAATCGTCTCCAGCTGCAGCAGATCCACCCCGCCCTCGGCAAGCGCCCGCAGCTGCTCGCGGTAGGCGCGGCGCAGCTGGTCGAAGCTGATGCTGCGGAAGCCCGGGTCGCTGACATCGGGGGAGATGGACGCCGTCACCGCCATCGGCCCGATGGAGCCCGACACCAGACAGGGGCGACCGTCGCGAGCCTCGGCCTCCTCCGCCGCGCGGCGAGCCACCCGGACAGCGGCCAGATTCATGCGCCTCACCAGCGCCGCCAGCTCCGCATCGGCCAGCACACCCTCGTAGTACGCTTGGTCATGCCGCTGCCCGGGCTCCGCATGGTGAAAAAACTCGTGCTGCCCGATAGCGGTGGCCGAGAAAGTGCAAGTGGACACGATGTCCGCACCGGCGGCAAAATAAGCGGCGTGAATGTCGTGCAGCACCTGCGGACGGCTGAGTACGAGCACATCGTTGTTGTTCTTCAGGTCGCAGGGGTACTGCCGGCGGTCGGCAAAAAGGCTGCCGCGGTAGTCATCCTCGCCCAGGTGCAGCTTTTGAATCATGGTTCCCATGCCGCCGTCCAGCATCACAATGCGTTCGCGGAGGGTGCGGAGCAGGAAATCACGGCGTTCTGCAGCAGTCGTTTTCATGGTATTGTTCAATCAAAAAAAAGCCCCTGCCGAGCGGAACGTTCGGCAGGGTGCGGAAAAACTCATGACCGAGCGTTCAGGCGCGGGGAGACGGGTTCTTGTGCCACACGATGGCACCCTTGCCCACCGCATAGAGGTAGGCCACCATCAGCACGGCAATAAAGGCCGTCATCGATCCGAATGCCGCCGCATTGTCCAGCACAAAATCCTTGAAGCCCAGCGCCCAGGGATAGAGGAAAATCACCTCCAAATCAAAGACGAGGAAGAGAATACCCACCAGGTAGAACTTGACATTCCAAAACGCAGGGCAGCCATCGCCCTCGGGCACATTGCCGCATTCGTAGGGCACATCCATCGCCTTGCGCAGCGGGGCGCGACGGCCGAAAAGCACGCTCAGCACGATGATGAGACCGGCAAAGCCGAAGCCGGCCACGAGCTGGATGAGAGCTGAAAAATACTCCTGAAGCATAGCAATGCCCCATCTATAGCACATTTACCCACCCGCGTCAATTCCAAAGCCCGCAGCGACGAAAAAAACGAGCTGCCCGCAGGCAGCCCGTCCGAAGGGTGGGAACAGGGGAAGTTCCGAGGGCTCACATGCCCATGATTTCGTAGCCCCCGTCGACATAGAGCACCTGCCCCGTAACGGCAGCGGCGCCGTCGCTCGCCAGGTAGGTGGCCGTGGCGCCGAGCTCCTCCAGCGTGCAGGAGCGCTGCAGCGGGCTGCGCTCGCCGTAGACCTTGAACATGCCCGTAAAGCCGCTGACGCCGCGTGCCGCGAGTGTCTGCACAGGACCGGCGGAGATGCAGTTGACGCGGATGGGAGCCTCGCGACGCCCCAAATCATAGGCCAGATACTTGCAACAGGTCTCCAAGGCCGCCTTGGAAACGGCCATCAGGTTGTAGTTCGGCACCACTTTCTGGCTGGCGTAGTAGGTCAGCGCGGTGATGCTGCCGCCGTTGACCATGAGCGGCGCCACAGCACGGCTGAGCGCGATGAGCGAGTAGGCGGAGATTTGCAGCGAGGCGCTGAAAGCATCGCGGGGGATGTCGGAGAAATGCCCCTCCAGCGTTCCGGCAGCCTTGGGCGCGTAAGCGATCGCGTGCAGCAGCATGTCCACATGGTCGGTGTGCTGCGCCACAAAGCTGAAGAAGTCGGCGATGGACTGATCATCCGACACATCCAGCGAGCAAACGGGCGTATCCTCACCGAAGTGCTCCTTCACGAGCTTAATGACGCTGTCTTTGAGGCGTTCGCCCTGATAATTGAAGATGAGCTTGGCGCCGGCAGCATGCCAGGCCTTGGCAATGCCGAACGCGATGCTGCGGTGGTTCGCCACACCCGTGACGACACCGACTTTTCCTTCTAAGGGTTTTTCGATAGACATGGTACTGAATGGTTGGGGGTTAAAACATTATGCAGAGGGAAATTCACGGGTGATGATGCGCGCATAGGTTTGCGCCATGCCCAAACCGACTTTCTCCATGTAGCGCACGCGGTTGAGGATGTCGGTCTCGCTGACGGAGAAGTCATCCGGCACATACTTCAGGCGGTAGTAGACCAAGCCCGTCTCGTTGTCGAGCAGCAGCTGCCCCTCGGGCAGGTTCGCATTGAGCGTCAGCAGCAGCATGGCCACTTCGGCTCTGTCCTCGGGGCGGATGCGGTAGGCAAAATTGGCATCGAACACCAGTGAACAAGGTTCCTTGAGCTCGGTGAACATGAAAGAGCAGGGCAACTCGCCGGCTGCAAGGGGAAGATAGGCCAAGCCGATCTTCTCGCTGCCGGGTCCCATCGTGATCCACTGGTAATCCTCACCGCTTTCGATGAGGTGCTTGCGCACCTGAGCAAGGAGATTGGGTTGTTCGGGCATGGTGTACGGAGTAACTTGTATTTGCATTCTATCGCAGGGGCGGAAGCGCTGTCAAGAGAAAGTGGGAGTAAGCTTCACTTTTGCTTGCCCAGAACCTCGGCCAACACGGCAAGGCAGCGTGTGTTTTCCGCCTCCGTGCCGATGGTGATGCGGATGTACTCCGGCAAACCGTAGGCATCCATGGGACGCAGGATAACCCCACGCCGCAGGCAGGCGTCGAACACAGCTTTCCCCTGCCCCACCTGCACGAGGATGAAGTTTGTGTGGCTGGGGATGTAGGGAATACCCCAGGCGCGGAAAGCCTGCTCATACTGCCGACGCCCCGCATTGACCATGGCGACCGAGCGCGCTACATGTTCCGGGTCGTCGAGAGCAGCCAAGGCGGCAGCCTGCCCCAAGAGATTGACGTTGAAGGGCGAGCGCGCCTTGTGCAACAACTCGGCAATTTCCGGCGTCGTCAGCGCCGCGCCCACACGCGCCCCGGCCAGTCCGTAAACTTTGGAGAAGGTGCGCAGCACGACCACCGGGCGCCCCTCGCGCACATAGCGCAAGGTGTCGGGCTGCTCCTCGGCAAAGTCGATGTAGGCCTCGTCGAACACGGTGATGACGTGCTCGGGTACGGCGGCCATGTAGGCATCAATCTCCGCCTGTCCTACCATGGTGCCCACCGGGTTGGTGGGGTTGGTGATGAAGACGAGCCGCGTCTGCGGGGTGATGGCAGCCAGCATCCCCTGTAGATCGTGGCTCCAATCCGCCTTGTTGGGCACGGATTTGTAAGTGCCGTTGAGCAGTCGAGTGAGGATGGCGTAGAGCGTGAAGCTGTAGTCCGCAGCGATCGTCTCGACCCCGGGGCGGACAAAGATATGCGCCATAAGCTCAATGAGCTCGCTGCTGCCGTTGCCCACCGCCGTCTGGGCAACATCGAGTCCGTAGCGTTCCGCGAGCTTGCAGCGCAGGGCGTAGGAGGCGCCGTCGGGGTAGATATGCACGCCGGAGGCCGCCTCCTGCATGGCTCGGACGGCGCGGGGCGAGGCTCCCAAGCTGTTCTCGTTGGAGGCGAGCTTCACGATGTCCGCCGGATTCATGCCGATTTCCCGCGCCGTTTCCTCGATGGGTTTGCCGGGGCGGTAGGCCACCAACTCGCAGACATAGGGATTCGCTAAGGAGAGAATGCTCATGACGGGCTGAGCATATACCTGTCATGCACGGGAATCAAGTCTTGATTCGGGCATGTTCGACCATTATAATGCACGGCGTATGAAGAAACTTTTCCTGTTCGTTCTCTTGCTGGCGGCCGGGTTTGCCTGCATGCGTCCCGAGGCCTTTGTGCGCCGCGGTGCCAAGGTAGAGGCCGGAATCAGCACCGAGGAGGGGGTGGATGCCGCCTCTAACATGAAGGTGGAGTACACCGTCGACCTGCGCTCGCCGGCAACGCGCACGCTGCTGCTCGGCGATGCCGCGCTCTTTGATGAGGAGGTGGCGGGCGATGGGCGCTGGCTGGTGCTGCTGCAGGCGGAGGACGGTTGTCTGGAGGCCGATGACTCAGCCCGCCCCACCCTGCGAGGGAAGAGCGGCTCGGCCGATCTGCGGCTGTCGATGCGTTGGTTGCCGACCACCCTCTTGCACATGCCCGATGGTTCCGTGCAGCCGCAGCAGCACCTGCTGTTGTGCGCGGAGATGGACTACACGCCCCTGTGGCGCTGGTTGCCCCGGCGCCATGCGGAGCTGCGGCAGGAGCTGGTCATCGACACGCGCGATGCCGCTGTGGATATGGTGCTCCCCGGCTTACCCGCCGACTACAAGGGAGAATGGAAAGTGCGGATGGGGTCGGATGCGGCGCGCTCCGTGCTTCCCGCCCGATTCTGCGGCAGCGCGGCCGAGCAGGCTCTGCAGCGCTTTCTCTTCCGCATGGCAGCCATGTACGACACAGCGAGCGCCGAAGCGGGCATCGCGGCTACCCGCCGCAAGGCGCGCGAACTCATCGAGCACCACGCCGATGCCGCCCTCCCCTGGCCGCAGTGCTGGGGCCAGGGCGCCTCTGCCGCGCTGGAGGTGCATAAGCGCATCCTGCCCTACCTGCAGCGCGCGCAGGCGGAAAACTGCTTTGACTGTGCCGAGCTGGCCGACTTCATCAACAGCGAGGATTTTGCCCGCATTTTCGGGGATTCCTGGGGGGAGGAAGAGCCCAAGCAAGCCAAAGAACCGCAGGACGAAGAGAAAGAGCCCGCCCCGACCGAGCACGGAGATGATTTTCTCGCCCCTTGAGGCAGCGCGGTAAGCGCCCTAACCCCCCCGCACCGACAAGCCTCTTACTCGAAGAGATTGGGGTAACTGCGCAGCGCCAGCGCCTTGGAGAGAGCGCGAATGGTCTTGCTGTCCTCGGCCTGCAGCGCCTGCTCGGCCACCTCGCGACACTCGGCGTAATTGAGGTGGCGGATGGCGAAGCGAACCAGCGGCAGGCGATGCGTGCCGCAGGAGAGCTCCTTGGCTCCCAGCCCCACCAACAGCGGCAGCAGGGTGATGTCGCCTCCCATCTCGCCGCAGATGGCCGTAGGCACCCCGGCCTGAATGGTGCGGTGCATAAGCCGCACCACCCCGGGATGCGTAGGACGGAACATGCTCGCCACGCGGTAGTTGACGCGATCCACTGCAATAGTGTACTGCGTCAGGTCATTGGTGCCGATGGAGAAGAAGTCCACATAGCGCGCCAGCACATCGGCCATCATCGCCGCGCTGGGTACCTCGATCATGATGCCGACGCGCATCTGCTCGTCGAAAAGCTGCCCGCGCTGCCGGAGCTCCCCGCGGCACTCGTCCAGCAGGGAAAGCGCCTCCTTGACCTCCGTCAGTCCCGACACCATCGGGAACATGACACCCACCCGTCCGTGAGCCGACGCGCGGAGCACGGCGCGCAGCTGCTCCTTGAATATCTCGGGTCGGCTGAGCGACACGCGAATGCCGCGCCAGCCCAAAAAGGGATTTTCCTCTTTCTCCGCGCTCTCCTCGAAAGGAAGCTTATCGCCGCCGGAATCGAGCGTGCGGAATATCACCTCATGCGGGGCGCAGCTCTCTACCAAGGACTTGTAGTGGCGGTACTGCGCCTCCTCATCGGGCAACTCGCTGTCGCCCAGCAGGAAAAACTCCGTGCGGAACAGCCCGACCCCCTCGGCACCGCTGCGTCGGATGGCGTCGTATTCGTGGGCAAACTCCACGTTGGCCGCCAGACGAATTCGGTGCCCGTCGCGGGTCTCGGCGGGCAAATCGCGCATCCCGACCAGCGTCTCGTAGGCTTTCTGCTTCTCGGCCTGCAAGCGGCGATAGTGCTCCAGCGTTTCGCGGGTGGGATTGAGGATGAGCTCGCCGCTGTAGCCGTCGAGAATGACATTTTGCCCCATGCGCGAATCCACCACCAGCCCGGGCACCGCCACCACAGCGGGCAGACCCAGCGAGCGCGCCAGAATGGCCGTGTGCGAAACCGCCGAGCCCGCCTCCGTCACAAAGCCCAGAACGGTGGAGGTGTCGAGGTCAGCCGTATCGCTCGGCGCTAAATCGTAGGCGGCCAGCACGCAGGGGGCACCGCCCTTCCCCAAGCCCGAAAGGGAGCCGCCGGATGAGGCGTCCATGTTCTTGAGCACGCGCTGGAGGACATCGGCAATGTCCACCACACGCGAACGCAGGTAGGCATCGCCCACGCGGCGCAACCCCTCCATAAAGTTCTGCACCACGGCGTAGTAAACCGACTCGATGTTGTGCAGGCGCAGGGGCATTTCCTTGCGCAGCCGCGCCATCACACTGCGGTCGCGCAGGAAGAGGAGGTGAGCGTCGAAAATCGCCGCCTCCTTCTCCCCCGAGAGCTTCTCGACACGAGCCTTGAGGTCAATCAGCTCATTCTCCGTCCGCGAAAGCGCTGCCTCGAAGCGCTCCCACTCGCTCTGCAGCTCGGTGGGGGAGATCGAGCGCGTCACCGGAGCCAGACACCCGCGCGCCTCCACGCGCAAGATCCCCATCGCAATCCCCGGGGAAACGGGCTGTCCGGTCAGGCGGCGTTCAAAGCTCTCGTCCATGGGCGGGATGCGCCGTAGCGCGGTTGTGGGGAAGCTCAATCCTCCCCGAATTTTTCCTGAATGAGTTTCTCCAAGGCAGCCAGACACTCGGCCTCGTCCGGACCGTCGACGCAGACCTGAATGGTCGCGCCCCAGCCCACCGCCAGCATCATGATACCCATGATACTCTTGCCGTCCACGCGATCCTCATCTTTTTCCACCGTCACATCGGATTCAAAACGGGAAGCGACCCGCACAAACTGCGCGGCGGGGCGAGCGTGAATTCCGAGCTTGTTGAGGATGGTAAGTTGTTTGCTGATCATGGCAATGGGGCTGTATATTCCTGATTTCCCTGATTATAACCGCCCCCGTAGTGAATGCGAGCTTTTTTTTCCCCGATCCGGCATTTTTGAGAGCTAAGTCAGCTCTGCCGGGGCGAAGGGCTTCAGCTCTCGGGGCGGTCGATGGAGTGCAGCCCCCGGAAGTAGTAGAGGTGACGCTCGCCGCGCTGCGGGCGCGAGGCGCCGTCCGGTGCCGTCAACCCGACCTCGGCCACATAGCAGGGTGCGCAGGCGGCCGCTGCCGCAGCTTCGGCGGTGCTCAGGGGGCAGTCCGGCGGCTCGGGCGACCAGTGCGTGCGCACGATGACCGAGGCGAGCTCCCCCTCGGCATTGCGGAACCAGAGGTGGGGATAGACATCCGGCGTGTTGTGCGAGCTGAGCACATGGCCGCCCTGCTGCGCAATCGCCGCCGTCACCACCTGCTCGGCCTCCAGAAAGGCATCCCAGTCGAACACCCTGTGCTCGGCGGGCGGCATCTGCTCGGGGTCGACGGGCGCACCCGTGCGGATGTCCCACAGATTGCAGCCATCCTCCAACCGCAGCCCGGGCTGCACGGGGAAGACGCAAGGCACCAAATCGTAGCGAGCGGCAGCCTGCAACATGGGCTCGCGCTGCTCCGGCGGCAGCGCTTCGGCCAGAGCCTGCGGATCGCCGCCCGCGCTCGGGTGCTGCTCCGTGCGCAGCGGCACAATGGCAAAGACATGCGCCCCGTACTGGAATGCCATATCGCAGAACGAAGGCTCATCGCGCAGCACCTGCACCCAGCGGGCGCGCCCGTCGCCGTAGCGCTCGGACACCCCGAGGTGGCGGCGCAGGTAGTGCTCCAAAAATTGCAGGGCAAAGCGTTGCAGGGGTGTCAAGGCCGCCGGATGCGGCTGCATGGGCGTCGCGTAGGGCATGAACACCCCCTCCGGTCGCGGCGAGGGCGTCGGCTCAAAACTTGCGTATTCCTCCAAGGGCAGCGTCTCGGCCGAGCTGATGCGCTCCCCATCCGTGCGCAACACCAACGCACTGTCGCGCCGCCCGAAATAGCAGGTCATGCAGCAGGCGCGGCGGCGCCCCCGGTACGGCAGCATCCCCGTCTCGAAGCTGATACCCCCCATCCCCGTCTGCCGCTCCCACTCGTCCTGGCGTTCGCGCATGTAACGTACAAAGGCATCCGCCCCGTGCAGCTCCACCCCGCGCAGCGCACTGCGATAGGCAAACTCCTCCGCCAGCAGCGGGCGCAGCCCCTCCCAGTCGCGCGAGGCCAGCGCCCGCGCCACGCGCTGCACCGCCTCGGCCTCGCTCAGGGCACCCGCGACCAAGGCATCGGGCGCCGCATAAAGATAACCGCGCACCAGCACCCAATCCCCCGGAGCCGGGGTCGGATGCTCCGCGCTCAGCAGCACCACCAGCTCATCGCCCCCCTGCGGCAAGGCCATCACCAGACGATGCAGGGGGCAGGCCGCCGCAGACAGCGACTCCACCGAACGCACGCGGCCGCCCAACAGGGTGTAGGAATCGCCCTGCGGCTGGTACACCAGCTCCATCTGCCCCACCTCCGCCGTCACCCCATCGCTCCCGGCAGGCTGCACCACCATGCTCTGCGGCAAGCGCTCCGCCCGCTCGGCCACCAGCGCCAGCGTCCAGCGGTAGCTCGCCCCCGCACGAAGCGCCTCCGGGCAGAGCAAAGCCTCCAAGCAATCCGCCTCCAAAAGCTGCCCGCCGACATCGCGGAGCAGCACGGAAGCCCCATCCGCCCGCCGCTCCGCCAACTCTGCCGTAAACACCGGGTGGGCATCCTCGTAAAACACCGGGCGAGACCACATCGCGCTGCCGTCCGCCGCCAGCTTCTGCAGGAGCATGACAGAGGGAGTCGGAAACACCTGCCGCACGCGGTACTCCGCGCAGGGGGAAACGCCCTCCATACCGCGGATAACGAACTGCGCCTCGCTCCCCTGCTCCGCCAAATAGGGCAGCAGCACCCGCTGCAACTTAAAATCCGCCGCACCGCCCAACAGGGGGGCAAAACGCTCCCGGCTCCGCCGCCACGTCGGCGGGAGCAGCGAGGCTGCCGTTGCATCCTCCCGGAGCCAATCGCCCCCCGCCTCGCGCAGGCACAGCGGCCCCAGCAGCTCCGCCGTCCCCTCGCTGCGGCACAGCAGCAGCGCCAAATACACCACCGCATGCCCGGGAAAGCTGCGCGTGCAAGCCTCCGCATCGGCCGCGCGCAGTGCCTGCAGCTCCAGCCCCTGAGCCGCTGGCGGCGGGAAGAAGAACAGCACGGGCACCCCCGCCTGTTGCGCCGTCAGCAGCAGCCCATCGCGGCGACCCGTGCCGCGCAGGTGCTCATAGCCCAGCGGCGCCAGCAGGCGCTCCAGCGGCTCCCGCAGCGCCTGCACCAGCTCGGGCAGAGCCTCGGGCAACTCCGCAGGCAAATCTCCCAAGGGGTAGAGCGTCAACTCGGCAGGCATGTCCACTCCTTTCTCAGGATTCGCTAAACAGCGGCTCGGGCAGCTCCGCAGGCTCCGCCCCCGCAGGAACCAAATCGCCCACATCCTTGAGCGTGACAAAGGCAAAGAAGGCCAACAGCAGCGCCACAAAGGCATTCTGCACCCAGTCCAGCACCCTGCCCTCCACCGGGCGACGCAGCAGCAGTTCCGCCGTCCCCAGCACCACATGACCGCCGTCGACCACGGGCAGCGGCAGGATATTGAGCACCGCCAAGTTCACATTGAGCACCACGGCGAACCACAGGATGAGCTTCCAGCCCTCAGGCGCTTGCAGCATGCGGTACAGATAATGCCCGATACCCACGGGACCGGAAAGATGCTCCATGCCCACACTGCTGCCCGGTGCGGCGACCTTGGCCAGCGTATCGCCCATCCATTTGAGGCTTTGGTTCACCTGCTGCTGGGGAGTGGGGTGCTCCAACTGCAGCGGCATCTGCCCGCCATCCCAGCGGAAGCCCAGCACCGCGCGGGCACCCTCGCGTCCGCGCCAGTTGGCAGGCAGCTCGGGCATGATCTCCACCCTGCGTCGCGCGCCATCCGCCGTCTCCAGCTCCAGCAGCAGCGGTTCCCCGACCTCCGCCATCGCAGCAAGCGCTGCGGGAGAATACACAGGCTTGTCGTTGACGCGCACCACGCGCTCCCCCGGCACCAGCCCCGCTTTCTCCGCAGGCGAATGCGGCAGCAGAGCACCCACCACCATGGGCGCGGCGGGGCTAATACCCACCTGCCGCAGCCCCCCGCGCTGCCACCACTGCGTTTCCGGCAACACAAAGCCGCAGAGCACGCGCTGCGCCTGCACCCCACCCTCGGGCAGCGGACGCTCGATATCGAACGCAATGCGCTCGCCCTCGCTCATAGCCACCAGCTCGCGCACCCCCTCCATATTGCCCATCCACTTGTGTACAGGCACAGCGTCCACCGCCGTAATGCGGTCGCCCGGCAATAGCCCGGCCTCCGCTGCGGGAGAAGCGGGAGCCACAAAACCGATGGTCGTGGTCGCCAGCTCGCCCGAGGGTTTGCCCACCCCCCACACCACGACGGCAAACACATAGGCCAACAGCAGGGAAAACAAGGGGCCAGCCGCCGCAATAATCACCTTGTCCAGCGGCTTGAGCGGCTTGAGATCGGCGGGAACATCAGCCTCACCCTCCACGCTCTGCATGTCGGCCATCTGCGGCAGCGAGACAAAGCCACCCGCGGGAATCCAGCCCAGCCCCCACTGCACCCCGCGCCACTTCTTCTGCCAAATGGGCTTGCCGAACCAAATCTGAAAGCGGTCGATGTAGGCTCCGCGCCACTTTCCGGCGAGGAAATGCCCCAGCTCATGCACAAAAATCATGATGTTGAAGAACAACACCACCAAAACAATCAACCACAGCGTGTTGAGGTAGGAAAGAAGGGTATCCGTCATGTGTCCCCCAGCATACAACAGGCAAACGTCCTGCCGCAAGCGCGGGCTTTGACATATCCGCAGCCCCGGAACGCGAAATTTTACGACGCCAACTCCAGCAAGAGCCGCAGCAGCAACGAATCGAAACACCCGGCACCCCACAGGCGCCCGCGCTGCGCTCCAAATGCCGCATAGACCTGCTCCACCGAGCGCAACAGCTCCTCCGACAGCGATGCGAGCGCCGCCTCATCCTGCGCCGCCCGAAGCTGCGTACCCCGCGTCGTCAGCAGCAGCTGCAGTGTCGGCAGCAACTCCCACGCCGCCGCCTCGGCCTGCTCGCGCGAATCCACCACCGCCAAGCGCTGCGCCAAGCGGGCGTAGGCTGACGTTGCCAGCCGCAAATCCGCCTCCGAGGCGCGCGCCCCGGGCTCGCTCGGCGGCAAAACCTGCGCCATATCCTCCAGCGGCAGCCACTCGGCAGCGGCGCGAATATCCTCCGGCGTCAACCGCAGAGACTCCACCAGCAGCCGCAGCGCCAGCGAATCCGCACCATAGGCCGAGCACCACTGCGCCAGCGCCAACTGCAAAGCATGGAGCTGCCCGCCACTCAGCCGCTGCTCAGCCGCCGTCTGCAACAAATCCGTCAGCGCCGGAGCCGCCGATGCGCTGCGCGCCGCCCCCGCTGCCGCCGCGAAGCAGTCGGGCGAAAGTCGATTGCCGTCCTCGCGCGAAAAAGAATAGAGAACCAGCAGAGCCTCCTTCAGCGCCGCCGCCTCGCGCGCCCGCTGCAACGGCGGCAAATCGGCCACCATCGCCGCCGTGGGCGGCAGGGGAATCCCCTGTTCCGCAATGGTCGCCTCGGGCTCCCTGCCCGAGATCGCCTGCAGCTCAGGCAAGAGCCACGCCTCCTGCGCCGCCGCGAGCCCCGCCAGCACCACCCACGCCGCTGTCCCGATGCCCCTCATCGCCGACGTTTAGGAAAAGACACCCATGAAGTATTTTTTCTTGCCGCGGCGAATCACCACCACCTCGCCGCCCAGCGCCAGCTCGGGGCTCACGTGCAGAGTCGCGTCGCGCACCGTCTCGCCGTTGAGGGCAATCGCACCGTTGCCGATGAATTCGCGCGCCTCGCGCTTGCTCGAGCACACCCCGGCCGCCACCAGCACCTCAGCCAGCGGACCGGGTGTCAGGCGCACCTGCGGCACACTGCGGAGCCCCGCCCGAATGTCGCGCAGACTCAGGCTGCGCAGATCGCCGGAGAAGAGCTTGCGGCTGATGTCCACCGCGCGCAGGTACTCCTCCTCGCCGTGCAAATCCGTCACAATCGCCTTGGCCAGCTCCTGCTGCGCCAAGCGCTGCTCGGGGTGCTCGCGGTGGCGAGCCTCGATGTCCGTAATCTGCTCGGGCGTCAGGAAAGTCAGGCGCTTGAGGTAGGAAATCACGCAGGCATCGTCCGCGTTGATGAGGAACTGGTAGAGCTCGTAGGGGCTGGTCTTGTCCTTGTCCAGCCACAGGGCGTTGCCCTCGCTCTTGCCGAACTTGTTGCCCTGCGCATCGAGCACCAGCGGCATGGTCAGCGCGTAGACCTCGTCGCCCGTCGTTTTGCGGATGAGCTCGATGCCCGTGGTGATGTTGCCCCACTGGTCGCTGCCGGCCACCTGCAAATCCACCCCGCGCGTCTCGTGCAGGTGCTTGAAGTCAATAGCCTGAATCAGCATGTACGAAAACTCGGCGTAGGAAATACCGCTCTCCATCTGGCGGCGCACATGATCCTTGGTGAGCATGTAGCCCACGTTGATGTACTTGCCGTAGTCGCGGAAAAAGTCGATGACATTCATCCCGCTCACCCAGTCGTAGTTGTTGACTACCTCGAAGCCGAAGAGCCGCTCCACCTGCGCCTTGAGCGCCTCGTAATTGCGAAAAACCTCCTCCTTTTGCTTGAGCTCGCGCTCCACCGTGCCGCGGGGATCGCCGATCAGCCCGGTGGCCAGCCCCACCAGGAGAATGGGGTGGTGCCCCGCCGCCTTGAGACGGCGCGTGATGAGGAAGCTGGAATAATGCCCCAGGTGCAGGCTGTCCGCCGTCGGATCCGTGCCGATGTAGAAAGTCAGACCGCCCTTGTTGAGCTTCTCGATGAGATCGGGGCTGGAAATCTGATTGACCAGCCCGCGCCATTCCAGTTCTTCGTAAAAAGTCATACGCGATTAATGAGCGGTTGCGGCGCCATCATAGCATGCGGGCGGGGGACTGTCAACGCCGCGAACGCGTCACCCCGGCGGGAAAAAGGGCGGAGAATTCACGCGCTTTGCGCTTCACAAAGCACGGGCGATGTGCTACATTGGGCTCATGAAACCCGTTGTTCTGATTATTCGCGATGGTTGGGGTCGCAACCCCAAAGGTCCCGAGGCTGCCCACGAAACCGGCGACGCCACGGTGCTGGCCAAGACCCCCTTCACCGATCACCTGCTGGCCACCTGCCCGCACAGCATGCTGGGCGCCTCCGGTCAGGATGTCGGTCTGCCCGACGGACAGATGGGCAACTCCGAGGTGGGGCACCTCAACCTGGGCGCCGGGCGCGTCGTCTTCCAAGACCTCTGCCGCATCACCAACGCCATTCAGGACGGCTCGTTGGCCAAAAACCCCGTCATCACCGAAGCCTTTGCCAAAGCCGCGCACAGCCGTCTGCACCTCATGGGACTCATGAGCGACGGCGGCGTGCATAGCCACATTGACCACCTCATCGGCATTGTCCGCATTGCGGCCGAAGCCGGGGTGAAAGACATCTACATCCACTGCATCATGGACGGCCGCGACACCGACCCCAAGAGCGGCGCCGGCTTCCTGCGCCGCATTCAGGACGAGTGCTGCACCCCCTACGGCGCCAAGATTGCCACGGTGGTGGG
Organism: Akkermansia sp.; assembly: GCA_051884385.1. GTDB lineage: Bacteria > Verrucomicrobiota > Verrucomicrobiia > Verrucomicrobiales > Akkermansiaceae > Akkermansia. The sequence goes on from JBJEVN010000023.1 coordinate 154,720, forward strand.
TCGCTTCTACGCCATGGACCGCGACAAGCGCTGGGATCGCGTCAAGAAAGGCTGGGATGCCATCGTGCTGGGCAAGGGCGAGGCATGCAGCTGCACACCCGCCGAATACGCCGAGAAGAGCTACGCCGCCGGCGTGACGGATGAGTTCATGGAGCCCGCCGTCTTTGTCGAGGCCGACACGCAGCGCATGCGCGACAACGACGTGGTGTTCTTCATCAACTTCCGCGCCGACCGCGCCCGCGAGTTCTCCCGCGCCCTCATCTACGAGGATTTCGACGGCTTTGACCGCACGGTGCAGCCCAAGGTTCACTACATCACCATGAGCGAGTACGAAGCCTGCTACCCCACCCCCGTGGTCTTTGAGCAGGAGCAGCTCCACAACATCCTCGGCCAGGTGATTGCCGCCGCCGGGCTCAAGCAGCTCCGCATCGCCGAGACGGAGAAATACGCCCACGTCACCTTCTTCTTCAACGGTGGGGTGGAGACGCAGTTCGAGGGCGAGGATCGCATCCTGGTGCCCTCCCCCCGCGAGGTCAAGACCTACGACGAGAAGCCGCAGATGAGCGTGGCCGAGGTGGCCGACAAGTTCACCGAGGCCATTGACAAGTACGACATCGCCATCATGAACTTTGCCAACCCGGACATGGTGGGGCACACGGGCTTCCTGAACGCGGGCATCGCCGCCTGCGAGGCCGTGGATGCCGCGCTGGAAAAGTGCGTGACGAAGATTCGCGAGCTGGGCGGCTGCTGCCTCATCTGCGCCGACCACGGCAACTGCGAGAACATGCTCAACCCCGACGGCAGCCCCAACACGGCGCACACCACCAACCTGGTTGACCTCATCTACTGCGGCCCCGATCAGGACAAGGTGACGATGACGGACGGCATCCTCGCCGACATCTCGCCCACGCTGCTGCACCTGCTGGGCATCCCCCAACCGGCGGAGATGACGGGGCACACGCTGGTCAAGTAAGGCACAAGCTGCTATACTCGCACCGCTTTCCCCGCCCGAGCGGAGGGGGAAGCGGTGTTTTTCTTTCCGTCACCATGTCCGACCAACAATCCATCACCCGCGCCGGTAACCCCGCCAAGCCCCACGGCGAGGCAGGAGCCGAGATGCTGGCACGCATGAACGAGAGCCACGCGCCCGTGACAGCCTGGGCGCTGAGCCATGCCCACCCTGCCCCCGATGCCGCCGTGCTGGACATCGGCTGCGGCGGCGGAGCCACCCTGCGGCGACTGGCCGAGCTGGTGCCGCAGGGCACGCTGGTCGGGCTGGACTACTCGCCCCTCTCCGTAGCGGAAACGCGCTACTACAACCGCGACCTCGTCACCGCCGGTGTGCTGCAGGTCATGGAGAGCTCGGTGGAGGACATTCCCTTTGCGCCCGCAAGCTTTGACCTCATCACCACCGTGGAGAGTTTTTATTTCTGGCCCGCGCCGCAGGACAACCTGCGCGAGGTGCGGCGCGTGCTGCGCCCGGGCGGCACCTTCCTGCTGGTGGCCGATATTTACGACAAGCCGGGGCTGCCGGAGCAGGCGCTGCGCAACATCGAGGAGTACAAACTCTTCAATCCCTCGCTGCTGCGTTTGGGCGGCATGCTGCACCGCGCGGGTTTCCGCGGCATCGTGCTGCACACCAAGCCCGGCACAGACTGGATCTGCGCCGAGGCACACGCCTAAATCCGAGCGAATGCGGAACTGCCCAAGGGCGCTGCTCCGTGGCATCAGCCCCCCGACTCACAGCGCTATGCTGCGCCCGGGCTCGGGAACGATAACCTCGCTCTGCGGCAGCGCGGCGCTCACGGCGCGGCGCATCTCCTCCAGCGCCTCGGCATCGCCGTGCACCAGCAGCACCTTGCGCGGTGCCAGTCGGCGCGCATAGTCCACCAGCGCTCGGCGCGCAGCATGCCCGGAGAAGTCAAAGCGCTCCACCCGGCAGTTGAGCGGGTATTTTTGCCCGCCCTTGGCGCTGAGCTGCACCGGCTCGCCCGGCGCCGCCGCGCGGATGATGCCGGCGGGAGATTCGGGGTCGCTGTAGCCCACCAGCAAAATGGCATCGCGGGGGTGGGTGATGATTTGCTCGGCCAGTTTGTGGGAAACGGTGTGCTCACTCATCATGCCGCTGGAAACCAGGTAGATGTTGCCGGGCGAGGCGACCAAGGGCTCCCGCCCCTGCTTAGGCAGCCCGTGGGTCTCCACCTGTTCCGCCAGGCGGTAGCCGGGCATGAGCCGCGGCGTGCTGTCGGCGAGCTTGTCATAAATGGCGGTGATTTTGCTGCTCAGCCCGCCGAAGTAGATGGGCACATCGGGAATGAGCCCGCGCTTCTTAAAGCGCCCCAACTCGCAGAGCAGGCACTGACTCTTGCCCAGCGCAAAGACGGGGATGAGCACGGCGCCGCCGCCCTCCAGTACCTCGCGGATGCTGTCGGCAAAGCGGCGCATCTCCTTAGCACGCGTGTAGTCCGCCGCGCGCTCCGTGGCGCCGTGGGTGCATTCCATGATGAGCACATCGACCCCGCTCTCGGGAAAATCCGCCCCCTCGATGAGGGTCTGATTGTCGAACTGCACATCGCCCGTGTAGAACACCGTTGTACCGGAGGGAGCCTCGAGCATGACGCCGCAGGAGCCAAGGATGTGCCCGGCATCGTAGAGGGTGGCGAGCAGCTGCCCCCCCCGCCCCGTTCGGAAGGGGCTGTTGTAGGGGCGCGGCACCCAGTTGCGCACGGCGCGCTGCAGCTCGCCGTGCGTGAAGATCGGGTATTCGACAATGCCGTCCTGCGTGCGCTTCGCGGTCATGACGTTGACGGAGTTGTGCAGCATGGCATCGCCGATGGCGGCCGTTCCCTCCGTCATGAGCACCTCGGCGGCGGGGTAGCGATCCTGCAAGAGCGGCAGCGTGCCGATGTGGTCGAGGTGCGCGTGGGTGATGAAAATGGCATCGGGATCGGCGGCACCGATGAGCGCGTGCTCGGGGCAAGCTTCACTTCCCTCTTTCTTGGGGTGCATCCCCGAATCGAGAATCACGCGGGATCCCTCCATGTCGAGCAAATAGCAATTGGAGCCGATTTCGAGGGAACGGGAAAGATTGGTGAAATGTATCATCGGGAGGCGGTATTGTGCGCCCAACGCGCCCGTTTGTCAATGCCAAGCCACGGCATCACACGCCGGAGCTCGCGCGCTTCGCCAACAAAAGCCCCACAGGTCAAGCACCCGTGGGGCGAAAGGCGTCCGAACGGAACGGAGAACCTCAGCGGCGCCGACGACGAGCAGCCAGCCCCGCCAGCGCCAGTAGGCTCAGCGTCGCCGTCGTCGGCTCGGGAGCCTGAAGCGCTATACCTGCGATGGTTAAGCCTTTTCCGGCAAACGTGACCGTTCCGGCCTCACCGGCGGTGAAAGAATATTGAGCCAATATCCAATTCGAACCCTCTTTGGTTGCAGTATCACTAGTAGTACTCAAACTCAGTGTGCCATTGGCTTCGCTGGATTTCAAGGTCGAACCCTCAAAAGTGGCATTAGTATTTCCGTATTGAGAAAGAACCAAGGCCTTCACATTATCCGCGCCAGTCAATGTAATACTTTGAACTTCAGTGCTATAAGCATATTTATTGCCTCGAGCAAACAAAACAGTCATCGTGTATGTTTCTCCTGAAGACAAGCCACTCAGCGTAAGGGTTTGGGCTATTGTCGTGCCGTTACCGGCATTAAATGGACGAATGACGTAAGAGCTACTCAGCGATGAAGTATTAAAATACTGATTAGCCTTGTCATCAAAAGTCCCCTTCGCCTGCAACAAGCCATTATCCCCGGCAGTGGCACCGTCCGTGCTGGAGATAGAAATCGAACTTGCGCCCCCGTTGGCGTTTTGAATAGCTGACGCTGATGTTGTAACTGCATTCCACTTGACATTGGTGTCTACCCCCGAAGCTAAAAATGGTTTATCGTACGTGCCGGCTTTGTTCGAAAATGTTATAAGCCATGTGTAATCCAGATTGTCGGCTGTTGCCTGACTGCTGAACGTGAATCCCGCCAGCGCCAAAAGCGCCATCATTGTCCTTTTCATAAGCATTTGAAATTGTAGGTTGTCAGGCAACGTCTCCCCGCCGCCTCTGGGCGAATTCTACAGCATTGTGAATGCTGTAGCAAGGAAAAAAGTGAATAATTTTCGAAATTTACGGATTAACATTTCTTTTTTCTCGTGTTTTCCCAAAATTCGTTAACTTTTTTTAAAAATCGGGGTATGGGTTGGATTTTTTTGCCGCAACGCATCACGGGTCAGTTCCATACGTCATGCCCCGGAATAGTCTCAAATGGGAAACCGCGCAGGATTTTTCTCCCGAAATACAGGAAGCGCAATTGTCAATCCGGATACTCGAGGCGTAGCCCTGAAGATGAGACTTCTTCTGATTCAACATTTGGATTTAACAAAACGACTATATCCACAACTCATTGAAATTTGATTTGTTTCTCAATACAGCATTCACAATGCTGTGACAAGCGTCCGCCGGAAGTTTACATTTCTTATTTTTTCAGATATTCAGGATTCGGGGGTGGGTAGAATGTCGAGGGGTGTTTTGTTGTTAATGATTGGTTTTGTGTAGATTAAGTAGAGCAGCATTCACAATGCTGTAGAATTCGCCCAGAGGCGGCGGAGATGCGTCGTCTAAAAACCTACAATTTCAAATGCTTATGAGGAAAACATTGATTGCGCTTTTGGCGCTGGGAAGCACGGCGCTGGGCGTGGATACGCTCAAAGGGCTGGATGATAGTGTCCTGACATTGGGGACAGTAACCATCGGAGGTGCCAGCGAGATTTCTGCCAGTAACGGCTTTTTGGCATTTCAAGTTGGAACAGGTACAGAGGCTAAAACTACATTGACGCATTATATTCTGACTTTTGGCTATGACGCTATTCCATCCTCTCAACAAGATTCTTGGCTCCGTTTGTCTAATAACGGCGACTTCTACGGCCCAGGTATCGCTACAACCAGCGGGACGACCATGTGTCTGAAAAGCAACACAGGAACGTCAGATGTCATTCAAGATACAGCTCTGAATATTAACACCACCGACACGTTTGCCCTTACTGTTTGGGGAACAACGGTGATGCTCTCCAATTTGACGACAGGTAGTTGCGTCAGCACGAGCGTTGCAAACGCAACTACATGGAAGATCCTGAGCGGCAAAGCTCGGGTTTTCACGAATAGCGGAAACAATCAGATTCAGTTTGGGCAAATTGCTGATTTGTCCGGTCTAACCGCTGCGCAGGCCGCAGAAGTTGCCAAATCCGGCACATTCACCGCTGTTCCCGAGCCGGCGACGGCGACGCTGAGCTTGATGGCGCTGGCGGGGCTGGCGGCGCGGCGTCGGCGCAAGTAAGGGTTCTTTTGGCTTTATTGCGGAGCCCCGCAGGTTATCAGCCTGCGGGGCTTTTGTGCGCGCTCATGGGTATATGCGGTCTTGCCTTACGACGGCGGCTGTGCTAGGCTGGGGGCATGCCCCGAGTGAGCGACAAGCCTGTGGTGCAGGAGCTGGCGGCGCTGATGGCGGCGCACGGGGTGCGGCGTTGCGTGCTTTGCCCCGGCAGCCGCAACGCGCCCATCACGGCGACGATCAGTGCGCTGCCCGAGCTGTTTGAGTGCCGCGCTGCGACCGATGAGCGCAGCGCGGGCTTTGCGGCGCTGGGCTGGGCAGCGCAGTGCGGGGAGCCCGTAGCGGTCTGCGTGACCAGCGGCAGCGCCCTGCTCAACCTGCACCCGGCCGTAGCGGAGGCTTTTTATCGGCAGCTGCCGCTGGTCGTCCTGTCCGCCGACCGCCCCGCCGAGGCCATCGGCCAGCAGCGGGGGCAGACCCTGCCGCAGCCGGGGGTGTACGGCGCGCTGGTGCGTGCTGCGGTGCAGCTGCCCGAGGACAATCTCCCCTTTGCCAACCGCCTCATCAACGAGGCCTTGCTCGAGCTGCGCCACCACGGCGGCGGCCCCGTGCATCTCAATGTGCCGTTGTCGGAGCCGCTATTCGGGCAAACCGAGCTGCGCGCTCTACCGCCGGCGCGGGTCATTCGCCGCACCGAGGCGGCGCGCTGTACCGAGGCAGAACGCGCGGAGCTGCGGCGCACGCTGCGCAGCTGCCCGCGCCGCATGATTCTCTGCGGGCAGATGTCGGCGATGCCGCCCGGTCTGCCCGAATTCGCCGCCGCCGGGGGCTTTGCCTTGGTCGGCGAGCATCTCTGCAATGCGCCGCGCGGCGCCTGCTGTGTCTTTCCCGATGCGGTGCTCGGCCCCGCGTCGGAGGCGTCGCTGAGCCCTGAGCTTCTGGTGACGCTGGGCGGCTGCGTCCTCTCCAAACGCCTGCACGCGCTGCTGCGGGCGCACCCGCCGCGCGAGCACTGGCACCTGTCGCCCGACGGCGCGGTGGTCGACACCTTCGGGGCGCTGACCCGCGTGGTCGAGGGGCAGAGCGAAGCGTTTTTTGAGCTGGCGGCGGCTCTTGCCGATGCGGGGGATGCCGTCTATGCCGCGCGCTGGCGCTGCCCCGAGCCCCCGCCCCTCCCTGCGGGCTACGGCGCCGCGCAGCTGGTGGCGGAGACTCTGGCCGCGCTGCCGCCGGGCAGTGTGCTGCACTTGGCCAACAGCTCGGCGGTGCGCTACGCGCAGCTCGTTGCCCTGCCGGAGCACACGCAGACGGAGTGCAACCGCGGGGTCAACGGCATCGAGGGCTCCCTCTCGACCGCTCTGGGCTATGCGGCGGGCGATGCGCGGCTCAATCTCGTGCTCATCGGCGATTTGAGCTTTTTTTACGACATGAATGCGCTGTGGCTGCCCGGCGTGGGGTCGAACCTGCGCGTGCTGCTGCTGCACAACGGCGGCGGGGGCATTTTCGACACCCTGCCCATGCCGCCCAACGATTTTGTGCGCGCGCCGCACGGGGCGGATGCCGCGGCGTGGGCGCGTTCGCGCGGCTGGGAGGTACACACGGTGCGCTGCCGCAGCGAGTGGCCGGGCGCGCTGGCGGCGCTGCTTTCCCCGAACGCTGCTGCGCCCGTGCTGGTGCAGGCAATGACGGATGCTGCCGCCGATGCTGCCCTGCTCCGCGACTTCCGAAACAAATACTGATTTTCACCGACCCATGAAACGAGATTGGACAACTATTCGTGACTACAAGGAAATCCGCTTCGAGCGCTGCGGCGGCATCGCGCGCATCACCATCGACCGCGAGCGCTACCGCAACGCCTTTACACCGCTGACCACGGCGGAGATGAGCGATGCGCTCTACCGCTGCCGCGAGATGCAGGATATTGCCGTGGTGGTGCTGACGGGGGCGGGCGACATCGCCTTTTGCAGCGGCGGCGACATGCACGTCAAGGGGCGCGGCGGCTACTTGGATGCCGAGGGCTTGCCGAGGCTGTCGGTGCTGGACGTGCAGAAGCAGATTCGCAGCCTGCCCAAGCCCGTCATCGCGGCGGTCAACGGCTTTGCCATCGGCGGCGGGCATGTGCTGCACCTGGTCTGCGACCTGAGCATCGCCTCCGAAAATGCGGTGTTCGGGCAGACGGGGCCGCGCGTGGGCAGTTTCGATGCGGGTTTCGGCGCGTCGTACATGGCGCGCTGCATCGGCCAGAAAAAGACGCGCGAGATTTGGTTCCTCTGCCGCAAGTACAGCGCGCAGGAGGCGCTGGAGATGGGCTTGGTCAACAAGGTGGTTCCCTTGGCGCAGCTGGAGGACGAGTATGTGCAGTGGGCGGAGGAGATGATGCAGCTCTCGCCGCTGGCGCTGCGGCTCATCAAGGCGGGTCTCAACGCCGAGCTCGACGGCCAGGCAGGCATTCAGGAGCTGGCGGGCGATGCCACGGCGCTCTACTACATGTGCGATGAGGCGCACGAGGGTTCGCGCGCCTTTTTGGAGAAGCGCAAGCCCGATTGGAGCAAGTATCCCAAGCTGCCCTGATGGAGGCGTCGTTTTTCCGCCGACTGGAGCAACCCGACACCCCCTTTACCCTGCGGGTGGAGCGGTGCGTGCTCCGCTTTCGCCGCCCCGCGCGACTGAGCCGGGGCGAGCTGCGGGAGCGCGAGGTGTTTCTGATTCACGCGCGCGCAGCCGACGGGCGCATCGGCGTGGGCGAGTGCGCCCCCCTGCCCGGGCGCTCGCCCGAGGCTTGCGAGCACTACGCGGAAACGTTGGCAGCCCTCTGCGCGGCAACGGAGCGGGCGCAGGCGCTGCGCCCGGAGCTGCTGCGCGGTCAATCGGCCGCCCGCTTTGGTCTCGAAGCGGCGCTGGCTGACATGCTGGGGCTGTGGCAGGCGCTGCGCCCCCTCCGCCGCCGCATCGAGCTCCACGGGCTCATCTGGCGCGACAGCGCGACAGCGATGTTGCGGGCGATGGAGGCGCGCGCCCGCGAGGGCTTCCGCTGCCTCAAGTTCAAACTCGGGGCGCTCCCCCGGGCGGAGGAAACGGCGCTGCTGCGCGAGGCGGCGCGCCGCTTCCCGCACTGCCGCCTGCACGGCGATGCCAACGGCGCCTACACCGAGGCACCGCTCGAACGCGCCCGCGAGCTGGCCGGGGCCGGGCTACACCTGCTGGAGCAGCCGCTGCCACCGGGCGATCCGCGCTTGCCCGAGCTCATGACCGCCGCGCCGCTGCCCATCGCGCTCGATGAGGAGCTGACGGGCTTCGAGGGCGACAAAAACGCCTTTCTGCGGCGGCTGCGCCCGGCCTGCATCGTGGTCAAACCCACGCTGCACGGCGGCTTGCGCGGCGCGTGGGAGTGGGAAGGCGCCGCTCGCGAGCTCGGCTGCCGGGTGCTGCTCAACTCGGCGCTGGAGGGTTCCATGGGGCTCAGGGCGCTCGCGCGCTGGTGCGTCCGCCGCCCCCTTGAGGCTCCCCAGGGGCTGGGAACGGGGCAGCTGTATGCCGACAACAGCCCCTCTGACCTCCGCTACCGACCGCCCTATCTGGAATTTCTTTGAACAAAGACTCTACTCCTACCATCTAAACGACATATGAACAGAATTGCACGCTTGTCCACCCTGCTCGCTCTGGTCGGCACTACCCCGGCGGTTCTTGCCGACATTACCGCGACTGTTCCCGCCGCCCCTGCCAACATGCAGGCGCGAGCCAACTGCGACCTGCTGGCGGCCAACACCGTCAGCGCCACCTTTGTCGGGCTGCACGACCTCACCGTTCAGGGCGTGAACGATGACGCTCCCGTCACGGTGCCGGTCGCCGTGTTCCAGGTCATCCAACCCCTTGCCTACAAGCAGTACAATCGTCTGGGCGACGGTCCGCTGACGAGCGGCACCAAGTTCACCGTGGCGATGAACAAGCAACTGCCGGGACAGCCCGCCTCCATCGTGGATACCATCGCCCAAATGCAGCCCGGCGAGGAAGCCGTGTTGCGCATTGATCACCTCTACCTCATCAACGGTCAGCAGGGCGAGTCCATCCGCGCCTGCAGCCGCATGGCTCGCCGCCAGGCGCCGCCCGCGGTCACCCCCGCTGCGCCCCTCACCCCCGCCCAGCCGGCTCCCGCCCCCCTGCCCACGACGACCGCCCCCCTCGGCAGCGCCGCCACCACGGGCAGCGGAGTGCAGTTCAGCGCGCAGAGCGAATCCGTCTCCATCACCCGCGATGCCGCCGGCAATGTCAAGGAAGTCCGCAGCATTTCCCGCTACAACCCCGCGACGGGGCAGATGGAAACGCGCAAGTTCATCAACGGCACAGAGGTGAATCCCCAGACCGATGAACCGCTGACGCAGGCAGCTGCGCCCACCCCCGCTCCGGCGCCCGCCCCCGCCACCCCGGCGACCGAGGAGAAGCCGGCTGACAACGCTGATGACACCGTGGTCGACCACGGCGAAGCCCCGGCTCCGCAGCCGACTGCGGCTCCTGCCGCAACGACGCCGCAGCCTGCTACCCCGGCAGCTCCCGCGCCGCAGCAACCCGCGTCGACGACGGAAGAAGAGGGCTTCTGAGGCCGACGTTGAAATGACTTTCTCAGCCGCTGTTCCGTCGGGAGCAGCGGCTGAGCTTTTTTCCGCCCCCTCACAGCGTCAGGATTTCGCCGTCGTCGGGGACAACGACATGCCCCTTGAAGAAGCTCGCCGCCTCGGCGCTGTAGGTACTGCGGCGCGTAGGCAGGGTCTCGTCCTCCGTGTGGTAAAGCAGGAGATGGCGCACCCCGAGGGTGGCGGCCAAGCGTCCCGCATCGGCAGCGGTGCTGTGGTGCTTTTCGTAGGGTTTGAAGCGCTCGCTGTCCGCTGCCAGACAGAAGGCCTCGCAGAGCAGCCAATCCGCGCCCTGCACGAGGGGGCGCAGCGACTCGCTGAAGGGTTCATCGCCCAGGCAGACGAGGCTCTGCCCGTCGGGCAGCAGGGCGCGGTAGCCGAACTGCTTGGCCTTGGAGGAGCGAATGTCAAAAGCCTGCAGGCGCAAGCCCGCAGCGGCGAAAGCCTCCCCGTCGCGCAGCTCACAAAGTCGAATGCGCCCCCCCAACAGCCGCACCAACTTGCCCGGCAGGCTGTGGCGGCAGACCCAATCGACGAACTCCAGCGCCGCGTCGTGGCTCCACACGCGCAGCTCGCCCGCGTAGCGCCCCGCATTCATCATCTGCCCGATGATGCGCATCACCCAAATCACACCGAGGATGTGATCCGTGTGCGCGTGGGTGATGAAGATGTCGTGAATCTCCGCCAGGTCGATGCCGGCCGACTCCAGACGCGGCAGGATGCCGTTGCCGCCGCCCGCATCGGTCAGCAGCACACCCTGCGCCGTGCGCAGCGCAAAACAGGTGTTGTAGCAGCGGATGGCAGCGGCATTGCCCGTGCCGAGCATGGTGAGTTGCGTGCGGTGCATGAGCACCATGATACACCCCCGGCGAGACGGCCGCAAGAGCGGAGCTTCATTTTCGCTCTGCCCGCTATTTGAGCTTGCCAACAGGGTGGCTTTCGGGTAGACTGGGCACCGTCATCCGCACCGCTCGGCGGCGCGGGTGGGCGCGGGCGCGCAGGGGTGCGTCGGTGCCGTCTTTTTCACGCGAAAACGACTATGAACAGCACAACCAAATCACTCATCAAAATCATGCTCGTGCTCCTGCTCAGCGGTTGCACGTTCTTCCTCCCCTACGCCTCGTGGGGGGTGGAGCTCAACATGGTGCAACAGGGAGTGGTGGCTCTCTTCGTGATGGCTGCCCTCATGTGGATTCTTGAGCCCATTCCGATTTGGACCACCTCCACGCTCGTCATCACCATTTGCCTGCTTTGCATGTCCTCCAGCGCGTTCACCTTCCTGCGCCCCGCCGTGTACGACGCAGCTGTGGTCGAGGCAACGGTCGACAGCGCCACCCTGGGCAAGCTGACGCCGACGACCAAGGAAAACATGATGGCCGCCATCAAGAAGACCCTCAAGGGCAAGTCCAACTTGGACGCGACGGGCATCATCACCACCATTGACGGCGAGCTGATGAAGAACGCTGCCAAGGCGGCCAAGAAAACGCCCGCAGAGCCCGACAAGGCGGCTGAAGCCGAGGCCTTGCAGGGGGCGGTGCTGCGCATGCACGACGGTACGGTGGATTTGGCTCCCCTCAAGAACATGACCATCACCAACGTCATGCAGCAAAAGGCCGTGATGGCCACCTTTGCCGACCCCATCATCATCCTCTTCCTCGGCGGCTTCTTCCTGGCCGCCGCTGCCACCAAGTACCGCCTGGACATCAGCTTGGCCAAGGCGCTGCTCAAGCCCTTCGGCACGAATCCCAAGTTTGTGCTGCTGGGGCTCATGTGCGTGACGGCGCTCTTCTCCATGTTCATGAGCAACACGGCCACCGCCGCCATGATGCTCGCCATCCTCGGTCCCGTGCTTGCCCTCTTTGCTCCGGAGGATCGCGGGCGCGCCGCCTTTGCCCTCTGCATCCCCGTGGCGGCCAATATCGGCGGCATCGGCACGCCCATCGGTACCCCGCCCAATGCCATCGCCCTCAAGGCCATGCAGGACATGGGGCTCACCATTTCTTTCGGCAAGTGGATGCTCTTCGGCGTTCCCTTCGTCGCCGTCATGCTGCTCATCGGCTGGCTGCTGCTCATCAAGATGTTCCCCATCAAGGCCAAGAGCATTGAGCTGAAGATGGAGGGCGAATTCCTCAAGACCCCCAAGGCCATCATCGTCTACGTCACCTTTGCCGTGTCGATTCTCCTGTGGGTGTTCTCCGACCTTGTCGGCGTGGATGCCAACACGGTGGCCATCGTCCCCATCGGCGTGTTCGCGGTCACGGGTGTCATCACCGCCAAGGATCTCAAGAGCATGAGCTGGGATGTGCTGTGGCTGGTCGCGGGCGGCTTTGCCCTCGGCGTGGCACTGCAGCAGACCAACCTCGCTAAGGATCTCATCAACGCCATTCCCTTTGCCAGCTGGAACGCCACCATGCTCATGGTCGGGGCGGGCAGCATCTGCCTCTTCATGGCCACCTTCATGAGCCACACGGCGACGGCCTCGCTGCTCATGCCCATTCTCGCCGCCGTGGCGGGCACCATGGTGGGGGCGGGAGTCATGGACAACGCGGGCGCCATCGGGCTGCTCTGCGCGATTGCCTTCTCCTCCTCGCTGGGCATGGCGCTGCCGATTTCCACGCCGCCCAACGCGCTGGCTTATGCCACGGGGCTGGTTGAGCAGAAGGGCATGGCCGTTTCGGGCACCATCCTGTGCCTGACGGGGCTCGTGCTGACCTTCGTGCTCATGTACGTCCTGAACAACTGCGGCTTCTTCGCCTGAGCCGCACCGCTGCCCACCGCCCTTGCGCCCCATGTTCGATGAGCTGACAGGTCAAAACGCCTCGCTGCAACGGCTGCGTGAAGTCTACTTCAGCGATCCGGCGCGCACCCTGCACGTCGACAAGGGCGCGATGGTGGTGGCGCAGGGTGAGGAGAGCCATCGGCTCTACCTCATCCTGCAGGGCTCGCTGGCCGCCTACCGCCACGAGGAAACCATCCCCGGCTGCAGTCTGCCGGCCGAGACAGGCACCCGCACCTACGAGGTGTTCCGCGTGGAATCGGGGTCCTACGTCTGCGTGCAGAGCTTTTTCTCGGGAGCTTTCCACAGCTCCAACGACATCGTGGCGCTCGAGGACACGGAGCTGGCCTACATCGACACCGAGGTGCAGGCGGTGGATGAGGAGCACTACGGCAGCTTGGAGCACCAGTTCCTCCCCGTACTCATCCACGAGCTGGCCGCCCGCAACCGCCGCATCTTCGGCCATGCCGCCGAGAAGGAGGAAGCGCGCCGCCTGCTCCAGCGCGCGGAAATGGCGACCACGCTCAGCCAGCTGACGGCGGGCATCGCCCACGAGCTCAACAACGCCGTCGGGGTCATCTCGCGTCGCATGGAATTCGTCGCCGAACAGCTCACCTACTGCTTGGCAGAGGAAAACCCGCTCAACTCCAAACTCTTCACCCTCGGCTTTATCGACAAGAGCTTCACCCCCGCCGCCGAGCTGCGCCAAACGGCGCGACGCTACGAGCGCGACCTGGGTTGGACGCAGGATGCCGCCAAGGTGCTGGCACACATCGCGCCCGATGAGACCGAGCTGAAGAAACTCGACCGCAAATTCCTCAAAAATCTCCGCAGCAACTACCGCTTCTGGGAGCTGGGGCACGACCTGCGCGACATGCAGATTGCCGCCCGCCACGCCACGGGCATTGTGCGCTCCGTCAAGATGCTGGGCGGCGGCAACTCCGCCCGCAGCACCGATGCCGATGTCGTCGAATCGCTCAACGATGCGATGAACCTGCTGACCAACAAGCTCAAACGCATCCGGCTCGAGACCGATTTCCCCGCCCTGCCCCCCATCACCGCCGATGTCACCGAGCTGGTGCAGGTGTGGACCAACATCATCAAAAACGCCTGCGATGCCATGGAACAGGGCGGCACCGAGCAGCCCACCCTGAGCATCCGCGCCGAGCTGTACCACGCCGACGGTCTGCGCCTGCTGCCGACCGACTACATCCGCGTCTCCTTCACCAACAACGGCCCGACCATCCCCGAGGGCATCCGCGAGAAAATTTTCCAACCCAACTTCACCACCAAGAAGCTGGGGCTCGACTTCGGCCTGGGGCTGGGGCTGGCCATCGTGCGCCGCGTCATCGACAGCTACAAGGGCTGCATCGAGCTCACCAGCGATGAGCAGGCCACCTGCTTTGCCGTCTACCTACCCCTGAGCACCGAGGAGCCCGCCGCCACGACGACCTGACACCCCCTGCCCGCGAATTTTGCGGCTTTCGGCGCCTTTTTTTCGTTGCAGCTGCGCGCCGCCTCTGCTAGGATGGGGAACAGCCGAACAACCGCTTTTATCCCACGACACACTATGGAACAAATCAACATTATCTGCGTTGATGACCAGCAGGAGGTGCTGGACTCCGTCCTGCGCGACCTCCGTCCGCTCACGCCGCTCGTCCGTCTGGAGGAAGCCTCCGGGGTGGAGGACTGCCTCTCCCTCGCCAAGCAAATCGACCGGGCCGGCGACCATGTGGCCATCATCATCTCCGACCAGGTGATGCCCGGCGCCAGCGGCACCGAGCTCTTGGGCAAGGTGGCCGCCGATCGCCGCTTCAGGCACACGCGCAAGGTGCTGTTGACCGGCCAGGCGACCCACGCCGACACCATCAACGCCATCAACGACGGGCACATCGACAACTACATCGAAAAACCCTGGCAGCCGGAGCGCATTCTCGCCATCGTCAAGCGACTGCTCACCCTCTATCTGCTGGATTCGGGCATCGACCACCGCCCCTACATGAGCATCCTCGACCAGCCCACGCTGCTCGCCAAGCTGCATTGAGAGCCTCTCGGCAACACGCTCTTCTTTTCCGTCGCGGCAGCTCCCCGATGCGGGGGCTGCCGCGCGTTCGTCCCCCGCGAGCCTGCACTGCGCAATAGGACACAGGGAAGGCTTGACGCCGCGAGCCCGCGCGCTCATACTGGCGGGCGTTATGTTGAATCTCTTTGATACACAGTCGGGGGCGCTCAAACCCGTACAGGCGGAAGACGGCAAACAGCTGCGCTTCTACTGTTGCGGCCCGACGGTGTACGCCGCCGCCCACATCGGCAACTTCCGCACCTTTGTCATTCAGGATGTCTTCCGCCGCGTGGTCGAGCTCGGCGGCCTGCGCACCAAGCACGTCCGCAACATCACCGATGTGGACGACAAGACCATCCGAAACTCGCAGGCGCAGGGCATCCCCCTCGCGGAGTACACCGCGCAGTGGACGGAGAAATTCCACGCCGACTGTAAGGCGCTCAACTGCCTGCCGCCGCATGTGGAGCCCGGCGCCGTTCACCACATCGCCGAGCAAATCGACATCGTGCAGCGCCTCATGGACAGCGGCCATGCCTACCGCAGCGAGGACGGTTCGGTCTACTTCCGCATCTCCTCCTACCCCGAATACGGGCGGCTCGCCCACCTCGACCGCCAGACGCTCGACCTGGGCAAGACGGCGAGCACCCGCGCCGATGTCGATGAGTACGACAAAGACAGCGTGGCGGACTTTGTGCTGTGGAAGGCGCGCCGCCCCGAGGACGGCCCCAACTTCTGGCCCAGCCCCTGGGGCGAGGGGCGCCCCGGCTGGCACCTCGAATGCTCGGCCATGAGCCACAAGTACTTGGGCGACACCTTTGACCTGCACTCCGGCGGCGTGGATCTCATCTTCCCGCACCACGAAAACGAAATTGCCCAGAGCCGCTGTGCCTGCGGCGGCGAGAGCGCGCGCCACTGGTTCCACATCACCCACCTGCTGGTGGACGGCGCCAAGATGAGCAAGAGCCTCGGCAACCTCTACACCCTCGACCAGCTGCAGAGCATGGGGCACAGCCCCGCCGCGCTGCGCTACCTCCTCGCGGGCGCCTACTACCGCCGCCCGCTCAACTTCACCCTCGCCGGGCTGAAGGACGCCGCAAGCGCCCTCAACAAGCTCGGACGCTTCGACAAGGCGCTCGCCAAAGTGTCCGGCGCCAAAGAACCCAGCTACCGCGAGCTGGTTAAGCAGCGCCCCGCCCTCGGCATCTTCGAACCTGCCTGGGCCAGTCTGGAAGACGACCTCAACACCCCGGAGGCGCTCGGCCATGTGTTCAGCGCCATCAAGGGAATCAAACCCGAGGGGCTTTCGGCAGAGGAGGCCACGGAACTCCGGCGCGCGTTCCGCGTTATCACCGAGGCACTGGGGCTGCAGTTGCCAGACCCCGACGCCGACATCGAGGTGCCCGAGGACATCCGCGCGCTGGCCGACAAGCGCTGGGCTGCCCGCTGCGCCAAGGATTGGGCAAGCGCCGATGCCCTGCGCGCCGAGCTGGCGCAGCTGGGCTGGGGCATGAAGGACGGACGCGAGGGCTACAGCCTGACCAAACTCTGATTTTCCGCACACACCATGAGCAACGACATCTCGATGCTGGGGCGGCACACCGCCTTTTTCTCCAGCCCCGACGAGGCCAAACTCGAAGCCTTTCCCAACCGCACGCCGGGGCGTCCCTATGTAGTAAGGCTGGAAACGGACGAGTTCTCCTCGCTCTGCCCCGTGACGGGGCAACCCGACAGCTGCAAGATGAGCATCACCTACAGCCCGGCGGACAAATGCGTGGAGACCAAGAGCCTCAAGTACTACCTCGCCTCCTTCCGCAACTACCCGGCCTTCAACGAGCAGGTGGTCAACCGCATCCTCGACGACCTCGTGGCGGCGGTGCAGCCCGCGTGGATGAAGGTCGAAGGGCGTTTCGGCGCGCGCGGGGGCATCCGGCTCACCTGCACCGCCGAGCACCACCCCGAGAACCGCCCCCTCTGAACGAAGTCACCATGAATGTAGCCGTCCTCCTCTCCGGCGGGTTGGACTCCACCACCGCCCTGCACCGCGCCGCCGCCGAGCACCGCATCACCTGCGCGCTGGCCTTTCGCTACGGCAGCAACCACGCCGAACGCGAGCTGGCCTGCGCCCGCTGGCAGGCCGAGCATCTGGGCGTTCCCTACATCGAGCTCGACCTGAGCGCCCCGGCGAGCCACCTCTCCAGCGCCCTGCTGAGCGGTGCGGACGCCATCCCCACCGGGGACTACGCCCCCGAAAACCTGCGGCAAACCGTCGTTCCCTTCCGCAACGGCATCTTCCTGGCCATCGCCGCCGGCATTGCCGAGAGCGAGGGGGCGGAGGGCATCGTCATCGCGGCACACTCGGGCGATCACGCTATCTACCCCGACTGCCGCGAGGAGTTCATGAGCGCCATGGGCGAGGCCATTCGGCTGGGCACCTACGCCCGCCTACAGATTCTGCGCCCCTTCATCCGCGCCTCCAAGGGCGACATCGTGCGCGAGGGGCTGCGGCTGGGGGTGGACTACGCCCACACCTACTCCTGCTACCGCGGCGGCGAGCGCCACTGCGGGCTCTGCGCCACCTGCCGCGAGCGCAAGGCGGCCTTTGCCGCCGCCGGCGCGCCCGACCCCACCCTCTACGAACACTGATTCCCCATGCAACACATTGAGTTCCACGCGAAGAACGGCGTCTTTGACATGAGCGACTTCATCAACCAATGCGATGCCGCAGAGGGCGGGGTCGCGCTGCCTCGCGAGCCCGAGCCCGCCCCTCCCGCGAGCGTGCCCGTGGCCGACGGCAGCGACCCCATCATCTACTCCCCCCTGCCCGAGGTCATCGAGGAACTGCGGCTCGGGCGTCTGATTCTCGTCACGGATGACCCGCAGCGCGAGAACGAGGCCGACCTCATCTGCGCCGGGCAATTTGCCACCCCGCAGAACATCAACTTCATGGCCACGCACGCCCGCGGACTCATCTGCGTGCCCATGGCCCCCGAGCGCATCGAGCAGCTGGGGCTGCCCATGCAGGCGCAGCACAACACCGAGAAACTGCACACCGCCTTCACCGTCTCGGTCGATGCCAAGGAGGGCACGACCACGGGCATCTCGGCCTTTGAGCGCTCGCTGACCACCATGAAACTGGCTGACCCGCGCAGCACGCTCGACGACTTCGTGCAGCCGGGGCACTGCTTCCCCCTGCGCGCCCGCGAGGGCGGCGTGCTGCGCCGCGCCGGGCACACGGAGGCCACCGTCGACCTGCTGCGCATCGCCGGGATGGAGCCCGTGGGGGTCTGCTGCGAAATCATGAAAGACGACGGCACCATGGCGCGCCTGGGCGAGCTGGGCAGTTTCCAGAAGCAGTACGGGCTCAAGGCCTGCTCGCTGGCGCAGATCATCGAGCACCGCCAGCACACCGAAAAACTCGTGTACCGCGAGGAGACGGTCAAGCTCCCCACCGAGTTCGGCGAGTTCACCTGCCACGCCTACCACAGCGAGGTGGACGGGCAGACGCACCTCGCCCTCGTGCGCGGCGACATCGACCCCGACAAGCCCATCCTCTGCCGCGTGCACAGCGAGTGCCTGACGGGCGACGTCTTCGGCAGCCGCCGCTGCGACTGCGGCAGCCAGCTGCACGCCGCCATGCGCCGCGTAGCGGCCGAGGGCGGCATCATCCTCTACCTGCGCCAAGAGGGGCGCGGCATCGGGCTCTCGGCCAAGCTGCACGCCTACAAGCTCCAGGAACAGGGGCTCGACACCGTGGATGCCAACGTGAAGCTCGGCTTCCCGCCCGACCTGCGCGATTACGGCGTCGGCGCCCAAATTCTGCGCGACCTCGGCGTGCGCCACCTGCGGCTCATGACTAACAACCCGCGCAAAATCGTCGGTCTCTCGGGGCATGGGCTCGACATCGCGGAGCAAGTGCCCATCAGCATCCCGCCGAACGCCGACAACAAGCATTACCTGGAAACCAAGCGCGACCGCATGGGGCACCTCATCTGATCGCGCCCCATGCTGACAGCCTTTTTCGCCCGCATGCCTCAAAAAGGGTTTTCCCCTGCACCCGTGCAGCCCTTATAATCGCAATAGACACACCATGCCCCCGCTTCCCCCCAAGAAAAACCCTTTTTCCTCCCCCCCGCAGCCCGGTTCCTCACCGAACTGGGGTGTGATGATTCTCATGGCCGTCATCACGGGCATTCTGCTGGTGGCCTTCGTGTTTGACGGCTCGATGAGCAGCCCCGCGCGCAGCATCACGCTCGACGCCTTCACCAAGGACTACCGCGAGGGGCTGGTGGTGACCACGCAGCCCAAGGACTACCCCATCGAAGTCACCACCAACGATGCCGGCAGCGAGAGCACCCTCACCGCCTACCTCTACAAAAAGAAACCGAACTATCAGGAGGGCACCTTCGTGCTCCCCTACACCGATTCTGAAACCCTGCGCACGCTCTGCAACCGCTTCGGCATCACCTCCACCCCGCCGGCGATGGACCAACCCGCCGTCGAGACGGCCGACAAGCTGGCCGGCTGCGAAGCCTTTGAGCGGCTGGGGGTCGAGGGGCGCATCCTCCCCGGCAGCGCCGCCATCTACCACCTGAACAACGGCGACAACGTCATCATCGGCAAATACCGCAAAGCCTACACCGACAAGGTGACACCGCGCGACGTGGAGCCGGTGCGCGTCCGCTTCAACCGCCTTTTCCAGGGCGATGCCGTGCGCGAGCTGCTGGGCAACAACGCCGATTATCGCGCCGAGGACAACACCTGGAGCAACATCCTCATCAATCTCCTGCCGCTGGCGGTCGTCCTGCTGCTGCTTTTCTTCCTCTTCCGCGCCCAAAGCGGCGGCCCCGGCGGCGCCATGAAGTTCGCCCGCAGCCGCGCGCGCCTGCTCGACCCCTCCAAGAACCACGTCACCTTCAAGGATGTCGCCGGCATCTCCGAAGCCAAGGAAGAAGTGTGGGAAATCGTCGAGTTCCTGCGCAACCCCAAAAAGTTCCGCAATCTGGGCGGCACCATTCCCAAGGGTGTGCTGATGGTCGGTCCTCCCGGTACGGGCAAGACCCTGCTGGCGCGCGCCATCGCCGGCGAGGCCGATGTGCCTTTCTACACCATCTCGGGCTCCGACTTCGTGGAAATGTTCGTCGGCGTGGGTGCCAGCCGCGTGCGCGACATGTTTGCCGAGGCCAAGAAACACGCCCCCTGCCTCATCTTCATCGACGAGATTGACGCCGTCGGTCGCCACCGCGGACACGGCGTCGGCGGCGGGCACGACGAGCGCGAGCAGACGCTCAACGCCCTGCTGGTGGAGATGGACGGCTTCACCGCCAACGAAAATGTCATCGTCATTGCCGCCACCAACCGCGTGGATGTGCTCGACCCCGCCCTGCTGCGTCCCGGGCGCTTCGACCGCCAGGTGACGGTCAACCTCCCCGATGCCGCCGGGCGCGAGCAGATTCTCAAGGTGCATGCCCGCAAGGTGAAGCTGGCCGACGGGGTCGATCTCAACCCCATCGCCCGCGCCACCACGGGCTTCTCCGGCGCCGAACTCGCCAACCTCGTCAACGAGGCCGCGCTCATCGCCGCCCGCAAGAACCGCCCCGCCGTGCAGCAGGAAGATTTGGAGGAAGCGCGCGAAAAAGTGCGCTGGGGGCGCGAGCGCCGCTCGCTGGAAATCACGGATAAAGAAAAGCGCAACACCGCCATCCACGAGGTCGGCCACGCCATCTGCCTGCTCAAAACCAAGCTGTCCAAGTCCCTCCCCCTGCACAAGGTCACCATCATTCCGCGCGGTCCGGCGCTGGGTGTCACCATGATGCTGCCCGAGGAGGACAAGCACAGCGAGTACGAGAGCGAGCTGCACGACTACATTGTCATGGCGATGGGC
Organism: Akkermansia sp.; assembly: GCA_051884385.1. Taxonomy (GTDB): domain Bacteria; phylum Verrucomicrobiota; class Verrucomicrobiia; order Verrucomicrobiales; family Akkermansiaceae; genus Akkermansia. The sequence continues at coordinate 175,440 of JBJEVN010000023.1, forward strand.
GGTCGCTGCGCCGAGCAGGTCATCTTCGGCGATGTCTCCGGCGGAGCCAGCATGGACATCCGCCAGGCCACGCACATTGCCCGCAAGATGGTGTGCGTCTACGGCATGAGCCCCAAGCTCGGTCCCGTCGAGTACGCCAGCGGTCACAGCGAGGTGTTCCTGGCTCGCGATTTGGCGCAGGGGCGCAGCTTCTCCGAGCACACGGCGCAGCTGATTGATGAGGAAGTGCAGCGCATTGTGAGCGAGAACTACGAACGCGCGCTGAACATCATCCGCGAGAACAAGGAGCGCCTGCTGCTCATTGCCGACACGCTGCTGGAATACGAAACCCTGACCGGCAAGCAGGTGAGTGAGCTGCTGGAAACGGGTGCGATGAGCGCCCCCCCCGTGCGCGAGCTGCCCCCCGAGCTGCCGACCGATGAGCCGGAGCCGCCCCGCGAAACCACGGAAGCCCCGACCGAAGAGCCCGCTGCCGGGCAGGATACTCCCGTTGACAACACGCCGAAGCCAACGGACTCCCCCACCGAACAACCTCCCACACACTGATTGCCTATGACCTCCCGAGAGCTCGCCGTCGCCTGCGCGACCGCCGCCGATGATGCCAAAGCCACCGATATTGCCGTCTACGACCTGCGGGGCACCTCCTCGCTGACGGATTTTGCCGTGGTCTGCACCGCGACCTCCGTGCCGCACCTGCGCGCCGTACTGCGCGATGTGGATCACGATGTGTACGAACGACACGGGCTCGATCCCGTGTACGCAGACCGCGCGCCGCAAGCGCTCTGGTCCGTGCTGGACTATATCGACGTCATGGTGCATGTCATGGGCGAAGAAACCCGCAGCTTCTACCAACTCGAGCAATTCTGGAAGCCGGAAAACCGCATCGAGTGGCAGCGGGCTTGGTAAGCCCCGTGCTTTAAGCTTGTCTTTTTCACCACAAACGCTATCATCACCCCATGCGCCTCACCCCCTGCCTACTGACTTTTGCCGCGCTGCCGATTGCAGCGACCGAGCTTCCCCCCGCCATCCCCGCCGGCGACATCACCTACGACAGCATCAGCTACGATGCGAACTACAACGGCGGCTACCAAGCCCCGGCCGTGCCCTACACCGCCCCCGTGACTCCGGTCTCCTCCGACCGCGTGAGCTATGTCAACCTCAATGCCTACAGCTCCAACTACACGGTGCGCGGCATGGGCTTCACCAACATGTTCACGCACCACGGCTTTTCCTCGCTGAGCGGCTCGTGGACACTGCCCAACCGCAATCTCTTCGGTCTCGGCATTCAGCAACGCCTCGGCGGCGAATTCGGCTACATTTGGGACACCGAGGATGTGCTGGGCGACACCCCCCTTGTGCGCTTCGACTATGCCATCGGCAAGGAGATTTTCCCGAACCTGCTGGCAGAGATCGGCTACAGCCTGCGCCACGGCGGCGCGGAGGGCTTCCTTGCCCATGCCAGCGGCGACTGCCCGCATCGTCTGGCGCAGGATTTTAACCTGAGCCTGTCCTACAACGACCGCCAGCGCGGCTTCTTCGGCCATGCGCTCTGGGGCTGGGGCTTCCAAGGGCTCACGGGCAGCTACTTTGATGCCGAGCTGGGCTACCGCTTCACCAACGTGCTTAACGGACCCGTCATCGGATCGGATGTGGAGATTTCGGCGGGCATTGCCCCCTCGGTGGGCTACTGGGGAGCCGGCGTGGAGGGTGTGGATGCCTACCGCATCCGGGTTGCCCTGCCGCTGTACACGCATGGCGGCAGTGTCGGTCGCGACGGGCGCTTCTACATTACCCCCTGGGGCAGCTGCTCCTGGTCGGGCTGCAATGCACGCAAAATCGAACGCGCCTACGATTCCGGCATCGTCGACCACTTCCTCTTCACCTTCGGCATCGATTTGGGCTGCCGCTTCTGATCGTCCGACACACAACACGAAACAAAAGGGGGAAACGCCGCGAACGGCGCTTCCCCCTTTGCATGTCCCTTGCAGCCTCCCCATGGTTGTGCCCCCTCCCCTGCCACGCCTCATCGGCAGAGATCAATGCATTCACCGAAGATGCCCATGCGCACGGCACTGTAAGTTTCAACATCAAATACGGCACCGAATAGCCGTTGCAGGAAACCTTGTTTGCAGAGTTAGTAAAGCGATACCCTCGCCAAATTGTTCATGCTCACAATGCTCGCCAGGCCTGCAAAAAGGCTCCGCTGTATAACAGCGAATACCTAAAATGAAGTATTGTCGTATTGACTCAAAAAAAGCGGTCACCGAAAACTGGATGCCTCAAAATTACGGTC
>JBJEVN010000024.1:0-3839 GCA_051884385.1 Akkermansia sp.
GCGCTGCCGATGGAAGCATCGCCGTGCGGGTGGTACTTCATGGTGTCGCCCACGATGTTGGCCACCTTGTTGTAGCGCCCGTCGTCCATCTGCTGCATGGCGTGCAGGATGCGGCGCTGCACGGGCTTAAGCCCGTCACCGATGTGGGGCACGGCGCGCTCGAGAATAACATAGGAGGCGTATTCCAGATAGTAATTGCCGAACATGCGATGCAGGGGGCTCGCATCGGTCTGTTTGTAGATGGGAATCTCGGCTTCCTCGCTCATGGGCGGCTCGATTCTAGCACATCCCGCGCATGGTTTCAAGTATCCCCCGCTAAAGTTCCCGCAACCCGCGCATTTTTCGCTTCCGACTGACCTCCCCTCGGGCTGCGCGACAACGCCCGCTTGTCCCCCGAGCGGTATTTTCTGTTCTTAGAACGCTGAAAATTCTTCACGAAACGAGGGGGTATATGATAGAGTGATTCCGGCGGGGCTAGGGACACTCGCACCACGCCGCACATGCGTCCACACCACACACATTCATTCTACCTCCTCGCCTGAGCGCTGCTCCTCCGCCTGATTTATGCCTCCCCTCATCTCCATCGTTGTGCCGGTCTACAACTGCGAGCATCTCCTTCCCCGCTGTATCGACTCGTTGTGTGCACAACACTACAGCAAGTTCGAGCTGATTCTGATCAATGACGGTTCAAGCGACCGCTCCGGGGACATCTGCGATGCCTATGCCGCTCGGGATTCCCGCCTGCGTGTCATTCACCAGCGCAACGCCGGCGTCAGCGCCGCCCGCAACCGGGGGCTAGAGTGCAGCCGGGGGGATTTTATCTGCTTTGTCGATGGCGATGATTATGTGGATGCGGGCTATCTGGATGCTTTTGTCTCCGGGCTGGATGATGCTACGGATTTGGTCTTTCAGGGAATCATTGAGGAGCATAGCGGGCAAGCGCTCCGCAAGACACCGGAGGCACGCCGCTATGACCGAAGCGCGGTGCCGGACGGCATCTCCGATATCAACCAATGGTCCATGTTCGGCTATGTGTGTAATAAGCTATACCGCCGCAGCATCATTGAACAACGGAACCTGCGCTTTCGGACAGATTGCAGCCTGAGCGAGGATCGTCTTTTTGCCCTGCACTACCTCCGCTATGCTCGCAACATGAGTGTCGTCCACGCATGCCACTACCATTACCACCCGCACCCCGGGGGGCTGAGCATGCGCAAACGGAGTTTCGAGGAGTCCAAGCAGGTCGCCGAGTGGAATTGGGAAGCAGCGATGGCGCTGATGGAAGATCGCCCCTCTGTCCGCTTTTTGACGGATACCCGTCGCATGTATATCAAGACGTTTCGAGGGATTATTTCCGACCTGTTGCAATCGGACAGGGAGCTGTCGTTTGTCACCTCGGCCATCGGGGATTTTTTGCGGACTCACCGGTGCTGGCTACCGTTGGCAGCTCCGGCAAATCGCATGCAACGCATTGAGGATTGGGCCCTAAAATTCCCACTTCGCATCTCCTGCCCCCTTGTGCGGATTCTACACCGTCTAAAACAACTGAAACATGCCATCGCTTCCCACACTCGCCGGATATGAAGATTGCCTCGGCTGCATGCTCTGTGCCGATTCCTGCCCGCACGGAGCAATCAGCTTCCGCATCGATGAAAACGGCTTTTGGATGCCGCAGGTAGATGCCGAGCGCTGTGTCGGCTGCAAGCTCTGCGAACGCCGTTGCCACCAAGTGCGGCACAATGAACTCGCCCCCCTCCCCGCCGAGCAGCCGCTCAAAGGATACGCCCGCGATCCGGAGATACGCCGCCACAGCACCAGCGGCGGCATCTTCCGCGCCCTGGCTGAGCATGTCATCACCGACCGAGGGGGAATCGTCGTCGGTGCCGTCTGCGAGGGGGATGTCATCCGCCACCGCGCCGTCGACAGCATCGGCGAGTTGCGCGCTCTTCAGGGCAGCAAATATGCCCAAAGCGATACCAGGGGCATCTACCGCTATGTGCAATCATGCCTGCGCGCCGGTCGTTTTGTTCTCTTCTCCGGCACCCCCTGTCAGTGCAACGCTCTGCGCAGCTTCCTCGGGCGAAGCTATCCCCAGCTCATCACCGTCGACATTGTATGCCACGGTGTACCGTCCTACAAGCTAATGGAGCGTCACCTAACGCTGAACGGCGGTGAGGCGATGGTCTCTTTCCGCGCCAAATCCCGCGGGAGGGGGCGTGATTCTTTTGTCACCATCCGCAAGGGGCAGGACGAGGTCATTATCGATGACCGCGCCGACAATTTATTCTACCACGCGTTTATGGCGGAACTCTGTTTCCGCCCGAGCTGCTACAAATGCCGCTTCTGCAACATCCGGCGCACAAGTGATCTCACCATTGGTGATTTATGGGCCTACCGCTTTACCAAGGAATACGATCCGCTCGGCATATCGGTCATTCTCCCGAACACCGAGCAGGGGCGCGCCCTGATCCGGCAATGCCGCGGCATTGACTCCACCCCCATCAGCTGGCGCACCGCCCTCACCAATAATCCCCGCATCTACAGCAACCGAGCCGCGTACCGCACCATCTCCCTCAGCACCCACTTGGGCACTCTCTATCGCTATCTTCCCGCACGGTTGGTCGATTATCTCATCGAAGCCTGGTACTCCAAACGGCGCCATATCTTTTTCCTGTGGGCGGTGTGGCTCAGACTCATCCGCCGCCGCCTCGACCTCAAGAACAGCGGGTCTTTGGAAAAGACCCTCAAATCCTTAGAGAAGTAAGGGGCACGAATATGAATGTCGGCATCATCACCTACCATCGTTCCCAAAATTACGGTGCCCAACTGCAAGCCTATGCCCTGCGCAAGGTTGTGGAGAAACTGGGGCACCGGGCAGCGGTTTTGGACGGCAACACCATTGGAGAATCCGGGCTGTTCCATTGGTCATGCGCGAGTGGGCGTGCGCTGCTCGGTTCGCTGCGCAACAATATCCTGAGCCTCTGTTTTAATCGCACCCGCCATCGCCGCTTCCGCGAGTTTTCGCAACGCCTGCTCGGGCGCACGGCCCCCTGCATGAGCCGCCCGGCTCTGCAACGGGAATGCGCTGCGTACGATGCGATTATCACCGGAAGCGATCAGGTTTGGCACCCGCAAATTTGCGAGGGAGACACCAGCTTCTTCCTTGACATTCCCATCGCGAGCCACCGAAAAATTGCCTATGCTCCCAGCTTCGGTGTCAGCGAGTATACCCCGGAACAAGTAGCGCGCTATATGCCCCTCATTGCCGACATCGCCCACCTCTCCGTGCGCGAAGAATCCGGTCAACAGCTCATTCGCAAGCATCTGCAACGCGAGGCTCCACTGGTGCTCGATCCCACGATGCTGCTGGAGCGCGCTGATTGGGAATCCGTGGCGCAGGACTCACCGTACCGGCATTATCTGCTCTATTTCTCCATTTTGGATTCCCTCCCCGGCAGCGATGCCTATGTGCGCCGCGTAGCCAGGGAGAAAGGGCTCCGCATCGTGCGCATCGGCTCCGTGCGCGATGTACTGAAACGCGGTTTTATCAACGCTCGCCATGTGGGTCCGCAGGGATTTTTGGGGCTTGTTCGTGATGCCGACTATGTGATCACCAGCTCCTTCCACGGCTGCGTCTTCAGCATTCTGTTCGAAAAGCAATTCCTGTGTCTGCTCAATCGCAACGACCGCAACTCCCGTTTGGAAACCCTAACCGCTCAATTGGGACTTTCCGGGCGTTTGGTGCGGCATGTCGACACGCCCCACGCGAGCGAACAACTCCCGATTACATACGAGCCCGTCAGGCTGCGATTGGCACAAAGACGCCGTGAGTCACTGCA
>JBJEVN010000025.1:0-3473 GCA_051884385.1 Akkermansia sp.
AGAATATCATTCTGCAGGGGGCACCCGGTGTCGGCAAGACTTTTTGTGCGGAGCGTTTAGCGTGGGCTCTCATGGGTTGCAAGGACTGTTCGCGCATCAGACAGATTCAGTTTCACGCCGGCTACAGCTATGAGGATTTCATGCTGGGGTACCGCCCGAACGGTCAGGGATTTGAGCTGAAAAAAGGACCGTTTTATCAATCTTGCCAGCAGGCGGCTGCAGACCCCGAGCGCCCTTATTTCTTCATCATTGATGAGATGAACCGCGGCAATCTCAACAAGATTTTCGGTGAGCTGTTTGTGCTGTTGGAGAGCAGTTATCGCGGTCGTCGTATGCAGCTCATGTACGGCAGCGAGGAGTTTGCGATTCCCGAGAACCTGCACCTCATCGGCATGATGAATACTGCCGACCGTAGTTTGGCTTTATTGGATTTCGCTTTGCGTCGTCGTTTTGCCTTTTTTGAGCTCGAACCCGCGTTTGATTCAGCCGGCTTTACGCGTTGGCGTGAGTCCGCCAGCAGCCGTGCGCTGAACCGCTTGGTGGAGACGGTGAAGAGCCTGAATCAATGTCTCGACAAGGGCTTCCGTATAGGACACAGTTTTTTCTGTGGGCTGCGTTTGGAAGAAGCCTTGGAGCCACAACTGGCGGCTGTGGTGAATCATGAATTGATTCCCCAGCTTGAAGAGTATTGGTTCGATGAGCCGGAGCGGGTTCAGGAATGGGCTGAGCGTCTTTCTCAATGCTTGTAGGGATGATTCCTATCCGCAACATCTACTACATGCTCGCCTATGCCTTTGTGCAGTTGCGCGGTGATGCCTATCATCGCTGTGCCACAGAGACGTTTGCTCATGCGCAGGAGCTGCTGGCGAGCATTCTTGTCAAAGGCGTAGCGCTGCAGTTGAAGCGGGGCTTGGCGCGTGACTATCGCCCCATGGTGGAGAGTACATCTTGTCCGCGTGGACGGATGCTCATGGGTGAATCACTTCGCAGCCTTTCCGTGTGCCGAGGGGAGCTTGTTTGCGCGTATGATGCGTATGATGAGAATTGCTTTCCCAACCAAGTGCTGAAGTCCACGATGCTGTTGCTCCTCCGGCAGGAGCTCAGACCGGATCTCCACCGGGAGTTGCGGCGTTTACTGCGTTTTTTCCGCAGAGTGGACACCTTGCCGCCGTCCGCCCTGCGCGGGCGGCAGCTTGCAACGCGCAGCAGCTCGGGTTATGGCATGCTGTTGAATATATGCCAACTCATTTGGGAGGGCTTGCTGCCAACCACTCAGGATGGCGAACTTCGTTTGCAACGCTATTTGGACGTCCAAAAGAAGCACCGCCTTTACGAGAAGTTTATTTTGAATTTTTTCCGACAGGAATACCCCGCGTTGCATGCGGAATCAGCGTATATTCGCTGGATGCTCGCGGCGGAGAGGCCGGAGCAGTTGCCTGTCATGCATGCTGATGTGATGCTGCATACAGGACGCCGTACACTGATTATTGATGCCAAATACTACGAGAACAACTTGCAGCGCTACCGCGGAGGCCGGGGGACGATTCACAGCGCCCATTTGTATCAGTTGTATACCTATGTTGACAATTACCGCAGACGCTACCCCGAGCGTCAGGTGAGTGGTATGTTGCTGTACGCTCAAACGGATGCTGAGCAGCAACCAGAGGCGCGGCTGGAGCTGGATGGATTTTCACTGGAGGTGCAAACGCTGGATTTGAACCGGGAGTTTGCGTACATCGCCGGGCAGCTGCATGCGATTGCGGCAGCGGTAACAGGGGTATGAGCCGCAAAACATAAGGGGCATTCTCCGTGCGGAGAATGCCCCTTGGGAAAAGAGTTGATGCGCGGGCGCTTAGGCCTCGGGCGCTACGTTGACGCGGCGACCTTCGCGATCGAAGAAGACGCGGCCGTCAACCAGCGAGTAGATGGTGTAGTCGCGCCCCATGCCCACGCCTTTGCCGGGGTGGAACTTGGTGCCGCGCTGGCGCACGATGATGTTGCCGGCGATGACTTCCTGACCGCCGAACTTCTTGACGCCGAGGCGCTTGCTGCGGGAGTCGCGACCGTTGCGGACGGAACCTTGACCTTTCTTATGTGCCATGACTTGTCTTAGGTGTTAGGGGTTAGGCGTTGATGGCGGTGATTTGAACCTTGGTGAGGGCGGCGCGGAAGCCGATCTTCTTGTGGAAGCCCTTGCGGCGCTTGAACTTGAAGGCGATGCCTTTGGGCCCGCGGGCAGCAGCATCCAGCACCTTGGCGGTGACGCTCGCGCCTTCCACGGTGGGGGTGCCGACCTTGGTCGCGCCCTCGTTCTCCACGAGGAGGACTTTGTCAAAGGTGGTCGTGCCGTCGTTTTCCAGCCCGGCGAGTCGATCGATGGTGAGCACGTCACCAACGCTCACCCGGTACTGCTTGTTGCCGGTGGTGATTACTGCGTATGCCATAGTTTTTCGGATTTTGAGGTTGCACCCGCGCGGGCGGGCTGGCACATTATAGCTGCGCGCCGTTGTTTGGCAAGAAAAATTTCACACAAAGATGCACAATTCGGAAAAAATTTTCTCCGATGAGGGGATGCTGGTTCGCAGTGAGGGGGAGATGGTGGCGCTGGGGCGGCGCTTGGCGGAGCTTTTGGAGCCGGGGGATGTGCTGGGGCTGGTGGGGGATTTGGGAGCGGGCAAGACGCACTTGGTGCAGGGGGTGCTGGAGGGGCTGGGGGCATCGCAGCCGGCGGCGAGCCCGACCTTTGCGCTGGTGCATGAGCATGCGGACGGGCGTTTGCCGGTGGCGCATTTTGATTTTTACCGCATGCGCGCGCCCGAGGAGGCGCTCGGGCTGGGGTGGGATGAGTATTTGCGCGGGGAGATGGTGCTGCTGGTGGAGTGGGCGGATCGCTTCGACGGGGGGCTGATGCCGCCGGGAACGCGCTGGCTGGTGCTGACGCATGAGGGGGAGCACCTGCGGCGGGTGGAGCTGCGCGCGTGAATTTTTCATTTTTTTTCGCCGGGGTGTAGATGGCCGCTTTTTTTTGCGTTCTCAGGGGCAGAGGGGAGCGCTGATGGCTCCCCCCTGCATCCCCAAAACGAGAAACACTGATACATATATGAAAAAGTCGATTCTGATTGCTTTGTTCGCCGCGATGCCCCTGTTTGCTCAGGAGGCTGCTCCCGAGGCCGCTGCTCCCGCTCCTGCGCCGGAGGCTGCTGCCGCTCCCGAGGCCGGTCAGCCCGGTTGCGGTTGCCGCCGCCACCATGGTCAGCGCCCCGAGCTGACGGAGGAGCAGAAGGCTGAGTTCCGCGCCCGCATGCTGGAGAAGTTTGACACCAACAAGGACGGGCAGCTGGACGAGCAGGAGAAGGAGGCGATGCGTGCGGCCCACCGCGCCCACCGCGGCGAGGGTCGCTGCGGCAAGGGCCCGCGTCCCGAGGGTAAGCCCGGCTGCTGCCCCAAGGGGCCGCGCCCTGAGGGTAAGCCCG
>JBJEVN010000025.1:3573-18226 GCA_051884385.1 Akkermansia sp.
GCTGCTGCCCCAAGGGGCCGCGTCCTGAGGGGAAGCCCGGCTGCTGCCCCAAGGGGCCGCGTCCTGAGGGGAAGCCCGGCTGCTGCCCCAAGGGCCCGCGCCCCGAGGGTAAGTGCGGCTGCCCCAAGGGGCCGCGTCCCGAGTGCAAGCCCGCTCCCGAGGCGGCTCCCGCAGAGGCTCCCGCTCCTGCGCCCGAGGCCTGATAGTCGTTCGTTCGTATTGAACCAACTGTGAATGTGGAGAGGCGGTGCCCCTTAGGGTGCCGCCTCTCTTGCTTGTCGTCTCTGCCGTTTGTTGGGCGTCGGCTCTGGGCGTGGAGATGGGAACAGGAGCCCGCATGCGCTCCTCTTTCCCCCATTTCCTCCCCGCGTGCGCGGGGATAATGGTTCAGGTTTCCGCATGCTGTAGTCAACTTAAAAACGCAAAAAACGGTTTTTTAGGTGATAAGCATCTTTTCCCCCTGAGTACTCCCGCGGTACAGTTTCTCATAAAATATTGAATATCAGAGGGCACGAAAACTACAGCATGCGGAATGCTTATGCTGATGATACCGCACGAGACGGTATTGATACGACTATGAAACTTCATCTTCCTCACACTTTGCGCGTTGCGCTGGTTGCCTGTTTTGCCATGCTGCCGACCTTGTCCCAGGCAGCTACGGATATCAGCACCGGGAATATTTGGGACACGGATCCGAGTGGAGACTGGCAGTGGGCTACGGTCAGCGGAGATCTCACGGTAACTCAAACCCTTGACTTGAGCTCTAGGGCGCTGCAATGGAATGGCGGTAACGCCGCAACTCTGAGCGGTAATGCGACCATCGCGAGTCTCAGCGGTCCTGAGTTGGACAGAGGCTATATCTATGCATCGGGCGGTTCTCTGACCATTGAGGAAGGGGTGGCGCTTTCCAACGTTGATATTGAGAGCAATGCCGCTATGCTGAAAATCAAGGGGAAGATCACGGGCGATGTGTGGTTTGATGTCATGGGGGGGACTATGGATTTGAGCGCGGCCACCCTCGATGATAGCCGTTCTCACTTTCAATATGTCCTTTATGGGAGGAACACTAAATTGGTTGTCAATACGCTGACGATCAATTCGCGGAATCGGATGCGTCTCGAAAGTGGTGGTGGTATTGTGGAAGGCAATCTGACTTTGAATGTCGGCTCGGGTTCGCTGCCCTATGATGCTTATGAAAATTATTTGGAGTTTGATGTGCGGCAGAATGGGTCGATTATTGAGGTTCCTCATCTGACTGTCACCGGCACGCTGAATGTTGCGGGCAAGACGGCGGTGAGTTTCTTCAATGCTATGGAAACGGAGGAGGGATGGGGAGAGGGCTTTTTGAAGCCGGATGCCTCGGTTGCTATCATGACGGTGGGCGATGTGCAGGGAGATCTCCACCAGCTGGTTGCTTATTCCGCCTACTGGGAGAGCGAATGGAGGGATAATGATGATTACAGTTATGAGGGATTCCATGCGGAGTTGTTGAGCGACAGTAAGTTTGTTTCTCGCGTGAACCCGAACGGGGGCTACGATATTTTCTTGGTGGATCTTTCGGTGCCCGATGTGGAGCCCGATAATACCCCCATTGTTTCCGATGGGGCGGTGACGGAGTTGGGCAAGGATAAGAATTACGTTGATTTCGGCTCCGGCAACGGTACGGTGGATGCTACGGCAGTGTCGGATGGTCTGAATACGCAGAATGTGCGCGGGCAGAGCGGCACGCTGGTGACGAGTGACACGCAGACGATGGATCTGCTGGGTAACAGTACCTTGGGTTACAGCATCGCGGGCACGTCAGATGATGTTGCCGGGGCGGCTTTGCTTATGCGGGGTAATGCCGTGGAGCTGCGTGGCGCGAGTTACCATGTTGCGAATGTGACGGTGAACACCGGGACGTTGGATGTGAGTTCGCAGACGGAGCTCGAGGTGGCTGATGGTGGGAAGATTCAGCTGAACAGTGCCTTGAATAATTATGGCACCATTCAGGGCAATGTGGAGCTGAGTGCCGCCAATGCTGCGCTGGACAATCGCGGTGAGATTGCGGGCAATGTGGAGCTGAACTCTGCCGGCTCGGTCTTTGCGAACAATGGCACGCTGACGGGTGATCTGACGGTTGCGGAGGGGGCAAGCGTGCGCGGCAATGGTACCTTTATCGGCTCGAGCCGCTTGACGAATGCGACGATGCACATCGGCAACAGTCCGGGGCGCATGACGTACACGGGGAATACGGTGCTGGACGGTTCGACGCTGGAGTTTACGCTGGATGGTTTGCGGGCTTCACAGGGGGCAACGGATACGCTGGGTACGTATTCTACGGTGGTGTTCAACGGGGGTGATCTGACGATTACGAATGGTCTGACGCTGAAGTTGGATGCGAGCGATGCGTTCCTGATGGAGCTGCTGGATGCGCAGCCGGATTCGGTGACGCTGACGTTGATGGATGTGAGTGGCGCGACGAATGCCGGTGATGCTGCGTTGACGGCGGCGCTCGCGGGGGCGGAGATTCAGTTCACGGGTGTGGATGCCGCTATTCTGGAGAATGTGACCTTGGATGGCTCCGGCACGTTGACGGCTACGGTGAATCAGGCGCTGCTGGCGGCGCTGATGACGGATAACGGTGCGGAGCTCGCGGATACGATGCAGAGCAGTGCGCGTCTCTTGGAGGATTTTTCCGAGATGAGTACGCAGCAGCTTTCTATTGTGAGCGCGGGGGAGACGCACGCGTGGCTCAGCGGTTTGGGCTCGTTTGAGGATATGGGCGGTGCGCACGGTTTCCGCTACCATGGCGGGGGCGCGGTCGTGGGCGTGGCGCATGGGTTTACTGATTCGCTGAGTGTGGGTGTTTCGCTGGGTTATGCGGAGGGTACGTTCAAAGCGGACAGTGACCGGGTGCGCGATGAGCAGGAGACGACGATGTTCAGCCTGCACGGGCAGTATGTGCGCATCCGGGAGCATTCGGCCCGTTGGCTTACGGGTTATGTGGCTTATGGCTTTACGGAGAACGATGCGACGACGCGTGTGGCGGGGAGCACGGCTTCGCCTTCTTGGGAGGACCAAGCGTTGCGTGTGGGGGCTCAGTATGGTGTGGAGGTGCCGCTTGCCTCGGCTGTGACGCTGAAGTCTTTTATCGGTGTGGATTACACGCGGGTGGAGCAGGAGGCTTTCAGCGAGCGCAGCGCTGCGGTGACGACGCGTTATGAGGATGGGCGCATGCAGACCTTGAGTGTGACGCCCGGGGTCAGCCTGCGTCAGTGTATCGGGCTGGGTGGTACATGTTATCTGCTGCCGGAGTTGACGCTGGCGTATGTGGGTGATCTTGTGCGCGATGAGCCTACGGTGCGGCGCCGGGTGATGGGGATGAGCGATAAGCGCCGGGGCAGCAATCCGGGGCGCCATGCGTTCAGTCTGCGGGCGGGGGGCTTCCTGATTGTGGATGAATGCACGAGTTTTAACGCGTTTTATGCTCTGGAGACGCGCTCGGATGAGACGGCGCAGAGTGTGAATGCGGGTGTGCATGTGGCGTTCTGATGCCGCGTGTGGCGCTGTTTGCCAACAAACAGGCCGCGTCCCTTTGTCGGGGCGCGGCTTTTGCTGTGCCGGTGCAGCGGCGGGCTTCGGCGCGGTGGGGCGGCGCGCTGCTTCAGCTGCGGGCGGCGAAGAAGTTTTCGACGTATTTGGCAATCATGTCGACCTCGATGTCGACGATGCTGCCGATGCGGTAGCGGTGCATGATGGTGCGCTGCCAGGTGTGGGGGGTGATCCAGAACTCCAGCAGTCCGTCTTCGCCTTTGCGGGCGATGGTGAGGGAGACGCCGTCGATGGTGATGCTGCCTTTGTCGATGGTGTAGCGGCTGTATGCCGCGGGGATGCTGATGCTGACGCGGTGGTCTTGCCCGATGGGGGTGATGTCGGTGACGCGCCCGGTGGTGTCGACATGCCCCATGACGAAGTGCCCGCCGAAGCGTCCGCTGCCGCTCATGGCGCGTTCGAGGTTGCAGAGGTCGCCCGCTTGCAGCTGCCCCAGCGAGGTGACACGCAGGGTCTGGGTGAGCAGGTCGAACTCGACATGTTCACCCTCGATGCGGTCGACGGTGAGGCAGCAGCCGTTGACGGCGACGCTGTCCCCAAGCTGCAGTTCGCCGGCAAAGGGGATGTCGATGACGGCGCGCGCGCCTGTCGCGACGGGGTTCATCGCCATCACTTTCCCCGTGCATTCTACAAGTCCCGTAAACATTTTAGGTTTGGCGTTTAATGAGTATAAGAAGCCTTATTGTTAATATGCGGCGCTCGTCCGCGAGCCCCCGCTCTTTGGGGGCGTTTGGTGAGTAAAAACTTCATCCGTGATTCCGACGCGCGCCCCGAATAGGGGGCGAAAAATTATTCGCCGATGTGGATGAAGTTGAAGATGCAGAACATGATGAGCGTGGGCAGCAGAGCCCACAGGAAGAGTTGCAGGGCGCTGATGCCTTTGAAGTATTTGCCGAGGATGGCCTGACCCGCCGGGTTGGGGGCGTTGGCGATGACGGTGAGCCCGCCGCCGGTGACGGCGCCCGCAACGACGGCGTACTTGATGCTCTCCTGCAGCCCAGGCACGGTGCTGGAGAGGAAGGTGACGCTGGCGTTGTCGTTGAAGGCGGTCAGGATGCTGGCGATGCCCATGGTGACGCCGGCACCCAGCTCCGCAAGCCCTTGCAGCACGGGCTGCATCCACCACCCTTGCACGCCGCCCATGATGAGCAGCCCGGCCAGGAAGAAGGCGACCAGCAGCGGCACCTTGATGGAGAAGGCGTTCTGGTATTGCGGCGTGGCCATGGTGAAGCCCAGGAAGAAGAGGAAGCCGCCGATGAAGATGGCGGGGTGGTGGGCAAAGTAGACAGTCCAGGCGAGGAAGAGGATGGAGACAACGTAGACCCACACGGGGATGATGTCCTGGCGGTCTTCCCAGGTGTTGGGTACGCGGGTGTCGTAGGCGCTGTTGACGCGCTGAACCTCCGCCAGCCGTGCAAATTCCTTGCGGAAGCAGAGGAAGTAGATGGCGTTGGAGAGGGCGATGCCGACGATGGCTTTCCAGCCGAAGTGGGAGAACATGTGCAGCATGTCCCAGTTCCATTTGCCCGCGACCATGACGATGGGCGGCGCGGCAAAGTGGGTCAGGGTGCCGCCGACGGAGACGTTGACGAAGAGCAGGGCGATGGTGGCGTAGCGCAGCGCCATGCTCGGCTTGAGTTGGTAGAATTTCTTGGAGAGCAGGATGGCCGCGAGGGTCATGGCGGCGGGCTCGGTGATGAAGGAGCCCAACAGGGGGGCGATGCACAGCACGGAGAGCCACCAGGCGGCCGGGGTGCCGCCGCCCATGCCGGCGCCGAATTTGAGGGTGTTTTCAGCCAGGCGGTAAATGGGGCGCGAGGAGGCGATGACCATGACGACGGCGACGAAGAGCGGCTCGGTGAAGCTGGTGTCGTGGTCGATGTAGCGCAGGAAGTCATCCATGCTGTAGTAGTGCTGGCAGACGAGGGCAAAGGGGATGATCCAGAGCCCGAAGACGACTTCCACCTCGCCGAGGAAGTGGCACA
Organism: Akkermansia sp.; assembly: GCA_051884385.1. Lineage (GTDB taxonomy): Bacteria > Verrucomicrobiota > Verrucomicrobiia > Verrucomicrobiales > Akkermansiaceae > Akkermansia. Next base: position 9,153 of record JBJEVN010000025.1, read on the forward strand.
TGGTGCTGGCGAAGGAGACGGGCACGCGCTGCTCGGGGTGCAGGATGCTGAACTTGGCTTCGCGCAGTTTGCGGCGGTGGGCGTCTTCCAGGGTGTGCGCCAGCCGCTGGAAGCGCGGGGCGAGGAAGGTGTGGATGATGGCGAAGAGGAAGATGAGCGAGGCGGCGAGGTTGAAGGGGTCAACCTGCACGCGGTGGACGAGTTTTTGCCACAGGCTCATGCCGGCTTCGGCATCGGCGTAGGTCTTCAGGGGGATGGGGAAACGGCTGAACTGCGGCTCGTTGTCGGTCCAGTGGGGGTGCCAGGCGGGGGTAGCGTTGTGCCCGCCCTGGGCGTGGGTGTGTCCCTTGAGCAGGGTGGCGGCGCAGGCGGGGCAGTTGGGCGGGGGGAATTGGATGTGCTCGAGCACCTCGGCGGCGCTCTTGCCGTCGTGTTCGCGGATGAAGGCGGCGAGTTCTTTGACGTTCATCGCCTTGGAGGCGCGCATGAAGAGGTTGTACTGCTCGAAGGTGAGCTGCCCGCACTGCTCCTCGAGGGTGGCCAGCTTGGCGTCGAACTCGGAGCGCAGCACACGCACGTTCTCCTGCGCCGTGAGCAGGGGGGCGGTCTCCGGGTTGCGAGCGATCTCGATGAGCTTTTCCTCTTTCTCCTCGGGGGTGAGTTCGGTGACTCCCTCGGCGGCGGCCAGCTCGGCGGCCTTGACTTCGGCCTCGGTGGCGCCCTCGGGGACGGCGGGCGCATGTTCTTCCTCCGTGGCGGGAGTCTGTTCCGCCACAGCTTCTTCTTCCTGTGCCGAGAGGAGGCAGAGCGCCGGCAGCAGCAGGGCACAACACAGCATTCTCTTGATTCGGATAGAGAGCATAGTTTGTCGAATGGTGTCGAATCGCGGATAACTTAGCACAATCTCAGGGGCTTGGCGAGTAGAAAAGACGGCGCCGGAACGCGATTTTCGCGTGGTTGCCCCGCCAAGCATGCGCGGGGTGTTTTTCTTGCCCTTCTTCCGCTCGGAAAGCTGTTTTTGACTTGACTTCAACTTGTCTGACCGCTATCGTGGAGTCACTACTATGACTGAACCTCGCATTGTTATCACCGGCATGGGTGCTCTTTCGCCCCTCGGCAATTCGGTGTCGGAGACTTGGGACGGTATGAAGAACGGCCGTTCCGGCATCAGCCGCATCGAAAGCATCGACACCGCTCCTTACGCCGTGCATATCGCCGGTGAAGTGCGCGGGTTTGACCCTACTCCGTATTTCCGCAAGGATCCCAAGACGGCGCGCCGCTGCGACCGCTTTGAGCAGCTGGCCATGGCCGCCGCCGTCATGGCGGTGGACGACGCCGGGCTCGACCCCGAGAAGACGGACAAGAACCGCGTCGGCGTCATGATCGGCTCCGGTATCGGCGGTCTGGATATCCACGGCGTCAACCTGTCGGCCATGCTGAAGAGCGGTCCCCGCCGCGTGTCCCCCTTCTGCATCCCCTACATGATCACCAACATGGCCAGCGGCCTGGTGAGTATGGAGTACGGCTTCGGCGGTCCCAACATGAGCATTTCCACGGCCTGCGCTACGGCGAATCACTGCATCGGCGAGGCGTGGCGCATCATGAAGTTCGGCGACGCCGATGTCATGATCTGCGGCGGCGCGGAGGCGGCTATCCAGCCCATCGGGCTGACGGGTTTTGCCAACATGAAGGCGCTTTCCACCCGCAATGACGACCCGACCACGGCGTCGCGCCCCTACGACCTCGATCGCGACGGCTTTGTGATGGGCGAGGGCGCGGGTGTCATCGTGCTGGAGACGCTGGAGCATGCTCAGGCGCGCGGTGCCAAGATTTACTGCGAGCTGGTGGGCTACGGTCTCTCGGCCGATGCGTATCACCTGACGTCTCCGCTGCCCGAGGGCGAGGGCGCCAGCCGCTGCATGGAGATGGCGCTGCGCCACGCCGGCTTGCAGCCCTCGGAAGTGGACTACATCAACACGCACGGCACCTCGACCCACGTGGGCGACATCTGCGAGACGAAGGCCATCAAGCGCACCTTCGGCGAGCACGCCAAGAATGGGCTGGTGGTGTCCTCCACCAAGTCGATGACGGGGCACCTGCTGGGTGCGGCGGGCGGCATTGAGCTGCTGGCCTGCGTCAAGGCCATCGAGGAGAATTTCGTGCCGCCGACCATCAATGTCTTCCATCAGGATCCCGAGTGCGATCTGGATGTCTGCCCGAATGTCGGCCGTTCCATGAAGGTGGATGTGGCGTTGAGCAACTCCTTCGGCTTCGGCGGTCACAATGCCTCGCTGATTGTCAAGCGTTTCACCGCCTGAGGCGGCAGACGGCGTTCAACGGCGGCGGCAGCGGCTCCTCCGAGCCCCGCTGCCGCCGTTTCTCCCTCCTCCGATGACGATTCCCCCGCATCTGCGCGCTGTCCTGCGTCGCCTGTTTCCCGCGCCCGGGTCGCTGAGCGCGGGGGATGCGCTGTGGCTGCGCTTGCTGGGCACGGCGGCGGCGGCGGTGGCGCTGACGGTGGCGCTGGGTTTGGCCGGGCTGATGGAGCGGCTGGAGTGGGAGCAAATTCGCCTGCTGGCGGGCAATCCCTTCTACATGGATGCCACGGCGGTGCAGGTATCGCTGCTGTCTCCGGGCGCTATGCTGCTCCTCTGTGTGGCGGTGGCGCTTTATCTTAGTGCGGTGCTGCTGCATGAGCGCCGGGCGCTGTGGCGCTTCAGTATCATGATTCCGGCGCTGACGGCGCTGGCGCTGCCCGGCTTGCTGTGCTTGTTTTGGGGCGGCGTGCTCAACATGGCACCGCCCCTGCTCACGGCTCTGTTTTGCTGGCTGGGGGTGGAGTTGCAGGAGTGGCGGCGCAGACGCAGGGTGCAGGGATGAAGACGCAGGATTATCCCGCAGCTGTTCTGGAGCTGATTGCCGCGCTCAAGCGCATGCCCGGCGTGGGCAGTCGCGGGGCGGAGCGGCTCGCCCTCTGGTTCCTGCAACAGGGGCGCGGCGAGGCGCGGCGGCTGGCCGAGGTGCTGACGCGCGCGGCGGACAGCGTGGGGTACTGCCCCGAATGCGGCTTTTTTGCCGAGTCGGGCGCGCGCTGCACGGCCTGTAGCGATGCGGCGCGCGATGCGGGCTTGCTCTGCGTGGTGGAGCAGGCGACGGATGTGCTGCCCATTGAGCGCTGCGGCTGTTACCGCGGGCTCTACCATTGTTTGGGCGGGCGTATTTCGCCCTTGGACGGGGTGATGCCGGAGGATTTGAGCGTGGAGCGCCTGCTGGAGCGGGTGCGCGCACACCCCGGCTGCGAGGTGATTTTGGCTCTGGGGTCCGATGTGGAGGGTGAGGCGACGGCGCTGTATCTCGCGGAGCAGCTGGCGGCGCTGCCCTGCCGCACCACGCGCTTGGCGCAGGGGATGCCCGCCGGCGCGGGACCGGGGCATGCGGATGCCATTACGCTGATGCGGGCGCTGGAGGGGCGGCAGCGCCTCTGAGGACATCGCAATATGTGCTTGCTAATGGGCAACCGCGCCGCTACAATCGCGGAGGTGCGTATCGGTTTATGGCTCGGCGTAAAAAGGGAAGGTTATTCGGGGCTCGCGGCGACGGCGGCGGGGCAGGGCGGCGTGTGCTGTTGTGGCTGCTGGTGCTGGCGGCGGGGCTGGGGTTGCTGACCTTGCTGGCTTGGTATCAGATGCTGGCTTTTGTGCAGGGGGATAGCTTCCGCACCCTGCTGGAGGCTCAGGGGCGCCAGGCGCTGGGGGCTCAGCGCTTGGCGTTGGAGAGCAATGTGACCCTCGACGGCGATTCCCTGAGCGTGGAGGGCTTGCAGGTGGAGGACGCGCGTGCGCTCCGGTCGGCACATTTTGCCGACATCCGCATGGAGTATGACCGCGGGGAACTCTTGCGCCGTGGGGTGCATGTGCGCACGCTGAGTGCGGAGGATGGGGAGCTGGTGTTTGAGTGGCGCCGCCCCGACTTGCGCGCCGCAGCGCCGAAGAAAGCTGCGGCAGCGGTGGAAACGAAGCCCTCTGCCCCGAGTGTCGCGGCGTCGCCGGGCGCCGGCATGGTGTCGATGTTTACGCCGCGCTCCTACCGGGTGGATGCGCTCTCGTGCAAGAACACGGATCTTTGCCTGCGGCGCGCCGGGCAGGAGTACCGCTTGCTCAACAGCTCGGCCACGGCGATGCCTCGTCCGCAGGGGGGGTGGCAGTTGCAGTTGGAAAACGGGCGTTTGCACTGTCCTTGGGAGGTGTTGCGCGAGGCAAGTCTCAAGTCGGCGCTGCTGCGTCGGGATGCACAGCGCACCGAGTTGAGCGATGCGCGCATCATGCTCTCCCCGGGCGAGCTGCGGCTCAAGGCGCAGCTCGCGGAGAACTCGGGGCGCTGGTCGGCCAACCTGACGCTCAACAAGGCCAGCGTGGCGCGCCTCTTGAGCGAGAGTTGGCAGCAACGGGTGTCGGGGGAGCTCTTCGGCAAGATGGTGCTCAACGGCTCGGCGGCGGGAATTTCGGCGGCGGAAGGCAAACTCTCGCTGCAACAGGGGGTGCTGACCGACTTGCCCTTCTTGGCCGACGTGCCGGTGGAGGGGGCGTACCCCTACCGCCGCTTGGAGCTGGAGCGGGCGGAGTGCTCCGTGCGCTACCCCTACCGCGATGCGGCGCGCCATGTGCAGGACGCCTGGCTGTTCGATGATCTGAATGTGCGCTCGGCAGACGGGCGCCTGTTGCTGCGCGGGCATGTGCTGTTGAGGGCGGACGGCAGCTTGGGCGGCACGCTGCGCGTGGGGCTGCCCAAGACGGTGCTCGGGGCGCTGCCGCAGCAGGAGCTGCTGGGGCGTTTGTTCCGCAGCTCGGAGGAGGAACCCGGCTATTGGTGGCTGAATATCAACCTGAGCGGCACTTTGGAGGCGCCGGAGGAGGATTTGAGCGTGCGCGTCAGCACGCTGGTGCAGGCACTGCTTCCCGCGGCGGCTGCCGTGGCGCCCGCTCAGCTCGTGCAGCAGTTGCTGCAGTCGCCGTCAGATCCGCCCTCTCCCGCTGCGGAGGCCCCGACGGAAGCTGCTGCGCCTGCCGCGCCGGTGCAGCGCGCGGCCGAGCAGCTGATCAAGGCGGGGCTGCGCTCCCTTTTCTGATGATGAACTACTATCCCTCCCAGTACATTGATGCAGTGGCGCTGATTCGCGAGCGCTTTGCGCCGACGGCTTTCCACGCGACACTGCCCAACGGCAAGGAGACGGTGGCCTTTGTGCAGCGGCGCGAGGCGGCACTGCTGGGGCAGATTCGCCCCGGTGACCGCGTGCATGTGGTGCTGAGCCCGGCGGATTTTGACCGCGCGCGCATCATGGGGATGGCCGACGGAGACGTGCAGCCATGAGCGCGGATTCCGACAAGCCCCCGCTCCCCCATCCCGAGCTGCTGGCACCCGCGGGCAACTGGGATTGCGCGCGTGCGGCCGTGGCCAATGGGGCAGACGCGATTTACTTCGGCCTCGACCGCTTTAACGCACGCATGCGGGCGGACAATTTTAGCTTGGACGACCTGCCGCGCTTGGTGCCCTACCTGCGCGCGCATGGGCTGCGGAGCTATGTCACCATGAATGTGCTCATCTTCCCGGCGGAGATGGAGGAGGCGCTGCGCTATCTGGCGGCGCTGGATGCCGCGGGGGTGGACGGGGTGATTGTGCAGGATATGGGGCTGGCGCAGCTGGTGTCGCGGCAGCGGCGGGCGGGGCGCTGGCGCCTGGAGCTGCATCTCTCCACGCAGATGACCATCAGCTCGCCCGAGGCGGTGCGGCTGGTCGATGCGCTGCTCGACCCGCAGCAGATCGTGCTGGCGCGCGAGCTCTCGCTGCGCGAGATTACCGCCTGTGCCAAGGCTACAACCAAGCCCATTGAATGCTTCTGCCACGGCGCGCTCTGCGTGGCTTACAGCGGGCAGTGCCTGACGAGCGAAAGCATTGGCGGGCGCAGCGCCAACCGCGGGGTCTGTGCGCAGGCCTGCCGCATGCCCTACCGTCTGGAAGTCGACGGGCGCCTGCGCGATCTGGGCGAGCGCCGCTACCTCTTTTCGCCGCAGGATTTGTGCGCCTACGACCGCGTGGCGCCGATGCTGGAGGCGGGGGTGCGCAGTTTCAAGATTGAGGGGCGCCTGAAAACGCCCGAGTATGTGGCGGCGACGGTGCGCGCGTATCGCGCGGCGCTGGATGCGGCGCTGCGGGGCAGGGGCATCGAGCCGCGTCGCCGCGCGGCGGATCTCTACGCGATGCAGATGAGCTTTTCGCGCGGCTTTTCCACGGGTTGGCTCGACGGCACGGATCACCCGCTGCTGACGCACGGTCGCTTCGGCAAGAAGCGCGGCCTGCTGATGGGGCGCATTGCGCGCTGCGGCGAGGGTTGGGTGGAGCTGGAGGGGGAGGCACTGCCGCCCGTGGCGGCGGGCGATGGCTTTGTGATTGATGCCGGGCGCGACCGCAACGAGGAGCAGGGCGGGCGCATTTGGCGCGCGGAGGGGCGGCGGCTGTACTTCCACGGCAAGGGCAGCCGCATCGACTGGCGCAGCGTGCGCCCCGGCATGCTGCTGTGGAAAACGGATGACCCCGCGCTCAACAAGCGCCTGCATGCCGCGTGGAGCCGCGCGGCTGCGCCCGATGCCGCGCTCGGCGCTGTGCCGCTGGAGCTGGCGGTGGAGGGGCGCCTGGGCGGCGAGCTGGTGCTGCAGTGCCGCGGGCTGACGGTGCGCAGCGGGCAGCCCTTGGAGCGCGCGCGTAAGCATGCGCTGACGGAGGAGCAGCTGCGCGAGCAGTTCGGTCGCCTGGGCGGCACGGGCTACCGCCTCGCTCGCTGCCGCGCGGATGTGGAGCCCGGGCTCATGATGCCGCTGTCGGTGCTCAACCGCATGCGCCGCGAGCTGGTGGAGCGCCTGGGTGTGCCGAGCGCGGTGCCTGCCGAGTCATCGCCGCTGCCGGAGCTCGCGCCGTCGGGGCGAGTGGCTCCCGCCGAGTGCTGTGAGCTTTCCGTGCTCTGCCGCGAGGAGGCGCAGGCCTTTGCCGCCGCCCGCGCGGGCGCGCAGCGCGTGTATCTGGATATCAAGGATTTGCGCCGCCTGGAGGAGCTGGCGGCGCAGTTGCGCGCGCAGTTCCCCGAGCTGAGCGTTTGGGTGGCCACGCTGCGCATCATGAAACCGCACGAGGGGGGCTACTTCAAGTACCTGACGGCGGCGCGCCCCGACGGCGTGCTGGTGCGCAATTTGGGGGCGGCGCAGTGGTGCCGCGAGCACGGGCTAGCCATGGCGGGCGATTTCTCGCTCAACACTGCCAACCCGCAGAGCGTGGCGCTCTGGGCGGCGTGGGGCATGCAGTTTTCCACCGCCGCCTACGATTTGGACGCGCAGCAGCTGGCCGACCTGCTGGCGGCGGGCTGCGGGTCGCAGCTGGAGCTCACGCTGCACCAGCACATGCCCATGTTCCACACGGAGCACTGCGTGTTCTGCAGCTTCCTGTCGCGCGGCCACAGCTTCAAGGACTGCGGGCAGCCCTGCGAGCACCATCGCGTGCGGGTCATGGACCGCACCCATGCCATGCACTACCTGCGCAGCGACGAGGGCTGCCGCAACACGCTCTTCAACGGCAAAGCGCAGAGCGCCGCGCGCTATGCGGCGAGCATGCGCCGCTGCGGGCTGGGGCGCTTCCGCGTGGAGCTGCTGGAGGAGAGCCCCGAGCGCGCGGAGCAGCTCGTCTCCCTCTACCGCGACCTGCTGCGCGGGCAGCTGGCTCCCGAGGAGCTGCTGCGCCGTGCGGATGCGCTCGACCGCATCGGCATCATCTGCTGAGGGGACGCCGCGTACACGGAGGATTTTCAGGGGAGGGGCTGTTTCCAAGCTGAATGGCAAGACTCAATGCGACAAGGCGAAAAAACGTCATTTTAGGCACTCAATGTGATACAATGGAGCTTTTCTGCACGCGCCATCCGGCGAGCTCTGCGTCCGTTAAAAATGTGGCGAAGGTACCGATTCATCCGTTCCGCGATACAATCCACGTCTTGTTGAGAGTGTGTCTCAAACGATGAAAAAGGATGAGCGTAGTAGAGCTTAACGCTCTTCTCTTTGTTGGGTGCTGATTTTGCAATAAATTGATAATCAATCAATTCAGAACCATTATCACACATAATTATCAAAAAAATCTTTCCCGAAACCTTTTGATGCCGTATTTGTATTCTGCAACAATCAGGAGAACTGTGCCCTGTGGCATGAATTTGAGGTAGAAATGCCGCTGAAACAGGGGCATTAGTCCATTACATAGCCCCCAAATGAGCAAAAATAGCGCATGGGGTTATGTGTTGTATGATGGCCGACTCTTTCAGACGCTGATATGAAGAATGACGGCTTGATTAGAAGTGCCCTTACCTATGAAGAACGGTGTCAAATCAAATGAACCATCCCACAGGTCTTACCTAAGCCGGAGAGCGTGAATCAAATATCCTCCGATGCAGAGGGGATTTCGGAAGTTATCGAGCGTATGAAGGCTTGCCTCGAGCAGCTCGAGAGGATTCAACAGGATAAAGGTGAGGTAGTAGAAGGATAAGCCGGGCCGGGTGAGCATGCGATGCATTCTCGCCCCCAAGAGATGCGTTGTCATCAATGCCTCCCGCCGAAAAATACGAGTGCGCTCAAAGCTCCGTGTGGCTCGGAATGAGCAGATCGGGGCCGGGATGCGCTCGATCGGATGCGGGAGCGGAGCCGCTTGTAGCTCACTCCTCTTCGCAGAAGGCGGCAAAGGAGGGCATGCCCTCGGGGGCCTGAGTCTCCAGCCAGCGCACCAGCTGCCAGAGGTCTTTCTCGCTGATGTCCGGGCGCATCAGGGTTGCGGTCAGGAGGTAGAGCGCCAGCTTCATGACGGAAGTGCGGTCGAGGTCGCGATCCAGCATGATGTGCTCGACGGCTTGCATGATGGTTTCGGGGCATCGGAAGGTGATGGCGCGGCGCGTGCTCATGGAGGGGGGGGGAGAGAGGTTTTCCCTGTTAGCTTAGCGGATAGGAAAACCGTTGAGCGTGTGTGGGCTACGCAATGTCATCCGCCTGAAGCAC